>NZ_CAPS01000016.1 GCF_000333955.1 Rhodococcus sp. AW25M09
TCATGCAACTACTTCAGCAAGGGCTCTGTCACTTCAACGCTGCCAGGTTCGCAACGGACTTCTTGACATCGGTGTCGAGAGCCCGCGCCACCACCGACCCCACCGGACCGAACAGCACACCCCCACCGAACTTCGCATCGAGGGTCAGCTCCGAACCACCCTCGGCCTCGCGCACGTGGACGGTCAGCGAAATCCTGACCCCGCCCTTGCCGCGGCCGGACATTTCGATCAGCTTGGGCTCGTCGTATTCGGTGAAGGTCCAGTTGATGGTGTTCTTGAACCCTTTCACCTTCACCAACGACGACACCTCGGTGCCTTTGTCGACCTTCTTCGGCGGCGGGCTGCACCATCCACCGTGGATCGTCATCCACTCGTCGAACCGATCGAGCGCGGAAGCCTTGTCCCACGCGCCCTGCGGACTCTCCGGCATCTGTACCGAGACACTGATCGTTGCCATGAGATCGAGCCTGTCATAACTTGCCCGCAGGTTCTGACGGCGGCCATTAACCTGAGACGATGGCCACGCTCGAGATCGAAGGTCGAAAGGTCTCCGTCACCAACCTCGACAAAGTGCTGTTCCCCGACACGGGCACCACCAAGGGCGACGTCATCGAGTACTACGTTGCCATCTCCCAGGCGATGCTGCCGCACCTCGTCGACCGCGCCGTGACCCGTAAACGCTGGCCGAACGGCGTCGACCAGTCGTCGTTCTTCGAGAAGAACCTCGCTGCATCGGCACCCGACTGGCTCCATCGACGGGCGATGCAGCACTCGGACCGCGTCGTCACCTACCCGCTGTTCTCCGGCGCAGCCGATCTGGCGTGGCTCGGGCAGCAGGCAGCCATCGAAGCGCACGTGCCGCAATGGCGATTCGACGGCACCGAGCCCGGACCCGCCACCCGCATGGTTTTCGATCTCGACCCCGGCGACGACGTCGATCTCGCCCGGTGCGCCGAGGTGGCCTGCGAGATCCGAGATCTGATCGGCGACATCGGCATGACCGCGTACCCGGTCACCAGCGGCAGTAAGGGAATTCACCTGTACGTCCCGTTGGAGACGCCACTGTCGACAGCAGGTGCGTCCACCGTGGCCAAACGTGTTGCCACCCTGCTCGAAGAGCGTTCGCCGAACCGGGTGACCGCCACGATGGCGAAAGCGAAGCGCACCGGTCGAGTATTTGTCGACTGGAGCCAGAACAACGGCAAGAAGACGACGGTCGCACCGTACTCGCTGCGCGGACGAACACTCCCCACCGTCGCGGCACCACGAACCTGGGACGAGCTGGAAGCATCAGGGCTGCAACAACTTCGGTTCGAAGAAGTCCTGGAGCGATTCGCCGATACCGGCGATCTACTGGCAGGTCTGGACCCTGCCATGGACTCCGGCGGCGCCAAAACGAAGAGCAGCACCGCCAAAGACAAGCTCGATAAATACCGCAGCATGCGCAGCGCGGACCGAACCCCCGAGCCAGTACCCACAATCGCCGAGCCGCAGGGAAACAACGACACCTTCGTCATCCAGGAACATCACGCCCGACGCCTGCACTACGACTTTCGACTCGAACACGACGGAGTCCTGGTCTCGTGGGCCGTCCCCAAGAACATTCCGGTCGACCCCAAGCAGAACCGGCTCGCCGTACACACCGAGGACCACCCCCTCGAATACGCCTCGTTCTCCGGTCGGATACCGAAGGGCGAGTACGGCGGTGGTGAGGTCTCGATCTGGGACAGCGGAACCTACGAACTCGAGAAGTGGCGCGACGACGAAGTGATCGTGGTGCTGCACGGTTCCCAGGCTATGGGCAGGTTCGCGTTGATTCGCACCAAGGGCAACCAGTGGCTCATGCATCTGATGAAGGACCCATCCAGCGCGACGACCGAAAATCCCCCACCGAAGACCATCTCACCGATGCTCGCCACCGCCGGCGATGTTCTCGGTCTCTCGGAAGACGAGTGGTCCTTCGAGGGCAAGTGGGACGGGTTTCGCATTGTCGCTGAACTCGTGCACGGCTCGATGACGCTGCGCACGCGCAGCGGTAACGATTACACCGAGAAGTTCGGAGCCCTCCAATCTCTGGCGGACGACCTCGCCGAACACGACGCCGTCGTCGACGGAGAAGTAGTCGTGTTCGACGACAGCGGGATCAGCAGCTTCGAACGGCTACAGAACGCCACCTCCGACCAGATCCGATTCATCGCCTTCGATCTGCTGTACCTGGACGGCACCTCACTGCTGCGGAAGAAATACTCGGATCGACGACGGCTCCTCGACCTACTGACCACCGGACTCGACTCGGTGCTGGTACCACCACAGCTGACGGGTTCCGCCGAGGACGCCATCGCCGAAAGCAGAGAACGTGGCTGGGAAGGCATCGTTGCCAAACGGACCGACTCCGTCTATCAACCGGGTAAGCGCGCCCACACATGGATCAAGCACAAGAACTGGCGAACACAGGAAGTCGTGATCGGTGGATGGCGTAGGGGCCAGGGTCGTCGCGCGGGTGGATTCGGCTCCCTGCTGATGGGGATCCCCGACGGGGACAGCCTGCGGTACGTCGGCCGCGTCGGAACCGGGTTCGACGACCGTGCCCTCGATACTCTCGCGGCATTGCTCGCGCCCCTCGAGGCGTCGGACAGTCCGTTCTCCTCGGTACTGCCCACCGCCGATCGGAACGGGGCGGTGTGGGTGGAACCGGTCCTCGTCGGCGAGGTGCGGTTCTACGAGGCAACCGAATCAGGTCACCTACGGCATCCGAGTTGGCGCGGCTTGCGTCCGGACAAAGCACCGAAAGAAGTCGCTCCCGAATAGCGCTACGTGTACGAGCACCAGAGGATTTCGCGCTTACCGGGAAACCGGCACAAGTACCGTTCTTCTGTTGCCATAGAATCCTCCAGTGCGTACCGTTCGTCTTGTCGTTGCCGGGGGAACGTAACGAGTCACGCTTTGACAGCTATAACGATTTGCGGGCCGGCTGCACTGGAGCTTGCTGGATCATCGAAGCGCACGCCGCTTCGAATCAGGCACGGAGGGGATTACTTACATGCGGGTTCTCAAATTGGCAGGCGCTGCCACGATAACGGCTGCGGCCGTGTTGTGTTCATCGCTCGTCGGCGCAGGTCAGGCGGCGGCCGAGCCGCTCATGCCGACCCCGATCGCCGACGGATTCGGTGCACCGCCTGCGGATTTGGAAGTTCTGCGACCGGGCGACGTGATCTCCAGCCGACCCATGCCTCCACCGCCCGGATTCTTCGACATCGACGTGTGGCAGCTCAAGTTCCGCTCGACCGATTCGGCGGGTGATCCCATTGCGGCGATCAATACCGTCATGGTTCCGCGTAACAAAGCACCCGACGGCCCATTGCTTTCTTACCAACACATCATCAATGCACTCGGTCTCGAATGTGCACCTTCACAAGCGCTCTGGTCCAACGACCCCAATCTGGCAATTCGTGAGGCACCGGCGCTGAACGCTGTGCTGCAGCGCGGCTGGACTGTCGCCATCGCCGATCACCTCGGACCGAGAAGTGCATACGGTGCCGCCAAGCTCGGCGGACAGATCGTGCTCGACAGCATTCGCGCCACGCAGCGCTTCGATCCGATCCAGGTTCAGCAGAGCCGGGTCGCCTTGGCCGGCTACTCCGGTGGCGGCATGGCGACGGCGTGGGCCGCGGCATTGCAGAACGACTACGCACCCGAACTGAACATCGTCGGTAGCGCCGCCGGCGGCGCTCCGATGAACCTCGAGCGCATGGCACGCGATCTCGGTTTCGCCCCGCACCCCATGTTCGGTCTTGCGTTCGCCGCCGCGCTCGGTATCGAACGCGAGTACCCCACCCGCATCCCGATCAGCTCCCAGCTCAACCCACTGGGCAAGGAGATCGAGGCCAAGATGCAGAACGGGTGCACCAACGACATCATCGCCGCGGGTGCCGGCAAGAGCGCCATGGAGGTGGCGGGCACGCTGGACCTGATGAACAGCCCGGAGATGGTTGCGGCCGTCAACGAGAACAGCGTCGAGATGTACCCCGGCGTGCCGAAGGCACCGTACTTCGAGTGGCACAGCCCCTCCGATGCCTTGATCCCGGTCAGTGCCATCGACAACACGATCGCCCGATACTGCGGTGCCGGAGTTCTGGTGACCGAGGTGAAGGTGCCCAGCAACGATCACCTGACCGCGGCTGTACTCGGTCTGCCGCAGGCGCTCGAGTGGATCGACCAGCGATTCGCGGGAGTACCGGCAACAACGAACTGCTGATCGGATCACCCGGTGCGTTTTCGGACAACCCCACCGCGCCGGGTGATCGGTTAGGCTAACCTCGCTTAGTTTCCAGCGAGGAGATTCAATGAGAACCCCTGTTCTACTGGCCGCCGCCGGTGCCACTGTTCTGGCACTGGCGGTGAGCTGTTCGT
This sequence comes from Rhodococcus sp. AW25M09, assembly GCF_000333955.1. Taxonomy (GTDB): domain Bacteria; phylum Actinomycetota; class Actinomycetes; order Mycobacteriales; family Mycobacteriaceae; genus Rhodococcoides. The sequence goes on from NZ_CAPS01000016.1 coordinate 4,411, forward strand.
CGGACCAAACAACCGCCATGTCCACGGATTCCGGCAGCGCAGACGGCTTCCCCGTCACCATCGAGCACCGATTCGGTGAGACGGTCATCGATACCGAGCCCACTCGCGTGGTGACGATCGGGTTCAACGAGCAGGACTTCGCACTCGCACTAGGCGTCAAGCCGGTTGCGACACGCGGCAACCTGAGCTACGACTACCGGCAGCGGCCCTGGGCTCGAGAAGCGCTCGACGGCACCGAGATACCCGAGGTCGGGAGCACCGATCTCAACCTCGAGCAGATCGCTGCGCAGGCACCCGACCTGATCCTCGGCCCGTACTCGTTCATCGACCAGGGTCAGTACGACAAGCTTTCCGGGATGGCCCCCACGATCGCAGACATCGGTGGCTACGACGACCTACCGGCCGCAACGTGGCAGCAGGAGTTCGCCGTCGTCGGCGAGGCGCTCGGCAAGAAGCGGCAAGCGCTGGAACAGACGACCGAGCTCGAGCAGAAGTTCGCCACCACCGAGGCCGAGAATCCGGAGTTCACCGGAAAGTCACTGTCCCTCGCGTTCGTCATGGACGACGGTAGCTATCTCCTCCTCGGCAAAGACGACATCCGCGCACTGTTCTTCACCGACCTCGGCTTCGAGATTCCCGACGCGTCCGAGACGCTCAGCGCCGAGAATCTCGGCCGACTGGACACCGATGTACTCGTCATCGCCGGCCAGAGCCGAGAGCAGCACCAGGCCGATCCCCTGATCGCCGCCCTCGACGTCGTACAACAGGACCGAACCGTCTACATCGGCTCGTTCAGCACGAACCTGCCCTCGGCCCTGGGTTACTCGAGCCCGCTGTCACTGAACTACGCAATCGACGGGTTCGCCCCGATGCTCGCCGCAGCCACGGACGACGACCCGTCCACGGTGGTACCCGACCCGGCAAAGGTCGCCTGATCGGCCGGGTCTGCCCTGTCCGATTGAGCAAACTGCGTCCGATGCAGCTCCTCGTAGCGACCTCCCGCTGCGAGCAGCTCGTCATGTGTTCCTCGCTCGGCGATTCGCCCGTCCTCGATCACCAGGATCACGTCGGCTGCCCTGATGGTCGAGAGTCGGTGAGCAATCACCACCGACGTCTTTCCTTCCAGCGCCTCGGACAACGCGGCCTGCACGGCGGCCTCGGACGTCGAATCCAGTGACGCCGTGGCCTCGTCCAGAATGACGACCCGAGGCTGCGCGATCAGCAACCGCGCGATCGTCAGGCGCTGACGCTCACCGCCGGAGAGCCGATACCCACGCTCGCCGACGACGGTATCCAGGCCATCGGGTAGGGAACGCACCAAATCGGCGAGCCGTGCCCTCGACAGCGCATCCCACAGTTCTTCGTCGGTGGCGTCGGATCGCGGTAGCAGCAGGTTGGACCGAATGCTCTCGTGGAACAGGTGACCGTCCTGGGTCACCATTCCCACGGTGCCGCGCACCGACTCGGCCGTCAGATCTCTTACGTCGACGCCGCCGAGCCGGACCGCCCCGCCGTCGACGTCGTACAGCCGCGCCACCAACTGCGCAATGGTGGACTTTCCGGCACCGGACGTTCCGACCAGCGCAACCATCTGACCCGGTTCGGCACGGAACGACACACCGTGCAGAACCTCTTCTCCCCCGCGCGAATCCAGGGTGGCGACCTCCTCGAGCGAGGCGAGCGAGACCTTGTCCGCCGACGGATAGGCGAATCGAACGTCGTCGAGCTCCACGGCCACCGGCCCCGACGACAACGTCTGCGCATCGGGCTTATCGGCGATGAGCGGAACGAGATCGAGCACCTCGAAGACACGCTCGAAGCTGACCAGCGCACTCATGACCTCCACGCGAGCACTGGCCAACGCGGTCAGCGGGGAGTAGAGCCGCGCCAGCAGAAGGGACAGTGCCACTACCGAACCCGGGTCGAGTCGTCCACTGAGAGCGTAGAAACCACCCAGGCCGTACACCACTGCGAGAGCCAGTGCCGAGACCAGCGTAAGGGCCGTCACGAACACCGTCTGCACCATCGCGCTGCGCACGCCGATGTCGCGTACGCGGCGAGCTCGCACGGCGAACTCCACCGATTCTTGCTCGGGATGACCGAACAGCTTCACCAGCGTGGCGCCCGGTGCCGAGAAGCGCTCGGTCATCTGCGTGCTCATCGCCGAGTTGTGCGCTGCCGCTTCGCGTTGCAGACGTGCGAGGCGTCGACCCATCCGGCGCGCGGGAAGCACGAACACCGGCAGCAGGACCAGTGCGAGAAGCGTGATCTGCCAGGAGATCCCGATCATCACCACCAGCGTCAGCGCCAACGTCACCAGGTTGCTGACGACTCCGGACAGGGTGGTGCTGAATGCGCGCTGCGCCCCGATCACGTCGTTGTTGAGCCGGCTCACCAGCGCACCGGTGCGGGTTCGCGTGAAGAACGCGATCGGCATGCGCTGCACGTGGTCGAACACAGCGGTTCGCAGATCCAGGATCAGGCTTTCGCCGATGTTCGCCGAGAGCCACCGGTTGACCAGACCGACCGCCGCGTCCACCAGAGCGATCGCCGCGATCGCCAGCGCGAGCAAGACCACCACGCGCAGTTCGCGTCCGTCGACGACTGCGTTGACCACCCGTCCGGCCAACACCGGCGTGGCGACGGCGAGCACGGCCAACGCGACGCTGAGTACCAGGAATCCAGCGAGGGCGCGGCGATGCGGCGCCGCGAACGTCAGGATCCTGCGGGCCGTCTCCTTCGAGAACGACGACTGAGTGTCGGGCCTGTTCATCGTGCGATACATCTGATTCCAGGCGGTCATTTCCATGCTCATGTCATCATCCTCATATCGTCGATCTCATGTGATCACGGTAGAACCTCGACATAGCTCGAGGTCAAGCGCGGCTGCCCTTACCGACATCAGGCACGCAACGCAGGACGGCCCCGGACACGGCTTTCGCCGCCCGGGACCGACCTCGGGTGCGGCCGACTCACGCCGCCGCGGCTGCTGCCACCGGCTCCAGTGCGAGCGCGAGGATGTCGGCGACGTCGGTCATCGGACGAACGTCCAACGCCTCGAGCACTTCAGCGGGCACGTCGTCCAGATCCGGTTCGTTGCGGGCCGGAATGAACACCGTCTTCAGACCGGCACGCTGCGCAGCGAGCAGCTTCTGCTTCACTCCGCCGATCGGCAGCACCCGACCGTTCAGAGTGACCTCACCGGTCATGCCGACATCCGATCGCACCGGCCGCCCGGTGGCCATCGACACCAGCGCCGTCACCAATGTCACGCCGGCCGACGGGCCGTCCTTCGGTACCGCTCCCGCAGGAACGTGCACGTGGATGCGGCGATCGAGAGATTCGGGAGTGACGCCGAATTGCGCTGCGTGCGAACGAACGTAGGACAACGCGATCTGCGCGGACTCCTTCATCACGTCACCGAGCTGGCCGGTGAGCTCGAGACCGGGACCGCCGTCGGTCGATGCAGCCTCGATGAACAGCACATCACCGCCGAGACCGGTGACCGCGAGGCCTGTTGCCACGCCGGGTACTTCGGTCCGCTCGTGCGCCTCGGGGGTGAAGCGCGGACGGCCCAGGTAGGCCACGAGATCCGGCTCGTCGATCTCGAGAACATCGGTGCCGCCCACCAGCTTCGTCGCCACCTTGCGCAGGGCCTTGGCCAGTAGACGTTCGAGTTGCCGAACTCCGGGCTCGCGGGTGTAGTCGGCCGCGATCTTGCGCAGCGCGGCATCGGTGACCGTCACCTCGTCGGATGTAACTGCAGCCCTGTCCATCTGACGGGGAAGCAGGTAGTTCCGAGCGATGACGACCTTGTCGTCCTCGGTGTATCCATCGATGGTCACCAGTTCCATACGGTCGAGCAGCGGCCCGGGGATCTGGTCGATCACATTGGCGGTAGCGAGGAACACCACGTCGGACAGATCGAGATCCAGGTCGAGGTAGTGGTCACGGAACGTGTGATTCTGTGCCGGATCCAGCACCTCGAGCAGTGCTGCACTGGGATCGCCGCGATAGTCCGAACCGACCTTGTCGATCTCGTCGAGCAGCACGACGGGATTCATCGATCCCGCCTCTCCGATGGCCCGAACGATCCGGCCCGGTAGAGCGCCGACGTACGTGCGACGGTGTCCACGAATCTCGGCCTCGTCGCGGACGCCACCCAGCGCGACGCGCACGAAAGTGCGACCGAGCGCACGTGCTACCGATTCACCCAGCGAGGTCTTGCCCACTCCGGGCGGACCGGCGAGCACCATCACTGCCCCGGAGCCGCGTCCGCCGACCGACTGCAATCCGCGTTCGGACCGCCGTGCACGCACGGCCAGGTATTCGACGATCCGATCCTTCACGTCGTCGAGGCCGTGGTGATCCGCATCGAGAACGGCACGCGCAGAGTCGATGTCGGTGTTGTCGGTGGTGGTGTTACTCCACGGCAGATCGAGGACGGTGTCGAGCCACGTGCGAATCCAGCCCGATTCCGGGCTCTGATCGCTGGCGCGCTCCAACTTGCCGACCTCACGGAGCGCTTGTTCGCGCACGTTCTCGGGTAGGTCTGCAGCCTCGACGCGGCCGCGGTAGTCGTCGGCACCGTCGGGTTCGTCCTCGCCGAGCTCCTTGCGAATGGCCGCCAACTGCTGTCGGAGCAGGAACTCCTTCTGAGTCTTCTCCATACCGTCTCGGACGTCGCCGGAGATCTTGTCGTTGACCTCGACTTCGGCGAGATGAGCCTTGGTCCACTCGATGAGCGACGTCAAACGAGTTGTGACGTCGGGTGTTTCGAGCAGATCACGCTTCTGCACGTCGGTGAGGTACGACGCGTAGCCAGCGGTGTCGGCGATCGCACCGGGATCGGTGAGCTTGTTGACCGAGTCGATCACCTGCCACGCATCGCGGCGCTGCAGCATCGCCACCACGAGCTGCTTGTATTCGGCAGCGAGAGCTTTGAGGCCATCGTCGGCGGCCTCATCGGCCACGGGCTCGGCCTCCACCCAGAGGGCGGCACCGGGACCGCTGACACCGTGGCCGATGTGCGCGCGGCGCGTGGCCTTGATGACCGCCGCCGGTCGTCCGTCGGCCAGGCGCCCCATCTGGACGATCGAGGCGAGGACGCCGTACGCGGCGTAGCGGTCTTCGAGCCGGGGTGCCACGAGCAATGTGCCGTCGTTGCTCGCCTTCGCGGCGTCGACGGCGGCACGAGCAGCCTCGTCGAGTTCGACGGGCACCACCATTCCGGGCAGGACGATCGGGTCGGTCAAGAACAGTACGGGGACACGAACGATTTCGGTCACTTCTCCTCCAAAGGATTGAGCTATAGGGGCTCAACTTCGAAAGCGCTAGTGATGTTCCCGGGAAGTGCGCTGTTCTCCGTGGGCAGAACGCCCGACCGTCCGCATTTGCCTACTTCAGAGCGCTGACCAGCTTCTCTGCCAGCGGACGCGAGGAAGCCGGGTTCTGTCCGGTGTACAGATTCCGGTCGACGACGACGTTCGGTCCCCACGCATCTGCCGAGTCGAATTTTGCGCCGTTCTCGCGCAGGCGGGACTCGAGCAACCACGGAGCCTTGTCGGCGAGGCCGGCCTGGGTCTCCTCCTCGTCGGTGAATCCGGTGAGCTCGTATCCGTCGAACGCCCAGGATCCGTCGGCGCGCACGGCGGGAAGCAGGGCGGCGGGCGCGTGGCACACAGCGGAGACCACTTTGTTTGCGTCCAAGAAATCGACTACCAGGGCACCGAAGCTCTCGGACACCGCCAGATCCTCCATCGGGCCATGACCGCCGGGCACGAACACGACATCGAAATCGGCTGCCTTCTGGTCCTCCAACACTGCGGGCGAAGACAGGATCGACTCGATCGAGGCGAGGTAGCTCTTCTGATCTGCCACCTTGTCCTCGTCGCCGCCGTTGGCCTCGACCGCGAGACTGCCCTCGTCGACAACCGGAGCCTTACCTCCCGGCGTCGCCACCGTGATGTCCCAACCTGCGTCGACGAACGTGCGGTGCGATTCGACGAGCTCTTCGGCCCAGTACCCGGTGGGGTGCTTGCTTCCGTCCTTCAGTGTCCAGTGATCGGCAGCGGTTACTGCAAAAAGCAGAGTAGTCATGGTCGAACAGCCTCTTTCTATGATCGGGATCCCCTCCGGCATGCCACGGATACTCCCGATCGAAACACGGCGACAACCGCAACACGTCCGTCACCGGCTGGGGCGTGACCCGACCACCACGACCGCGTCGAGCACCTCGGACTCACAGATGCGGGCGGTGAACCCGGCATCGCGCACCGCCTGGAGCGTCGAATCCACCAGCTGCGCACTGGTTTCGATGAGCAGGTGACCGCCTGGAGCAAGCCACTCCATGGCTCGCGCGGAGACCCTTCGGTGGAGGCCGGCACCGTCCGTGCCACCGTCGAGCGCGACGTGCGGTTCGTGGATCCGCGCCTCTCGTGGCATCAGCCCGATTTCGCCCGTCGGAACGTAGGGAGCGTTGACGACGACCGCGTCGAACCTGCCGCGTAATTCTGACGGGAGTGCGTCGTACAGGTCGCCCAGGTGCACCGTCCCCCCGACAGCGTCCAGGTTGCGCCTGGCGCACTCCACAGCCGCGACGTCGATATCGGCGGCGTGCAGCTCGGTGACGCCACCGACCGACAGTCCTATCGCGCCGGAACCGCAGCACAGATCCAGCAGTACCGAAGGACGCAGTGCTGCAACACATTCGACGAGAAACTCGGTGCGGCGACGTGGTACGAACACGCCCGGCGCGACGGCGATGCGTCGGCCACAGAACAACACCCAGCCGACGACGTACTCGAGCGGTTCACCGGAGATGCGTCGCCCCAGTAGCTCGATCAGCTCGGCCCGGTTCGTGGCGGACTCGACGAGGATGTCGGCTTCCTCCTCGGCGAACACACACCCGGCGCTGCGCAACGAGGACACCACCTCGTCGTAGTCGATTTCCATCATGGACGGTGCCTCCTGGAATACGTGCGCCCAGCTGCCCCTCGCTGAAACACTGTATCGCGGGATGTCGCACGAGAGAACAGCCCGCAGGCGTTTGCGACGCGCGCACCTGCATCGAACAATCTCGTTTGACCCTGCCACGCGCCGAAGGACAGAGTGGACGCATGCGCGCGCCCGAGAACTTGCTGGCCGATTGCAGCAGCTGCTTCGGGCTGTGCTGCGTCGCTCTGCCCTTCGCGAAGTCGTCGGATTTCGCTGTCGACAAGGCCGGTGGGCAGCCGTGCCGCAACCTGCTGGAGGACTCGCGCTGCGGCATTCACTCGTCGCTCCGGGAGAAGGGCTTTTCCGGATGCACGGTGTACGACTGCTTCGGTGCGGGCCAGAAGGTCTCGCAGTCCACGTTCACCGGACAGGACTGGCGGCAGCAGCCGTCGAACTCCTCGGAGATGTTCGCGGTGTTCCCGGTGATGCGGGATCTGCATGAGCTGCTCTGGTATTTGGCAGATGCGCACGATCGGACATCGACCGCGGCCCTGCACAGCCGGCTTGTTCACGAATACGACGAGCTGGATGCACTGACTTCGGCGACGCCCGAGATCCTGATGTCGCTCGACGTCTCCGCGCTGCGTTCGCGGATCAACAACGTGCTGCTCGAGGCAAGCGAGCTGATTCGCGCCGAAGTGACAGGCAAGAAGAAGAACCACCGCGGACGCGACATGATCGGCGCGAAACTCGCCGGTGCCGACCTACGTGGCGCGAGCCTGCGCGGCGCATATCTCATCGGGGCCGACCTGCGCGGGGCCGACCTGCGCCTGGCCGATGTGATCGGCGCGGACCTGCGCGGGGCCAATGTTCGAGGTGCAGACCTACGCGGCTGCATCTATGCCACTCAGTTCCAGATAAATGCGGCACGCGGTGACTCCACGACGCAGCTCCCGGAATCCCTGACCCGCCCAGACCACTGGGCGTAATTGCTCAACCCAACGATCGGCCGGTCTGTTCCAGAGCCTCTCGAACGATCCTCAGCGCCTTCGGTCCCACACCGTGCAACTTCTGAAGTTCCGTCGCCGGCACACCCACCAGGTCGTCCAGACGTACGTAGCCCGCCGCACGGAATGCACGTGACGCAGGATTTCCTGTTCCCTTCGGAAAATCCGGTTCTTCGCCGGTTTCTGCTCTGGACACGGGCAAATTCTAAACCAGGCCGGTAGCCTGGCGCCGTGCCTGAAACCAAGCAGAGACGCGTTGTCATCACCGGAGCGAACACCGGCATCGGCTACTACACCGCCCTGGAGTTGGCCAAGCGCGGCGACCACGTCACGCTGGCATGCCGCAACCAGGACAAGGCCGAGGCCGCAGCGGCGAAGATTCGCGCGGAAGCTCCGAACGGAACCGTCGACACGGCCACCCTGAATCTCGCGGACCTCGCCTCGGTGCGCGAGTACGCCGCATCGGCCCCCGAGTCGATCGACGTCCTGATCAACAACGCCGGCGTCATGATGCCCTCGTCGCGGACCGAGACCGCGGACGGATTCGAGCTCCAGCTCGGCACCAATCACCTCGGTCACTTCGCACTGACCGGCCTGCTGTTTCCCAAGCTCGCCGACGACGCGAAGATCACCACCATCGCCTCGGTCGCGCACCGGCAGGGCCCCAAGCTCGATTTCGACAATCTTCAGCTCGAGCGTGGATACAGCGCACAGCGCGGCTATGCGAACTCCAAGCTGGCGAACATCCTGTTCGCTTTGGAACTTCAGCGTCGGATCGACAAGGCCGGACTGAAAATCACCAGCAATGCTGCGCACCCCGGCATCTCCGCAACCGACCTGTACTCGAGCCCCGACGGTCTGGGCAGCAACAAGATTCTGGCTACCCTGGCACCGATCATGCTCAAGGTGGCCTCCCAATCTGCCAGTGCCGGAGCACGTCCCACGCTCTACGCGGTCGACGTTGCGGACGGCGGCACGTACAGCGGCCCCACATCTCTCTTCGAGACGCGCGGCAAGCCCGGCCCGGCAAGCATGACGAAGACCGCTCAGGACCCGGCTCTGGCAGCAAAGCTGTGGGACGCCAGCGAGAAACTGACCGGAGTCGACTACCCGTTCTGACCGGGCACCCGAGACTTCACCTCGACACCCTCGAGGTAGACGGCGATCGGAAACCTCAACGCCGCAACGTCGTTCGATATTCGACGCCCGAACACGACATCGGCCACCAGGCCCTCGCACAGCGAGACCAGTCCGTCTCCGTGTTCGGGATCGTCGAACAATACGCGGGCTCGTTCGAGCGAGAAGAGCGACCGAGCCAGCACAGCCCGAACGTCCTGCGCAACAGCAGGATCGAGCATCAACGCGTAGCGGGCCTCGAGCTCGACCAGGCGATGGGTGAGCGCGTCGTGGAGGTACTGCGCCACCACCGTCGCAACATCGCTCTCACTGACGGCAATGCTCACGAACGACGCGCGCGAAAGCTCGACGAGGTGCGCCGCCACCGCTGCCAGCAGATCGGACTTGGTTCGGAAATAGTAGGACGTCGACCCGGCCGGATATCCGAGGGCCGAATCGATCGCGCGGTGTGTCAGCGCGCGCATTCCGTCGCGAGCAACGAGCGTGAGCGCGGCGTCGGCAATGTCGGTTCGGCGATCCATCACCGTGAGTCTACACACCTCCTCTACAAATGTAGAGGAGCTCGGCGTACGGTTCGATTCATGAGGCCGACCCCACCGCGATCCAGCTTCGACACCGACTTAGCGCTCGACGATGCGCAGTCCGCAGCCGCGGATGCGCTGTCGACACCCGGCAGCAAGGGCATCTACCTCTGGGGACCAGTCGGACGGGGCAAGACCTGGCTGCTCGACACCTACTTCGACCACGTCGGCGTCACGACGAAAAAGCGCGTCCATTTCCACAGCTTCTTCCGCGATCTACATGCGGCGTACTTTCGGCACCGGTTCTCGATCGACGCGGCCATCGACGACATACTGTCCACCGGCACCGCTCCGGCGTCACTGCTGTGCTTCGACGAGTTCCATGTCCACGACATCGGCGACGCCCGCCTCATCACACGCATGCTCGACGCTCTGTTCGCCCGCGGCGTCGTCCTGGTCGTCACCTCGAACTACGCGCCCGACGACCTGCTGCCGAATCCGCTGTTCCACCAGGCATTCGCCCCGACGATCGAGATATTGAAGAAGAGGCTCGACGTGGTCTGCGTGGACGGACCTGTCGACTACCGCGCCGCCGGCACCAGTGGGTCGCGATTCGCGTCGGGGACATGGAGCCTGCAACCTGCGATGAGGGGGCACACATTTGCCGAGCTGTGCGGCGCCGCTCGTTCGACGGGTGACTACCTCCAGATGGTCGAGGCAACCACGAGCCTTACGGTCACCGAGATTCCGGCGCTCGCGAGTGTCGACGAGTTCGCCGCTCAGCGGTTCGCGAATCTCGTAGATGTCTTGTACGACCGCGACGTCCGTACCGACTTCCACGCTCTCGCCCCGCTGAGCGAATTCGCCGTCGGGCGCACCGGCCTCGACACCGACCGCTTGGTCAGTCGACTCAGCGAGCTGGGTCCACGCTAGGGCGTCGTGCGCCTTTTGCACCCCTGGAGGTATGCAAAAGGCGCACGAGGCGGGACGCCTACATCGCCTCGAGTACAGTTCGATTTCCGCCTGCCGCTTTCGCTCGGTACATCAAGGAGTCGGCCGCGCGCGTGGCAGCGTTGACCACATTGAGCCCTGCTTCCCACGCTTCGGAATCGGGGACGAGCACCACTGCACCCGCACTCACCGTCACCGGAATCGGATCCGAACCGTTCGCCAGGGTTCCGCTGACCCCCTGAACCAATTCACACAATCGTTCCGTCTCGCCGACCAGGACGGCTACGAACTCCTCACCCCCGGTTCGCGCCACCACCCCGATCTTCCCGAAGTGATCGAAGAGACGATCGGCGACGAGGACTATGACGGCATCGCCCTGGTCATGTCCGTAGCGGTCGTTGACGCTCTTGAACCGATCGATGTCGACGAGAACGAGCACGAAGGCCGACCGCTCGCCGTGCGCGACCGTCCACAGATCTTCGATCGCGTTCTGCAGCCCACGCCTGTTCTTCATTCGCGTCAGAGGGTCGATCTCGGACTGCCGTGCGTCCTCGGACACCAACGACCACGCGATCTGAGCGAAGATCGGGGCACCCGACGTTGCGCCGCCTGCGACCAACACCGCGGCGAGGGCATCCCATGGACCCCACAAATCTTGCACATAGGCGGCCGCGCCGATGTAGACGATCACCAGGTTGGCGAAGACGAGGTGCGCAACAAGCAGTTTCGATCCGAGGAAGAAGGTGCACATCGTTCCTGTCAACGAGAAGAGGAATGTGCCGATCAGCCCCGACGTGGGGACGTCGAGAAGAATCACCGACGCAAGACCGACGTCGCCGAACACCAGAAAGGCCACCACCTGCGACTTCCGGTAGGGCAACGGTTTTACCAGCAACCACACGATCGCCACACCTTGCAGTATCAGGATGAAGATCACATAGGCCACAGGACCCGCCCCGGACGGCCCGTTGGGCGAGCCCAACATCAGGAGCGACACGGCCGCATACAGCGCAACGCAGCTCGCGAAGACGACTCGGATCAATTGGTGCAGCGGACGCGTCGACTTGTGCGCGAAGACCCAGCCGAAATCGTGTGGAGTGACAAACCAGTGGCGAACAACTCGAGCAGCACTGGGTTGCGGTCCGAGTGGCGGAACGGTGATGCTCGAGATCGATCTCCTCGACGACACCGTGGTCGACCGTCTGCGGTGGCGACTACGTGTCTCGGAGTGGGCGCGCCTCGGACCTGCGGATCCGGGAGCGGCCGGTGGCCCGTTGTACTGCGAGCCGTTCGATCGAAAGTCTTCACGCATGAGGGCCCCCCTAGTGAAACCAATTGCCCCGTGGGAGCAGCCTACCGATCAGCGCTTCGGGTGGACCGGCCAGGACCGGCACGGATCGCCGACTCCGCGATGCTCGGATCGATCAGGTCTCGACGTACACGAGGCCCCGCACCGTGCGCGGACTGCCGCATCTGCAGACATAAAGGGAGACACCCACTACTGACGGCGGTCGGGGGCGACAGCAGTAGCGGGTGTCTCACCTTTCATTCGCAGCCCCCTATCGGGTGGATGGGTACCGGATGGGAAATTCTTTCGAAGTTTTTTCGCCCGCCCGGGCATAGCCTGTGACCATGCCTTTCACAGCAGCGAACCATTACGACTTCAGCGGAGACGACCTCACCGGAACCGTCGACGCCCATCGATCCGCCGGTGTCTGGGCGGCGCAGCTCGTACTGAGTGGAGAAACACTGGAGTCCACCGACGTCACCCGATCCGATCTGGGTTTCGAGGTGCGAACCGTCGTGAAGAATCTTTCGGACGGCAACCGCACCCACTTGCTGGTGGTTCTGCCGCGTGTCAATCTCGATGCCACTGACGGCCAGCCCGCGACGTTCACCTCGTACGCAGTCTTGTACACCGTGCACGGTGGATCCTCCGAGCAGCATGGTGCTGCCGAGTCCTACGACGTGCGGTTGCTCAACGGAACAGCGTCGCTCGTCCGGTGAGCAGGTCCGGAATAGTCTCGGTCGAACTCCGGTTGTGCGGCGTAGTCAAGGAAAACGCACTGACTTTCTCCGGGCAACCGACTTTCTCCGGGTAACCGACTTTCTTCGGGTAGGAGCACACGTGATCCAGGTTCTCACCCCGCGCGAGGTTCCACTCGGCGGCCCACGCGCCATGAAGGTTCGACGCACCCTGCCGCACAGGGACCGATCCCTCATCGGTGCGTGGTGTTTCGCCGATCATTACGGCCCGGAGCGCTCGACAATGGATGTCGCGCCGCACCCGCACACCGGATTGCAGACGGTCAGTTGGCTGTTCTCCGGTGAGATCGAGCACCGCGACAGCGTCGGCTCACACGCCATGGTGCGACCCGGCGAGCTCAACTTGATGACGGCCGGCCAGGGCATCAGCCACTCCGAAGTCTCCACACCGGAAACCGACATCCTGCACGGCATGCAGTTGTGGGTCGCACTTCCGGCCGTATCCCGATTCGTGGCACCGACATTCGAGCACTATGCACCGGAGCCGATCACTGCACCCGGACTCGCGGCCCGCGTCTTTCTCGGCACCGTGCTCGGCGAGACCTCACCGGTGTCCACGTACACACCCCTGCTCGGGGCCGAGATAGTGCTCGACGCCGGAGCCCGGGTCGCCCTCGATGTAGACCCCACCTTCGAGCACGGAATCGTCGTCGATCAGGGTGCTGTGGAACTGGAGTCGGGGTCGGACTCGACAGAGCTACAGGCCGCTGAACTGGGCTACATCGAACCCGGTCGCGACGAATTGCACCTGCACAATTCGACGCAGGACGCGGTTCGGTTTCTGCTGCTGGGCGGTCCGCCGTTCGGCGAGCAGATCGTCATGTGGTGGAACTTCGTCGGCCGCAGCCACGAGGATGTCGTGGAGTATCGGGCCGCCTACGAGGCGGAGAACGGTCAGTTCGGAACCGTGGACGGATACCCCGGCCCCCGGTTGCACGCGCCCGAACTGCCGAACGCCCGGATGAAGCGTCGCGGCTGACCGCCGGGCGCGGCCGTCAGAACAGGGTCGCGATCTCCGACTCCGAGAACTGCTGAGGTTCGCACTCGGCAGGCTTGGCCACTGCAGGCTTGGATACTGCAGGCTTGATTGCACCGTTCGCGCCCGCGGCTGCGATGGCGCGTGCGGCTTCGCCTGCCAAGGCGTCGGCCGCTTCGTTGAAGTGGTTGCCGACGTGTCCGCGGACCCAGCGGAACCGCACCGGACCCTCGCGTTCGGTGATGGCCCGCTCGATGCTCTGTACAAGCTCCAGATTGCGTACCGGGGTGCCGCTCGCCGTCTTCCAGCCCTTGCGCTTCCACCCTGCGAGCCATTCCGACGCGCACTTGATGGCGTACTGCGAATCGGACTCGATCAACAGCGGCTCGGGGCCGGGGTGGGCCAGGACCGCCTCGAGCAGCGCGCGAAGCTCGGCTACCTGGTTGGTGCCCGAGGGCTCACCGCCGGAGTTGCTCGGCCCCGTGTGGTTGACCCACGCCCACCCGATTGCTCCGCCGGGGTTACGCAGACACGAGCCGTCCGTACTCACGATGATCACGGTCCCCGACCCTACGGCGGGGGACCGACAAACTCGGGTTGACTCGCGCACGAACACCGACGTACTTCGCGGCCCCACTACGAACACGGTCAGGCCGGGTTGCTCACCCTGCGCTTTCTCCCGTCGACAGTCAGCAGCACGAATCCCACTGCAGCCAGCACGGCGATCAGCACCGAGAACACCACTCCCGCCGTCACCAATCCCCATGCCGACGCAGCGGCCCCGGCCCCGATGACCGGCACGGAGATCGCGACGTACAGCACCACGAAGAACGTGGAGGTCACCTCCGCTCGACGCTCGGCCGGTAGCTGCGCGGAGATGGTCGACATGCCGTTGCTGAAGATCACGCCCTGTCCGACGCCGCACAACAGCGCCGCGACCACCAGAACGGGCAGCGACGTCAGCAGCAACGACGAGGCCAAGACGACCAACCCGACCGTCAACACCAAGCAGCCCCACCGCTGGGCCGCGGCCGGATCGGCCTTGCGCATCGCGATCTGCGCGGTTGCCGATGCCGCGAAGACCGCGAACACCACTGCACCGGTCGCCGCGTGGTTGTCGATCTGCAGCACTCCGGCGACGAAACCCGGCGAGACCGCGGTGAACAGGCCGAGCACGGCGAATCCGGCGAAACCACCGACGGCGGCTCTGAGAAATGTGCCGCGCACCTCCGGCGGTACGGACAGGCGCTGCATGTGCGGGCGGGCACCGTGAGCGACCCGAACGGTTTCCGGAGCGAGGAACACTGCCACACCGGCCACGAGCAGCAAGGCAATGTCTACCCAAAATGTCAGGCGCAGTGGATCAGGCAGGTATTCGACGAGCAGCCCGGCCACCAGCGGGCCGAGCCCGAGACCGCCGATGTTGGCCGCAGTGGCGATGGCCGGGGCGCGATCTCGCCAGGCCTGGGGCACCAGTTCGATCAAGGTGACGGTGGCTGTCCCGACGAAGATGCCGGCCGAGATACCAGACAACACCCGCCCGATCACCAGCTCGGCCAAGGAGTCGGCGAAAACGAACACCACGGCGCTGACCAGGCCGAACACGATGGCGGACAACAACATCGGTCGACGTCCGAGCGAATCCGACCAGCGCCCCAAGACCACCAGCGCGCCCAGCACGCCGGCGGCATACGCCGCGAACACCAACGTCACCACGAAGACGGAGAACCCGAACTCCACCTCGTACAACGCGTACAGGGGCGTCGGCATGGTCGTCCCCATCATCGCGACGACGAACGCGAAGGCGACCCCGAGGAACGATGCTGCGCCCGATCGAGTCACGAAGACCCTCCTCCAGTTGTTGTCGCGAGCGAGGCACTATCCCTGCACTGCACTGTATTTTCCCGTCGAATGGGCAAGGGTGTCGACTCGGGGCCCGACAGGGGCGAGCTCGTCTACCCTGGATCCGAACGACAGGGAGGTGATGGTCCGCAATGCCAGACGCCGACGAGTCGGGTGGAACGGCCCGCGTCGTCACCTCCGAACGGCGCATCGACGTGCGGATGTCCGTGTCACCACTGCGTCGGGGCCGCGGCGATCCCACCTACGAGTCGACGCCCGACGGTGCCGTCTGGCGCACGTCGAGGATGACCTCGGGTCCGGTCACGTACCGCCTGATCCAGACTTCGCCGGCCAGCGTTGCGGCCCGAGCGTGGGGGCCCGGCGCACCAGAACTGCTGGACTCGGTACCTGCTCTACTCGGCCTGCACGACGATTCCACCGCTTTCGCACCGGAGCACCCGATTCTGCAGGAAGCGCATCGGCAGCTGCCGCACCTGCGTTTGGGCCGGACCGGGTTGGTACTCGAGGCTTTGATCCCGGCAATCATCGAGCAACGCGTACACGGCATTTCGGCGTTCGGCTCCTGGCGGTACCTGGTGAGCAAATTCGGTGACCCGGCACCGGGACCGACCCCGAAGCCGATGTTCGTGTTCCCGACGCCTGACGTGTGGCGGCGTATCCCGTCGTGGGACTACCACCGCGCCAACGTCGACCCGGCGCGATCGAAGACCATCGTCCGCGCCGCTCGGGCCGCCGGGCGTCTCGAGGAGGCGTCGGCGATGACGCCCGAGGACGCAGCCCGCAGGCTGCGGGCAATTCCCGGTGTCGGTATCTGGACGGCGGCGGAGACCGCGCAACGCGCCCTGGGGGATCCCGACGCATTGTCGGTGGGCGATTACCACCTGGCGGCGGTGGTGGGGTGGTCGCTGCTGGGTAGACCTATCGACGACGCAGAGATGGTCGAGTATCTGCAGCCGCTGGCTCCGCATCGGCATCGCGCGATTCGCCTGCTGTACCTGAGCGGGAAGGCAACCAAGCCCAAATTCGGTCCGCGGACCGCGCTGGTGGACCACACGTGGCATTGAGCCCCCGACTGCTCGTACAGTCTAGTTGTTCGCCAACGTAAGGAGTCTTCTGTGGTCGCCATCGGCAATTCCGATCTGGACATCTTTCCGCTCGCTCTCGGTGGGAACACCTTCGGCTGGACCAGCGACGAGGCTGCGTCCTTCGAGATCCTCGACGCCTTCACCGCGGGCGGCGGCAACTTCGTCGACACCGCAGATTCGTATTCGGCGTTCGCCGACGGCAACTCCGGCGGTGAGTCGGAGACGATCATCGGCGCGTGGACCACGGCGCGCGGAAACCGAGACGACGTCGTCATCGCCACCAAGGTCAGTCAACATCCCGAGTTCCGCGGATTGGCCCCGGACAACATCCGGGCCGCCGCCGACGCATCGCTGACCCGACTGCAGACCGACCACATCGATGTCTACTACGCGCACTACGACGACGACAAGATTCCGCTGGTCGAGTCTCTCGCTGCGTTCGACGACCTGGTGAAAGCGGGCAAGGTCCGGTACGTCGCCATCTCGAACTACTCGCCCTCACGCGTACAGGAGTGGTTGCAGCTGGCGAAAGACAACGGGTTCGCTGCTCCGATCGCGCTGCAGCCGCACTACAACCTGGTCGCGCGGAACGACTACGAGGGCCGACTCCAGAACCTGGCCGTCGAGAACGACCTCTCGGTCTTCCCCTACTTCTCCCTCGCCGCCGGGTTCCTGACCGGCAAGTACCGCACGCGCGAAGACCTCGCCGGCAAGCAGCGCGAACGACTGACCACCGGGTACTTCTCGGACGCAGGTCTGGCCGTGGTGCAGGGTCTACGAGAAATCGCGGAATCGCGCTCGGCAGAGATTGCGAGCGTCGCCCTGGCCTGGCTGCTGGCACGTCCCGGCATCACCGCGCCCATTGCGAGCGCCAGCACACTTTCCCAGTTGCCCGCCCTGCTCGATGCGCCGGCCCTGACTCTGACCAGCCAGGAAGTCGAGAAGCTCACGACCCTGTCCGATGCAGTGGCGTAAAACACGAAAGTCGTAGTCAGCACCCGGGAACAAAACGACCGATCCGGTTGCTGAGCTTCGGGTGGCCACAGCAGCGAATACGTCAGCACCGAACACATCCGTGACCGACACCTCCGCGACCGAGCCGACGTCGCGGGAACGCCTGCGGGTGATTCTCGTCCTGGGTGCGCTCATCGCTCTCGGTCCACTGACCATCGACATGTACCTACCGGCTCTGCCGGCCATCGCCGACGACTTGAACACCCCGTCGTCGGCCGTGCAGCTCACCCTCGCCGGGACGCTGGTCGGTCTCGCCCTGGGGCAACTCGTCATCGGGCCGCTCTCGGACATCGTCGGTCGGCGACTGCCCCTCATCGTCGGCACCGGAGTGCACATCCTCGCCTCCGCGGCCTGCATCGTGGCACCGAACATCGCCGTACTCGGTGGTCTGCGCGTCGTACAGGGTCTCGGCGCTGCGGCCGCGGCAGTGGTCGCGATGGCCATCGTGCGCGATCTGTTCAGTGGCCGGGCCGCCGCAACCGTGTTGTCTCGCCTGATGCTCGTCATGGGCGTCGCCCCGGTACTTGCTCCGTCTCTGGGCGGCGCTGTGCTGCTGGTCGGATCATGGCGGCTCGTCTTCGCTGCGTTGGCAATCATGGGTGTCGCGCTAATGACGCTGGCGATCGTGTCACTGCGCGAGACCCTGCCGCCGGAGCGTCGTCGCGCCCGCGGCGTCATGCCGGTGCTGCGGACGTATCGCTCGCTGCTGCGCGACGCCGAGTTCGTCGTACTCGTCCTCGTTGCTGCTCTGGCCATGGCGTCGCTGTTCGCCTACATCGCCGGCTCGGCGTTCGTCCTGCAGGAGGAGTTCGGCCTCGACGAGCAGCAGTTCGCCCTCGTCTTCGCGGCCGGTGCGATCTCTCTCATCGGCGCATCCCAGCTCAACGTGATTCTCCTCGGACGGTTCGCACCGGCCCAGGTCGTGTTGTCGGCGCTGATCTGCGCCGTTGTCGCCGGTGGCGTCATGGCCGTACTGGCGATCGCCGGAATCGGCGGCATGGCCGGATTCGTGATCCCTCTGTGGTTCGTGCTGGGGGCCGTCGGATTCGTCTTGCCCAATGCCCCTGCACTCGCATTGTCCCGGCACGGCGAGGCTGCCGGCGGTGCTGCCGCACTGCTCGGGGCCGCCCAGTTCGGTCTCGGTGCGATCGTCGCCCCGATCGTCGGCGTACTCGGCAACGATGCGATCGCCGTGTCCACGACGATGGTCGTGACCTCCGCCGCGGCACTTGCTGCACTCGTGCTCGTCACCGCACGCTCGTCGTCACGACAGTGAATCCGAGGCGGCACCACTGAGCAGGGAGACTGCCCACTAGGGTGACCGCCATGGCCGAACGCGAGCGCGATGCGCGTGGTAAACCCCTCAATGCACGGCCTCGCGACGGTCTCGGGCGTCCCCTCGCCCGCGGCGGCACGGGAACACCTCGGGTGCCCGAGGATCTTCGGCTGCCGCCCGACGCCGCGATAGTCGAAGCACAGCGGTTCCTCGATGCGAACATGCCGTTCCACGCGCACGAAGTACTCGAAGGCGTGTGGAAAAGCGGTCCTGCCGAGGAGCGTCCGTTGTGGCAGGGTCTCGCCCAACTCGCCGTCGGGTTGACCCATCTGCTGCGCGGCAACCGCATCGGTGCCGGTTCCTTGATTCGGCAGGGACACGACCGCCTCGTCGGCTTCGAGTCCGAACCGCCGCATCATCTCGATGTCGTCGGCCTGCTGACCTGGTCGGAAGGCCTGCTCGACGATCTGGAGACCGGAACGCTACCGATCGCCCCCGGCATTCCGGCGCTGCGCGCAGTCGACTGATCCGACCCCAGCGGGTGTACTGGCACTCGATCACGACTCGAGCTAGCCTGGGCGGATTAGGTAAGGCTAGGACAATCTGCGTCGGAAGTGGGGTTCGCCGGAGTGACCGTGTTCGCACCGCTGAGACTCGCGCACCAGGAGAAGATCAGCCCGGCTCAGCTCGGACGCACCCTCTGCACCGAGGTCGCCGAACAGGTTCCCTACTGGGTTGCCGTCCTGACCCCCGCGGAGCGACCTCTGCTCGCTGAACGCTCGGCACGACTCGAGCAGACCTCGGTGACCCTCGCGGTGCCCGAGAGCCCGTACCCACCTCGCGTCCTGCTGCTCGCGGCTCTGGGTTCGGCGGTGTGCACGTGGCAGAAGAACAATCGCCGCGGATCGTCGGCGGGCGTACTGGTCGATCTCGATCTCGACGACACCGGAGCAGCTCACCCGATCCGCCTGCCCGCCGTCGACACCGATGCTCTCACTGTTCCCTCTCTGAGCAGCCGCCTCGTCGACGACGTCGCACGCCGACTGGGCTCGGTACCGAACGCCGGCCGAGACTACGCGCTGGCCCGCAACTATCCCGCGTTGTCCTCGCGCGCCGGGGCGCAGATCCTGGTGCACGACGATGCGACGGCCGAGCGCAGTAGCGTGCAGCGCCGGCCCAGGGGCGACTACGCCATCGATATCGCCATGACCGTGACGGACTCGGGTACCGCTCGGGCACGCGTGACCGTGGCGGCGTCCCTGCCGGGTGTCGACGACCTGGTCCGGCTGTGGTCGGCAGCCGCAGTCGAGCTCACCGCCGCATCTGTCGCGTCGATCGATTCGGTGAAAGCTACAGACTCTTCAGCAGCCTGACGTCGTCGTCGATCCCCTCGGGCGGCGTCTCGAGAATCACCGGCGCGTCGGCTGCCAGTGCGTCGGCTGCCAGTGCGACGGCGGTCAGGATGTCGGCGTCGATCGTTCCGGTGCCCAGGTTCGCGTGCCGGTCCCTGGCCGAGTCGAACTCGTCGCGCGAGTTGTTCAGGTGCACCAGATCGATTCGTCCGGTGATGGCCTTGATGCGATCGACCACGTCGACCAGGTCCTCACCCCCGGCCCATGCGTGGCACGTGTCCAAGCAGAAGCCGGCACCGAACTCGCCGATCGCATCCCACAGGCGAGCGATGTCGTCGAAGTGACGGGCCATCGCCGAGTCACCGCCCGCGGTGTTCTCGACGAAGATCGGCACCGCGAAGCCACCCTGCTCGGCCTGTCGCTCGAAGAGCTTGCGCCAGTTGTCGATTCCCTTGGCGGTGTCCTCGCCCTCGCGCACGTGCCCGCCGTGGACGACCAGACCGATGGCCCCGATCTCGGACGCGGCAGCAGCCTGCTCGACGACAGCCTTGCGGGACGGAATACGGATTCGATTGTTCAAGCTCGCGACGTTGAGGACGTACGACGAGTGCACCACCACGTCGACGTCGCCGGTCAGGAGCGCTTCGCCCTGCGGGTGCGGCTCGAGCTTGTTCCATTTCTGCGGATCGGTGAGAAACATCTGGACGAGATCGACGCCGAGCGCCTCCGCGGTACCGAGAGGGTCGCTGCTGTCGCGGACGTGTGCTCCGATGCGCATGGCGTCCATCATAGGGTGGTGTTCAGGGTCTCTCCTGATAGCGACGGGCGCAGAACGCTGGAACACTGGCTCGCATGAGCGACATTGCCGCACGCGCGGTCGACGTATCGAAGGTCTACGGTTCCGGGGACACCCAGGTGCACGCACTGTCCGGGGTGAACGTCGAGTTCGCACGCGGAGAATTCACCGCCATCATGGGCCCGTCCGGTTCGGGCAAGTCCACTCTGATGCACTGCCTGGCCGGATTGGACACAGCGTCCTCGGGGACGGTGACCATCGGCGATACCGAACTGACGGCACTGTCCGACAAGGACATGACCGGATTGCGCAGAGATCGAATCGGATTCGTGTTCCAGGCGTTCAATCTGGTACCCACGCTCACCGCGCTCGAGAACATCACGCTGCCCCTCGACATCGCGGGCCGCACCCCCGATCAGGGTTGGCTCGATACCGTCGTCGAGCGACTCGGCCTCCGCGATCGCCTCGATCACCGCCCCAGCGAACTGTCGGGCGGACAGCAGCAGCGCGTGGCGTGTGCTCGCGCACTGGCCGGTCGACCCGACATCGTGTTCGGCGACGAACCCACCGGCAATCTGGACTCTCGCTCCTCGGGCGAGGTGCTGTCGATTCTGCGCACTGCCGCAGACGAATTCGAGCAGACCGTCGTCATCGTCACACACGATCCACGCGCGGCCAGTTACGCCGACCGGGTGGTGTTTCTCGCCGATGGCGCAGTGATCGATCAGCTGAACTCGCCCACGGCCGATGCCGTACTCGAGCGGATGAAGAAGCTGGAGACGGTCCGATAATGGCGCATTCTGTCTCCAACAAGCCTCCTCGACAAAAGCCGTCGGGCAATCCGATGCGCAAGGTATCGCTGAGAAATCTTGCCGCACACAAGGTTCGACTGGCACTGACGGTTCTGTCCGTCGTCCTCGGTACCGCGTTCGTCACCGGCTCGTTCGTCTTCACCGATACCCTGCAGCGCACGTTCTCGTCACTGTTCGCCGATACCGCCCAGGGCGCAGACGTTCGAGTGAGCCCCGAGGACGCGCGTTCGAGTGGCGTTCCCAACGAGGACATCGCCACGATCTCGGCGTTGCCGAACGTACGTGCCGTGTCACCGTACGCCGGGGGACAGCTCGTACTGCTCGGCACCGACGGTGCCGCAGTGCAATCCGGTGGCGCGCCGACCATCGGCGAGTCGTACCTGCCGGACGATCAGCGACTCGGAGATCCGACGACCTTCGTCGACGGTTCGGCTCCTACCGCACCCGGGCAGGTCGCGATCAATGCCGGTGGGGCCGAGCGCGCCGGCCTGAAGGTGGGCGACGCCACCCGGGTGTTGGTGCCGACCAAGGGCATCACCGATATCACCATTTCCGGAATCTATTCCACTGCAACCGAATCCGGTGGCTACATCGGAATCCAGTTCGAGCAGAGCCAGGCGAACGAGTTGTTCACCGATGGTGCTCACGTGCAGTACATCGATGTCGCAGGCAACGACCTCGCGGCGCAGGGGCTGACCCCAAGTGATCTTCGGGACGAGATCGCCGCGGCACTACCCGGACTGAAAGTCCAGACCGCTGCGGATGTGAAGGCAGAAACCCAGGCACAGGTCGAGACGGCGCTCTCGTTCATCAACTACTTCCTGCTCGCGTTCGGCGGAATCGCGCTGCTGGTCGGCACGTTCATCATTTACAACACGTTCTCGATGATCGTCGCCCAGCGCGTCCGCGAACTCGCACTGCTTCGTGCCATCGGGGCCAGCCGCGGCCAGGTCAGCCGATCGGTCGTACTCGAAGCCCTCGTGGTCGGCGTCATCGGAAGCATGCTCGGCTTCGTGGGCGGAGTCGGTCTTGCCTACGGACTGCGGGCACTGCTCAATGCCTTCGATCTGGGTCTGCCGTCGGGATCACTGGCACTCGAGCCTCGTACGGTCGCCGTCGCATTCGCCGTCGGGGTCGTCGTCACCGTCCTGAGCGCGTACGCACCGGCCCGTCGAGCGGCCAAGATTCCGCCGGTTGCCGCGATGCGCGAGGAGTTCGCCTCCGCAGGCGATACCTTGCGCACCCGAACTTTCGTGGGCGTCGGGCTGGGAGTCGCCGGCGCGGCAGCATTGGTCATCGGTGCGCAGTCGACCGGCGGAGTGGCGGCGGCGACCGTCGGTGCCGGCGCAGTTGCTCTCATCGTCGCCACTGCACTGGCCGCACCGTCGCTGTCGCGTCCGATCGTCGGGGCGCTCGGCGCCGTCATCACCCGCCCCTTCGGAGCCATCGGACGGTTGGCCAGGACCAACTCGGTACGTAACCCGCGTCGCACCGCGGCCACCGCGTTCGCCCTGATGCTCGGCTTGATGCTCGTCACCGTGATCGGCGTGCTCGGATCCACCGCGAAAGCCAGCGTCGATTCGCTGGTCGACACCGGCGTGAAAGCGGACTACATCCTCTCCGGCCCCCAGTCGATCGGCGTTCCGACCGGTGCCACGACAGCCGCGCAACAGGTGCAGGGCGTGGACCGCACAGCCGTCCTGCACCCGGTCTTCGTCACGATCGCCGGCCAGGAGGAGTTCGGTGCCGCCATCGACGGCTCACCCGAGGGCCTACTCGACCTCTCGATGATCCGGGGCACTGCGAACCTGAACAGCAACGGTTTCTCGGTGTCGGAAACCCAAGCCGCCGACCGCGGCTGGGACATCGGCACCCAGGTCACGTTCGACACCGTCGACGGGGCCTCGGTCCCGGTGACGGTCAGCGGGATCTTCACCGACAACCCGCTGCTCGGCAGCTGGATCGTGTCGGGCGACATCTACGAGAAGGTCACCCCGTCCATCACCCGGTCGGACCTGCTGGTACTCGTCAAGGCCGTACCGGGAACAGACCTGAGCACGCTGCGCACCGATCTCGAGACCGCAACCAAGCCGTTCGTCGTCGTCCAGATTCAAGACGTGGAACAGTTCAAGGGCAGCCAGGGGCAGCAGATCGACACGCTGCTCGCGGTTCTGTACGGATTGTTGGCCCTCGCTGTCGTCATCGCTGTACTCGGCATCGTCAACACCCTCGCCCTCTCCGTCGTGGAACGTCGTCGGGAGATCGGCATGCTGCGGGCGATCGGAATGCAGCGCCCGCAAGTCCGGCGCATCATCTACCTCGAATCGCTGCTCATCGCCCTGTTCGGCGCAATCGTCGGCGTCGTTCTCGGCATCGCGTTCGGATGGGGCTTCGTGCAGACACTGCGCGACGAGGGCCTCGGCACCATGACCGTGCCCTGGGGTCAGGTGGCGTCGATGTTGGTCGGATCCGCCGTCGTCGGAGTACTGGCCGCACTGTGGCCCGCGGAGCGAGCGGCCCGGACGAAGCCGTTGGAGGCCATCGCAGACGTCTAGTCCTGCCGCCCGAACCAGACCGGGCATTTCGCAACGATACCGAATTGTTGCGGAATGTCCGGTTTTTGAGTTGCATGAAAACGCGATACCCGTCTACCTTTGAGAAGGTAAAACAGTCTTCAAGTAGGTTTGTAAGGATAAAACCAACTCTGGCAACGCGGGTCGGGCTCGTGCAAGGAGAATCATGTCGATTCAAGACATCGATGAGCCAACCCGATTTTCGCTGGCCCCACTGTGTCGGCCCGAGCGCCGCGACACGCTGATGGCGCGTTACCGCGAGGTGGCTCACGCGCTACCCGACGCCGTAGCGCTGTCGTCCGACGGAACCTCGCTCACCTTCGACGACGTTCTTCACCGCGCGTACTCGTTGGCGAGAAAGCTCGCCACACTGTTTCCCGCCGACTCTCGTCCGCTCGCCGTCGACACCGACGAAACGGCGAGCTCGATCGTGCTGATGCTGGCAATCGTCGCCGCAGGCCACCCGCTCGTACCGCTCGACCCGATGCTTCCCGCCGAACGCCGCGCCACGATCATCGACCAAGCAGGCGCGAGCGCAATCGATACCGATACCGTCG
Organism: Rhodococcus sp. AW25M09; assembly: GCF_000333955.1. Taxonomy (GTDB): domain Bacteria; phylum Actinomycetota; class Actinomycetes; order Mycobacteriales; family Mycobacteriaceae; genus Rhodococcoides. The sequence goes on from NZ_CAPS01000016.1 coordinate 29,313, forward strand.
CGGCGGCCATGGATTCCTGTGTTCCCCTTCCGACGCTGTCGGGTGACCACACTGCAGTGATCAACTACACCTCGGGATCGACCGGCACCGCCAAGGGCGTGATCATCAGTCATCGCATGTGCCTGACCAAGGCATACGAGGTCGCGGCCGCGTTGTCACTCGGCCCGCACGATCGCGTCGGAAACTGTCTACCGGTCAGTTTCGGCGCCGGTCTGAACACTCTGTTCGCAGGGCTGCTCAGCGGTGCAGCGGTCTACTGCCGCGACCCCCGGTCCGGCGTCCCCGCCAGCACCGTCGAGTGGATCACTGCACAGTCGCTGACCACCCTGCACTGCTCGTCGTCACTCCTGCGCGCGATCGCCGCAGCCGATCCGGGGCCCGCCGAACACGAGGCCGGCGGTGGCGTCGATGCACCCACCCTGCGCGTGGTCACCACCTACGGGGAATCTCTGCATTCCGACGACGTCGACAGCTTTCGGCGACGAGTCGAAAGCCACGCGACAGTGGTCAACTGGTACGCGACCACCGAGGCCGGCGCTGTTGCCTACAGCGCATTCCCGTCGGGACGAGCACTGCCGTCGGGCTTTCTGCCCGCCGGAAAACCCGTCCCCGGCAAGCTCGTCGAAGTCCTCACCACAGGCGGGTCGCTGTGCGAGCCCCACGTGATCGGCGAGGTCCGGGTCACCTCGAGCTGCTTGGCCGATGGCTACCTCGGAGATGCAGGACTGAACACCGAACGATTCGCCGCGCTCGGCGACGGCCAGTTTCGTTATCGCACCGGCGACCTCGGCCGCCTCGACGAACACGGCACGCTGCACCTCGCCGGACGCATCGACGATGCCGTCAAGGTCCGGGGGTATCTTGTCGAGCCGGCCGAGATCGAAGCAGCTCTGCGCGCCATGCCGGAGATCGGCGACGCAGCAGTGATCGGCAGACACTCCGGAACCGAGACCGACCTCGTGGCCTACGTGTGTTCGTCACAATCCGTCAAGCGACCCTCCGTCGGCGAGATCAGAGCATCACTGCGCCGGACCCTGCCGGAGTGGATGGTGCCCACTCACATAGTCGCGATGGACGCGATGCCGCGCAACGAACGCGGCAAGCTCGATCGCAGTGCACTGCCCGAGCCCGCGGATCGACGTGTCGAGCGCACGCCAATCGGGTTCACCGAGTTCATCGTCGCCAGGGCTGCCCGCGACGCCATCGGTCTGGCCACCCTAGGCCGAGACGAAGACTTCTTCGAACTGGGTGGAGACTCGCTCGCCATCACAGCGATGCTTGCGCACCTACGTGAGGGCTTACACATCGACCTCACAGCCGAGGACGTGTTTGCCGCTACCACGGTGCGGACTTTGGCCGTGACAGTCGATGCAAGACTCGAAGAAGTCGCTGGTGCACGTCGACGGTCTACCAGCGATCACGAGGTTCTCGTGCCACTACGCACCCAAGGCACCAGGGCACCGATCTTTCTGATCGGCGGTGCGGGCGTCGGCGCAATGGCATTCCTCAAACTTGTCAGCAACATCGACGCGGACCATCCGGTATATGCATTGCAGGCATATGGCCGTAGCACCCGCGGTCGACCGGACCGAACGATCAACCGAACCGCTCGGCGGTACGTCGACGCCATCCGCACCATCCAGCCAGATGGCCCGTTCCACCTCGTCGGTCACTCACTGGGTGGCTGGATAGCGATGGCTATGGCAGAGCGAATCCGCGATGCCGGACTGGGGTCACCGCATCTGATTATCCTCGACACAAGGCTCTTCCGTAACCTGCTCGACAAGCTGCCTGGCGGTTCCGACGTACCGGCAGCCCCACCTGCTTCCATGGACGAAGCAACGGGCTTCCGGCTCGGTCGCTTCGGCACCGCGGCGCTCTGGGTGCGTATGCAGTTCGCCGGGTTACTGCGATACCCGACGACGATGGAATGGTTGGTCTTCGCAAGCATCGGGTACGTGGCATTGAACAAGCACATTCCGATTTCGTGGTCAGGTCCCATGACCGTGGTTCGTACAGCAGAGAACGTCAAGGACGTCCGGTCGTGGCAAACCATCGCTGACGGCGATCTGACGTTCGTGGATATCTCCGGCAATCACATCGACATGCTGCGCGAGCCGATGGCCGGGCAACTGGCCGGGATCATCAACAACACGGTCGACGGCGGGCGCTGAAGCACCAGGGCCCGCGTTCGACGGTCTGTCGCCCCGGCGGTACAGCTTGTACGTTTGTGTTTCAGGCATGCCGAACTACACGACAGGGAGGTCGACAATGAGTTCATCGTACGAATTGCAGTCCGTGGAACTACACAAGGACGTCCTGCGCTACGTCGACATCGGCGACGGTCCGCCCGTGATTCTGGTGCACGGTCTGATCGGATCGCATCGGTCCTGGGGCACACAGCTCGAGCGCCTCTCACACAAGTACCGAGTGATCGCACCCGATCTGTTCGGGCACGGCGAGTCCGACAAGCCAACGGGTGACTACTCGCTGAGCTCGCACTCGGCCACCATTCGCGATCTCATGGATCACCTGAACATCGACTCCGCTCCACTGGTCGGTCACTCGCTCGGTGGCGGCATCATCATGCAGATGACGTACCTCTTCCCAGAGCGGGTGAGCCGTCTGGCACTGGTCAGCAGTGGTGGCCTCGGCCGGGAAGTGAGCCTGCTGCTCAAGGCCGCGACGCTGCCCGGAAGTGAATTGGTGCTACCGCTGCTCGCGTCGGATTGGTTCCGCAAGAACGCCGAGGACGCGCTGGCACAGCTGGGCAGATGGGGTCTGCCGGTCCAACCGGGTCCGAGCATGACCGAAACCTGGCGATCGTTCCGTTCGGTCGCCGACCGCTCCACCCGCGGCGCGTTTCTGGCGTCGACCCGTGCGGTGGTGGGCCCCCGTGGTCAGACTGTCAGCGCCAAGCAGCACTTCGCAAAGTTCGAGTCGATTCCGTCGCTGCTCGTCTGGGGCGGTAAAGATCGCATGATTCCGGCGAAGCACGCGGACAATATCCGACGCGAGGTTCCCAACAGTCGCGTCGAGATCTTCCCCGATGCCGGTCACTTCCCTCAGCTCGACGAGCCGGATTTCTTCTTCCGCCTGCTGAGCGAATTCTTGGACACCGATGGGTCGGAGAAGGGTGCCGGTACCGAGAAGAGCACCCCGGCGGAAATCACCCCGGCAGTCATGCCATCGCAGCTCCCGTGAGCGTCATCCCGATGTTCCCGCTCGGCAGCGTGTTGCTCCCGGGTGAACGCCTGCCGCTGCACATCTTCGAGCCGCGCTACCAGGCGCTGGTGCACGACTGTCTCGAGCAGGACGACCCGAGCTTCGGCGTCGTGCTCATCGCGCGGGGCCACGAGGCCGGCGGCGGCGATGTTCGGCACGACGTGGCAACGACCGCTCACATCATCGGTCACGAGGCCATCGGTGACGGTAGATACCTGCTCGAGTGCGTCGGCGGCGAACGAATCCGAATCGACGCCTGGCTGCCGGACGACCCCTACCCCCTGGCCGACGTGCGACCGTGGCTCGACGAGGACGTCGAGTCGGTGATCGCCGATACGGAATTCGACACCACCTGGTCGAAGGTCGAGGATCTGTACGATCTCGTCGGCCGGCTCGAATCCACGGACGAGGTTGTCACTCCTGGCTTTCCGGACTTTCTGAGCCTGCCGATCTCGGCCGCCGAGAAGATCTGGTCACTTGCTGCACTGATTCCGATGGGTCAGTCCGATCGACTCGACATCCTGTCTGCGCCCAACGCAAGAGCCCGCAAGACCGCACTCGACGACGCCATCGAGAACGTCACGGCCGTCGTGCAATTCAGACTGCAGCCCTGACACGAGACAGAGAAAGATCAGGCCCGACATCGTCGATGTCGGGCCTGATCCATGTAGTAGCGGGGACAGGATTTGAACCTGCGACCTCTGGGTTATGAGCCCAGCGAGCTACCGAGCTGCTCCACCCCGCGTCGTTGTGTTCCCCACGCTACATGCCATCACGGCAGTCTCCCAATCGCCTGGTCAACGCTCTACGGTTCTCGGTATGCCCACCGAGCTCTCACCTGTCCTGTCCTTTCCGCACGAGGCCGTCGCACAGATCACGCTGAGCAATCCGCCGGTCAATGCCCTGACCCGTCCGGCGACGCGTCGGCTGCGCGCCATTCTGCGAGACCTCGCCCATGATTCCGCGATTCGAGCGGTTGTTCTCACCGGCGAGCGAGTGTTCAGCGCCGGTTCGGACATCGCCGAGATGCCAGAGATGCAGCACAACGGCGACGTGCTCGCACGCAAGAGCACGCGCGAGAACGGCACACTTGAGCTGCTGGCCGACCTGCCGCTTGCCACCGTCGCAGCGATCGACGGCTTCGCGTTGGGCGGCGGGCTCGAGATGGCACTGTGCTGCGACCTCGTCGTCGCCGATGCGGGCGCTCGGCTCGGGCTTCCGGAGATCGACCTCGGTGTGATTCCCAGCAGCGGCGGGTCTATGCGTGCGCTGCGGCGAGTGGGTCAGGCCCGCGCCGCCGAACTCGTACTGCTCGGCGAGCCCATCTCGGCCGAGACCGCGCTGGATTGGGGTCTGATCAATCGAGTGGCACCGCGCGGGGCGTCGCTGTCGGTGGCATTGGACCTGGCACAGGTGCTCGCTCGGAAATCCCGCTCGGCGGTGCATGCGAACAAGAGAGCCCTTGCGCTCACGTTCGGGGAGTCTCCGTACGAACCGGCACGACGGGCATTGCCGGTGTTCGAGGAAGCATTCGAGTCGCCGGACGGGCGCGAGGGCGTGCGCGCCTTTCTCGCGAAGGAGTCACCGAGGTTCCGCTAGGCGGCACCTGGCGAGAATCGTTGCGCCGGTGATGATCTCCCACCCGATGATGGTGTACACCGAGATACGCTCGAACGTTCCGCCGCCGAGAATGCCGGTGTTCGCGAGAAACAGGCCGAACCCCACCAGACCGAGAACCCCTCCAAGTGCGCTACCCACCGTGTACCAGCGCGGTGCACCGACGCGGCCGCCGTACCGACCGGCGGCCAGAAGTACGAGATTGCCGCCGATGATGGCCATGCCGGCCCCGGCTGCATGCGGCGTCGACGCTCCGTCGACCGAGGCGTGCGCGAGACCGACGATGATGCTGCCGACGCCGTGCACCACCGAGGTCGTCGCCACGATCCAGCGCGCACGGCCCTCGAACAGCACCGACAGTCCCAGCCCTGCAAGGACGAACAGTGCGCCGTCGACGACGAAGCCGGTATTCATCACCGCGTGCAACCGTGAGATCTCGGGGATGCCGAGGTCGCTGATGTTGTTGCGCGCGTAGCTGTACGACCGGTCGGTCCAACCCAGCGCGGCGATCGTCTCCGAGGCCAGATAGGTCACCCCTCCCAGGAGGAAGGCTCCAGCGGCCAGAACGGTAGTTCTCTTCACAACTGCAGTGTCCCTCTCCAGAATCCGGGGCCACCGAATCGAACCCGAATACACCCGGCGTGTACCGATTGGTACAGTACCGGCTCATGAGCGATCGCCACGACGTGGTGCCGATACTCGCACGGGTGTTCCGCGACCACGGGTTCGACGGTTCTTCCCTCGCGGTCATCAGTAGGCAGACCGGCATGGGCAAAGGCAGTCTCTACCACTACTTTCCGCGCGGAAAGCAGGAGATGGCCGAGGCCGTTCTCGACGACGTGGAGCACTGGTTCCAGCACCACGTGTTCGACCCCCTGCGGCACGGCACCGATGCGGCGTCGACAACGCACGAGATGTTCGAGCAGACCGCTCGATACTTCCGGTCCAACCGCCTGGTGTGCGTGTTCGGAGCGTTCACACTGGGACTCGAACGCTCTGCATTCTCCGGTCGCGTGGCAGCACATTTCGCGCACTGGATCGAGGCACTCACCCCGGTTCTTCGCCGACTCGGGCACGGCGAGGCCGCCGCCGAACTCGCCGAGGAGATCGTGGCCGGGATTCAGGGTGCGCTGGTGCTCTCGCGAGCATCGGACGACGAGACGAGATTCGATCGGCTGTTGTCGCGATTGGAAGCATCTGCCGTACGCCTACCCGCAGGAGTACCCGGATGACCCCCCATACGGCGATACCGAAGCCTGCACCCGAACTGAAGACATTCGGTATTCGAGAACTACTGCGACTCATCGTCATCGGCGCGGTGCTGTCGTACTTCCAAGTCGTCGCAATCGGACGCTGGATACGCGCACCCCGGCGCGGCTGGCCGGTGCACGCCTCGAAGGCCGTGGTCGACGCCTTCTTCGTTCTCGGTCCCACCTTCGTCAAAGTCGGGCAGCTGATGGGATCCTCGCCGGGCCTGTTCCAGAAAGTCCTCGCCGACACCTGTCTGCGCTGCCTCGACGAAGTACCTCCCTTCCCCGGGTCGCAGGCGCGCGCGGTCATCGAGGCCGATCTGGGCCGCGGAATCGACGACCTGTTCTCCTCGTTCGACGACGTTCCGCTCTCGTCCGCCTCGGTCGCTCAGGTGCACCTGTGCGTGCGCCGCGACAACGGGCGAGAAGTGGTCATGAAGGTGCAGCGGCGGGGCATCTACCACCGCATGAAAATCGACCTGCGGATCGCGTATCTCATCGCCCGCGGGCTCGAGAAGTTCATACCGTTCTTCGCCACGGCCAATGCGTCGGCCATCATCGTCGACCTGCACGCCGCCACCTTCGCCGAACTCGACAGCGCGGTGGAAGCGAAGCGGCAGGCCAGCTTTCGCGCAGCCATCGGTGCGTTCGGAGACAACGAACACGTGACCGCCCCCGAGGTGTTCCTCGATTACTGCGGCGGGCGCGTGATCTGCATGGAGCGCATGCACGGCTCACCACTGGACCGCTGCAAGCCTGGACAGAGCATCGATTCCGAGCTCATCGTCCGCCGCGCCGCCAAGGTCTGGATGGAAGCGCTCGTGCTGCACGGGCTTTTTCACGGAGACGTGCATGCCGGCAACGTGTGGGTGCTCGACGACGGCAGGGTGGCGTTCCTCGACTTCGGTGTCATGGGTGAGGTGGACGAACAGTGGCGGTCACTGCTGCTCGACCTGTTCCACGCCACCGTGATCGACGGCGACTTCACCCGGCTCGCCGGCACGGTCAAACGCCTGGGCATCGTTGCACCGCAGATGGGTTCGGATGCCGAGGTCGGCGCGATCCTGCAGTCGGTGTTCGCGCCGATGCTCTCGGCGACACTCGCGCACTTCAGTCTGGCGGACTTCATCCGAGCGCTGGTGAACATGGGCAAGCAATACAAGACGTCGAGTCCCGAGGAATTGATCCTGGTGGCCAAACAACTCGGCTACTTCGAGAGATACGCCATCGAGCTCGCGCCGAACTGGGCTCTCGGCACCGATCCCTTCGTGTTCGAGAATGTCTTTCCCGCCGAGATCGCCGCCTTGGCCGAGGCACGGGGCGTCGAGCTGCCGGAGTGACGGCCGGCAGCTCGACGCAGTGTTTTCAGAGCAGGGTCAGCGAGTGAAGTCGAGCACCACTTTGCCTGCTGCCGTGCGGTTTTCCAGCGACGCGATGGCGGCGCCAGCGTCTGCAGCAGGCGACACCGAGGGCTCGGGCGCACTGAGTGATCCGTCGGCGAGCAGCGGTTCGATCTCGGCCCACTGGGTGGCGAGGTAGCCGGGTCGCGTCATCCACCACGCACCCCAGCCGACGCCGACGACATCGACGTTGTTCAGCAGCAACCGGTTGACCTTGACAGTCGGGATCTCACCACCGGTGAAGCCCAGCACCAGAATTCGACCCGACGGCGCGAGCGAGCGGATGCTGTCGGTGAATCGGTCGCCGCCCACCGGATCGACGATCACATCGACGCCGCGGCCGCCGGTCAGCTCCTTCACCGCGTCCTTCCACCCGTCGACGAGGACGACGTCGGTCGCTCCGGCGGAGCGGGCGATGTCGGCCTTGGCTTCGGAACTCACGACGGCAATCACCCGGGACGCACCGAGTACCGGAGCCATCCGCAGCGCGGAGGTTCCGATACCGCCCGCTGCGCCGTGCACCAGCACAGTCTCGCCTGCTGCCAGCCGACCGCGTTCCCGGAGTGCGAAGTGCACCGTCAGGTCGTTGAACAGCAACCCCGCGCCCGCGGTGAGCGACACCGACTCGGGTAGCGCGAACACATTTTCCGGGGCGACCACGGCCACCTCGGCCATACCGTCGCTCAATCCCGTCAGCGCCGCGACACGATCGCCCGCAGAGAAACCGGACTGCGGCGGGGCCGAGCGAACGATGCCGGCAATCTCACTACCGGGAACGAACGGCAACTCCGGCTTGTACTGGTACAGACCGCGGGTGAGCAACGCGTCGGGAAAAGCGACACCCGCGGCATGGACCTCGATCACCACCGCCCCCTCACGCGCGGCAGGCTCGGCGATGTCCACCACGGTCACCGAATCGGGTCCGTCGAGGCTGGAGATCTGTACCGCGCGCATGAGTGGTCCTCTCGGTCGGGATCGTTCCCTTCCCGCCACCGTACAAAACCGCAGCACTCCACCCGCTTCTGGGCTCACACAGCACTTCCTACCGAGTCGTTCCGCAGGCTCCCCTCCTGCCTGTGTGCTTCGATCGAGGGATGCACACCACTCCCCTCACCGTCGCCGCGCCCGACGGGGAAGCCCGCGGCGGCGTCATCGTCATCCAGGAAGCCTTCGGCGTCACCGAGCACATCGTCGACGTCTGCAATCGGGTGGCTGCGGCCGGTTGGGTCGCCGTCGCGCCGCACCTGTTCCACCGGCAGGAAGGAATCGGTGTGCTGCCCTACTCGGATATGGATTCGGCCATGGCGGCCATCGGGGAGCTGAAGGCAGACGAGGTGGACTCCGACGTGGACGCGGCGGCGAGCGCACTCGCCGAGCTCGGTTTGGAACCTTCGTCGATCGCCGTCGTCGGCTTCTGTATGGGCGGCACCGTCGCATTCCACACCGCTGTGCGGCGCCAACTGGGTGCGGCGGCAACCTTCTACGGCGGCGGAATCACGCAGGGCCGCTTCGGTTATCCGGCGATGGCCTCGGTGGGCGACGCCCTCCAGACACCCTGGCACGGCTTCTTCGGGGACCTGGACGAGGGCATCCCGTTCGAGGAGGTCGAGACGCTACGTGAGATCACCGCGACGGCACCGGTCGACACCGAGATCACCCGCTACGCGAACGGCAAGCACGGTTTCCACTGCGACGACCGCCCTGCCGTGTTCGATGCCGACGCCGCCGCCGATGCCTGGGCCGACACTCTCGCGTGGTTCGACGCCCATGTCGCACGCTGAGCAGCCGCGGTCGGACACCGAACTCGCGGACGAGACCGAACGCATCGTCGCCTTCTGGACCGAGCTGTCGTTGCCCGGACTGTTCGACGTCCACACGCACTTCATGCCGAAGAACGTGATGGACAAGGTGTGGAGCTACTTCGACAGCGCAGGCCCGCTGACCGGCAGCGTCTGGCCCATCTCGTACCGCTTCGCCGAAGACGAACGGCTACAGGTCATTCGGGGTTTCGGGGTACGACGGTTCACGTCGATGATCTACCCGCACAAGCCGTCGATGGCGGCCTGGCTGAACTCCTGGGGAGCCGATTTCGCGGCACGCACCCCCGATTGCCTACACACGGCGACGTTCTTCCCCGAGGACGGCGCGACCGAGTACGTCGAACAGGCGGTGGCCAACGGAACCCGAATCTTCAAGTCTCACATCCAGGTCGGGAACTACTCCCCGAACGATTCTCTGCTCGACGGCGTCTGGGGCACGATCTCGGACGCACAGGTACCCGTGGTGATCCACTGCGGATCCGGCCCGGCACCCGGTTCCCATACCGGTCCCGATCCGATTGCTGCTCTGCTGCAGCGCTTTCCGAAGCTCCCGTTGATCGTCGCACACATGGGCATGCCCGAGTATGTCGACTTCCTCGACCTGGCCGATCGCTACGAGAACGTGCGCTTGGACACCACGATGGCATTCACCGACTTCTCGGAGGCAGGCGCGCCGTTTCCGAGACACGAGCTGCCGCGACTGCTCGATCTGCAGAATCGCATTCTGTTCGGCAGCGACTTCCCGAACATCCCGTACCCGTACCTGCACGCCCTGGAGGCCGTGAGCCGACTGGACCTGGGCGACGACTGGGTTCGGGCCGTCTGCTGGGGTAACGGAGCGACGCTGTTCGGCTGAGTGCTCGCTCAGCCGACCCAGAACTCGGCGATGCGCTCGGCGATGGCAATGCCCTGTGCTCGCCCAGCCACGGCCGCAGCAGATCGGACGGCGATGTCGGTGGCGTCGGGGCCGATAGCCGACGTCGAATCAGCGTCGGGAGCAATCACTTCCACCTTCGAGCCGCCCTTGACCAATCGTCCGCGCTCGATCTCGAAGGGGTCGTCCTCGAGGTCCAGTGCCCCGACCTTGAGCACCAGCACCTTCTCGAAACCGACTGCCAAATCGGCGTTTTCGCTCGCTCGGATTCCTCCGTCGACGTAGCGATGATCGCCGATCGTCACCGGCGGCCACATGCCCGGGATGGCGCAGCTCGCGGCCACCGCGTCGATCAACTCCACGCCCGATCCTCGGTCCAGCACGCGATGTCGCCCGGTCATCGCGTCGACGGTGACGATGCGCAGATCGCGGTTGGGCCAGGCGTGGTTCGGTAGCCGGCGAGCGACGATGGCGCGCCGTTCACGCTCGGTGATCGTCGAGGCCGCCAGCGCCTCGGTGCCGATGCGACGGCGAGTGTCGATGGCACTGCCGTCCGAGTTCTGTGCCGCCCGAGCCAACATGGCGACCAGTTCGTCGATGGTCGCCTCGGCGTGGGGCTCGTCGTCCTGCTTCGCTTCGTCGGCTTGACGCTCGAACAACTCGGCGAGCGACGCCCCACCCGAGATCTGTGCGGCCACCGAGGAACCTGCCGAGGTTCCCAGCAGCATCTCGGCGTCGGTGACATCGGCTCCGGACTCCGCCAATCCCAGTAGGACACCCGTCTGCCACGCAATACCTGCGACTCCGCCGCCGCCCAATACGAGTGCTCGCCTGGTCATAGCCGTACCCCCTTCATCGAAAAGATCCGTCAGGAACTTACAGAGCCGGTCTGCACACGTGGACGCAGCCAGGCGACGAGGTCGTCGAGCACGCGTTCCTGCTCCGGTTCGTTGAACACTTCGTGGAACAGCCCGTCGTACTTCTTCAAGGTCAGGTCGTCGGACCCGGCCCGTTCGGCGATGAGGTCACTGCCGGAGACGTCGGCCAATTCGTCCGCCGTGCCGTGCTGGAGCAACACCGGAATCGTCAGCGACGGCAGACGGGCCGGAAAGGACTCGCCCGCACCCAGCAGTGCCGCAGCCAGGCCGGCCGAGACGCTGCCGTGGTAGCCCAACGGGTCGGCGACATAGGCGTCGACGACGTCCCGATCACGTGAGACGAGGTTGGGGTCGAGCTTCAGCACGGGGGCCGCCGGTACGAAGCGTCCGAGAATCTTGCCCACCGCCACCAGCGCTTTCGGCTGCCCGGCGCTGGGGACAACCGCAGGACCGGAGAGCATCAGCCCGTCGAGATCGGCCTGATGGTCGAGGGCGTAGGACAGTGCGATGGCACCGCCCATGCTGTGGCCCAGCAGGAAGGTGAGCTCGTTCGGGTACTCCCCTGCCGCGATGCCGAACAAGGTATGCAGGTCGTCGGTGAAATCGGACCACTTGTCCACCCTGACCCGCTTGCCGCCCGAGCGCCCGTGTCCGCGATGGTCGGGCGCGTAGACGACGAGGCCGAGCGAGCCGAGCCGGTCGATGACGTGCCGGTATCGACCGGCGTGCTCGGCCAGGCCGTGGGCCAGCACGACAACCCCGGTCGGCGCGTCCTCGGGCGTCCAGACGTCGTACACGATGCGAGTTCCGTGGACTCCTGCGAACGACGACTCGACATGCTCCATTCGGTCACCGTACAAGGGTGCCGGGACCTTCGACGGCCCATCGGCGAACCCACAACGATTTACTCGAGTAACTATCATGGCGGAGCGAGCGATGACGTTGTGAGACGCCACTACCGTCGCGCCTCCACCCCCCGAGGCGCGGCCCGAACCGGGAGCTTCGAATCCACAATGCGTGATGAGTCCGCCACAGATACCTCGCCGCGGTGGCGCGACCCCAAGCGCTACCTGTGGCCGCTGGGCTTGACTATTCCTCTGAGCCCCTTCCTGGCCTGGGGTCTGGTCTCCCT
>NZ_CAPS01000015.1 GCF_000333955.1 Rhodococcus sp. AW25M09
GTGATGTGGAAAAAGGATTTCACCGTCCACTCCGGTACCGTCAGGGTCACCATCGGCGAGCCCATTCCCACCACGGATTGGGAACCCGAGAAAATCGACGCGTACGTGGACGATGTCCGTTCCTATTTCGACAGAACGTTGGGATATGCCTGAGAACCAGATCAACTCGGTGGTGCAAGCGGAGATCGAACGCAATCTCCTGGGGGGCACACCGAAGTACACCCGCTCCGACATCGTCGAGAAGTCGGGGCTACCACTCGAGCGGGTCATCGCCCTCTGGATCGGCATGGGATTCCCGATCCATACCGACACCGAGGCGGTCGTGTACACCGACGCCGATCTCGAAGCGCTGAAGCTCATCACCGGCCTCACCGAGCAGAAGGTCATCAAGCCCGAGATGGAGGTCGCGATCGCTCGCACTCTCGGTCAGTCGATGTCCAGGCTCGCGGAATGGCAAGTGGGCGTTGTGAACTCTCACATACTCGAGCGCATCACCAGCATCGACGACGACAAGAACGACATCGACGCGATCCGGCGCAACGCCCGAGACATCGCGGCCGAGACCGTCCCCACCCTCGAAGCGCTCCAGGGCTACACGTGGCGTCGGCACCTGGCCGCAGCCGCCGGGCGGTCCATCGTCGATCCCGACGACGCCACCGACAGCCCCACCATGGCCGTCGGCTTCGCAGACATGGTCGGCTACACCAGCCTCACCCGTCGACTCGACATCGGCGAACTGACGACTCTCCTCGAGGAATTCGAGTCCCTCGCCACCAATATCATTGCGCGCGGTCGTGGTTCGGTGATCAAGAACGTCGGCGACGAGGTGATGTTCAGCGCGCAGACTCCCGAGGACGCCGCCCACATCGCTCTCGACCTGCAGGATGCATTCGACGAGCAGGGGGACATGCCGGATCTCCGCGTCGGACTGGCCTGGGGCCCGGTTCTGGCCCGCTACGGCGACCTGTACGGATCGGTGGTCAATATCGCCGCACGGTTGACCAGCTCGGCCAATCCAGGGACGACGCTCGTCGATACCGTCATGACCGAGGAACTGCGGCACGATTCCGAGTTCTACCTCAAATCGATTCGCTCACTGCGGGTCAAGGGTTTCCACAAGCTCAAGCCGCATGCGTTGCGTCGAAACAAACGTGGCGGTCACCGCAGCGAGGAATAGAACTCCACGTGTCGACGCGCGGCCTCGTCCCAGGTGAGGCTGCGCGCCAATGCTCTGCCGGTCTCAGGATTGCGCGGCGCGAGAAGAGCACGATGCAGTTCGGTGGCCATGGATTCCACCGAGGAGGCGTACGCGACGCTGTTTCCGAACACTTCTCGCAGTACCGGCAGATCTCGCGCGACCACGGGGGTCGACGCGGCGAGTGCCTCCATGGCCGCCAGACCGAAGCCTTCCTTCGTGGAGAAGAACGGCAAGACGGCGGCCTGGGCGACGAGGTGCGGTAACTCGTCGTCGACGACGGTACCGAGTATCACCGGCTCGACGCCGAGTTCCTCGGCACGACGGTCGAACTCCGCGCGGTACTCTCGATAGTCGAACAACGTCTCACCGCCCGCGAAGACCAACCGCAGGTCTCGATTGCCTGAATCGGACCGTAGCCGGGCGAAGGCGTCGAGCAGGTCGAGACTTCCCTTGCGCGGCTCGATACCGCCCACCGCGAGCACGTACCGGCCGAGCTTCGTGCGCCAGTGTGATCGCCCCGATTGCGCAGCCGCACCGAATCGCTGGGCGTCGACTCCATTGGGGATCACGGCGGGCTCGAATCCCCATCCGAGGCGGACATCGTTCGCCACCGCTGCCGATACGCAGATGCGTGCATACGGTGCGGTGATCGCGCGTTCGTGGCACGCGGCAAGTTCGGGCGTGATGAACTCGTCGAGATGGTGGATGGTCCTGATGCAGCGGCCCACAGCATTGGCCGAGATGCAGTCCTGGGCATGCACGATGTCGTACTCGTCCAGGGTGAACGCTTCTCGCAGAACGTCTATCGATCGCAGGATCCGCGCGCCGACGCTTTCCCCGTCGCGGTGTTCGAACGGCACCATCCGCACGGTGACGGCCGGGTCGACCGGACGAAAGAACGTGCTGTCACCGCCCCGACCGAGAGACCACACCGAGACGTCCTGCCCGCGGCGGGCCAACGCCTCGGCCAGTGCCAGCGTGTGCACCACGCCGCCACGCGGCTTGGACGAGTACGTGAGCAGGGCGATCTTCACTGATCCGGCTTCTCCTGCAACAGATTCGGATATGCATCGACCCGACGTTCGGCGAGGTGGTACAACCCTCTGCGAGCCCGGTCCACCTCGGCGTCGACGTCGATCTCGTGGACGGCCAGGCCGCCTTTGGACCAGGTCTTCGCCAGTACGTCACCACCGGGTCCGACGATCTTTGCTTGCCCCAGGAATCGCAGAGACCCCATCACGCCGGTCTGATTCGACGAGACCAGCACCACCTGGTTCTCGGCCGCTCGGGCGGCGTCGTACAGATCGAACAGCCGGGACTGCCGGTCGTTCGGCAGCGAGGACGCTCGATCGGTGACGCTGGCCGGCCACGCTGACAGCGCCGCAATGATTCTCGCGCCGTCGAGGGCAAGCGCCCGCGCCGACTCCGGAAACGTCTTGTCGTAATCGATGAGCATGCCCATCCGCCCGACCGGAGTGTCGAAGGCGTCGAAGCGATCTCCGGCCGCGTAGGCCAGCGACTCTCCCAGCGGCTGGTGCACCTTACGGTGACTACCGAGAATGCCGTCACCGGTCAAACACACTGCAGAGTTGTACCGCAGACCCTTGGACAGTTCGGTGTACCCGATACAAATCGTCATATCCCCTGCAGCCGCGATGATCGCGGCCAGCTCCGGACCGTCCGGATCGAGGGTGGGCGGCAACTCGGCGGGATCCGGATTGCTCAGGCTGTCGATATAGCCCCCGAGGGATGCGTCGGGCAGCACGAGGAGGTCGATGCCTTCTCGAGCCGCACTGGAGATGATCGTGGTGATCTTCAGTACGGCCCGGTCGACATCCCGCCCGAAATGCGCTGCCAGCGCGCCGATCTTGATGGGGGCCACGACTGATCAGACCAGCTGACTCTGCGGTTGCGCGGCACTGATCTCGAGGCCGATCTGATCGGCCAGGAATGCTGCGTCACGGGCCACCGAGGCGAAGCGTCCCGAACCCCAGGTGTGCTGCCACGGTAGGCCGAGAAAGTACAGGCCGGGAACGGCGGTGACCCCGCGGTTGTGAGTCGGATGGCCTTCGCCGTCGAAGGCACCGACCTTCAGCCACCGATAGTCGGTGCGGAAGCCGACCGACCACACGACAGCCTTGACGTCCGCGGCAGCGAGGTCGAGTTCGGTGGTCTCGGTTTCGGGGCGCCACACCGGCACGTAGCGCTTCTCGGTGGGAGCGTTGATTCCCTCGCGCTCGATGTATGTGTCGATGGAGTCCTTGATGCTCTCTGCCACCCGGTCGGCGGCATCGAGGGACGCCTCCAAGGTCGGCGCGAACTGCAGTACGCCGTCCTCGACTCCCAGCAATCTGCCGTAGAGCTGCATACCCTCGACGGCGAATGCGCGCAGGTCGATGTCGCGACCACCGTCACGGCCGGTGACGTAGTGGTTGGTGTTCTCGCGTTTGCCGACGCCACCGGGTTGATCTTCGATGGAGACATCGTACGTTCCCATGTCGTGCAGCCAGGCGACACAATCACGGCCGCGATAGAAGCGTGCGACGCGGGGAGCGGTACCGGCCACCAGGTGCACGCGCCGGCCGTCGAGGTGCAGGTCCTCGGCGATCTGTGCGCCGGACTGTCCGGTGCCGACCACCAGCACGTCACCGTCCGGGAACTGGTGTGACCCGCGGTAGTCGGAGGAGTGGATCTGGACGATATCGGCCGGCAGCTTCTCGGCGAATCTCGGGATGGTGGGGATGTGGTATCCGCCCACTGCAACGACGATCTGTTCGGCATGCATCGGCCCGGACGAGGTCTCGAGATCGAAGCCACCTGCCGCTGATTGCAAGGCCTGATCGACCGAAACATGCTCTCGCACCGGCGCATCGAAGCTCTCGGCGTAGCGCCGCACGAAGGCATGGACCTCGTCGCGCTGCATGAACCCGTCGGGGTCGTCACTGTCGTAGGAGTATCCGGGAAGGGCGCACTGCCAGTTCGGCGTCACCAGAGTGAAGTTGTCCCAGCGCGAATCTTTCCACTCGTGCGCGATGGTGTCTCGCTCCAACACAACATGTTCGATGCCTCGTTGCGTCAGGTGCCAGCTGATGGACAAGCCCGCTTGACCGCCACCGATCACGATCACGGTGTGGTGCTCGGTCCCGCTGTTCGGGGTCTCGATGTTCGGGGTCTCGCTGTTCTGAGTCATAACAATTCAGCTCCGGACATGCTCAGTACTCGAACGGCACCGGCCTCGTACGAGGTACTGACACCGTGGATCTCTTCCATCTGCTGCGCGGCCGAGGTGCACCGCATGCCGAATTTCGCGAGAACCCGATCGCTCGCCACCGTCAGCGCCTCCGACGTTCGTTGGACGAACTCGGACACCGGGTACTCCTCACCGGGCGTCAAGTAGTCGTGCATCACCAGTGACGGTGAATAGCAGGACTGTTCGCGTCCATCGGGCCAACGAACGACAAACGACATCTCAGGCATTGACCGGCTCCTTGGTGATGGTCCGATAAACCGAGGGCCGGCGATCGCGCAGGTTGTACATTCCCCCACCTCGGGCTGCACCGATGAGCGACTCGACATCGACGGTGGCCGTGGCCAGCCCCGGCTCGACACCCGTACCGGCGAGGATCTCGCCGCCCGGTCCGACGATCTTGGCGCTGCAGACGAATCGCAGAGATCCGAAGGTGCCCGCCTGATTCGCGGAGAGCCAGATGATCTGGTTCTCGAGGGCGCGCGCCCGATCGTAGATGTCGAATCGCTGCTTCCACCGATCTTCTTCCATGTTCTCCACGGTCGCGGTGCGTGCCGTCGGCCACGCCGAGATGGACGCGACGATCTCGGCCCCGTCGAGTGCCAGTTCCCTTGCAGCCTCGGGGAATCCCTTGTCATAGCAGATCTGCATGCCCATCCGCCCCACCGGAGTATCGAAGGCGGAGTAGCTGTCGCCCGCGTCGTAGCAGAGGTTCTCGCCGAGCGGTTGGTGCACCTTGCGGTACGAGCCGAGGATGCCGCTGCCGTCGACCGTGACTGCGGCGTTGTAACGGGTGTCGCCGTCCTTCTCGCAGAATCCGAACGTGACGACGGTGTCGCCCGCCATGTCGATGACGCGTTTGATCTCGGGTCCGTCGAGTTCGAGTGCTGGAGGTAGTGCCTCGAGCCGGCGCTGACGCGACTCCTCGGTCTCGTCGCCGCCGCCGAGGCTCGGCAGATATCCGCCCAGGCACGCCTCGGGGAGCACGAGTAGTCGGCTGCCGCGACTGCGCGCTTCCGCGAGCAATGCGGCGATGGTGGCATAGCCCTGTTCCATGTCGCGCCCGAATTCGGCTGCGGCGACGGAAATGGTGATGTCGTTCATGCTTCTCCCAATCCGGTCACAGTGGACGTGACCGCGCGAGTGGTGATTCCGTCGGGCCATCGCAGCGCGACGCCCGGAGTATCGGTGAGCTCTCCGCAGACCGCGGACAGTGCAGGTCCGGATGGCGCAGTGGGGGCGCCGGGACGGTCCGCGGTGATCATCGCGAACCCAGGAAAACACGTGATCCATTCACCCATCGACGCAGCGACCGGCTTCGGGATCGAGGCGATATCGAGGATGGCACCGGTTCCGCTCGCCTCGGCGAGCATCCCGGTGGTTCCCGCCAGACCGGCCATCGACACGTCCTTGGCGGCCTTGGGCGCGGTGCGGGCGACGAACGACGCCATGGCAGTCAGTTCGGGGGTGTTTCGACGCGACGACGAATCCCATTGTTGACCATGGTATCCGCGCCGCCAACCACCTTCGATATCGGCGGTGAGCGTCAATCGATCTCCGACGCTGCCGCCGCCGGCCCGCACCGGCTTGGAGGTCTGCCCCAGCGCGGTGACCGACAGCGACGACGGAACCCCCGCTTGAGTGTGGCCACCGAGAACCGGAACCTGCCATGCCGCAGCAGCATTGGCGAGACCGCGGATGATTCGGGTCAGTCGCGATTGCGTGGGTGCACCGACGGAATCGAGCATCCCGACCGCTCGGGCTCCCATGGCAGACAGGTCGTTCAGGTTGACCAAGGCCGCGCACCAGCCGGCCCACTCCGGGTCACGGTCGACCATCGACGGGATGATCGCGTCACACGCTGCTATCAAGTCGCTCCCCGGCACCGGGACGCCGTCATCGCCTCGAAAGCCTTTGGCACCCAGTCCGAGTGGCTGCGCCTTCAGCGGCGCGAGCACCCCGGCGAGCATCGCCTTGGTGGATGAGGCCAGCCGTTCTATGCGATCGATGGGCCAGTACATCGCCACGTGAGGCGTCTCGGCCACCTCGACATCACCGCGCCTGATCCACCCGAGCCGGGTGAACAGCTGCTCGCTGCGCTTCTGCACCGTCGCATCGAAGCGAAGCACACCCCGGCTCTCCGCATGCGCACAAGCGGCACGAACCAGGGCCGGTCCGACGCCGGAGGTACGCGCCGACGCCGAGACCACGAGGCGACTGCCGGCCCACCACCCCAGATCGGTTGCGGTACAGGGAGCCAGTCGAACTCCGCCGAGCACGATGCCATCTCGGTCGGTGGCGACCAGAACGACCGCACGCGGGTCGTCGTCGACGTCGTCGCGGTCGGTGCCGGCAAACAGGCCTTGCTCGGCAACGAAGGTCGCTCTACGCAACGACCGGTACGCGTTCAGTTCCGCCGCACCGTTGCACGGCTGGACGATGAACCCCGGCTGCGCGACAGTGGTTGCAGCGCCCGATAATCCAGCAAGATCCTGTACTTCCAAGCCGTACATATCACCCTCCTGCGTTCTGCAGGACGCTGCACGCACCGCAGGCAGCGCAGCCTGCCTTCTGATCGGAACCGAGCATCGAGGCAGCCTGAAGTTCCTTGGCGACGCGTCGGGTGACGCTTTCGAGGACATCACCGTCGGGTGCCGTCGCGCGATCGACGTCGACCGCCAGTGTTCCGGCGAGTGGCCGAAACGGTACGACGAAGGGATAGACGCCCATCTCGATGAGTTCTGCGGCCCCGGAGACCAGCTCGTCCGGATCCTCACCGAGTCCCACCAGAATGTACGTCGAGACCTGGTTGCGACCGAATATGCGAACGGCTTCTTTCCATGCCGCGCGGTACTCGTCCATCGAGACCGATGCCTTGCCCGGCATCCACCTGCGTCGAACCTCGTCGTCGAGCGATTCGACGTGGATCCCGATCGATTCGGCTCCGGCGTCGTACAGATCCTGAATCGTCTGCAGGTCGCCGGGCGGTTCGCACTGCACCTGGATCGGCAGTTCCGGAACCACCGCCTTGATGGCACGCACGCATCGGGCCAGGTGGCGGGCACCACGATCCTTTGCCGCCGAGGTGCCAGTCGTCATGACCATTTGGGTGACGCCATCGAGCCGTACCGCCGCTTCGGCCACCTCGGCCAGCTGCGCCGGAGTCTTGACGGCGATGGTATCCCCCGCCTCGAGCGACGCCTCGATGGAGCAGAAGCGGCAACGCTGATCTGCGCCGTATCGAATGCAGGTCTGCACCACCGTCGTGGCGAGGACGCTCGAGCCATGCAGCTTGGCGATCTTGTCGTAGGCGATGCCGTCTGCGGTCACGAGGTCGTAGAACTTCGGACGTTCGACGGCTTCTATATCGAGACCGATATCGTTGCCGTCGAACAGAACTCGCCCCTCTTCGAGCACATATGGACTCAGGGGATTTCGCGGGATGGCAGCGCCCAGGCCGTCCATGCGGACATGTCCATCGTCACTCGGGCCGGCACCGGCAGTTCTGGATACCGGCGTCGCTCCTCGAATACCGAGCAACGCCAATTCCACTCTCGTGCTGATGGACACGAGAGCCCCTAGACCATGTAGGTCGAGTTGATGATGGCACCCTTGCGCGCGTAGTGAATCAGCGCGTCCTGCACGTCGAGGGGATGAGCCGGGATGACGCCCTCGATCAGGTCCTCTTCCCGGCCGCCGTGCAGGGCAAGCCCGAAGCGGCAGCAGTACACGGTGCCGCCCTCGGCGATGAACGTCGCGAGGGAATCGTTGATGTTCTGCTCGCCGGGGAATCCGGAGTCACCGGTCGTCGGGAATCCGCGGGTGGCAAGGCAATTGATGGCACCGGGGCCGTAGAAGTACATGGCCGACTCGAAACCCTTGCGCAGAGCGCGCGTCGCCTGGAGTACCGCAACGAACGACACCGACGACTCGTGGGCAATTCCGTGCACCAGCGTGAAGTAGCTTTCGCCGTTCTCGGCCTTGTAGTCGGGAAAGATCTTGGTGGAGCCATAAATGTTGCTGCCCTTGGGAAGTGAAGGGTGCGGGATCTCTTCGAGAGACTTCTTGATGTTCTCGGCGATGGTCTGATCGATGTCTGACACGTGCTTCTCCTAATGTTCACAGAGCTGGCTGGATTCACAGAGCTGACTGGATGCGGTGGACTCCGGTGTCCACCGAGGAAGAGAGGGCATGTCCGGCGAGAGAGCAGATCCTCTGCGGCCATGGAACAAGTACAAGCCCTACCCATTTCCGATTGGTCACGCTCGGAACAACGCCGTGTTTCAAGGGCCTCACAGTGTTGACGTGGTGTTACGCAGCTACTGTGAAGGCCGGTCCACCCATCCACTTGCGAGCATGACGAGGAACTCGATGATCGGCGCCGTCACCGGCTTGTTGTACGCGTTGTCCCTGGTAGTGGGCATCTGGGCGCTCGTGAAGCTCGCCACGAACCGGCCCGTTCTGTTGAAGAACAGGTCCGATCGAGCACTGTTCTGGACGATCGCCGCCACCGAGGCCGTCGTGGCACTGCAGGCCGTGATCGGTTTCGTCTTGATGTTCACCTCCGATCGCGACATTCACCGGCTGACGTTCGGCTCGTATCTCGTCGGACTCCTGTTTCTGCTTCCGCTCGGGACGTGGTGGTCCCTGGGCGACCGTTCCCGCGGCGGCACCGCAGTACTGCTCGTTGCCGTCCTCACCCTCGCGGCCATGGTGCTGCGCCTGAGCCAGATTTGGGCCGGATATGCCTGACAACCTCCAGCAAGCGACGCGCACCGGATTCGGGCGCTTCCTCATCGCCGTGTACGCCGTGTTCGCCGTGGCCGCGACATCACGCTCGATCGTGCAGCTCACCACCCGATTCGACGACGCCCCGATGGCCTACATCCTGTCGGCATTCGCGGCCGTGGTGTACATCGTGGCCACGTTCGGTTTGGCCAGAGCAACCGAAGCTTCTCGACGAGTGGTGACGGTGTCCTGCGTCATCGAACTCATCGGAGTGATCGGCATCGGCGCCCTCAGCTACATCCAGCCCCAGGATTTTCCGGAGCCGACGGTGTGGTCGCACTTCGGCTCGGGATACGTCTTCATCCCGGTGGTACTCCCGATCGCGGGACTGTGGTGGTTGCGAAAGACCCGGCGGCGGTAGAAGCCCGCTTCACCCCTTCGACAATTGACGCAGGTGTCGACGCACCACGCTTCGCGCCAATGCAGGCGGCAGCTGATCGGGGTGAAGAGAGGCTCTGAGCGCGAGTCCATCGATCATTGCCGCCAGCCTTTCGGTTTCGAGCACCGACTCCGCTTTCGATACCAGCTCGGCATGCATGACAATCAGGCCCGCCAGGGTCCGCGACCCTGTGAAGAGCCTGTCGGCCGAGGCACTCAGTACCGGATCGGTACGGCCTGACGTGACGATCTCGAGCCAAACAAGAACCTCACGGGATGTGCGGTCGGTCAGTGGTAGCAGCTCACAGAGCATGTCCTCGGCGATCGCGAGGCGATCCTTGCTGCCGTCCAACCGATCTCGGTGCGCCGCGATCCGTTCGGTGATGCGGTCGATCACTTCCTCGGAGGCTGCACCGATCAATTCGTCACGCGAAGAGAAGTAGTGGCGAATCGATCCGATGGCCAATCCCGCCGCATCGGCTACCGCACGTAACGTGACCTGCCCGATTCCGGCTTCGACGACGACGTCGAAGACGGCTTCGAAGATTCTCTGACGCCGTTCGACGGGATTTACAACTTTGGGCACTGTTCTTTTATAGCAGGTTCGTGCTACTTTCTTATTTAGCACATCCATGCTTTTAAGGAGAGGTTGACCATGGAAACCGTTCTGACACTGCTACTCGTACGCTTCGCCATCATCGCCGCGATCGTGACCGTCGTCGCCGTCACGCTCTTCGGCGTCGCCGTGCATCTCAAACGCCTGGGAAATGGAATTCGACCAAACGACAACTCGGGCCGATGGCCGAGCGCGCGGCAGACCTGTGCACGCGACATTCCCAGTCCTCCGCCCGGGGATCGTGGACCGCACGCGCGGCGAGATCGGCCGCGCAGCGCCTGAACGAAGACGGGGACCGTTCATGACAACACCGAAAGCCGATGGCAACGAGCTGATGACCACCTGTTCGTCGACTTCATGTGGAAAATCGGAATAGTCGCCACATTGCTCGCGATCGGAGTCGCTGCAGCGATTGTCATCTGGAAACGGGTGCCGTAGCTCCTACCACAAGCCACCGACAGGTTTTGATTGTCGAATCCTTATGCACAGCAATAGTTTTCGATTGCATCATCATTGCCAGTCGAACATTTGTTCGATACACTTCATGGCATGACCACAGCGATCTGGCAACTGAGCGAGGACGAACTCCTCGCCGCCGCCGCTGACGTCTCCCATCAGATTCAACTGTTGGAAGCCCGCCGTATCGCCCTCGTCGCCGAAATCGACACCCGCGTCTCCCGCGAGAAACTCGGTTTCCCCGGCCCCGCCGGCTGGCTGACCTCCACCACCCTGCTCTCGGCGGGAAAAGCCAACAAGATTCTCGCCCTCGCCCGCGGAATGGCTGCCTTTCCCGACATCGCCGACGCCGTGAACACCGGTGTCATGTCCCTCGACCACGCCGCCCTGATCCTCGACTTCGCCGAAACCCCACCCAAGGACCTCCCCGAAGAGGGCTGCGATATGGCCCGGGCAGCGCTGATCAAAGCCGCGACCGGACCCGACGCCCGTACCGGCCCACTGCGCGCAGCGATCACCCGCTTGCACGACCTCTACGGCGGCAACAAGCCACCCGCCGAGGACACCGACCGCAACGAACTCTTCGCCTCGAAAACCCTGAACGGACGCCTGGCACTCAAGGGGGATTTCGATGCTGTCACCGGAGAAAAACTGCTCACCGCACTCTCACCGTTGACCGAACCGAGACCCGCGGTCGACGGCACCCCAGACCCGCGCAGCCCCGCCAAACGCAGGGCCGACGCGTTCGGGCAGATCCTCGACCACTACCTCGCCTCCAGCGACCGCCCGAACGAAGGCGGCGACAAACCCCACGTCAACCTCCACATCAACCTCCGCGACCTCACCGACCTCCGCGGCACCGCAGCAAGCGCAGCCGACAGTGGCAGCGGCAGCGGCAGCCGACAGTGGCAGCGGCAGCGGCAGTGACAGTGACAGTGACAGTGACAGTGACAGTGACAGTGGCAGCGGCAGTGACAGTGGCAGCGGCAGTGACAGTGACAGTGGCAGTGGCAGCGGCAGTGACAGTGGCAGTGGCAGTGGCAGTGGCAGTGGCAGCGGCTGTGACTGTGGCAGTGGCAGTGGCAGTGGCAGTGGCGATGATTGCGGCAGCGCTGCCGGACCGACCCCTGATCGCGGCGCGTATCGGGATATGTTCGGCGACGGCACCTCTGTCGGCTGGCTGCCCTGGATGGGACCACTCTCGCGCAACACCTCCAGACAACTCGCCTGCGACTGCATCCTCACCGCCATCGTCATGGACGACACAGGCAACCCACTCAACCTCGCCCGCACCGCCCGCACCGTCACCGCCAAACAGAAACGAGCATTGACAGCCCGCGATCACGGCTGCGCCTTCCCCGGCTGCGGCAAACCCGCCGCCTGGACCGAAGGCCACCACATCTGGCACTGGGCAGACGGCGGACCCACCGACATGAACAACCTCGTCCTCCTCTGCGGATTCCACCACCGACTCATCCACCACAGCGACTGGGAAGTGTTCATCGCCGCCGACAACCACCCCTGGTTCATACCCCCGGCCACCGTCGACCCCCACCGACAACCCCTACAATCCCACGCCCGAGCAGGCCCCCACATCGCCTGAACCGCCTCACCTGAGCGACCCCGAAACCAACACCAGCCCCGCACCGAGAACACGGTGCGGGGCTGGACGAGGTTG
>NZ_CAPS01000014.1 GCF_000333955.1 Rhodococcus sp. AW25M09
TAAATGGTGACGCTGACTCCACTCGGCGCCTTCTTGGCTCGGCGGGCCGCCTGGTTCTTCGGCTGCACCGCCGTGTCTCGAACCGGCGCGGCCTTGTTTTCGACCGACGCGGCCTTGGTTGCGACCGGCGCGGCCTTGTTCACAGCCCGTACGGACTCAGCGGCCGAGGTCGGTTCGGCGGTTCTCGACGGCGGCGTCGCCACCTTCTTCGCGGGCACGCGCTTGGCCGGAGCTGCCGAGGTTGCCGCATTGCGAGTGATCCGCAGTTCCTCGGCCTCGTAGGGCAATTCGTCGTTGACACCCTTCGGGCTGATGGTGACCGTGGTGCCGTCGATCGACACGACCTTCGCCGACGTACCGTCGGGCAAGCCGAGGCTGGGGTTCGGCTCGCGGAGATAGACGGTGGCCCGACGGCCCTCGGCGAGCGCAGCGGCCAGCGTCGCCAGATTCTCGGGAGTCAACGAATCGTTCACGGCGCGCCCACGGGGTGGCATCGACTACCGGCCTTTCTCGAAAGTGTTTGCGAATACTGTCGCACAGATGCACGCGCGATGTCATGGCACGAAGCACGGCAGAATCAGAGCGAGTGTAGTGAGGTGTTCGTCGAACGAGCCGGCCCGACGGACCGAGCGTGTCGAGGATTCACCGACATCGTCATGGACGCACTGACGAGAAGTAACTGTAACCTCAAGTAACTGTTACTTGGATTAACACTTAGATTGGGTTGACCGAGAAGGTCGATGTCTTCAACTCTATACGCCAGCCGCCGCACTCGCCGCTCCAGTCCACTCGACGTGACATCGACTCGCGAATACCCGGGAGTAGTTCTGCGAGACAGTCGATCGAATTCGCCCCGGCACCACCTCGCCGAACCGCCCTCGCGGCCGGTATCTCCCGCGTAGCCTGGCGACGTGCCTCGTTGCGTAGGTACGGAACAGGAGCATCGATGTACCACCTCGACGCGGACGAACAGTCGCTCAGCGACGGTCCGCACGTGTATTTGCTCGACGCCAAATCCACCCTCGAGGTTCAGGCGCTGAATCAGTGGATCGATGCCACCACACCGGACGGGGAACCGCGTCCGCCCTCGGTGGTGCTCTCCGGTGAGGCCAAGACGTCACTGTCGGACACCGTTCGCGGGTACGCCGACGATCCGCTGCTGATCCCTCTGCGAGTGACGTTGTCCGATCGCAAGACCGGGATTCTGCACCGCATCTTCGCTCCGCGCGGTCGATCCAAGCCCACCCAGGTCTGGCAGCGATGGGTGGCGGGCGACGACCCCGATCATTCCGCGGTATTGGTCGGCGAGCCCGCGACACTCAGTGATCTGCAAGATCGGTTCGAGCGGGGCGGTGGCACCTCGCTGTCGTCGTTCATCCTGCGCCAGGCCAGTCTGGCGCTGGACAAGGCCGAGCGTGGCGTCATCGGCTCGGAGTACAAGATCCCGCGATTCGTCGTCGAGGACATGACGGAACAGAAGAAGTTCCGCGACGGCATCACCGCGCTCGCGGACGAGGTCGGCCAGGATCGCGAGGCAGTCGACACCCGCGTCAACGAGATCCTCGGCGAAATGGTCGCCACCGAGACCCGACGGGCAGTCGAGATGTGGGGCACGCTCGGGGCCTACTTCTCTCGGGCCTACAAGGTCGACGTCGATCGTGATCAGTTGCAGAAGGTACGCGAACTCAACAAGAACTATCCGTTGGTGTTCCTGCCCAATCACCGCTCCTATCTCGATCCGCTCGTGCTCCGACCGGCGCTGCTGGCCGAGGGCCTGCCACTCAATCACGTCATGGGCGGCATCAACGTCGGTTTCTGGCCCCTGGGTCCGATCGCCAAACGCAGTGGCGTCGTGCTCATTCAGCGCAAGTTCTCCGACGCGATCTACAAGTGGACGCTGCGTCAGTACATGAGCTTCCTGCTGAGCAAGCGGTTCAACCTCGAGTGGTACATAGAAGGTGGCCGAAGCCGCACCGGCAAGCTCCGGCCGCCGAGGTTCGGCCTGCTGAGCTATCTCGTCGATGCGCTCGAGTCCAGCGACGCCGGGGACGTCTTTCTGATTCCGACGTCCATCACCTACGACCGCCTGCACGAGGTCGGCGCGATGGCCGAGGAATCGCACGGGGCGAAGAAACAGGCCGAGGGCATTCGGATGGCCATCGGGTACATCCGCGCGCAGGGCACGTTGCGTGGCAACGTCTATCTCAATTTCGGAGAGCCGATGTCGGTGGCCTCGATCGTCGCCGAGAATCCCGACAAGCGAGTGGCAGTGCAGAAGATCGCCCTCGGTGTCGCGCACGCGATCAACGACTCCACCCCGGTCACCCCGGCCGCGCTGGTCACGATGGCGCTGTTGGGCATCGAGGATCGCGCCCTCAACGTCAACGAGATGTGGGCGATCATTGCCCCTCTCGCCCGCTACATCAAGCAGCGAAATCTGCCCACCGCGGGAGGCGTCGACATAGCCGACGTCGATGTGGTGCGCTCGGCCGTCATCACCCAGGTCAACGCCAACGTCGTCAAACGCTTCGACGACGGTCCCGAACCGCTGTTCTATCTGGCCCAGGACAAGCATCTCGTGGCAGCGTTCTTCCGCAACAACGCTATTCACTTCTTCGTGATGCGTGCCATCGGCGAACTGGTGGTGCTGCCGACGCGCGGCGGTTCGGTGCCCCTGACGCAGGAATTGCTGTGGCAGTCGGCATTGGAGTTGCGCGATCTGCTCAAGTTCGAGTTCTTCTTCGGCGACAAGAAGGATTTCAGCGAGCGACTGGAGTCCGAGGTCGATCTGATCGATCCGGACTGGCGGGTCAAGATCAGCGACCCCGATTATGCTGCGCAACAACTCCAGTCACAGGATCTACATCTGGCGCATCGAGTGCTGCAGCCGATCTTCGAGGCGTATCAGGTGGTGGCCGATCAGCTGATGCTGCTGCCCCAGAGCGGCGAATTCGACAAGCCGAAGTTCATCGCCGAGTGCCTCGGTGCGGCTCAGGCCAAGCGGCTTCGTCAACAGCTCGATCACAGCGAGGCCATTTCCGGCGAACTGTTCGACACTGCACTGCAATTGGCAGAGAACCGCGACCTGATCGATTCGTCGTCCGAGGGTATCGCGCGCCGTCGCAGAGACTTCGCGCTCGAGATCGACGAGTGGGCCCGCAAGGTTCGCACGATTCGCGATATGGCCCACCGCATGTTGCGTGACGTCGAACCTGTGTCGGCTCCCGAGGAGAACAATTCATGACCGAGTTCGACGATCGACTGATCGCGATCGCTGCCGCTCCACCCGGCCGAGACACCGTGGCGTACTTCGATCTCGACGGCACCCTGATCGACGGATTCTCCGCCCGTGCAGTGTTTCTCGAACGTCTCAAGACTCTCGATGTGACGGTCAAGGAACTGTGGGAGATCTCCAGCGCCGTCGTCGAAATGCGAATGCGCAACTCCCCCGTCGACAACCTGATGGGCAAGGCCGTCCGCGGCCTGGAGGGCCGTCGGGAAGAGGACCTGATGGAGCAGGCATACACCCTGTTCCGCAACGAAATAGCGCCGATGATCTACCCGCAGGCCCGGGCCCTCGTCGAGGCGCACCGGCATGCCGGGCATCGCTTGGTGATGGCCACCTCGGCCACGCCGTACCAGGCGATCCCGGTGCAGCAGGACATGATGTTCGAAGAACTGCTGTGCACCACACCCGTCGTCACCGACGGGATTCTCACCGGCGAGCTGGTCGGCAAATCACTGTGGGGGCCACGCAAAGGTCAGGCGGCGATCGATTACGCCGAACGCGAGGGCATCGATCTGGCCGGCTGTTTCGCGTATTCCAACGGCGGCGAAGACGTGCCACTGCTCGAGGCCGTCGGACGTCCCGTCGCCCTCAATCCGGATCCCGAACTGCAGCGCTACGCCGCAAAGAAGAATTGGCCGTCGCTGACGTTGGACAAGCCCAAGCGGGGCACCGACCTCACCTCCGCCGTCCGGAGCACGGCCGCTCTTGGGTCGGTTCTGGCCAGCGCGTCGATCGGCCTCGGGCTCGGCATTCTTACGCGGAGTCGCCGCAACGGCGCGAACATCACGAGCACCATCGCACCGGACATCGCGCTGACCATCGCGGGCGTGAAGCTCGACGTGACCGGCACGGAGCATGCGTGGTCTGCTCGGCCAGCGGTGTTCATGTTCAATCACCAGAGCACAGCGGACTCGATCATCGTCACGTCCATCCTGCGCCGCGACATCACTGCCGTCGCAAAGCGCGAGCTCGAACGCGATCCGCGGTTCGCGCTGCTGGGCAGGATCTTCGACGTCGCCTATGTCGATCGTGGTGATCCCTCACAGGCACGCGAGGCGATGCGGCCGGCGATCGAAAAGTTGCACAGTGGCATCTCCGTGGCCATCGCACCCGAGGGCACGCGAATGCCGACCTCGCGTCTCGGCCGGTTCAAGAAGGGCGGCTTCCATCTGGCGATGCAGGCAGGTGTGCCC
>NZ_CAPS01000013.1 GCF_000333955.1 Rhodococcus sp. AW25M09
TGCACCCGGAGCCGACGGAAGGATCGACTGTGGACGCAAATGCCGCTCGAGACATAGCTGTGGCGATTGCGCTGACACTGTTCGCGTTGTCGCTGACCGTGTACATGACGGCGTCGGTGACCAAAGGGCCGGATCAGCAACCCAATTCGCTCATCGGCATCAAGACGCGAGCAACCAAGTCGAGTGCGGAAGCCTGGGTTGCTGCGCATCGTGTTGCGTACCCGTACATGATGGCTGGTGCCATCCACTGCCTGGCGTCGGCGGTGCTGATCGCAGGGCTACTGGTCCTGGGCTTTGTCCCCGCGACAGCGATGCTGACGCTGTCGGCCGCCTTGGCTCTCGGGGCCGGCGTCATCCTGACCATGAGTGGAATCAAGGCCGATCGCGAAGCGAAAAGACATGCGCGCATCGGGTGATCAATATGCGTCAGCAACTCCGTCAGCCCTCGGTGCGATTTCCCTCCGCATCCCAGTGCTCGGCGACTTTCTTCGAGGGCTGCACGCGAGGCGGTTCGCCGGGCATCTTGGGGTAGTCGGGCGGGAAGTTCAGCTCTCCGCCCGGCAACGTTTCCCACAGGCGCAGAAGGGGTTCGAGAGAGTAGGCCCGAGAATCCATGTCGGACCACGGGTCCCCGTCTTTCGACATTTCCGGGACTGTCACCAGGTTGTACTCTCGCGGATCGGCGACGTCGGCCAGCTGCGACCACGTCATCGGAGTACTGACGGGTGCCCCGGGTCGTGCCCGCAGACTCCAGGCACTGGCGATGGTTCGGTCCCTGTTGTTCTGGTTGTAGTCGATGAAGATCCGTTCTCCGCGTTCCTCTTTCCACCAGTTGGTGGTCACGCCGTCGTCGCGGCGTTCGAGTTCCCGGCCCAGACCGATGGCTGCGTGGCGAACCTGCTCGAAGGTGTATTTCGGCTCGATGCGGACATAGATATGAATGCCCCGATTACCGCTCGTCTTCGGGTAGCCGCGTAAGCCCAACTCCTCCAGCAGCTCTCGCGTCACGTCGGCGACTCGCAACGCGTCGGCGAAGGTGGTGCCCGGCTGCGGATCGAGGTCGAGACGCAGCTCGTCGGGATGGTCCACCTCCGGTCGCCGCACGGGCCACGGATGGAAGGTCAGGGTCCCCATCTGAGCGGCCCACACCAGGGCGGCCGATTCGGACGGGCACAGTTCCTCGGCGGTCCGCTTGCTGGGGAACGCGATCTTCACCGTCTCGATCCACTCGGGCGCACCCTTGGGTAGCCGCTTCTGATAGAAGCCGTCGCCCTCCTTGTCCTGCGGACCGAGCGCCAATCGCATGCCCTCGCGATAGCCGTCGGGCCACCGTTCCATGGCTGTCGGGCGGTCGCCGATCGCCCGCATCAGTGGCTCCCCGACTGTGGCGAAATACTCGCAGACCTGCAGCTTGGTGATCTCGGGAGTGCGTTCGGTGGCCTCGAAGATCACCCGATCGGGGCTCGATACTCGCACCTCGCGCTCGCCGGCCTGCACGAACGCCGGTGGCGTTTTCGCGGCCACCTCTATCGCCCCCCGGCTATCACATCGGCCACGTCGTAGCGCACCGGAACCTCGAGCTGGTCGTAGGCACACGAGCGCGGATCACGATCGGGTCGCCAACGCAGGAACCGGGCCACGTGCCGCAACCGAGCACCCTCCATCTGGTCGTACGCCACCTCGATGACCCGCTCGATGCGCACCGGAATCCAATTGCGGTCGTTGGACGAATTCCAGCGCGTCGCCTCACCGTCGTAGGTGACGTCCTCGCCGAGTCGGAGCGGTTCGAGTTCTTCGAGCAGTTCCAGCCGACGCTTGTCGGTGAACGCCGACGCGCCACCGATCATCCGCAGATCATCGCCGTCGTAGAGCCCGAGCAGCAACGATCCGATACCGTTGCCGGACTTGTGGATTCGATAGCCGATCAACACGCAGTCCGCGGTGCGGGCATGCTTGATCTTGATCATCTCGCGCTTGTTGGGCAGATAGAGCCCATCGAGCTTCTTGGCCACCACACCGTCGAGCCCGGCACCTTCGAACCGCTCGAACCAGTCCTGCGCGACCTCGGCATCATCGGTGGCCGAGGTGACGAAACAGCTCGGCCCGCCCGCACCGACCGCGTCGAGCAATCTCGCTCGCCGCGTCGAGAACGGCTCGCTCGTCAGGTCCTCGTCGCCGAGGGCCAACAGGTCGAATCCGATGAACTGGGCGGGGGTCTTTTCCGCGAGCATCGTCACCCGACTCGCTGCGGGGTGAATTCGCTCCGACAACGACTCCCAGTCCAGCCGAGTGGAACCGTTCTTCTCTCGGGGCACCACGATTTCGCCGTCGACGATGATCCTGTCCGGCAACTCGGCCTTGACCGCCTCGACCAACTCCGGGAAGTAGCGGGCCAGGTCCTTGCCTCCGCGTGAACCCAGCACCACCTCGTCTCCGTCCCGGAAGACGATGGCGCGAAAGCCGTCCCATTTCGGCTCGTAGGACCACGCCGGCGGGCCGTCCGCGGGCTGCGCGGGCACCACTTTGGCCGCCTTGGCGAGCATCGGCGCGACCGGGACTGCAAGAGGAAGATCCACGCAGATCATCCTGCCTCATGCGGCCGACAAGCGAGTCCGATATTTTCTACACACACGGTCGATGCAGAATCTACGAGGGCAGGACTCACCATGGCGTCACCTAGTCGTTCGGTTCGCGCTCTCGTCGCTGCGCTCGCCGCGGGCACGGCCCTGATACTCCTCGGCGGGTGCGCCTCGGAGGTGTCCGGCACTGCCGTCGCCATCTCCGGTGCCTCCATTGCGCCCACTACGACGAGCCCTCCCCGCACCACCCCGAACGCCCCGCCCGTCGACGACGGCGGCAGCGTGGACATCGACGTCGAGATCGGCGACTGCGTGAGCCTCGGCGGGACCGTCGACGAGGCAACCATCGCCAACGCGAACTGCGGATCTCCGCAGTCGAACTACGTCGTCTTCGCCAAGACGCCGACCTCGGCCGAATGCCCGGCGGACGCCGATCAGTACTACTACGAAACCTATTTCGACATCGAGCAGGGAGCCCTGTGCCTCGACATCGACTGGATAGTCGGTGGATGCATGGACCTCGTCGGTGAATTCGCCCAACGGGTGGACTGCGCCACCCCCGGTGCCGACACTCGTCGAGTCGTCACGATCCTGGAGGGCTCCTCCTCGGTCGACGACTGCCCCGACCCGGCGCAATACGGCTTCGAAAAGGACTCGCGCAACTTCGTCGTCTGTGTCGAGAAGTTGTGACCACCGAGAGCATTGCGCTCTCGAGCGCGCGAGGACGCTGGATCGTCGCAGCCACGGTGCTCGGCTCGTCGCTGGCAATGCTCGACGCCACCGTGGTCAATATCGCGCTCCCTGCGATCGGTCGCGACCTCGGTTCCGGCGTCACCGGTCTGCAGTGGACTCTGAGCGGCTACACCCTGGCGCTGGCCTCGCTGATTCTGCTGGGCGGATCCCTCGGTGACCGACTCGGGCGTCGACGCGTCTTCGTCTGGGGCACCGTCTGGTTCGCGACCGCGTCGGTTCTGTGCGGCCTCGCTCCCAACATCGAGGTGCTGATCGCGGCGCGGCTGCTGCAGGGCGTCGGCGCGGCCTTGCTCACGCCCGGGTCTCTCGCGTTGATCTCGGCGTCGATCAAGGCCGAGGATCGAGGAGCGGCAATCGGACTGTGGTCGGGATTGGGCGGCGTCGCGTCGGCGATCGGCCCGTTGCTCGGCGGTTGGTTGGTCGACGCCGTGGGCTGGCGCTCGGTGTTCCTGATCAACATTCCACTCGCTGTCGTGGTCGTGTGGGTGGCCGCGAAACATGTTCCGGAGAGCCGAGATCCACATGCGGCGGGCCGGCTCGACCTGCCCGGTGCCGTCACGGTCGCGGCGGCATTGGGCCTACTCACGTACGGGCTCATCGAATCGCACATCCTGGCTCTGGCTCTCGGAGTCCTCGCAATCGCCCTGTTCGTGGTCATCGAGCGTCGCTCACACGAGGCACTGGTGCCGCCCTCACTGTTCGCATCCAGGGTGTTCCTGGCGGCCAACCTCGTCACGTTCACCGTCTACGCAGCCCTCGGCGGAGTGTTCTTCCTGCTGGTGTTGCAACTGCAGTTCGCCGTGGGCTACTCGCCCATCGCAGCCGGAGTGGCCACATTGCCGATCACCGCACTGATGCTCCTGCTCTCTGCCCGCGCGGGTCGGGTCGCCGGACGTATCGGGCCGCGCATCCCGATGACCGTCGGTCCACTGTTGTCGGCACTCGGCCTGCTGTTGATGCTGCGAATCGGCCCTGAATCTTCCTATCTCACAGACATTCTGCCCGCGGTGTTCATCTTCGGCCTCGGTCTGTCCACGCTGGTGGCCCCGTTGACCGGGGCCGTTCTGGGTGCGGTGTCCACCGACCGCGCCGGTATCGCATCGGGAGTCAACAACGCCGTGGCGCGCACCAGCCAACTACTGGCCGTTGCCGCCCTGCCTGCGCTCGCCGGTATTGTCGGATCCGATTACTCTGCGCCAGAGGTGTTCTCGGCCGGCTTCCACACCGCGATGCTCCTGTGCGCCGGGCTGTTGGTGATCGGCGCCGTGATAGCCGCGGTACTGATTCGCGGGACCGGCGACGAGGCGTCGAATTGTCCACCGCACTGCGATCTGGCCTCGCCGCCGACCGGTCGCGGCAACGCCGACCGATAGCTCACCGGCTCTCTCTACGAGCGCGTTTCACCTCGTACAGAACCGCGTCGGCGCGGGCGAGGACATCCGAGACCGGCTCCTCGGGGTCGGTCGATTCCGCAGTCCCGACGCTGGCATAGGGCAGCGACCAGGCGGTAGTTCGGATGAATTCGTCAACCGAGTCTCGGCCGTGCCCGGTCAGGAGTGCGGCGAACTCGTCGCCACCCAGGCGCGCGATCACCGCGCCCCGAGGAGCCACGCGCGACCAGGCCCGGGTCAGATCGATCAGCAATTCATCGCCGGCACGGTGTCCGGCAGAATCGTTGACGGCCTTGAAATCGTCGACGTCGACGATCACTACCACCAGCGGAGACCCTGCCGTTCTGCCTCCGCTCGGCTCGGCTGTTGTCATCTCCCAGCCGGCTCGGTTGAACACCCCTGTCAGGGGATCGGTGCACGACGCGACGATCAGAGCCTTGGTCACGACGCCGAACGCCTCTCCCGCAGCGGCTATCGCTACGCCGAAGACCAGGTACGAGATCGGATACATCGGAGCGGGCGAGACCCACACCGCCGAGAGGACCGCGACCACGAGAACGGCGATGAGCGCTCTGCCGGGCACGTCCGAGTGGAACGCCCGGATATACATCGCCAGAAACATTGCCGCCAACAAGCACTGGCTCTGCGCCGCCGCAAGGTGATGGAAGGCCATCACCGCAGGTGTCGAGACCATGGCGGCAGCCAATGCCCACCGATGCGCCACCGACGTTCCGGGGCGAAGCCACAACAATGCGGCCCCGGCCGTCCCCAGGCAGATGGCCACGACGCCACCGGAGATGTCGGCGGTCACTCGGTCGCCGTGCGGCAGGAGAGTCAGGATCACCCCGGCCGCATACAGGCCAGTCGTGGCCAGCAAGAAATACAACAACAGCCGCGTCCGAAGGCCCGCGGTCCCGTGCACCGAACCCGGATGCAGAACGTGATCGAACGAGCGCATGGCCTCTACCCTGCCAGTACGTACCCGCGCGGTCTCGGCCAGGCGCGTGAACCCGCTCCGCACACAAGGCCGCTCACCGCGCTGCGGACTCGGCTCGGCACGGTCAGATGCGGGACAGAGCGGACCCCTCGTCGTGATCGACGTCGGTCCGGCAGATCATCACCGGGCAGTGCGCGTGTCGCGTGAGGTTGCTGCTGGTAGATCCGAACAGCGCTCTGGCCACCACTCCTCGGCCGTGACTGCCGACCACGACGAGCCCGGCGCGCTTGGACAGATCTATCAACAGATGCGCAGGGTTTCCCTGCCGCACAACATGTTCCACCGCCACATCCGGGTACTTCTCGCTCCGACCGGCGAGAGATTCGGACAGCAGCAGCTGTTGCTCACGCTCGATCTCGGTACTGTCGGGCGATCCCGGCAGGGACAGTGCCGCGCCTTGGGACAACGAACTCCAGGCAAGCGCGGCGATCATCGGCACACCGAACATCGACGCCAGATCGAAGGCTTGATCGACGGCGACCTCACTCGTCGCGCTCCCGTCGATGCCGACCAGGATCGGTGCGTCGACGATGTCGGCTCCCTCCCGCCACACGACCACCGGACACAGCGCCGAGTTGGAGGTCGTCTGCGCCGTACTCCCGAACAACGCCGACACGATCGGACCGGAACCGGAGTTGCCGACGACGAGCATGCGCGCGGTACGAGAAAGCTCGACCATCATCGCGGACGCGGTCGCAGTGTGCACGGACGTGGTCACCACACTGTCCGGATGCCGCGCCAGCACTGCGGTGGCGACATCGGTGACGATCCGTTCGGCCGCGCAGCGCTGTTCGGCCCACACCTCCCTCGGTACGACCGATGCGGACTCGCCCATGTAGAAGGCGGGCTGCGTCACCGCCGAGGCGATGTGCAGTGGAGACTCCACTCTCTCGGCCAGGCCTGCAGCCCACTGAACCGCGTCGGCACTGCTGGACGAACCATCTACGCCCACCACGATTGTCTGATGAGCTGCGAGAATCATGATCGGTTCCTGTTCACTACGCGAGCCGGTACGGGGACCGACAGCACCGAGGCCACCGGATGTCGCGGGGTTCGGGGCGGCGGCGAGCCAATCATGGCCGTACCGACTCGAATCAGCACCTGGGCAACTCCGCCTCGAGGAGTCAGCGACTCGACCAGCTGCCTGCTACCCGACTGCTCTGTCATATGGGTCAAGGGGCACGTGGCCAGCCCGTCTGCGGTCGCTGCCAGCAGGAACGAGGACATGGCTCGGCCGCAGTTCAACCAGTCCAGACGATCATCGGATTCCGTACCGAGCAGGACCACCGTGGCCTCGTCTTCGACGGGTTCCTGCGCGAGCACCCTGGCGACCCGGTGCGGTTCGGGGAATTGCCGTCCTACCCTGACCCTCGACGCATCCGCGTGGTCCGTCAGGGCCTCGGGTGGAATCCCTCCCGATCGGAACGAATGCCCCGCCCACCAGCGGATCTCCGCCTGATACGTCGCGTCGTACTTTCGGATGCTCGCGCTCAGCATCGAGGCCTTCGCCAACGTCTGGGTGGACTCTGCCGACAGGACGGTCAGCTCGACGCCGTGAGTGTCTCGGCCCACGTACTTCGTCAGATCTCGACCGGCGGATACTGCCCCGAACGCCCGCCTGTCCGAGTGGCGACGGTTGATCGCAGCCAGCAGATCGAACTCGTGCGACCGAGGATGCGCGTCGTGTGCGAAACGGATCCGCGCGAGATGATCCGGCGCACCCGGTGTGGGCAACACGTCGATGTCGGCCGTCCACCGAAACGCCGCGGCAGCCTTGTGAAGATGGTCCAACGCAGCTCCGCAGCTCATCACCATCTGCCGCTCGGTGGGGTCTATCACCCCGAGCAACCGGGAGCGGTCGGTGTACAGATCGAGTCCGTGTGCGGAGTAGGTCCACCTCCACGGCTGACTGTTGTGTACCGACGGCGCGCGACACGCCAGCTCCACCAACATCTCCAACACTGCCGAATCCGGCTGACCGTTCATCTTCACTCCTCGACCTCCCACCGCGATGCGGCGTCTCCACATCACTGTCGCCCCCGGCTCGCGCAGCTCGACAGGGCCATTCGTCACTCGATGCAGGGCATTCCGGTAGAGGTCGTCGACCGGTCAGCAGGTCATGTCCCATTCGAAGTTGTGAAGTCTTTTTCGCCGGCATCGGGTCTTTCGCCTCTATTGGACGGAGCCCATCAGGAATACGTTCGCAACCGGATGAATTCTTCCCTTCGATCCACTCGAGGAGCCCTCTGTGTCCGAGGAACCAACACCGACCGCAATTCCGGACGACGATCCGTCCCGCGAGCTCACCGTCGCGCGGGCCGACGACGAGAGGATTGGTCGGCGACACCTACACGATCCTGGTCAGTGGTGCCGACTCCGACGGCAAGTACACGTTGATCGACATGCACGTTCCGTCGGGCGGTGGACCGCCGCCGCATCGCCACGATTTCGAGGAGATGTTCACAGTCCTCGACGGAGAGATCGAGGTGAGGTTCCGCGGTGAGACAGTGACCGCGGGAGCTGGGGTGACGATGAACATCCCCGCCAATGCCCCGCACTCGTTCGTCAACCGCTCCGATCGAGCCGCGCGGCTGCTGTGCATGTGCACCCCTGCGGGCCAGGATGAGTTCTTCGCTCTGGTCGGCCAACCCGTTGCCAGCCGCACCGAGGCTCCGATTCCCCTCGACGAGTCCGCCATGCACGCGTTCATCGAGAAATCGCAAACGTTGGCACCTGAATTCCGCACCGAGCTGCTACCGCCGGAGTAGCGCTGGCTCCGGGCGTCATGCATCGGGCGTCATGCATTCGGGCGTCATGCATTCGGGCGGGAACGAACCAGGCCGCAGGACCCACCCGACAGTCATCTCCACATGCAGGGTGACGGTGATCCGTCGCCCCGGCGAGCGGTCGGAAGCAGCGGGATTAGTGTTGACGGTGAAATGCGACCGGAGGAGTGGAACCTCCAGGACGCGCCCGATGATCCACGTCCGCCGACCGTTCAGGAGTGCCATGACGACCCCGCAGAATCCCCCAGAAAATCAGCCTGCCGACGTCGACGTCAAACCACGCAGTCGCGACGTCACCGATGGCCTGGAGAAGACAGCTGCCCGCGGCATGCTCCGCGCCGTCGGGATGGGCGACGACGACTGGGGAAAGTCTCAGATCGGTGTCGCGTCGTCGTGGAACGAGATCACCCCGTGCAACCTCTCGCTCGAACGTCTGGCCAAAGCAGTCAAGGAGGGCGTCCACGCTGCCGGCGGCTACCCGCTGGAATTCGGCACGATCTCGGTGTCCGACGGCATCTCGATGGGTCACGAGGGCATGCACTTTTCGCTGGTCTCCCGTGAGGTCATTGCCGACAGCGTCGAAACCGTCGTCAGCGCAGAACGTCTCGACGGTTCCGTCCTGCTCGCCGGTTGCGACAAGTCCTTGCCCGGAATGCTCATGGCCGCAGCACGCCTGGATTTGGCGAGTGTCTTCCTCTACGCCGGCTCCACACTGCCCGGTTTCGCCACCCTGTCCGACGGTAGCGAACACCAGGTGACGATCATCGACGCATTCGAGGCCGTCGGGGCCTGCTCGCGTGGGCTGATGTCGCGGGCCGACGTCGATACCATCGAACGCGCCATCTGCCCCGGCGAGGGAGCCTGCGGCGGCATGTACACCGCCAACACCATGGCCAGCGCAGCCGAGGCGATGGGAATGTCGTTGCCCGGCAGCGCATCCCCGCCCGCACCGGATCGTCGACGAGACGGATTTGCGCACGCCAGCGGCGAGGCCGTAGTCGACCTGCTGCGACGCGGTATCCGTACCAGCGACATCCTCACCAAAGAAGCGTTCGAGAACGCCATTGCCGTCGTCATGGCCTTCGGTGGCTCGACCAACGCCGTATTGCACCTACTGGCCATCGCTCACGAAGCTCAGGTGGATCTGACCCTGGCGGACTTCACCCGCGTCGGCGCAAAAGTTCCCCACCTGGCGGACGTCAAGCCGTTCGGTAAGCACGTCATGACCGACGTCGACGCCATCGGCGGAGTACCCGTCGTAATGAAGGCGCTGCTCGACGCCGGCCTGATGCACGGCGACTGCATGACCGTCACCGGAAAGACCGTGGCGCAGAACCTCGCTCACATCGCACCGCCGGATCCCGACGGGAAGGTGCTGCGCGCCCTCGACAAGCCGATCCATCCGACGGGCGGCATCACCATCCTCGAGGGCACCCTCGCCCCAGGCGGGGCCGTCGTCAAATCGGCAGGCTTCGACTCCGACGTATTCGTCGGTACCGCACGAGTTTTCGAGCGGGAACGCGCAGCCATGGATGCACTCGAAGACGGCACCATCGCCGCAGGTGACGTTGTCGTCATCCGCTACGAGGGACCCAAGGGCGGACCCGGAATGCGCGAGATGCTCGCCATCACCGGAGCCATCAAGGGTGCCGGACTCGGCAAGGATGTTCTGCTGCTGACCGACGGCCGATTCTCCGGCGGCACCACCGGCCTGTGCGTCGGGCACGTGGCCCCCGAGGCCGTCGACGGTGGTCCCATCGCCTTCGTCCGCGACGGAGATCAGATCCGACTCGACGTCGGCACGGGCACCCTCGACCTGCTCGTCGATGCAGCCGAAATGGACTCCCGAGCTCAGGGCTGGGCACCACTGCCGCCGCGCTACACCCGTGGAGTGTTGGCCAAGTACTCCAAGCTGGTGGGATCGGCATCGAACGGCGCGGTGCTGATCTAGCTCCGCACCCGCCCCCGCCCACACCACCCCCCCTTTCCGCGTCAATGGACCATTGCATACGTCTGGGCAGTTTCAAGTGGTCCATTCACGCGAAGGGGAGGGGACCGGAGGCAGACCTACAGCGGCATGGCCCACATCGAGCTCGAGCGCTCCTTGAATTCGGTGCAGGTCGCGTGCTGCTTGCTTGCCCTCTGGTAGAAGGTCTGCAGCGGCGCAGCGGGTGGGGCGGGCGTCGGCGCGGGCGCAATCGGGAGATCGCTGAGCTCGAGTGCAGCATCGAGGGCTTCCTCTGCCTCGATGCGTCGGGTGCGGGCCAGATTCGACAACGCGAGTTGGTGAATCGTCACCCGATCCCCGGACGTGCCCTCCATCGTGGCCAGTCGGGCCACCGAGACGTCCAACTCGTGCACCTTCGAGGCCAGCTGGTAGATGCTGGGGCGCTCGAGCTCGGCGTCCACCAGTGCCGTGCTCGCAGCCTTCGGCGTGGCCTCCTCGGAACTCCTCACGACCTTCGGCGCATCACGCTTTTCGGCCTTCTCGCGCTTCTCGGACTTCGCCAGCGACGGCCGCTCCAGTAGCTGCTCGAGTTCGGCCACCTCGCGGTCGGCCGCTGCGTCCTTGACCCGCGGAACGGCGAAGGCCACGATCGGCTCGAACGCGATCTTCTCTGACGTCGTCGTCAGGGCGGTGTTCTTCGAGGGGATCAGCACCGCCACGATCACGGTGCCGACACCGAACACCGCGGCCGCCACCAGGCTCGTGTGCGCTACCGAAACACCGAACGCCGCGACCGCGTTGGCCTCGAGGTTGTCGGCGAAGCCGCTCAGGAAAGCGTTCTGCTCGCGAATGATGTCGGACACGATCACCGCACCTGCGAGCGAATCCTGGGAAGCAGCAAGCCCTTCCGCGGCCTGGCCGCTGTACTGGCCGTTCGGTTGCTTACCCGGAAAAGTCTGCAGAAAGCCTTCGATCCCCTGGCGATACGACGCTGCGAGCACGGATCCCAGCACGGCGATTCCGAGAGATCCGCCGAGTTCGAGGGCAGTGTCGTTGAGTCCGCCACCCACACCGAGCTTGCTGTCCGGAAACTCGCCCATGATGGCGTCGGTGCAGGGCGAGACGGACAGACCGATAGCGAGTCCGAGCAGGCTCAGCACAGGCAGAAAGTCGATGTACGTTGCCGTGGGGTCGATCCCGATGAGTGAGACGACGGACAGTGTCCCCACGATCATTCCTGCGGTCACCGTCACGCGAGGTCCGAGCTTGGGCGTCAGCCACATCGTGATGCCGGATCCGACGAACACCGCACCGGCCAGCGGCAGCAGGTGCACGCCGGTGGACACCGGTCCGTAACCGAGAGCGAACTGGAGATACTGGGCGACGAAGTAGATCGCGCCGAACGTGACGAGGAAGAACACCAGCACCGCGAGGGTGGCACCGCTGAGGATGCGAGAGGAGAACATTCGCACGTCGAGCAGCGGATTGGCATGTCGCAGTTCCCATCCCACGAACCCCACGACCGACAACAGTCCGACGAGCCCGAAGTACAACGGTCCGACGGTCCAGCCGGAGTGCATTCCCTCGATGATGGCGTAGACGATGGTCGACACGGCCAGGACCGACAGCAGTCCACCGATCCAGTCGATCACGCCCGGGTCGACGGCCCGCGACGGCGGAACCAGGATGACTGCTCCGACGATGGCCACCAGCGCGATCGGCACATTGATCAGGAATGTCGAGTGCCAGCTGTAGCTTTCGAGGAGCAAGCCGGCCAACAGCGGACCGGCTGCAATGGCGAGTCCGGAGGTGGCCGCCCACACGGTGACCGCGGTGGCGCGCTCCCGCTTGGGAAACGTCGAGACCAAGAGCGACAGGGTCGCGGGCATGACGATTGCTGCGGCGACGCCCATGACGATGCGCGCCAGGATGACGCCGAGAGTGGCGTCGGTGAGCGCCCCGGCGATCGACCCGGCGACGAAGATGATCAGGCCGAGGATCAAAGCGCCTCGTCGGCTGTAGCGATCGCCGATCACGCCACACAGCAGCATCAACGCCGCGTAAGGGACGGTGTAGCCGTCGATCACCCATTGCAGGTCACTGCTCGACAGGCTCAGGTCCATGGTCATCGACGGCGCTGCGACCAGCAACGAAGTGTTGGCCATGACCACGATCAACAAGCTCAGGCACAGGACCACCAGCGCCGACCAGCGTCGTGCGTACGGTTTGTGCATATCTTCGACAGGCGTCATCGCAAGCAACGTCATTGTGTTCCCCCCCATTGGCAAAGTACGACACACCTTGCACAGTGCTGTGCAGCTTAAGAAGGATCGTCTAAGATCTGCAATCTTTTGTGGCGGCAGCCACACTCTGGGCACGCGATCGTGCTAGATGTTGAACTGTGCGCAAGACGACGGAGTCGAGAGCGAGCGCACGGGATGCCACAGCGCCCCCCGTGCAGCGACGTGACGCCCGCTCGAACCGTGCGCGAATTCTCGATGTCGCACAACGGGTACTGGCGGACAATCCGGAGGCGACCATCAGCGATGTTGCGGCCGCGGCAGGGGTCGTCCGGCGAACGGTCTACGCCCACTTCGCCTCTCGCGAAGCGTTGATCGACGGCATCGCACTGGAGGCAGCGGAACGTATATCGGCCGCGCTGGCCCGCGTTCCTGCTGCGGAAGAATCGGCGGTGACGGTGTTCGTGCGGCAGACACTGGCCCTGACGCGCGTCGGCGATCAGTACCGGCTGCTACTGGCAGTGGCACGAACAAGCCTGGGACACAACAGCATTCACGACATTCTGGGACCAATGCGAGAATCGGCCGCCGCCGTCATCCGGCGCGGTCAGCGCGAGGGCGTGTTCTCGTCCTATCAGGCCGCAGACGTCCTCATCCTCAACATCGAGGCCATCGCGCTGTCGATCCTCGACGCCACCAATGCCGGACTCCTCACCGACCCGGCCGGGGCTGCCACGACGTCGAGCCTGGTGTTGCTGGGGATCGCCCCGAACGACGCGGAACGCATCGTCGCCGACATCCGGGCTGCCGATTCAGCCACATCTGTCGGTTGACAACAGTCGGACGTTCGAAGCGACGAATGCCCCGCTCGAGGTACGTCTGGTGCACCGAGCGGGGCATTCGGTCGAGCTACGGCCGGAGCCGAAAGATCAGGGGGCCGGGACGAATCCTGCGCCGAGTCCGTTGCCCTGATCGACGTTGCGAAGAATCGCATCGAAGTTGGTGCCGACCTCGGGGCCGAAGCACGCAAGGCCGAGATAAGCGTTGACCATGCCGACGAGGGTGTTGCCGACGACGACCGGGCTGCCCGAGTCACCTTCGACGACGCACAGCTGAGCCCACGTCTCCTGTGACTGCAGGATGTCGCCGTACGCGAGGCCGCAGGTGTTGCCGGTGGTACGGCCTTCCTTGCAGACGATGTTC
This sequence comes from Rhodococcus sp. AW25M09, assembly GCF_000333955.1. GTDB lineage: Bacteria > Actinomycetota > Actinomycetes > Mycobacteriales > Mycobacteriaceae > Rhodococcoides. Next base: position 13,898 of record NZ_CAPS01000013.1, read on the forward strand.
GGGAACCCGGTGGGCGGGCCCACCTGGCTGATGGTCACGTTGCCGACGCGGTTGATCGGGGCGACCTTGTCACGCTGAAATTCGATGACGGCGTAGTCGTACTCCGGGTTGGAGAACGCGATACGGCCGACCTCACCAAGCGAGGTGTCGTATTCGGGGACGATGGAGTCGCCTGCGCGGCCGCAGTGGCCTGCGGTGAACCCCACCAGACTTCCGTTGCGGTCGTTACCGATCGTCGTCAGCGTGCACTCCGCCTGACCGCCGACGATGATTCCCGAGCCGCCGCCGAGAGCAGCTGGAGCGGCCGCGGATGCGGTCCCCACGCCGACGCTGGCTACGATTGCAGCCGCCCCCACGACGACGAGCATGATTTTCTTGAACATGTACTCCCTCTCAGCGGTGTCGGCAGAACAGTAGCAACAACAAGTGTGAGAACACGAGTGAGTCGCTCATACGTCCTGCTCGAGGGCGGCAAGAGTGGTGCGCGCCTCCTCCAGTTGCCGGCTCAGCTCTGCAACTCGGCTGGCTGCCTCTTCACGCGCGTGAGAAATCACGGCCTCGACCGCATCCCGTGCGATGGGATCACCCAACT
>NZ_CAPS01000012.1 GCF_000333955.1 Rhodococcus sp. AW25M09
CCACCGCGCAGGGCAGATGCGGCAAAGCCGACATCACCGAGCGCGGAGTCGAGATCGCATTGACCGGCGAACCGCGCCCGATCACCGAACGACGCCTGCTCGACGGCGTTCTCGGACGTTGCACCAATCGGGAACTGGGCACCGGCGAGCCCCTCGACGGGGGTATCGCGGCCGACGTCGTCACGGCGGCGGCGGAGGAGGGCGGGCGGGCGGTGCTGCTGACCGCGCGAGAGTCGCTCGCCACCGCCGCAGAGATTCTCGGTGAGGCGGACCGCATCCGATACCTCACGCCGCAGTTGCACCGGGAGATGTTCTCCGAACTACGGTGGCCGGGAGATCCCGATCCCGATCGTGGAATCGACGTGTCCAGCTTGGGGATAGACGATGCGGACCTGTCCAAGCTCGAGATCGTCAAGCGGCCGGACGTCATGGCCCTCGTCGATACGTGGGACGCCGGCGCGGCGTTGGGTAGCGATATGCGCGATCGGGTGCTGTCGAGTTCGGCGCTGGTCGTGATCGTGGTTCCCGGGTCGACCGCAGGACATTACATCCGAGGTGGATATGCAACGGAGAACGTATGGGTGACTGCACATTTGCACGGCGTGGCCGTCCAACCGGTTTCCCCCGCGTTCCTGTACGCACGCTCTGCCGATGACCATCGACAGCTCTCTGTTCACCACGCAGAAGCCTTGCAGCAGTTGACTTCGAGGTTCCGCTCGCTCCTCGAAATCGACGACCCCGAATCGGTCGCTCTCGTGCTGCGGCTCAGTTACGCCCCGAAAACCGGGATATCCAGTCGCAGACTGCCTGTTTCAGCACTCGAATCGGGGTAGAGTCCCGCGGAGACCAGAGGGAACAGTCCTGCACTGCGTCTGTGAAGAGGCGGGAGTGGGGCACTGGAGAGCACACGGACGCTCGAGGTTCTCGTCACCGGCGTCGCAACCGAACTCATGGGAGTCGATGCGGCGACGGTGCGCGAGGCCTACGACTCCGTGCTGCAACAACTCGTGGAGTACCTCGGCATCGACTTCAGCTTCCTCAGACACAACGACTTCGAGGCCAGGGCCACCGTGCTCAGCGCGGAGTGGCCACCGCGATTGAGTAGGCCCAACCCCGATCCACTGGCCGTGGTCAAGTTCGAGGACGCAGACTCGGTGTTCCGACTGGCCGAAACACTGAGCGAACCGGCAGTGTTTCGGCCGGACCCCGAACAGGAAGGCTACCGCCGACGCGTCGAGCAGGGATCAGGATTCTCCGCTACGTCGATGGCGGTGGTGCCACTGCTGCACTCGGGCCGCACCACCGGCATCCTGGGATTCATCAAAATCGGCGACCGAAGCTGGTCCGAGGCAGAGCTGAACGCGCTCAAAGCAATTGCGGCGCTGCTATCACAACTGCAGTCACGAGTGATGGCCGAGGAGCAGCTTCGATTCTCGGCATTGCACGACCACTTGACCAAGCTGCCGAACCGTACGGCCCTCATTCGACACCTCCGCGAACGACTCGACACATCCATGCCGGGCTCCGTGGCCGTGATGCACATCGACCTCGATCGACTCAAAGCACTGAACGACTTTCTCGGACATCTTGCCGGTGATCGCTTCCTCGAGACCATCGCGGATCGACTGCGGAGCTTCGTCGGCGAATCCGCCGGCATGGTCGCTCGGCTCGGCGGCGACGAATTCGTCGTCGTACTGGCCGGACCGTGTTCGGCCCGCGTCGCGACACACCACGCCGAAGTGATCGCCGATGCCATCAACGCCCCGGTCACCCTCGGAGTGGAACGGATCAGCCGCAGTGCGAGCATCGGCATCGCGTTCGGCCAACCCGGAAAGCACGGCGCGGAATCGCTTCTGCGGCAAGCAGATCAAGCGGCGCTGGTAGCCAAACGCGCAGGTGGCCACGATGTCGCGCTGTTCACCGAAGAGATGCACGCCGATTCCAGACTCCGCAACGACGTCGAGATCCATCTGCGCGACGCCATCGCCGGAGACTCGCTGACCCTGCACTTCCAGCCCGAGGTGGATCTCGTCTCCGGACGTATCACTGCGGTCGAAGCTCTGGTTCGGTGGCAGCACCCCACCCGAGGTCTGCTGCCCCCGTCCGCATTCATCCCGGTGGCCGAGGATACGAACCTCGCCGGCGAACTCGGTCGTTGGGTCCTCGATCGCGCCTGCCGCACGCTCGCCGACTGGCAACGTGCAATCCCCGAGCTCGACATCTCGATGCGCGTCAACATATCCCCCGTCCAGCTGGTGACGAACGGTTTCGTCGCCACCGTCGCCAGAGCACTGGCAGAGTTCTCGATAGCAGGCCCCAGCCTCTGCTTGGAGATCACCGAAGTGGCAGTGGTGCAGGATCTTGCGCGTACCCGCGTGACTCTCCGCGAACTGCGTGAACTCGGCGTGCAGGTGGCCATCGACGATTTCGGCACCGGATACAGCTCCCTGTCGCATCTGAAGGAACTACCCGTCGACGCACTCAAGATCGACCGCGCCTTCGTAACCGAACTCGGCAACGGAGCGACCGGCGACCTTGCCATCGTCCAATCCATCATCGGACTCGCCGACGCATTCGGACTGAACATCATCGCCGAAGGCGTCGAAACCCAGAGCGCCAGAGCAACCCTCATAGAACTGGGCTGCAGCCGTGCACAGGGATATCTCTTCTCCAAACCGGTAGCAGCCGACGAGGCCCTGGCCCTGCTGCACGGCGTGCGCATCGACATCTGAGCGCCCTGCTAGCCTGAACGCAGCACATCACGCCGGTGTAGTTCATTGGTAGAATGCGACCTTCCCAAGGTTGAGAGGCGGGTTCGATTCCCGTCACCGGCTCCACCGGACGCCCTAGCGGCGTTGGATCGTTCAATCTGCAACGACAGCACGTGATTCAGAGAAATCCAGCATCATGAGCACATGAAAACAACCTCGATTTTCTGCGTCATCCTGATGGCTTCGGCTGTCATCGCTGCCGCGCCTGCACATGCGTCCCCAGCACGAGCCCAGGCATCGGGGGCAGTCCTGTGGGAAGACCAGTTCAACACCAACGGGCCACCGGACCCCACCAAGTGGGGGTACCAGACCGGACGTTGGGGTGCAGCGGCCGGGGAGCAGCAGTACTACACGTCAGCAACCTCCAATGTGAACGTGTCCGGTGGAACTTTGAACATCACCGCACGACGCGAAAGTCCACCGGACGCGAAGCCAGCTCCGAACAACTTCACCAGTGCCCGCGTGGTCAGTATGTACAAGCAGACCGCCACGGCTCCGGTGCGGATAGAAGCGTCGATCAAGATGCCGAGCGCCCAAGGACTCCTACCCGCATTCTGGCTACTCGGGATGGAACCGGGCAACGAGTACTCCTGGCCGCGTCAGGGCGAAATCGACATAGTCGAGATTCCGGGGCTGAACGGACCGTCGTTCAATGTGCACGGACCGGCACAGAACAACCCCAACCAAGACATCAAAGGCGGCAGCGGAATCGGGCCCGTATCGAGCACGTTCCACACGTACCGCATCGACTGGCTACCGGACAAGATCACCTGGTTCGTCGACGGTGTTGCGCGGTTCACAGGAACCAAAGCCCAATACGAGGGTATCGGCGGTAATTGGAACCCTTTCTCGGGTGCATGGCCGCACTACCTGTTGTTCAACGTCGCAGTGGGGAACAACTGGGTGGGGCAGACGCCGACGTCGACGCCGTACCCGCAGACCATGAATGTCGATTGGGTCCGCGTCAGCACCATCTGACCTCTTTTCACGTGCATCAGGCCCGGCCGCAACGGCCGGGCCTGATGTTTGTGATCTATCGACACAATTTCGACAATGGAAAAATCTATGTGACTTTTACGATCTGAAGCCCTTATCTGTAGGGACATTTCACAGTTCCAGGAATATCGTCGACGCATGCGCAGACCACGTCGCAGTCTGATCACCCTCGTCATCGCCGCTGCCACAGCACTGCTCGCACCGATCGCGCACGCGACGCCCCTGATGCCTATCGCCGCTGCTCCCGCACAACCCGACCACGCGGACGCCATCCGCTACGCGGCAACCAACCGCGACGCGGCCCCACCTGGATCCAACGACATGAGCTGTACGCCCACCGCGGCCCACCCCAACCCCGTCGTCCTGGTACACGGCACCGACGCGACCGCCTACTCGGACTGGGCCGGTTTCTCACCGATACTCCGGGCAGCCGGTTTCTGTGTGTTCGCCATCAACTACGGAACTTCTCCGGACGGCACGAGCAACGGGTATGGCGTCATCGAAGACAGTGCAGCACAACTGAAGTCGATGACCCAATCGATCCTCGACGCGACCGGTGCCGCGGCGGTCGATCTCGTCGGCTATTCGCAGGGAGCCGCCGTGACTCGATACTTCGTCAACCGGCTCGGCGGTGCCCGCATGGTCGATCGCTGGATAGGCATAGCGTCGCCGACCTACGGCGGCACCATGTACGGCGTCGCTCCCGTCGTGCAGGCCATGCCCGGTGGAGTCGGTATGGTGGCCGGCGAGTTCGGGCCCGGACTGGCCCAATTGATGGCCGGATCCGACTTTCTCGAGCGACTCAACGCGGGCGGTGACACCGTGCCGGGCGTCGAATACACATCCATCGCAACCGAGGTCGACGAAGTCATTCAGCCGTATACCAATGCGCTGCTTCGGGACCCGGGTGCCCACAACATCGTGGTACAGGACGTGTGCCCCCGCACCGAGGTCGCGCACTTCACGTTCACCTACGATCCCACCGCGCTGCGCTTGGCCCTCAATGCGCTCGACCCCGCGAACGCGCGTCCGCCGACCTGCGTTCCGGTGCCGCTCGGGGCCGGGATACTCGACGTCGTCCTCGCCAGCAATTGATTCTCAGGTCAGCAGCTGGTGCGCCCTGAGCCCGACGTACAGCTCTGCGGCCTGCACGGGATCGCGGAAGTCGCGGCCGGTCAACTCTGCTATCCGACGAAGCCGGTACAGCACCGTATTACGGTGGTAGTGCAGCGATTCGGCGGCCCCCTTGGTGGACCCGCCGCTCGAGAACCACGCGTCCAGGGTGTCCAGCAGGCTCTGACGCTCGGCCCGCGGCAAGGCAAGCAGATCGCCGAGGATCTGACGCGAGGCGATACGACCGGACTTCGGATCACGAACCAACAACAGCGGCAGCGGTACCGAGTCGTAACGCACTGGCAGCGACGGCGAGGAGTCGACGGAGCTACACGCTCGCGCCAACCGCGCCTGGCCGACCGCGTCACCGATTCCCGATGGAGACCGGAAGATCGAGCTCACCCCCACCCGTCCCGGACACACCTCACTGAGCGTGGCGAGCGCGGCGTCGATCTCAGATTCCGTTGCGGCGCATATCAACCCGACGCTGCCGTCCACCTCTGCATCCCATACCGATTCGGTGCCCGCCCCGCGAAGACGGGCGATCAGCCCGTCGATCCCGACCGCCGTGGTCAGCGGCTCCTGCGAAACCACCGCGAAATATCCGTGATCGGGAATGCGGAACGTTCGCAGCGCATCCGCCGCGGCGGTGGGGTTGGCCGTGTGATCGGCGAAGAGCACGCGGATCAGCCGGCCGCGGGCTTCTGCACTCTCGCGGGCACGCATGTCTGCGCCCTCGCGGTAGGCCTCCGCGGCCTCGTCGGAGTACACGTCGACCAACGCCCACACCTGAGCTGCCATGTCCAGCAGTGCGTGGCTCGCCCGGCCGTCGGAGCGCTTCATCAACTCGTCCCACACCAGCCTGCCGCCGAGCCGAAAGGCGTGCAGCAGTGCCGCCAGCGGCACTCCCTGCTCGGCCTTGAGCCGACCGGCAGCCTGCGCCGACTCGAGTCGAATGGGTGCGCGACCCGACAGCTTGCCCAACATCGACGCCAGATTGCTCCGCGACGCCTCGTGCAGTTGCTCGGGGGTGAGCAGCGTCGATTCGAGGTACGCGTGCTCGGCCCCCAGTATCCGCCGCACCAATTCACTCGCCAGGTCGTCGACCTCGTCGAGCATCGTCGCGGCCAGATCGGTCGGTGACGGATGCAGGTCGAACTCGGTCGCGGTCATGATCGAACTCTAGCCGCACCGGTGTAAGCCACGCCACATCGAAACTGTGCAGTGGCACAAGTCGCCGCACTCGATTGAGAGCAGTGGCCCATAGCGTCCTACCCCTGAATGCGACAACAATCACACTCGAAGCCGTGTATCCGAACGACGAGTGGAGCCGAGAAGTTGACCAGCGAAGCCACACCACGCCTACAGTCCGCGACGAATACGCAGCCCAGCACTGTGTCGGCGGTCGATGCCGCCTTGGAGGATCTGTCCGAGGGCGAGGGAAACTGGGGCCGGCTCACGTTGGCCGAGCGTCGGGCACTGCTCGAACGCATGCACGCCCTGACCGCAACTCACGCGCAGGAATGGGTGACGGCGGCCGCGTCGATCAAGGGACTCGCTCCCGACTCCAGCCTCCTCGGTGAAGAGTGGTTGTCCGGTCCCTACTCGTTCCTGGGCGGACTCGGCACCGTCGCGCACTCGCTCGCCGCCCTCGAGACCGGCAACAGCCCACTCGCCGACGCCGAATTCGGTAACGCACCCGGTGGCCGCACCACCGTCTCGGTGTTGCCGCTCAACACCTTCGAGCGACTGCTACTGAGCGGCTTCAGCGCGCAGGTGTGGCTGAAGCCCGGAATCAACGGTGCAACCGCACAGCGCACCGCAGGTCTCGCCCAACTCGATCCCACCCGCACCGCCGGCATCGGCGTCGTACTCGGCGCAGGCAACATCTCCTCGATCGCCCCGCTGGACGCGCTGTACGAACTGATCGCGTTCAACCGGGTCGTCGCACTCAAGCTCAACCCCATCATGGATCCGCTGCTGCCGGTGTTCGAGAAGATACTCGCACCGCTCGTCGAGATCGGCGCGCTGCGCCTGCTCAGCGGTGGAGCCGACGTGGGGACCTACCTGGTCAACCACGATCGCGTCGACCACGTCCACATGACCGGCAGCTCCATCACGCACGACGCGATCGTCTTCGGCTCGGGGCCCGACGGTGTCGCGCGCAAGGCCGCCAACGACCCGATACTCACCAAGGAGATCTCGAGCGAACTCGGCGGCGTCTCGCCCACGATCGTGCTGCCCGGCGAGTGGAGCCGGGCCGACATTCTGTTCCAGGCCGAACACATCGCCACCCAACGCCTGCACAACAGTGGGTACAACTGCATCGCCTCGCAGGTGGTCGTGCTGTCCTCGGAGTGGAAGCAGCGCGACGAGTTCATCGCCGCCCTGCGCGCTGCACTCGACCGCGCACCCGCACGCGCTCCGTACTACCCCGGTAGCGACAAACGAGTGTCCGACGCCACCGCCTACTACCCGACTGCCGAACGACTCGGCGACGGTGGCGGCCGCGTCCTCATCACCGATCTGAACCCGGGCGAGTACGCACCACTGCTGCAGACCGAGTACTTCGCACCGGTCATGGGTGTCATCGAATTGCCCTACAGCGGAGCAGCATTCGCCGCCAAGGCTGCCCAGACCGCAAACGAGGAATTCGTAGGCACACTCGGCATCAACATCATCGGTACCCCGCGCACGCTCAAGGAACTCGGCGAGAAGTTCGACACGATGCTCGCCGACCTCCGCTACGGCACCATCGCCGTCAACGCCTGGACCGGTATCGGATTCCTCACCGCGGCCGCCACGTGGGGCGCCTACCCGGGCCATACGATCGACGACGTGCAGAGCGGAATCGGCATCGTGCACAACGCATTGCTGATCGACGGAGCCGAACGTACCGTGGTGCGCGGACCGTTCCGACCACTGCCTCGCTCGCTGTTCAAGGGCGAGATGTCCATCTCTCCGAAGCCACCGTGGTTCGTCACCAACAAGACAGCTGCATCCACCGGAAAGCTGCTCACGGCGTTCGCCGGTGCCCCGTCCTGGGGCAAGCTGCCGGCAATCTTCGTCTCCGCCCTGCGCGGCTGACGCACTGCACCCACCCACGATCGAAGGACAATGATGATCTCTGAGCACAAGACCGTCGACTACATCGTGGTGGGCGCAGGTTCGTCCGGAGCGGTGGTGGCCAACCGCCTCAGTGCCGACCCCCGCAACGAAGTGATCCTGCTCGAAGCGGGCCCCGAGGACAAGAACAAGTTCGCCCACATTCCCGCCGCATTCTCCAAACTCTTTCGTAGCGAGGTGGATTGGGACTACCTCACCGAACCACAGCCGGAACTACGCGATCGCAGCATCTACTGGCCGCGCGGCAAGATGCTCGGCGGCTCGTCGTCGATGAACGCGATGATGTGGGTGCGCGGATTCGCCGCCGACTACGACGAATGGGCCGCAGCCACGGACGATTCGTGGTCGTTCGAAAACCTGGTCGGATACTTCCGCAAGATCGAGAACATCGAGGGCACAACCGAACTCGATGCAGGCACCGACGGTCCGCTCGTCGTCTCCCATCAGCGCAGCCCCCGGGCAATGACGTCGTCGTTCCTCGACGCCGTCGAAGAAGCCGGCTACCCGGTGGAAACAGCCAACCTGCCCGAACCCAAGGGCTTCAGCCGCACCATGGTCAACCAGAAGCGCGGAGCGCGGTGGAGTACCGCCGACGCGTATCTGCGGCCGGCGAAGAAGCGGAAGAACCTCACCATCCTCACCGGTGCCCAGGCCACGAGAGTGATCTTCGAAGGCACAGCGGCCGTGGGAGTCGAGTACACCTCGGACGGTGCGTTGCACACCGTGCGCGCACACAAGGAAGTGATCCTCTCCGGCGGAGCCATCAACACCCCACAGCTGTTGATGCTCTCGGGCATAGGCGACCAGGCACAACTCGAATCGCACGGCATCGCCGTCCAACACCATGCACCGGATGTCGGTCGGAACCTGCTCGACCACCTGGCTGCCCTCATCGGCTGGAAAACCGAGTCGGACTCCCTCTTCCACGCCGAGAAGATCCCGGAGCTGGTGAACTACCTCGCTCGCCGACGCGGCATGCTCACCTCCAACGTCGCCGAGGCCTACGGATTCATCAAGAGCCGCGAGGACTTGGCCCTGCCCGACGTCGAACTGATCTTCGGCCCGGCCCCCTTCTTCGACGAGGGACTCATCGCTCAGGACGCGCACGCAGCCGTCATCGGTGCAGTGCTCGTCAAGCCCGAGAGCCGCGGCGAGATCACCCTCCGATCCGCGGACCCCCTGGCCAAGCCCATCGTGGAACCGCGCTACCTCAGCGACCCCGGCGGCCTCGACCGCAAGGCCATGATCGAAGGTCTACGGGCCTGCGTCGCGATCTCCGAAACCCCGTCGCTGAAGGGACTGCTCGGCGACGTCGTACGACCGAGGGTGGCGTCGAACATTTCCCCGGCAGACCTGCTCACCGAGGCGCTCGAGCAGAACGCACACACGCTCTACCACCCGGTGGGCACCGCGCGCATGGGCAACGACGCCGACAGCGTCGTCGATCCCGAGTTGCGAGTGCGCGGCGTCGAACGCCTTCGCGTCGCCGACGCGTCGATCATGCCGAGCATCATCCGCGGGCACACCCACGCGCCGTCGGTGGTCATCGGTGAGAGGGCCGCGGATCTGATCCTGCGGTGATCGGTCGGTGAACTTCCGTGCTCGTTCGGTTTGGAAGTCCGATTTGCCGGGTAACAAGTCGGCACGCCCCCTTGAGGGGGATCGAGATGGGACCCATCCGCTCGGCAAGCAGCGCCGAATGACCCACAACGCTCGAGAGACGAGCACGGAAGGTTGACCGACATGTTCACTGTTCGTAAAGCTTTGGCCGCCACCGCAATCGGTGCACTGACGATCGTTCCGCTGGCCGCATGCTCCAGCGATGATGCCACCAGCGCAGTCGATTCAGCGACCTCATCGGCCGCATCGGCCATGGAAACCACCGAGAGCACCCCCGAGCCCGCAGCAGAGGTCAGCGACCTCAGCAACGGCGTCGACACTGCTGTTGCTCTCGATCCCGGATTCCTCGAAGCACTGACCACCCTCGGCCTCACCCCCGGTGTCGTCGGAACCGCAACTCTCGCAGACGGATCCATCGCCTTCCCGATCACCGGCGGAAACGTCAAGTACTGGGAGCCCGGCACCGTCGATCCCTACGTCCAGGGCGAGATCATGCACGAAGGCAGCGGCCTGTCGCTGACCGCCGGCGAGACCGTCGTCGAGCTGACCAACTTCGACATCGACCCGGGCACTTCGGTTCTGACCGGTGACGTCTCGGTCAACGGCGAAGAGGCTGCATCGGATGCAGTGCTGTTCGATCTCGACGGCCGCACGCTCCAGCCGCTGGCCACCGGACCCGACAACACCGCAATCCTGCAGGGCACCGAGGTCAAGATCTCGGAGACCGCTGCCGGACTGCTCAACGACACGTTCAAGACCGACGCTGTCAAGCCGGGACTGCTCGTCGGAGTTGCGACCATCACGGTCAAGACCTCCGCGTAACAGTTAACTGAACCACCTGCGCGAGAGTCGCCGTGAAAGACGGCGGCTCTCGCGCACAGGTGTTTTCGCAGCAAGACCAGGAGCCAACGGATGAGAGCGTTCACGAAGATCTACGGCGGGCACCCGCTGCACGCGGTCGGCCTGTTGTTGTCGTTCGCTCTCGTCGGCTACGTCGTGGCGATCGCTGGACCCCAGACTCTGTGGAATCGCGACGTCTGGTGGCAGTCCATCATCGTGTGGTTCCTCGGTTCGGTGCTGTTGCACGACGCCGTGCTGTATCCGCTGTACTCCCTGCTCGACCGCCTCATCACCGGAATCCCGCGCCGACGCTTTGCCGTGTCACCGGTCAATTTCGTTCGAGTCCCCGCACTCGGTGCCGCACTGACGTTTCTCATGTTCTTTCCCGGGATACTCTCCCAAGGCGCGGAGTCGTATCGAGCAGCAACCGGATTGACGCAGGATCCCTTTCTCGGTCGCTGGTTGATATTGACGACTGCGCTGTTCACCGTGAGCGCAGCCGCTTACTTCATTCGATTGATCTTCGTACGGAGCCGAGCATGAGCGTCACCGCCGATACACTCTTTCACCGAGCTGCAGCCGGATTACCCTGCTGGATAGGCGATTCCGACGGCAGCAGAGAGCAACTCCCCACCGCGCGTTGGATGGGTGGTACCGCCTCGACCCCGGAGGATCTCCGCGCCGACCAGGCGATGATCAGTCGATGCACCGGGCCGACCATCGATCTCGGCTGCGGTCCCGGGCGTCTGACCGAAGCGCTTGCTCGACGCGGCGTTTCGGCCCTCGGAGTCGACAGCTCGAAGGCTGCCGTCGATCTGACCATCGGCCGCGGTGGCAACGCAGTTCTGAAAGATCTCTTCGAGCCCCTGCCCGAGACCGGCAACTGGTCCTGTGTGCTGTTGGCCGACGGGAACATCGGCATCGGCGGCGACCCGGTGCGGCTACTTCGCCGGGCCGCGGACCTACTGGCACCGGACGGAGCCGTCATCGCCGAGGTGGATGCGCCGAGCCACCACGGAATTCGAAACCGCACCGTGCGCTGGGAAACCGACACCATGGTCGGAGACTGGTTCGCGTGGTCGAGCGTCAGCGCCGACGCCACCGCGAGCATCGCCGACGCCGCCGGACTACAGGTGGTGGATGTGGCCCCGATCGACGGCCGCTACTTCGCCCGAATGACTCTGAGGTCGTTCACCAATTCGTGAACAGCAGGTGATTGATCGCCAACGCCGCGAGTACCTGCAGAGCCAACCAGAACCGGTGCGAGCGTTGCGGCAGCACAGCCGGGGCGAGGAGCATCCACATCGCGAACGGCAACCAGATTCGCTCGGTCTCGGCCTTGCTCAACTGACTCAGATCCGCCATCACCACCGCCGCCACGCCGCCGATCACCAACAGATTGATCGGCTCGAACCGCGTGAGAATCCGCGGGAAGGCCGCAGGCACCGCTACACCCACCGCACAGAACAACGCAGCGAAGTTCGCCCAACCCCAGTACTCGAACGGACGATCGTTGGCGATGCCCTGGTAGTACCGCTCCTGCACCAACTCGTAGCCCTCGTACCACCAGAATCCGTACGCCGTGAAGATCGCAGCGACGATCAGTGCTCCGATCACCGCGCCCAGGAACGGAACAATTCTGCGGCCGGCCACCAGAACCGCAACTGCAGGCAGGCCCATCAACACCAGCCCGTAATTGAGATAGATTCCGAAGCCGAGCAGCACACCCGCACCGACCGACGCCGGCCACAGGTACCGCTTGGTGGAGATCGCCAGCAGCGCGATACCCCACGCGGCGATACCGGCGTAGAACGCATCCGCCGATACTCCGATCCAGATCGCCGCCGGGGCGATGGCCACGAACGGTGCTGCACGCCTTGCCATGTCCTCGTCGCCCAACACGCGAAGCGTGAGTATCACCGCGACCGCGGCACTCGTCCCGACCAGCACACACAGCGTCGCCGCCCACGCTCCGCCGCTCAGGCCGAGCCGGTCGAGCCAGACGAACGTCAGCAAGGCCCCCGGCGGGTGCCCCGACACGTGCGTGGTCCACGAATCCGCCTGGAAATCCAAGATGCGCTCGGAAAAGCCGCGCAGTGTCGCCGGAATGTCGGTGATGCCCGGCACCTCGTGCAAGTACTCGTCCGTCGAAGCCAACCGATCGACGAAACCGCGCTTCCACCCGTCGACCATTGCCAACGACATCGTCCAGGCCGCCGACGCACCCCAGACGACGAACAGCAACCGCGTCCACGAGAGCCGTCGAGCCAATGTGGGGCCCCACAGCACAGTGGCCACGGCGAGGAGCACGGCGAATGGAGTCCCCCACCCGAAGTGAACTCTGCGGAAGCCGAACAGCGGTGCTGCGTCGGCGAAATCGCGCACCTGCTGCGGGGTTCTGTTGATGATGGGAGTGACGAGATCGTTTCCCAGATAGGGCACGATGAACGCGACCACGACGAGCGCGACGGCCAACGTACCGGCTACGGCTTCTCTCCAGTAACGGATAGTGTTTTCTCCCTGCGGAATTCTGACGAACGCGACTGGGAACAAGCATATCGACCGACGGTGATGGAGGATGATCAGATGAACAAGGATGTGCACGGACGCGCCGAGATCGCCGTCATCGGCGGTAGCGGCTTCTACTCGTTCTTCGCCGACGATGCCGAAGAGATCGAGCTCGATACCCCCTACGGCGCCCCGAGCGCTCCGATCACGCTGGGCGAGGTGGAGGGTCGACAGGTCGCGTTCCTGCCCAGACACGGCCGGGGGCACGAGTACTCCCCGCACACGTTGCCGTATCGAGCGAACATGTGGGCGCTCCGAATGCTCGGCGTGAGCCGAGTGTTCGCCCCGTGCGCCGTCGGGTCACTGGTGCCCGAGTACGGCCCGGGCACCGTCGTCGTTCCCGATCAGCTCGTCGACCGAACGTCCGGGCGCGCACAGACGTACTTCGACGAGGGCGGAATCCACGTCGAGTTCGCCGACCCGTACTGCACACAGTTGCGCTCGGCGGCTCTCCAGGACACTGCGATCGACGGCGGCGTCATGGTGGTCGTCGAAGGTCCGCGGTTCTCCACGCGCGCGGAAAGCCAGTGGTTCGCCCGCCAGGGTTGGACACTGGTGAACATGACCGGTCACCCCGAAGCCGTTCTCGCTCGCGAACTCGAACTCTGTTACGCACCGATAGCGCTGGTGACCGACCTCGACGCGGGCATCGAATCAGGTCAGGGAGTCAAGGCCGTGGACGTGTTCGCGGAGTTCCAGAAGAACATCGAACCACTCAAGGCCCTGGTGCGATCGGCTGTACGTGATGCTCCCACCGGCGACTGCCCCACGTGTCGAGTGCACGCCGGGATCACGTTGCCGATCGAGCTGCCATGACGCGGGTACTGCTCACCGGCGCAGCCGGATTCATCGGAGGCCATATTCTCGACGCTGCGCGTGAGGCCGACCTCGACGTCGTCGCCGTGGACGCGATGCTCGAATCCGCGCACGGTCCGGCGGCCGACGCGGAGGGCATCACCGACCTCGATGTCCGAGACAAGGACGCACTCGTCGACGCGCTACGCGGAGTGGACGTCGTCTGCCATCAGGCGGCAGTGGTGGGAGCGGGCGTCGACGCGGCAGATGCACCCGCCTACGCGAGCCACAACGACTACGGCACAGCGGTGCTGCTGGCAGCGATGTACGAGGCAGGCTGTTCGCGGCTGGTGCTCGCCTCCTCGATGGTGGTCTACGGCGAAGGGCGCTATGTCGATTCGTCGGGTAGCACTGTGGTTCCGGGACCCCGTAGCCGAGCCGACCTCGACGCCGGCTTGTTCGACAATCGTGATCCCGAAACCGGTGAACCGCTCGATTGGCAGCTGGTCGAAGAGGATTCGATGCTCGATCCCAGGAGCACGTACGCGGCGAGCAAGCTGGCGCAGGAGAACTACGCCTCCGCCTGGGCGATTGCCACGGGCGGATCGGTAGTCGCACTGCGTTACCACAACGTGTACGGCCCGCACATGCCGCGGAACACCCCATATTCCGGTGTGGCAGCGATGTTCCGATCGTCTCTCGAGCTCGGCCGGGCCCCGACGGTCTACGAGGACGGCAAGCAGGCCCGCGATTTCGTCCACGTGCACGACGTCGCAGCGGCCAACATCGCCTCGATCTCGGCCGAACCGGACGGCTTCACCGCACTCAACGTGTGCTCGGGACACCCGATCACCATCGGTGAGGTCGCCACCATCCTGGCCGACGCGCGCGGCGGACCGGCCCCCGAGATCACCGGCCGGTATCGAGCCGGCGACGTCCGACACATCGTTGCCAGTTCCCGACGGGCGCAGCAGACTCTGGGATTCAGCGCGAAGATCATGCCCCGCGAGGGGCTGACCGCATTCGCCGACGCACCGCTACGTGACGCCGAGGGAACGGGGCCACCGCGTGTCTGACCCGACATCGGTCACGGTCGTCATCCCGTGCATGAACGAGGCCGAATCGCTTCCTGCAGTGTTGGATTCGATACCGGTGGGCTACCGCGCGATCGTGGTGGACAACAACTCGACCGACGCCACCGCCGCCGTGGCCGCCGCCCACGGAGCCACGGTGGTCTCCGAATCGGTACCGGGATACGGCGCTGCCGTACACGCAGGCGTCGTCGCTGCCGAGACCGACATCGTCTGCGTTCTCGACGGAGACGGCTCGATGGATCCACAGGATCTGCCGACACTCGTGGCAGCGTTGGACCACGCCGACCTCGCGGTCGGGCGCCGCCGACCGGCGAAGGGCAGCTCGCCCCTGCACGCCAGAATGGGCAATGCCCTACTCTCACTGCGGCTTCGGACCAAGTACAAGTTGCCGGTACACGACCTGGGAGCCATCCGGGCGGTACGACGCCAGGCGCTGCTCGATCTCGATGTGACCGATCGCCGTTCGGGCTACCCGCTCCAACTGCTCGTCCTGGCAGCAGAAGCGGGGTGGACCGTCGTCGAACACGACGTGGACTACCGGCCGAGAACCGCAGGCACATCGAAGGTCTCGGGCTCGGTGAAAGGGACCATCGTCGCTGTACGAGACTTCTGGAAGGTGCTCTCGTGATCGTCACCGCTCTCGTCGTCGCCAAAGCCCCCGTGCCCGGGCTGGCCAAGACCCGCCTCGCCGCAACCATCGGAGACGACGCCGCAGCCGAACTCGCCGCGGCGTCGCTGCTGGACACCCTCGATGCCGTGTCGGCGACCGCTGTCGATCATCGCGTCGTGGCCCTCACAGGTAACCTCGCCGACGCGGCCCGATCCGAGGAACTGACCCGCGCTCTGGCGTCGTTCACGGTGATCGCGCAACGCGGTGATGGATTGGGAGAACGGCTGGCGCACGCCCATGCCGACGCGGCAACCACCGGGGCCGTGCTGCAGATCGGAATGGACACCCCGCAGGTGACGCCGCGGATGCTCACCGATGCGGCCGCGACACTGGCCGGTAGCGACGTGCTCGGATCGGCCGAGGACGGCGGCTGGTGGGCACTGGGCCTGCGTCACCCAGCCATGGCACAGGCCCTGCTCGACGTGCCCATGTCGGCACCGTCGACAGGCGTCGACACCCGCGCCGCCCTCACTGCCGCCGGAGCGTCGCTGACAATGCTCTCGGTATTGCGGGACGTCGATTTCGAGTCCGACCTCTCCCCGGTATCTCGACTGTGCGAGCCGGCCAGTCGATTCCGCATTGCCGTCGAGAAAGTGCGACGCGAATCGGGCTTATCGGTCCGTTCCGCCAGGTCTGTTTCCGACGCCCAGTAAATCGAACCCGAGTCTCCACACATGTTGTGGAACAGGTCGGTTCGATCCGACCCATTTGCCGGACCGTCAACAATCAATATCGAATCGCAACAATGCGGAACAACCGATTCACGGTCATTTCACAGACTCAGGTGCTAGAAAAGGTGACATGACCGGGTTGTTGATTGGCGTTACCTTGTGGATGGTGTGCGCGACTGTCGTCGCCACGGTCCTCGGTCGCGTCGCGCACCGCGGTGATACCGAGGAATTGGGGTCCATTCGCGAGTGGGACATGGACGCACTCGATCACGAGGTCCACCACGAGCACTGACGAGCGTCAGTCGACGTGTTCGGCGATCTCGGTCAGAATTCTCGCCGCTGCGGCCAATGTCTCCCGCTGCTGCGGCGTCAACTCGTCCAACTGCTCTGCGAGCGCAATTTCTCGAGCGGCAATTTCTCCTCGCGCGGTTGCCGTGCCGACATCGGTCAGCTTCAGAACCACCTGCCTGCCGTCCGTCGGGTGCGGCACCCGATGTATCAGCCCCTCACCCACCAACGCGTGCGAGGACCTGGACACCGACGGTGGTTTGATTCGCTCCCGGGCGGCCAATTCACCCGTCGTCATCGGGCCCTCACGTAGCAACGTCGTCAGTATCGACAGCTGAGCGACGGGCAACCTGTCGCTGGAATGGTGCAGACGTAGCCTCCGATTCAGCCGCATCGCACTGACGGACAAATCCCTGGCAAGCCGGGAATCGGGTAGATCACTCACGATGTCCAGATTACGACACCGCGGTGTGTTTGCCCGATTTCCGAAAACAGCGGATTGCTCGATGTACCGGCCCTGGAACAAACCGCTGATATTTCTCAGCGGTTTACCCGGGTCGGAATTGTCGAAAACAAGGTCGATCCGGCCGCAGCCGGCACCCACTCGGCATCGCGACGTCAGTTCCATCTGCTCGCCGTACATTCATCCGTTCTCGCCGGGCCGAGATCTGCACTTCCTGGCAAACGGTCTACCAGAACTACAACGCCCTGCTGCTGCGCGCGACGCTGTAACGACCCCCACTAGGCTTCCCCGGTGGACGCCGCAGACTGGGATCGAAAGTACGAAGGCCGGGAACTCGTGTACGGCGAGGCACCGAATGCGACCTTGGTGGAAGTCGCGACGACGTTGAACCGCGGTCGTGCACTGGATCTCGCATCCGGGCAGGGTCGAAACGCCATTTGGCTGGCGACCCGCGGCTGGACCGTCGACGCCGTCGACTTCTCCTCGGTGGCGTTGACGGCGGCGAATCGTGTCGCAGCGACGGCACCCAGGTCGGTGCGCGAGCGCCTGACCTGGATTCATGCAGACGTGACCGAACTGCCAACCGCGCCGAACTATGACCTGGTTCTCATGTTCTATCTCCATCTGCCCCCGAATGAGCGGCGCAAGGCCGTTTCGGCGGCAGTTTCAGCGCTGAAACCCGAAGGAATCCTCATGATTCTCGGGCATCACACGGCGAATCTCGACGCCGGCGTCGGCGGTCCCCAGGAAGCCGAAATCCTTTATACGCCTGACGATTTGGTGTCCGATATCGACTCTCGGCTGACCATTGTCACCGCCGAGAACCGGTATCGACACGTGAGCGAGGCCACAGCGATCGACGCATTATTACTGGCGAGTAGGTCTCCCCTTGGCAGCGAACCGGATCGGGGGTAATATCCCTTTATGTTACCGACGAGTAGCTAACTTGGGCGGTACTTAACAGACTGCACCACTGACTGGAGAGCGAACGAGCAATGGGCCATTACAAGAGCAACCTTCGGGACCTCGAGTTCAACCTCTTCGAGCTGTTCGGCCTCGACGAGACACTCGAAGGCGACAACTTCGGCGACATGGACGGCGAGGTCGCCCGCGACATGCTGCGCGAGGTCGTGCGCCTGGCCGAGGGCCCGCTGGCCGAGTCGTTCGCGGACGCGGACCGCAACCCGCCGGTCTTCGACCCCGAGACCCACTCCCTCAAGCTGCCGGAATCGTTCAAGAAGTCCTACAAGGCGCTCGCCGCCGGTGAGTGGTGGCGCGTCGGCCTCGACGAGGAGCTCGGCGGCATCCCCGCCCCCCGTCACCTGCTCTGGGGCATCAACGAGATGCTGCTCGGATCGCAGCCCGCAGCATTCATGTACTCCGCCGGCCCCGGCTTCGCGAACATCCTCTTCCACAACGGCACCGACGAGCAGAAGGAATGGGCCAAGGTCATCGTCGAGCGTGAGTGGGGTGCCACCATGGTCCTCACCGAGCCCGACGCCGGATCCGACGTCGGCGCAGGCCGCACCAAGGCCATCAAGCAGGACGACGGCTCCTGGCACATCGAGGGCGTCAAGCGCTTCATCACCTCGGCCGTGTCCGACGACCTCTTCGAGAACATCTTCCACCTCGTGCTCGCTCGCCCCGAAGGTGCCGGGCCCGGCACCAAGGGCCTGAGCCTGTTCTTCGTCCCGTCCGTCCTCTTCGACTTCGAGAAGGGCGAACCGGGCGAGCGCAACGGCGCCTTCGTCACCGGCGTCGAGCACAAGATGGGTCTCAAGGCCTCGGCTACCTGCGAGCTCACCTTCGGTGGCCACGGCGTCCCGGCCAAGGGCTGGCTCGTCGGCGAGGTCCACAAGGGCATCGCGCAGATGTTCGACGTCATCGAGCACGCTCGAATGATGGTCGGCACCAAGGCGATCGGCACCCTCTCCACCGGCTACCTGAACGCACTCGAGTACGCCAAGGAGCGCGTGCAGGGTGCAGACCTGACGCAGATGACCGACAAGACCGCACCCCGCGTCACCATCACCCACCACCCCGACGTGCGTCGCAGTCTCATGATGCAGAAGGCGTACTCCGAGGGCCTGCGTGCGGTGTACCTCTACACCGCAGCCCACCAGAACCCGATCACCGCCAAGCAGATCTCGGACGCGGACGAGGACATCGCCTACCGCGTCAACGACCTGCTGCTGCCCATCGTCAAGGGTGTCGGTTCGGAAATCGCCTACCAGGTGCTCGCCGAGTCCCTCCAGACCCTCGGCGGCTCCGGCTTCCTCCAGGACTACCCCCTCGAGCAGTACATCCGTGACGCCAAGATCGACTCGCTGTACGAAGGAACCACCGCCATCCAGGCGCAGGACTTCTTCTTCCGCAAGATCGCCCGTGACCGCGGCGTAGCCCTGGCTCACGTTGCCGGACAGATCAAGTCGTTCATCGACAGCGAAGCAGGCAACGGTCGACTCAAGGCCGAGCGCGCACTGCTCGCCACCGCGCTCGAAGACGTGCAGGCCATCGTCACCTCGATGACCCAGCACCTCATGGGCGCGCAGGATCAGCCCACCGAGCTGTACAAGGTCGGCCTCGCATCGGTTCGCTTCCTCATGGGCTTCGGCGACCTGCTCATCGGCTGGCTGCTGCTGCGCCAGTCCGAGATCGCCATCTCCGCACTCGACAACGGCGCGGAAGGCAAGGACAAGGCGTTCTACGAGGGCAAAATCGCAGTGGCCTCGTTCTTCGCCAAGAACATCCTGCCGCAGCTCACCTCCACCCGCGCAATCCTGACCAACATCGACAACGACATCATGGAACTGGACGAAGCAGCATTCTGATTCCCTGACACAACAACGGCCGCACCTGATTCCAGGTGCGGCCGTTGTCATATGTGGGCAGGATCGACTGTGGTTCGGGGTCGGCCGTGGTTCGGGGTCGGCCGTGGTTTTTTCGCCCCCCGAGATTCGCAAACGCGCGCGCGTTCGACAAAGGCGTGCAATATCTCAGCAAAACTCACACTATTCCGCGCGCGTTCGACAAGTGCGCTCGCACTTGTGGAGCACACGAGGTGCTTCGCACACTCCCTAGTGGCGCCGGCAAGCCAGCGGCCCGCTCCAAAGCTCGGTTTATCCGCGCCGTCAACTCCGCCGGATGCGCCAGATCAGCCCAGGTCCAACGCACCACCGGATAGCCGAGATCGCGAACCGCGTCTTCCCGTAGCTTCTCCCTGAACACCACGTCGCCGGGGTTCTCGTCCGGCCGCAGATAGTCGGTGTACTTTGCCTTACCGTCGAACTCGGCGGCGACGACACCGTTGATCAGCCAGTCGATGCGTGCGACCGACCGCCCGTCGGCGTCCAGGATCTCCACTTGCGGCTCCGCATCGAATCCGGCCTGGCGCAATATGATTCGACTCTGAGACTCACCAGGATTTTCACTGCGCCCGTCCATCAGATTCACAGCTCGTCGAGCCTGAGCGATCCCCTTCCACCCCCGGGCTCGCTGCAATTCCGCGTCGAGTTCCTGTGGATCGCAGCGCTCGAGTGCTACGTCACCTGCAATGACCGCCGTCAGGAGTGGCTCGGTGCGGGCAAGATCGATCACCGTCCGCGCCAACGAGGTCACGGCTATACCGTCGACCGTCGATGTCGGCACCCACGGCGCACAGTGCACGATCACCGACGCGTTCTTTCGACCTCCGCCGCGGCGGTCCCTGGTGACATGCACCTTCTCGAATCCGCCTGTTGGCAAGGGTAATCCGTGCAACAACGCGGCCGAACGATGACTGACTGCGCTGCCTTCGGAGATCATCGGGAGTATCGCGTCGATCAGCAGTCGATGCCGCTCCTGCTCCGAGAGTTGTATCAACCGCGACGACGGAACGTAGACGCCGTTCACGAGACGATCCCAGCCTCCGCGTTGATACAGGGCGCGCAACTCGTGGTCGGCGTTCCCGGCTGCCAACGCCTCCGCGCGTCGCACCATTCGGTCATCCCTCATCCTCCGAGTCTCGGCCATGCGCATAGCGATACCAGGGCGAAAGCGGCCGTCTGTGCACAACTTCGAGCCTGTGGATGAATACAGGTACGCAAGTACCAGTATTCATGGGTTCGGTCGGGCCCGACAAGTGCGCGCGCGTTTGCCAGGTGCGTCCGGAATCGCCGATTTTCGGGCACTATTTCGCGTGCGCCCAACGTCTGCGCGCGCGTTTGCGGAATAGTGGACGACGGACGGGGCGGCGCGGAGAACCGAGGCGGGGGCGCCGGTCGAATCCCGCCAGACGCATGCCACTCTCCGCAAGCACAGCCTCAGCAAATGCGCGCGCGTTTGCCATTTGCGCGCGGAATCGCCGATTTTCCGGCACTATTTCGCGCGCGCCCAGCAAATGCGTGCGCTTTTGCGAAACGTGCAGAGGTGTGAACATGCAGAGGGGCGAACGTGGACAGGGGCGAACGTGCAGAGGGGCGAACACGCAGAGGTACGAACGTGCAGAGGTGTGAGCGCGCACAGCTGAACAGACGCACAGCCGCCGAGTAGCTACTGCTGCAGTTTGCGGAATTTGCTGCCGTGGAAGACGATTGGGTTCACTTCGCTCTGGACTTCCAAGGAATGTATGCGCAGCAGCACGATTGCGTGGTCGCCCGCGGGAATCTGCTGCTCGATGGTGGTGTCCAGCCACGCGGTGGCACCAACTATGAAGGCGGCTCCGCCGTCTGTGACGGTGAGATCGAGGCCGGCAAATCGGTCACCGGTTTTGGCTGCCAGAGTGCGGACAGCATCATTGTGCGCTTCTCCGAGAACGCTGACGCCGATGTTGGGAGCCAGTTCGAGTTTCGGCCACGTCGCCGACGTGTTCTGGATGCAGACAGCTACCAGTGGTGGATCGATAGACACCGAGACGAAACTGCTGGCCGCCAGACCTACCAGAACGCCGTCGATCTTCGCCGCGATGGCCACGACGCCGCTGGGAAACTGCGCATACGCCTCACGCAGAGTCTGCTGATCGAGAACGGTACGTGTGAGCGTCATGGGCGAGGCTCCCTTTCGATCGTGATGCAGTTCCGCACCTGTGCTGTTCAACCCCCGCGCAGGCACATTCATTTCCAGCGAACACCTGATATCAGCAAACACCCGATGGAGCGTCGACGCCACCACCGGAATCGACATGATTCGAAGTGCACGCACGTGGCACAGACGTCATTCGTCGGGTGCCGGTGCCGGTTCTGGAGCCGGTTCCCGGGCGGAACGGGGTGCCGGAGGAGGGTCCGGGCGGTCGGGCTCGACACATTTCACGATAGGAATCGGGTCGTATTTGACCGTTCTGGTGTTCCGCGACAATTCCCTGCCCGACGCGGCGTCCCGAATCACCTTGGTATCGCTGGCCGTGAATCCGGGGCCTCCGCCGGATGCGATGCAGCCCGCGCCGGCGGGCAGAGTCACCGTGTTAGGCGAGGTCGGTCTCGTTCGCGGCCCGGTGGTCGATTCGACGTCGACGGTCTTCGTTCCCCAGAGTCGAACGGTGACGCTGGACGAATCCGCAAACGACTCGATGACCACGCCTGTGTCGTATGGGTTGGTGAACTTCAGGTCGATGGCACCCTCGAACACGGTCGCTTCGCGGGCCTCGGGGTAGCGGCTGATGTAGTAGCTGTGCTCGGTGTGGTCGGTGTCTTCCATGCCGGCGAAGTAGGACGCGTTGTAGAGCGTCGTCGCGAACTGGCTGATGCCACCGCCCACGGCGCGATCGGGTCGGCCGTTGTCGATGATTCCCGACTCGACAAATCCTTGCGCGGTGCCTCGCGGACCGGTGTATCCGTTGAGCGAGAAGGTCTCTTTCGGCTTCACGAGCGCACCGTTGACGATCTGGGCGGTGAGCCCGATATTGACGCCCGACGCGTACTCGAACCCGCCGGTGGTGTACTCGGAAATCACTTCCCGGACGCCCAATTTCTGCGCACCTTCGGTGGTGAGCGCGGGCGGGGCCGGCTCGTAGATCGCGTCGGTGACGCGATTTCCGTCCGCAGACAGCAACGCGGGCAGCTGCTCGAGAGTCTTGCGCCACTCCACGAGTTCGCCCATCACCCCGGGCACGACGGTCGGTGCACCGCCGGAGAAAGTGAACGACGCATCCTTCGGCGGTACCTCGGTGCGCACGAGTTGCGGAGCGAGGATTCCGGTGGCCGCATCGGTGTTGTAGATCGGAGTCAGACCACCCTGGCCGTCCGGATCGAAGCTCAGAAGCTCGCCCACTCGATCCGTCTGCAGGACAGCGTCGACGTTCTGCCGGCCCGTGAACGTCACCGGTGCCGAGGTCGCGGGTACCGCAACGTCCGCCAAGGCGCGGTCCACGCCTTCCTGCGTCACCGACACCGGGGTCGATTCGTAGACGACTTCCGTTGCACCCGTGGCCCATTCGGTCTGCAGATTTCGACGCGTCTGCTCCGCATCGAGCACGCGACCGTCCAGCGGTGGGACAGCAACGGGGTTGGGGCCGTCGAACACGACGTCGCCTTCGACGGGAGCGCGATCGGTCTCGGCTCGGAGCCCGTCGACGGCAGCGGTCAATGCCTGGTCGTCCGCGGTCGACACGACTCCGATTTCGCGGCTGCCGAAAAACGACGTCAGCCGAGTGATCGGATTGATCGGCTGCGATCCCGCGCGGTCCAGCGTTGCATCCCAATCCACCCCGAGACCGGCAGCGGCTGGGACTACTTCCACCTGCCGATCACCGACGCCGACCTGTAGTGGTTGCTCCGCCCGTGGGCCGAGCTCGGAACGCAGCACGGCTTCGGCGTCGGAGTGGCTCTTTCCGCCGACCTCGATTCCAGCGACAGTCACACCACGGGGTACACGGTCGCTGGAGCTGACCCAATCCGCGGCATAGAAGAGCGTCAGCACGGCAACAACTGCACCGGTGCCGATGGCGATCTTCCTCCACGGCGGTACGAAGCCGGTTGCCTCCGCCTGCGCAGTACCGTCCTCGGGCGGGATCGACGCTGCTCGAGCGGGTTCCTCGGGCTGCGCCGTATCGACTGGCTGCGCTGTATCGACTGGCTGCGCCGGGACGACTGCCTGGGCGATAGTGGGAGATTCGTCCGCGGCAGGCGTGTTCTCCGGGTTCGAATCCGACGAATCCGACTCGACATCGTTTCTCGCATCTGCGGCGGCATCGAGCTCGGCGGCATCGCCCTCAGGCTCAGCGGTATCGGCCTCAGCGGTATCGATCTCAGCAGGGGCTGCCTCAGCGGTATCGATCTCAGCAGGGGCGGCCTCAGCGGTATCGAGCTCGGCACCGTCAAGCTCGGTCTCGACAGTATCGTCGGCAGCAGAACCGTCGGCAGAAACCTCGGACGCATCCTGCCCGGATTCGACGGCCTCGGACTCCTGCTCTACGTCGGACTCATGACTCGTGTCGTCGACCTCGTCGCTGACTGCCCCGAAGACCTCGGTGGGCGCGTCGTACGGCGGTACGTCGGGCTGAGATTCGCCGCCGATGGGCGCGTCACCCGACCTACTGTTGCGCTCGCTCACGTTCGACCCTTCCAGGACCACCGTTCGATGAAAGTTTCACTGTTTTGGGTGGCGTACCCCGCGCATGAGCTTACGCAAACCGAACACCTGTGCTCACTCGGAGACGGCCGAGTAGAAAAAACAAGGAAGGCCCCGCGCCGCTGCCGGGTCGGGGGTCAGGCAGCAGCGCGGAGCCAACTGGAATATATGCACTCTTCGACTGTCCGTTACATCGAGTCGAAAAACGTCTCATTCAATTCATTCGGTTGAATGATCCGCTGGGCGTCGAACTGTCTCCGTCTCCCACGGCTTTGATCCAGTGCCCGGTCCGGACCAGCGCGAGCGTGAGGAGCAGTCGGTCTCGCGGATCGGTCAGGTCATGACCCGTCAATTCCTCGATCCGGCGCACACGGTAGATCACGGTGTTGCGGTGGCAATAGAGCGCCTTGGCTGCATTGGTGGGCGAACCGTCGGAGGCAAGCATGTGAGCCAAGGTGCCGAGCAGTGTTTCTCGATGCGGTTCGGGATGTGTCCACAAGTTGCCCAGCGCATGCCGCACGAGCAGATCCGACGATTGATCGTCGGCAGCCATGATCACTCGGGGCAACCGTTCCGTCGCCAATGCCACGCCGCTGCCTTCGGTGATGGTCTCGGCAGTCAGCGCCGCGAGGCGATAAGCGGCCGCGAAGGACGACACCCCCTCCGGCGAATGCGCGACACCGACCGGCCCGACGGCCTGAGCCGCAAGCGAATCGACCACCGCGTTCCACGTTCCCGTGCCGAGGGCGACGAGCGCGAACTGATGGCCGTCCCGGGTGTTCCAATGCGAAACCGCACCGATTTGATCCAACGCATCCTCGGGCGCGGAGAGCGGCGGCGATCCCTGATCATCGAGCGGTCCCACCACACAGGCGATTTGCTGCGACGCCGAAAGACCAAGGGTGGCACGGGCTTCGATGACGAACGCCGGATCACCACCCCGCCCCGACCGAAGGCCGTCGAGAATCTCCAGAACATTGGCGATGTCGCGCTGCTGCATTCGAGCACTCTCTTGGCGGTATGCCTCGACGAGAGTCTCGTACTGACTGTCGAGTGCGCGCCACAGCTGCTGACCCGCAACCAGAAGCAGGTGCTCGTCGATTCTGGACCGAAGTTGCTCCCGCTCGAGCATCAATTCCTCCCACAGCGTCCGACTCCCGAGCGTGTACGCCTTGAGAACCAACTCCATCGGAATACCCTGGCGAGCACGCTCCCTACCGGTCCGACGCCACACATCGCGGGTGTTGTCGTTCGCGGCAGGCAGCCCGGACAGCGTGCGAAGACCTTGACCGATGTGCTCGCGGGTACTGCGCCTGATCTCGCCCGCGATGTCCGGAGTAGGGCTGGCCAAATAGGCGGGTTCCTGCTCTATCAGCGCGAGCGTGATGGAGTCTGCGATCGCGTCGGCCCGCGGCGTCAAGGCGGCCCACGCGCTCCGAATCTTCTCCTGATCCGCAGCTGTCACGGCTCCGCGGGCAGCCGAACGCGTCGATCTGCGTCGAGCATCAGGAGCACCCACCCTCACAGTTTTGCGCACAGAGCCCACATCAGGGGGTGATTTGACCGGTACTGGTGCCGAGGGACCCAAAGATTCTGTGCGCAGCGCCCATATCGCCCGTTGTGCGCGACGCACCATAGTGAACTGAACAGATTGTGAGGTGCATCACTTGAATCCAGTCGACACAATGGACCCGGTCCTCACCATGACGGACGTCGACGTGTCCTTCGGCGGAATCGTCGCGCTCTCCGGTGTCAGTCTCGACGTGCGGCCTGGGGAAGTCCTGGGCGTCATCGGGCCCAACGGGGCGGGCAAGACGACCCTGTTCAATGTTGCGTGCGGACTGGTTCGCCCGCAATCGGGATCACTCGGCCGACACGGTAAGCCGTTGACCCGGCTGCGACCCCACGACCTACCCGGACTCGGCATGAGCCGAACGCTGCAGGGGCTCGGGTTGTTCGATCGGATGACGGTGCTGGACAACGTCATGATCGGTGCCGACCGAACAGCCCGTACCGGAATTGTCGCCGGCCTCCTCGGTCTGCCGTCGAGCGCCTCCGACGACGCTGCAGTCCGCTCGACCGCGATGGCCACACTGCAGCGATTGCGAATCGACGACTACGCCCACCGATTGCCGCCGAGCCTGCCCTACGCGGTGCGCAAACGCGTCGCGCTCGCCCGCGCACTCGTCAGCGAACCGACTCTGCTCTTGCTCGATGAACCCGCCTCGGGCCTGTCCGGCGACGAGATGAGCGAGCTCGGCGACGAGATTCGCTCTCTCGCGGTAGCACCCACCGATTCCGCACCGGAAAGACCTGCAACATCGGTCATGCTCGTCGAGCATCACATGGATCTCGTGATGAGTGTGTGCGACCGGATCTACGTACTGGATTTCGGCAAGATCATCGCCGAGGGGACACCCGATCAGATCCGCGAGGACCCTGCGGTACTGGCTGCATATCTCGGAAGCGAAGTGGCACATGAGGACTGACGCCGCGCACCTGACGATCACCGACTTGACCGTTCGCTACGGACCGGTCACCGCCCTCGATTCGGTGTCCATGACCGTCGCGGCCGGAGCGATCACCGCCGTGCTCGGTGCCAACGGAGCAGGAAAGACGACACTGCTGCGCACAGTCTCCGGGCTCATCGAACCGGTGTCGGGACGCATAGAACTCGCCGGTGTCGACGTCGTCGGTGTCGCACCGGATCGCATGTCCCGCAAAGGACTTGCACACGTTCCCGAGGGCCGAGGAGTGATAGCCGAACTGACGGTCGACGAGAATCTCCGGCTCGGCGCGCTGGGACGCAACAGAAGTCACGACGCCGTCACCCTGGACAGAATCTACGACATGTTCCCGGCCTTGACCGGTCGACGAGCCTCCTCCGCACACACCCTGTCCGGTGGGGAACGGCAGATGCTGGTGATCGGCCGAGCATTGATGGCGACACCGTCGGTTCTGCTGCTCGACGAACCGTCTCTCGGGCTCGCTCCGAAAATCGTCGCGCAGATCTTCGAGACGCTCCGCGCACTCGTCGATTCGGAATCGATGACCGTCGTTCTCGTCGAACAGAACGCGAGAAGCGCGCTGGCGATCGCCCAACACGCCGTAGTCCTGGATCTGGGCAAGGTCGCGATGGAAGGCCCCGCCGACACCTTGGCCGGGGACGACGCCCTCCGACACGCCTATCTCGGGTTCTAGAGCAAGCCGAAAGGACGCATGCCACAGTGCAACAACTGCTCACCATCCTCATCAACGGCGTAACGACCGGCATGATCTACGCTGCCTTCGCTCTCGCTCTCGTACTCATCTGGCGATCGACACGCATCGTCAATTTCGCACAGGCCCCGATGGCCATGATCACCACCTACGTCGCACTGGTCGTCATCGACGCCGGGTATTCGTACTGGACCGGGTTCGGAGTCGCGCTACTGAGCGGCCTGGTGCTGGGAGCCTTGATCGAACGACTCGTCATCCGGTTCGTCGACAGCTCCTCGCACATCAACCCGGTGATCCTGACGCTCGGGTTGTTCATAGTCATCCATGCGGTGGCGGCCATCATTTTCGGCAATCAATTCCGTTCCTTCCCAGCACCGTTCGGCCTGACCGGCCAGCGAATCGGTGATGTCAACGTGGCATTGACCGGGTACGACATCTTCAAGATCATCGCCGTCCTCGTGGTGTTGGCACTGCTCATACTGCTGTTCCGCTTCACCGACTTGGGTCTGAAGATGCGGGCCAGCGCATTCGAGCAAGAGGTCGCCAAACTCCTCGGCGTACGAGTGAGCCGAATGCTCACCCTCGGTTGGGCTCTGGCCGCAGTAGTCGGGTCACTGGCGGGCCTGCTCATCGCGGGCGGCTCGCTGGTGCATCCGGGATACATGGACTCGATCGTCGTGTTCGGTTTTGTCGCAGCAGTTCTCGGCGGGCTGGACAGTCCGGCGGGTGCGGTGGTCGGCGGCTTGCTGATGGGTATCGGACTCAGCTTCGTCAGCGGCTACCTCGGTCAGGATCTCGTGTCCAGCGCCGCATTGGTAATCCTGATCGTCGTGCTGCTGGTGCGACCGAGCGGGTTGTTCGCCAGCGCGGCAGCCAGGAGGGTCTGACATGAATGCGACTCTCACTCGTCTCGCGGCAACACCGGTCCGGCGCCACTTCCTCAGCGCGGTAATCGGACTCGTCGTCATCGTGATTGCGCTCGAATCTCTGAGCACCTTCCGCCAGGGCCAGCTGACCTCGGTCGCGTATCTGGCGATCGCGGCCGGCGGTTTGACCGTCCTGACCGGGTTGAGTGGCCAACTCTCGCTCGGACACGGGGCGTTCATGGCCGTCGGCGCATACACCGCGGCGTTGATGCTGCGGGCCAACGATTCGGGATGGTCGGTACCCCTCGTTCTGCTGGCCGCAACCCTCGTTTCTGCCGTGGTGGGTGTCGTGGTCGGAGTGGCCGCCGCGCGTCTGCACGGGCCGTATCTGGCCGGTGCGACGCTGGCGCTCGCCGTCGCCGTACCGGGCCTGGCCCTGTACTTCTCCGACTACCTCGGCGGCGAACAGGGGCTCGTCGTCCCGGCACCGGAAGTGCCGGAGCTGATCGACGACGTGATGTACTTCGTCACCGGAAACGAGCTCAGCGGAACCAAATTCGTGGCCTACGTCAGTTGGATACTCCTCGTCGTCGTGTTCTTCCTGCTGGCGAACATCTCGTCGAGCCGGATCGGACGGCGCTGGCGGGCCATCCGGGACGACGAGGTCGCCGCCGAATTGGCCGGTATCGACCTCGGTCGCGCACGCATTCTGGCGTTCGTGGTGAGCGCGGCCTGTGCGGGGGCGGGCGGCGCCGTACTCGCGATGTCGGCACGGATCGCCGCACCCAGCGGATTCACGCTGACGCTCTCGTTGACGTTGCTCTCGGCCGTCGTCATCGGTGGACTCGGAACCCTCTCCGGGGCCTTGATCGGGGCAATGCTGCTGACCTACATCCCCCCTGCGGTCACCAACCTCGGGCTCGATCTGGGGCTGAGCAGTCTGCAATCCGCCGAGCTCGCACCACTGGTGACCGGAATATTCACCGTCCTGGTCATCCTGTTCGCCCCACTGGGTTTGGTGGGCACGTTTCGAAGGTTGCGTTCAACCAGAAAAGAGATGAAATGAAGAAGTTCGGATCGATGGCGGTCAGAACGACCGCGCTCGTCGCCGTCGTCTCGTTGGCCGCAGCGTGCGGTGCAGGTGGCAGAGACGAGGCGACGGAATCATCGGAAGGGTCGACGGTCGGCATCACGGACACCTCGGTCAAGATCGGTGCCCACTTTCCGTTGACCGGGGTCGCAGCACCCGGCTACAGCGAAATCCCCACGGGTGCAAAGGCGTACTTCGACTATGTCAACGCCGCGGGCGGCATCAACGGCAGACAGATCGAGTACGTGGTTCGAGACGACTCGTACGATCCCACCACCACCACCCAGGTCGTCAACGAACTCGTACTGCAGGACGAGGTGTTCGCGGTCGTCGGTGGACTCGGCACGGCGACCCACAGCGCTGTCATCGACTTTCTGAACGAAGAAGGCGTGCCGGACCTGTTCGTCTCCTCCGGTGCCATCATGTGGGGCAACGATCCCGAGAAGTACCCGAATACCTTCGGCTGGCAGCCCGATTACCAGGTCGAGGGCAAGATCATCGGTGACTGGGTGACGAAGAACCGGCCCGACGCCAAGGTCGGCCTGTTCCTCCAGGACGACGATCTCGGTAGAGACAGCGAGGCGGCGGTACGCCAATATCTCGACGACCAGATCGTCGAGGTCGTGCGCTACACGTCGGGCAACACCGACGTGGCACCTCAGATCGCGGCCCTGCAAGGTGCCGGAGCCGATCTGATTCTCGGCTTCAACGTGCCCTCGTACACCGCACTGAGCCAACTGACCGCCATGCGGCTCAACTACGACCCCGAGTGGTTCTACAGCTCGATCGGCTCCGACGTGGACCTCGTCGGCTCTCTGCTCGGACGCTTCTCCCAGGGGTCCGTCACCGACGGCGCGTCGTCGCTCGAAGGCATGATCTCGCTGGAGTACATCCCGGGCATCGACTCTCCGGAGAGCCCATGGACCCAGCTGTGGCAGAAGGTGTGGGCCGAGAACGGAACCGGTGAACCGCTGACGAACTACCGTATCTACGGAATGAGCCAGGCCTACGCATTCGTGCAAGCCCTCGAGGCGGCCGGCGAGAATCCCACCCGTGAGGGCATCGTCGCGGCGGTCCAGGACGACGGGATGGACTTCGAGGGCCCGCAGCTCGCTCCGTTCAGATACTCGGAATCGAGTCACCTCGGCATCTCCGGTGCCAGTGTTTTCCAGATCCAAGGAGGCGTGCCCGAGTACCTGACTCCCGTCCTGCAGACGGACATCGGAGATTCGGCAGTCGAGGAATACACCGGGGAGGCATCGACCCCACCGGAAAGCGGCATACCCGGCTGATCCCACACAAAAAGGGCACGCAGAGCGAACTCTGCGTGCCCTTTTTCACGTAGTGATCAGCAGATCCGAAAACCTCTCGTCTATCGGATCCGCCGACCCCATGTCCCCCGGATCGTGTCCCCCGGATTAGGAGCAGCCGAAGCTGCAGTGATCAGCGCTCGATGATGGCCGTGACGCCCTGGCCGCCGGCTGCACAGATCGAGATCAGGCCGCGGCCCGAGCCCTTCTCCGCCAGCATCTTCGCCAACGAAGCCACGATGCGTCCGCCGGTCGCGGCGAACGGGTGGCCCGCAGCGAGCGAGGACCCGTTGACATTGAGCTTGCTGCGGTCGATGGAACCGAGTGCCGCATCGAGACCCAAGCGCTCCTTGCAGTACTCGTCGCTCTCGAATGCCTGCAGAGTTGCGAGCACCACCGAAGCGAAGGCCTCGTGGATCTCGTAGTAGTCGAAGTCCTGCAAGGTCAGGCCGTTACGAGCGAGCAGACGCGGAATCGCGTAGGTCGGAGCCATCAGCAGACCGTCCTTGAACGAACCGTTGCCGTGGATGTAATCGACCGCAGCGGTCTCGGAATCCACCAGGTGCGCCAACACCGGAAGGTTGCGCTCGGCAGCCCACTCGTCGCTCGACAACAGCGCAGCCGACGCACCGTCGGTGAGCGGCGTCGAGTTACCGGCCGTCATGGTGGCATCGCCCAGCTTGGTTCCGAACACCGGCTTGAGGGTGGCCAACTTCTCGACGGTCGATCCGGGGCGGAGGTTGTCGTCCCTGGTCAGACCCAGGAACGGCGTCACCAGATCGTCGAAGAAACCGCGGTCGTAGGCGGCCGCCATGTTCTTGTGGCTCGCTGCGGCCAGTTCGTCCTGGTCCTCGCGGCGGACGCCGAATTCCTTGGCGGTGATGGCGGCGTGATCACCCATCGACATGCCGGTACGTGGCTCGCCGTTACGCGGGATCTCGATGCCGAGCATGCCGGGACGCACGTTGCCGAGAAGCTTGATGCGATCGGTGGTGCTCTTGGCCCGGTTCAGGGAGAGCAGGAACTCGCGTAGTTCGTCGTTGACGCCGATCGGGGCATCGGAGGTGGTGTCGACTCCGCCGCCGATTCCGGCATCGATACGGCCCGACGCGATGGCGTCACCGACGGCGATGATCGACTGCAGGCCGGTGCCGCAGGCCTGCTGGATGTCGAAGGCCGGGGTGTACGGGCTCAACGCGCTGCCCAGAACGACCTCGCGGGTGAGATTGAAATCGCGTGAATGCTTGAGCACGGCACCGGCGGCAACGAGACCGAGGCGCTCGCCCTGCAGACCGAATCGCGAGACGAGTCCGTCGACGGTGGCGGTCAGCATGTCCTGGTTGGACGCAAGCGCGTACTTCTTGTCCGAACGCGCGAAAGGAATGCGATTGCCACCGACGATTGCGACCGGTCGTAGCTGCTTGCTTGTCACTGACGTCTCCAAACATCGTCCCCAGCATCGTGGGGAATGGCCCTGGTGGAGTTTCATCTTACTGGCGAGTAAGTTGGTTGTCGACACCCGGTCGTGCGCCTTGCTCCTCGAGCGAGCAGCGCTGAATGAAAGGTACGACAGTGGCAGCCTCCAAGGGAGCCCCAGATCTCTACTCAACGTTCCTCGCGTCCGCGCCGGGAGCCTTCATCGCCAAGCAGGCCGGCCTGCCGCAGCCCGAGAAGCTGCGCCGCTACAAGGCAGGCGAGCCTGCGCTGGCCGGTCCGGTACTGATCGGTGGCAGCGGCCGCCTCGTCGAGCCCCTGCGTGAACTGCTCTCGGACTACCCGCAGTCGCAGCCACACGACGACAAGCACGGCGGGCTGGTGTTCGACGCCACCGGCATCGGCAACGTCGCCGAACTCGAGCAGCTGTTCAAGTTCTTCCAGCCGGTCATTCGCAACCTGGCGCCCTCTGCTCGCGTCGTCGTCATCGGCACCACCCCCGAAGAGACCTCGAGCGTCGACGAGCACATCGCTCAGCGCGCTCTCGAAGGCTTCACCCGCAGCGTCGGCAAAGAGGTCAAGCGCGGAGCGACGGCCCAGCTCGTCTACATCTCCCCCAACGCGTCGACCGGACTCTCCGGACTCGAATCCACCCTGCGCTTCCTGCTCTCGGCGAAGTCCGCGTTCGTCGACGGCCAGGTCATCGCTGTCGGTGATGCCGACTCGCAGGCACCGGCATCGTGGGACAAGCCCCTCGCAGGCAAGGTAGCGGTGGTCACCGGAGCCGCTCGCGGAATCGGTGCCACCATCGCCGAGGTTCTCGCACGAGACGGAGCCACCGTCATCGCAGCCGACATTCCCGCTGCCGGAGAAGCGCTGTCGGAGACGGCAAACAAGGTCGGCGGCACCTCGCTGGCACTCGACGTCACCTCCCCCGACGCCGGAGAGGTACTGAGCAAGCATCTGCTCGAGCGCCACGGCGGAGCCGACATCATCGTGCACAACGCAGGCATCACCCGCGACAAGACCCTCGCCAACATGGACGACGCCCGCTGGAACTCGGTCATCGGCGTCAACCTCGCTGCCCCGCAGCGCATCACCGACGAGCTCGTTGCATCCGGCGCACTCAAGGAAGGCGGCCGCGTCGTCGACGTGTCGTCCATCGCCGGCATCGCGGGCAACCGTGGACAGACCAACTACGGCACATCCAAGGCAGGCGTCATCGGCCTGGTGCATGCCTCCGCACCAGTACTCGCGAAGAAGAGCATCACCATCAACGCCGTCGCCCCCGGCTTCATCGAGACCGCGATGACGGCGGCGATTCCGTTCGCCACCCGCGAGGCCGGACGACGCATGAGCTCGCTGCTGCAGGGCGGCGAGACAGTGGACGTTGCAGAGTTGGTGTCCTACTTCGCATCTCCCGCGTCCAACGCCGTCACCGGCCAGGTGGTGCGCGTGTGCGGCCAGAGCCTCCTCGGCGCATGAGCACCGTCACGCTGACCGCCCAGCCGAAGACGTCCGACATCTACACCCAGGCCGCGCTGGGCGCGCTGCCGTTCTTCGGATCCAAGTCGTCCTCGGTTCCCAGCACGGTCTACGAGCTCAAAGGCCTGCGGGTCGACCCAGAGAATCTGGCCGGGTACTGCCGCGCGACCGGTCTACGATTCGGCGATCGACTGCCGATCACGTATCCGTTCACCCTCGTCTTCCCGACGGTGATGAAACTGATGGTGTCCAAGGGCTTTCCGTTTGCCGCCATCGGTTCGGTACACGCGGAGAACGTCATCGAACAGTTCCGTGGCATCTCCGCCTCCGAGCCGCTGGACGTACGAGTGCACGCGGAGAACCTGCGTGAGCACCGCAAGGGACTGCTGGTCGATCTCATCAGCGAGGTCAAAGTGGGCCGGGAACTGGTCTGGAAGCAGACCTCGAGCTTCCTGAGCCTGCAGAAGACCTCACTGTCCGGTGGACCCCGCGAAACACCGCCAGCAGACGAGGTTCCGCCTCCCCCCACCCGCACTCTGCGGGCCGATCAGCGGATCATCAGTCGATACGCGGCCATCTCCGGAGACCGCAACCCGATCCACGTATCCTCGCTCGGCGCAAAGGCATTCGGCTTCCCGAAGACCATCGCGCACGGAATGTGGAGCGCTGCAGCAGTATTGCAGACGGTAGAAGGTCGCATCCCGGAGGCTGTGAACTACAGCATCCGCTTCGGCAAGCCGATCATTCTGCCCGCGACAGTGAACGCCTACGCCGATGCCGTCGGCACCGGCTGGGACCTGTCGCTGAAGAACCCGAAGAAGGGCTACCCGCATCTGACGGGAACCCTGCGGTAGCTACCGTTCCTTCACGCCCAACTCGAAGTTGTGGACGAATTCCTCGCGAACCTCGTCCATAACTTCGAGTTCGAGGCTCACTAGGTAATTGCGGTTTTCTTGCCCGCCAGGCCACGCCACGCCAGATTCTCCAGCAGATCCGCTGCTGCGTCGACCTCTATTTCGCCGCCCGCCACCCTATCGGCCACGGCCTCGCCGGCACCGACCAGCGCGACTGCCATCAAGCCGAAATTCTGGGACTGCTCCGGGTCTCTGGTGCTCATCGCCAGCAGACCGGCCGTCAGTTCGATCAGACGATCCCGACTGCTCTGCACCTGCGAGGCAAACGCCTGCTGACCGATGGCCTGACGGTAGAGCACCATCCAGGACTTCCGGTTCTCGCCGACGAATCCGAGAAAGCCGATCAGCGCCCTGCGCAACTGCTCGCGCGGAGTCAGGCTGGGATCTGCAGCCGGCGTCAACGCTTCGATGAATTTGGCGCCCTCACGGTGGATGCATGCGGCGAACAGTTCGTCCTTCGACCCGTAGTACAGATAGAGCATCGGTTTGGAGATGGCGGCTTTCTTCGCAATCGAATCCATCGATGTCTCGTGAAAACCGTTGTCGGAGAACACATCTACCGCCGCATCGAGCATCTGCTGCTCGCGGACGGCGCGGGGCAATCTCTTGGTGCCGCCAGCCATGGACCCTCCAATACGTACGAAGTACTAGACGTTACTCCACAGTAAGGTCGAGTAGCGCGCAATCAGGCCCCGCACGCCCCCTTGAACCGCACCACCGTCGCCGCGGCCTCGTCCACCTGCGCCGCGGAGAGGCGTCCCGTCGCCACTGCGTCTTCGAGATTGTCCAATACCGCCGGGACCTGATCAGTAGTCAGCCACAGCGCCACATCGGCTCCCGCGACCAACGCCGCCTCGACCGCGTCGACGATCCCGAGTCGCGCCGTGATCGCCGCCATGCCACTGAGATCGTCGGTGAAGATCGGACCCTCGAAGGGCTGCGCCCCGTACCCGACGCCATCACGCAGCAACGCCATCGCCGCTGGGCTGATGCTCGCGGGAACACCCGGATCGGTCAGTCCGGGAACATCGAGGTGCCCGACCATCACACCGACGCCGGTGGTGTTCAGAGCCGCGAACGGCAACAGATCCTTGGTCTTCAACTCGTCGAGCGGAGGTGTACTCACGGCTCCGGTGTGCGAATCGCCCGAACCCGAGCCGTGCCCGGGAAAGTGCTTGATGACCGGCTTGATTCCTGCATCTTCCAGACCTCGGGCGTACGCCCCCGCGTACTCGATGACAGTCTGCGGATCGTCGGAGAACGACCGATCGCCGATGACCGAATCATCCGGTTGGGCACTCACGTCGACCACCGGCGCGAAGTCGACGGTGACACCGAGATCCTTCAGACCCTGCCCGCGCGTCAACGCCTCCTGATAGGCCTCGTCCACCGACATCGTCTGCGCCAACACCCGCGCCGACGGCGCCTCTCCCAGTAGGTCCGCCACCCGCGAGACCCGCCCGCCTTCCTCGTCGATCGTGACCATCGGAGCCACCGCGGAGGCGTCGAGCACCTGCGGTACCTCCCTGTTTCCCAGCATCGATTCGTCGGTCCAGCTGCCGATGAAGATGCCACCGACCTGCTCGGTGGACATGATCGCCGCCGCATCCTGCGTTCCGGTGACTCCGACG
The DNA here is from genome assembly GCF_000333955.1 of Rhodococcus sp. AW25M09. Classification (GTDB taxonomy): domain Bacteria; phylum Actinomycetota; class Actinomycetes; order Mycobacteriales; family Mycobacteriaceae; genus Rhodococcoides. Next base: position 36,507 of record NZ_CAPS01000012.1, read on the forward strand.
GTGAGCAGCTGCGCCAAACGCTGTCGCTCCGACAACCCGTCGACGAACGCCACGCAGGCGTCGACCGGCGGCAACGGCTGAGGCTCCGTGGTGTCGGCAGCTGCCGTCGTCGGGGCAGGCTCGACCGACTGAGTGGACGCAACCTGCGTGGACTCGGTGGAGCAGGAGACCAACAAGCCCACACCGACCGTCATCACCGCAGCGGACCGAACCGAAAACCGAAGTCGCATGGAATACGACGGTAGCCGAGAATTTCACTGTGGCTCGCGCCCCGGGGTTGGGATCAATGCGCCTTTGTTGCACTCTGAGTGACTGAAACCCACATTGATCCGCGGAGGGGTGGGGGTAATCTGGACGAACGCGACATGAGGAGGCTTTCGAACCATGACCGCAGATCTCATACTCATTGCCTACGACGGCTCCGACAACGCCAAACGAGCGATCGACTATGCGGGACGGTTTCTGACCACCTCTCGCGCCATCGTCGTCACTGCCTGGGAGCCGATGGTGCGTCAGGCAGCTCGAATGTCCGGCCTGTCGGGCGTCATGCAGCCCGAATGGGTGCCCGACGACGAGGCCGAGGACGTCGCGCTCACCGACGCGAAGGTCACCAACAGCGAGGGCGTCGCACTGGCCGAGGCCGCAGGTCTGCAGGTGGAGGGGCAGTGCACCGAATGCACCACCGCCATCTGGAGCGCGATCGTCGAGAAGGCCGACGAGATGAACGTCGACATCATCGTCAGCGGTACCAGGGGAGCCACCGGTCTACGTGCACTACTGCAGAGTTCGGTGGCCGAGCAGGTACTGCGACACAGTCATCGACCAGTCCTGATCGTTCCGCCCGGCAAGTAGTGCGTCCATCGGCCTCCTCGCCTGGTGTCAGTGATACCGTGATGCCCGCATGGGGGTCCACCTCACCCATTTCTGTTTCGTGCCGACTGACTGGAGAACCGAGATGAAGTTCGCTGTCCCGGGTGTCATTGCCGCCGTCGTCGGTGCCGTTCTGGGTGCGGGCGTCGTATTCGGAGTCACCGCCGCAGCAGCGGACAACTCTCGTCCGGATATCGATCGCACCGGCAACGCCGACTCGTCCTTGCTGAACCAGGTTGAGTACGGCAGCCGCTGACGCTGGTCGCTCTCGTGGTTCGTTGATCTCGGCCGAGCCGCTCGGCCGTACATGGCTTCTCGGCGTCTCGGCACTCGCGTTCCTCCTCACTTTTCTGCAGGTCCCCGGCTTCACCGTCGCTGATACCAAGTACGACCTGGCACAGAACCCACTCGGATTTCTCGAACGCGCCTCGCATCAGTGGAACAGCGCCGCACCGTTGGGGCAGGTGCAGAACCAGGCCTACGGCTACTTCTTTCCGCACGGGGCGTTCTTCGCCGGCGGAGACCTACTGTCGATCCCACCGTGGATCACCCAACGCATCTGGTGGGCACTACTGCTCATCGCCGGATTCTGGGGAATCGTCCGACTCGCCGAAGCCCTCGGTATCGGTAGCCGCAGTTCTCGTCTGATCGCCGCGACTGCATTCGTGCTGTCTCCCCGCGTCATCACCACCCTGGCGTCGATCTCCTCGGAGACACTGCCGATGATGCTCGCGCCGTGGGTGTTGATCCCGATCGTGTTGTATCTGGGCAACGGGCCCGCGAAGAATTCTCCGTTGCGTGCGGCGGCGCACTCTGCGCTTGCGGTGGCGTTGATGGGCGCGGTCAATGCAGTCGCGACTGCCGCGGCGGTGTTGGTAGCGGTGATCTGGATGCTCACACATCGGCCGAACCGGCGTTGGGTCGTCTTCGGCGCCTGGTGGGCCGGCTTCCTCGTACTCGCGACGCTGTGGTGGATAGTTCCGCTGTTGCTGCTGGGCAAGGTCTCTCCACCGTTTCTGGATTACATCGAATCCTCGGGCACCACCACGCAATGGACGTCGCTGACGGAGGTGCTGCGCGGTACCGGTAGCTGGACGCCGTTCGTCTCTCCCGAGCGAGTGGCCGGCGCCGTTCTGGTCACCCAGCCTGCCACCGTCATCGCGACGGGGTTGATCGCTGCGGCGGGGATCGCGGGCTTGACGATGCGGTCGATGCCCGCTCGTGGCCGGTTGACGGTGATGCTCTTCGTCGGGCTGGTCGGCCTGGGAGCCGGGTTCGTGGGCGAGCTGGACGGTCCGTTCGCAGCCGCCGTCCGGGTGTTCCTCGATTCCGGCGGCGCGCCACTGCGCAACATTCACAAACTCGAGCCGGTCATTCGAATTCCGTTGGTCCTCGGCCTGGCTCACCTCGTGGGCCGCGTTCCGCTTCCGGGGTCCGCGCCCCGACCACAGTGGCGATCGGCCGTCGCGCATCCCGAGAAGCACCCGATGATGGCCGTCACCGGGTTGATTCTGGTGGCGTTGACGTTGTCCACGTCGCTGGCCTGGACCGGTAAGCTCGCGCCCCGCGGAGCCTACGAGGCCGTGCCGCAGTACTGGCGCGACGCCGCGGACTGGCTCACCGACCATGCCTCCGGCTCGAGTCCCGACGGTTCCGACGCCCAGCGAGCATTGATCGTGCCCGGTGCACCGTTCGCACTGCAGACCTGGGGACTGACCCGAGACGAACCACTGCAGGCACTCGCCACCACCCCCTGGGCCGTCCGGGACGCGGTTCCGCTCACTCCGCCGGGAGCAATCAGGGCGCTGGACTCGGTGCAACGGCTCTTCGCCGACGGGCGACCGTCGACGGGTTTGGCCGACACCCTCGAGGGCCAGGGCATCAGCTACGTCGTCGTGCGCAACGACCTCGATCCCGAGAATTCCCGATCCACCCGTCCGGCATCGGTGCACCAGGTGCTCGACGGTTCGCCGGGGTTGGCCAAGGTGGCCGAATTCGGTGAGGACGTCGCTCCCGGGCAGGCCGACGGCGTTGTGCTCGACGGTGATCTGCGACCGCCCTACCCCGCCGTCGAGATCTATTCGGTGAACGGTTCGGCGGATGTTCCCGCTTCGGGCCCCTATACCGTCGACCTCGACCGAGTCCCGGTGGTGCAGGGTGGGCCCGAGTCCATTCTGCGCTCGAACGAGTTGCGCAGCAACGGGATTCGCACCCCTGCCCCGGCCGGCCCAACACTGCTGGCATCGGACGCAGCTACCGCCGGACTCCCCGTCGACTCGGTGACGGTGACCGACACCCCGATGAATCGTGAGACCGACTTCGGTCAGGTCGACAATCACAACTCTGCACTGCGCGCATCCGACGAACCGCGACGCACCCTCAACGAGGTTCCCGATTATCCGGTGTACGGGGCGCAGACCGTGGACGCGGAGTGGGAGGGCGCGACTCCGACTGCGTCGAGTTCCGCGTCGGACGCAACGCAGATCGGTGGCAGTGCACCCGGCAGCGGCGTCGCGGCCGCAGTGGACGGCGATCTGGCCACCAGCTGGGTCAGCAACGGCATCGACCGCGCTGTGGGGCAATGGCTTCAACTGGATTTCGATACCCCGGTGCGGGGCGGGCTACTGCACCTTCGTACCAGCCCGGGGACGATCGGCGACCCGGTCAAATGGCTCGAGATCACCACCCCGAACGGCTCGACGGCGGCGCGGATCGACAAGGCGGGCGAACCGATGACGGTATCGCTTCCGGGCGGGGACACGCCGTGGCTGCGCATCACTGCGAAGTCGACGGTCGACGGAACGCGCGGAAGCCAGTTCGGTATCAGCGAGGTCTCGGTGGACGACTATTCCGATCGAGACAACCCGCAGCCGGTCCCGATCGTGCGCCGTGCAGTCTTGCCGAGCCCACCGGCCGGGGCGAGAGTCGACGCCTGGGAACTCGGCCAGGAGTTCCCCGGACGCTCCGGATGCCTCGATACCGAGAATCGAATCCGTTGCAGCAGTGGACTTTCCAAGTTGCCGGAGGAACTGGGGCGCTTCTCGCGGACGATCCAGGTGCCGATGGGTACCGCGGTCATCCCCGATCTCACCGTACGCACGCGTCAGTCGCCCGAACTCGAAGCATTGTTGGCACAACCGGGCAGACCGCTGGCCAGTGGGGCGTCGGACGTCGCGGACCTACAGGGGTCCGCCTTTGCCGCCACCGACGGCGATCCGCGCACTTCCTGGACCGCGCCGGAGAAGTCGATCACCGACCGAGCCGGCACCGACCCCACGCTCACCATCCGCTTACCCTCTCCCACACTGGTGGACGGGCTCGAGCTCAGCCCGAGCCTCGGCGCGCTACCGGCTCATCCCACCCGCGTCGCAGTCAACCTCGGTAACGGACCGATGGTGCGCGACGTCGAGACCGACGGTTCGACGACACTCGAGCTGGCGCCCTACCTGACCGACAGGATCGTGCTGTCCATCGTGGACTGGGACGGAGTGCTGGATCGAAACTCGTTGGGCTTCGTGCAATCTCAGCCACCCGGATTCGCCGAGGTCACCCCACTGGCTGCGGGCGAACCGATCGGCGCGCCGTACGACGGCGATCGGGAGATCACCGTCGACTGCTTCGACGGCCCCCTGATGTCCATCGCCGGGCAGACGGTGCGCACGTCGGTGACCGCGACCGCGGACCAATTCCGCTCCGGCGAACCGCTGAGGGCCTCGGTATGCGACGCCGCTACCCCGTCCGACGAGAACTTCGTCAACCCGGTGTCGCTGCCCGAGGGCCGCCAGGACATCGTGGTGGAGCCGGGAGCGTCGTTCTTCGTCGACGGTATTCGATTGCGCACCATGCCCATTCCGGCGGACTGGCCGACCAGCTCGGCCCCGCAGGCCGCTCGGACCACCGCCTGGAGCCCCGATCACCGCGAAGTGACGCTCACCTCCGCGACCGAGGATCGTCTGCTGGTGATTCCGGAGAGCAACAACAGCGGTTGGCGGGCAACGACACCCGGTGGCACGGAGCTGTCCCCGGTGGTCATCGACGGGTGGCAGCAGGCCTGGCTGGTTCCGGCGGGGGCGTCGGGCACGATCTCGTTGGATTTCACCACCGATCGCTGGTACCGATTCGGCATATTCGGTGGTCTGCTGCTGTTGATCCCGCTGCTGTTCGCCGCGATCCGTCGGCCTCGCACGGTGCCGAGCCTCGGCACACCGCCGCGTCCGTGGCACAGCGTCTCGGCGGCGGTCGTGGCGCTGCTCGCGGCGGCCGTCGTCTTGGCCGGGATCGCCGGCGTGGTCACCGTTGCCGTGATCGGGGTCGGTGCGGAGTTGCTGGGCCGCCGTTTCGGTCGCGCGCTCTCGTCGCGTGTATTGGTCGGCACGGCAGGTGGATTCACGCTGTTGGGTGCGACGCTGCTCTCGCTCGGACCGTGGCGATCTCCCGACGGGTACGTCGGCGGGTCCTACTGGGTGCAGCTGGCGTCCCTGATCGGAATTCTCGCGTTGGCGATCAGCTCGATACGGAAGCCGTGACCGCTTTCTTGCGGGGTGCGAGGCGTCGTCGAGCAGGGTCTTCCACCAACGCAAAGCTGGCCGCGGCCACCGGAATCGACAGTGCAAGAGTCACCGGCAACACGAACCACATCCCGCCCGAGAACGGGATGATGCCGAACACCGGGAACACAACGGCAAGCACAGCCAGATGCCAGATGAACAATCCGTACGACCAGCGGCCCAGCGTCAGCATCACAGGATGCTCGAGGAAGCGATGCCGGCGACCGTCCTCGGCGAGAATCAGCGGGGCGAGCATCGCGAAGGCCAGTACCGCGCCGAGCAGGATTTTGATCTCGAACTGCCAGGCCGCCGGACGCACCAAGCCCTGCGGACCCGCCAGAGGAGTCGCCGACAAGGCGAACGCGGCGACTGCGATGGACGACATGACGAATCGGCGACGAGCCAACCGATGCACCCAGGTCGGTGGGCCCACCGAGATCTCGGCGAGCAGCATCCCGGCCGCGAACCACGGGAAGTAGCCGGGAAGCCAGTTGTCGTGGTGGATGCCGTCGGGGGTCGACACCGGAACGAACGCCCACGACAGTGTCAGCACTGCAGCACCCAGAATGACTGGGATTCGGCGGGCGGCGACCGCACCACGCATGCGCACCATCAGCCAGGCGAACACCGGCAGCAAGAGATAGAACGCGATCTCGACCGACAGCGACCACATCTGCGTCAAGCCCTGGGTGAGGGTCAGCGGCACGAACACCTGAGTGAACGACAGGTTGGCCAGCCACACGCGGTAGTCACCGCCGGTATCGGGAAGAAACAGCAAAATCAGCATCACACCGACCCAATAACCCGGCAGGATCCTCGCGAAGCGCGAACGGAAATAGCGGCCGAGCGGCTGGGGACTCCGATGACCGCGGGCTGCTGCCGCGTGCGGACGCCACAGCAGGAATCCCGACAGCGAGAAGAAGATCGCCACAGTCAGGTCGAATCGCCCCCAGATATGGCCCAAAACCGGCGACGTGGCGCCACCGGTCTGAAAGGCCACGTGGGTGACAACGATTCCGATACACGCGACGGCACGCATCCCCTCGAGTGAAGGCACGAACCCACGAAGCGGAACAACGCTTGCCGGACGGGTCTGTGTGCTCATGGTGCCGTCAAGTGTGCCGTGTCGAACCGGCGCAGACGAGACCGGCACCATTGTCGACTGTTACTGTCACCTGCGACGTGTCGAAAGAAATCGGGCATAGCGTCGGGGGTTAACGTCCATCCCGCCTGCGATGTCTTCCAATCAAGCGGTCAACTAAGGAGAGTCAGCATGGCGGAGCGCTCAGGGCCGAGCCGGATACTAGCCCTCGTCCTCATCGGTTTGGGCGCATTTCTGGTGGTCGCCGCCATCCTCATTCCCACATACACGGTCTCGGCGCTCGAGAAGACGCCGCTGGACCTCGAGGTCACCACCGTCTCCACCGGAGAGGGCAGTGTGCTGGACAAGGCCACCCTCACGGCCGGACGCGCAGCCGTGGACCAGAACGTTCCGATCGTCTCGCAGCGATTCGTCACCGTCGAGGATCCCTCGGACGCCGACATCATCACGGTGCAGGCCGGCACGACCCTGCGTCGCAGCGACAAGCAGGCCGACACCGGACTGCTGACCGCCACCGTCGACCGCGTCACCCTCGACCGCAAGAGCTCGATGCCCGTCGACAACCCGGTTGGATCGATCCAGGTGGCAGGCGACAAGCCCGCCGAGGAAGTTGCCCACACCGGGCTGCAGTACAAGTTCCCGTTCAACGCAGAGCAGAAGAGCTACCCGTACTTCGACATCAACACTCGCCAGTCGCAGGACATCGACTTCGTCGAAGCCACCGAGATCAACGGCACGCCCGTGTACAAGTACCAGCAGACCATCGCACCGGTCGATCTGTCGACCGTTGCGAACCTGCCGACCAACAAGGTCACGCTGCCCGCCGACACCTGGGGCGTCGAAGGTGGCGCCGCACCGGTGACCATGACCCGCTGGTACGAGAACGTCCGCACCCTCTGGGTCGAGCCCGAGACCGGCGTCATCGTCAAGGGTGACGAGCAGATCCACCAGTACTACGCACGCGAGGCCGGCAATCCCGAGGTCGACGTGCTGAAGGTACCGCTCACGTTCGACGAGAACACCATCGAATACCAGATCCAGCAGGCCAAGGACGGCCAGGACAAGCTGTCACTCTTCGGCCGCACGGTCCCGATCGTCGCCGGTATCCTCGGTGTCATCTCGCTGATCGCCGGAGTCGTCCTGCTGGTGCGCGGCAACGGCGACGGTGGACATCGTCAGCCCGCCCGGACGGACAACACTCCGCGACCGAGCCCCGCAGGCGGAACCTCACCCGCACCGTCGCGCGACCGTGACTGGACGACCGATCGCACCGAAGAAATCCCGAGGACGAACCTCTCCAAGGAGTAAGTGCCTTCGGCAGGAGTGGATCCTGCGGAACGACCAGATGGAACAGTGGCGTGGTTGAGTGCCCGTGAGGGCACGCAACCACGCCACTCGTCTGTGTGGGGACCGACGATGGTCTACGGTGTCGGAATGCTGACAACACGCAGAAAGAATGTCTCGGCCCACTGAGAACGACGGCGCACCATCGAACAGCGCGCCCGATATCTTCGCCATGACCGACCACATCACGTCGGTGTACGCAGATGAAATAGCGGTCTATCGACGCTTCTTGCGGCACCTTGCCGCCGATCGCACCCTGTCCCACTCTCGCTGGCCGGTCGACGACCACCCGGTAGTAGGGCCCTCGCTCAACGTTCCCGGTCTGCGCATACACGTGCGACACAGCTACCAGGACGCGGCAGATCTGGGATCGTTTCCGGCCGAATCGAATCCGCTCCTTCTGCGTATCCACGTCCAAGGGTTCTCCGACGAATACCGGGACCGCACAGCTGCGCGATCCAATCTTGTGGACTCGGTGACCGATCCGGAGGGCGAGGCCTGGGCGCGTGCGCTCTTGGGCCCGCGATGGGCCGACTATGCGTACGAATTGGTGCGCACTCCGAAATCACCGACGAACACGGCGACGCGAATGTTGTTCGCACAGCGCGTCTATGCGCTGTTGCTCGGTGACGACGGGGAGCCGATGCTTGCGCCGGACAATTTCGCCTTTCGGCGGGTGTGGCACGGGATCGATTCGGCCCGCAAGATCGTCCCGACATCACCTGTGGTGGTGGCGCACCTCGACGCCGTGGGTCCGTTTTTCAGGACCGAGGACTTCCGCGATCCGAATACCGATGCCGATGCCGATGCCGATGCCGATGGAGGGTGGCGTCTCGACATCACCGGCGAGGACGTCGACGGTCTCCCGAAGACAGCGGCTTCGACCGCACGCAGTCTGACGCGCTCGGTGCGTGTTCGAGGTCGAGTCGACACCAAATTTCGGCCGATCCGGGTTCATATCGAGCAGGACCAGGCCCGAGTCTATTTCCACTGGGCGATGAACCCGAATACGTTCGCACTGACGTTGCGATTCCCACAGTCGAAGGAAGACTTTTCCGGCCCACCCTTGGACTCTCCTGGTTCTGTTGTGGCCGAGTGTCTTTCGATTTGGCAGGAAGACCTGCGGACAGGCTTGCTGGTGTGGGGACATCGCGTCCGACGAGCTGACGGTGCCGTTGGTATTTCGTGGCCGATCGCCGAGCTCGACAGCGGTCGAGAGCATGCGGTGGCAGCAGTACCGCGACATGGCACCTCGGGTTCCTGGCTCTCGCGCGCCGGGTTGGAGATCGAGACGGCCCGAGAAGCGCAGGCATCCGGTGTGCTCGCCGTGTGGTTGCAGGCCTATGTCGATAGCCGCGAGGCGCGGCCGTTCGTGGGACACGCCGCGGCGCGATGGATCGACGACACCACCGCGCGGATCGATGTTCTCGAGGTGGTGCCCGGCACCTCTCGGCCGGTGGTGACGCAGCTCGTGCACTCGATCACGCACACCCTCGCCAACGCAGGTGCGAAAGCAATCGAGTTGCTCTTCACAGACGAGACTTTCGTGACGTTCGGGTACGTGCCGAACCCGACGACCGCCCACGGCATGTACCTCGATGTCACTACGATGCCGTAGCCCCATGCAGGCGGACTGCGCCGGGACTCAACTCCGGTCGGGTCCGGTTGGGGCGATTTCGCGGTTCCCCCACAACACCAGCCCGCACACCACCGCCATCGTCACTGCTGCGGTGACCGCGGCGACGGTGACGAATTGCGCGAGCGTCGAGGCCACGAACAGCAACAGCAGCACCTCGGCGGCGAGGGCGAACCAGGCGACGAAGGCAAGGTGGGTGCGTTCGCCCGCAATGGCCCACAGCAACGCGCTCTGCAACACGGCCAGGCACGCACCCTGAAGAACGAACAGCCAGACATAGTTCTGCACACCGGAATACGTATCGCCGACGACCAACGGCAACAGCGGAGACGCCAGTGCACCGCCGATCACCAGAACCGTACCGAGTCCCGCGACGACGGCCAGCGCCGATCGCACCGCGGAGGCAGAATGCAGCGGGTTTGCCATCCGCGGATACAGCACGACACCGACGGCCTGCGGCAACCAGAATGCCGCCTTGGACGCGACGGCCCCGACTGCGTACAGCCCGGCCTCGTTGGAGCTGAGCAGCGTGCGCGCCAGCACCAGATCCAGCGCGGACATCGCGATCAACACCAACTGCACCTGCGACGCCTGGAGCACGGCCAGAACGGTGACCTTGGTTTCCGATACCGCGTGCACCGGCACCCCGGCCGTCCACCGCGCGCCGAGTGAGACCACCCCGATTCCGGCAGCCGTGGCCAACAGAACCGAACCAGGACCACCGCCGAGCACCAACACCAGCACGGCCGGAGCAACCTTTCCGAAGCCGGCTGCGGCCAACACGACGCTCAGGGCTCCGAAACGCCCACGTCCCTGCAGCAAACCCTGTTCGGCGGCCAACAGCACCAGCACCGGCGCAGCGATGACCGCGGACACGGTCGATGCCATCGAGATGTCCATGGCGGCAGACAGTGCCGGAGCCAGCGCCACAGCCAGCACACCGACCACCGCCGCGCACCGATACCCGACGGTCCGCAGCTCACGAGAACTGCGCCCCCGCACCACCTCACGTGCGACGACGGACTGCAACGCCAACGCCGGGACTGCCAGAACCAACTGTGCAGCAAGCAGACTCGCGAACTCGCCGTAGCCCTCGACGCCGAGCATCCGACTCGCGAGCACCTGCAGCACGTACGCCGCAACGTTCGCGAACATCGAACCGGCCGTCACCATCCCCATCCCGGCGACCGACGCACCCGCCGTGTGGTCTGCCTCGGAGGCGCGGAAAGACATGAGCCCACGGTATAGGGTGCCGATCATGGCGTGGTCGAGGTCGAGGTGGACACCGCCCGTCTACAGCCTGCTGCTCTCGGTGCTGATTCTCGGCCCACTACTCGGCCCCGGCTACCTACTACTGCGCGACGCCGTCAGCACTCCCCGCTCGTACTTCACCGACTCCGCCTGGGGCATCGCCGACGCGGCCGCGCGCGCAGTCCCGCAGGATGCCGCGATCGCCGCGCTGTCGACGGTGTTCGACGGCGGACTGGTGGTCAAGACCATCCTGCTGCTGGCACTGTGGCTGGCCGGTTGGGGTGCGGCAGTCATGGCCCGCACGGTGTTACCGACGGCCCCGCTACCCGCCCTGCTCGTCGCCTCGACGGTGGCGGTGTGGAACCCGTATGTCGCCGAGCGACTGCTGCAGGGTCACTGGAGCCTGCTCGTCGGATACGCCGCCCTCCCGTGGACGGTGGTCGCCGGGATGGCTGTGAGATCCGGTCGTTCCTGGTGGGCCCTCGCAGTCTGTCTCGCCGCAGCCGGGCTCACCCCCACCGGCGCGTTGCTGGCCGCGACCATCGCCTTGGTGGTCCTCGCCGTCCCCGGGGGTGCCCGACGCGGCCTGCGCGTGGTCGTCACCCTCGCCATCGCGGCGGTGGCGTCGGCGCCGTGGCTGGTGGCGACGATGGTGTCGGGCAGTGGCGTCGAACAGACCGATCCTGCGGGCTGGGCTGCTTTCGCGGCGCGCGCGGAGCCGGGCCTGGGTACTGTCGGCAGCCTGGCCGGTCTCGGCGGAATCTGGAATTCTCAGGCCGTACCCGCCTCCCGGACAGGACTTTTCGCTCTTGTCGGCACGGCGGTGCTGCTGACGGTGGTGGCGTTGGGCGTGTGGCCGCTGATCAGGCGTCGACGCAATTCCGTGATAGTCGGCCTCGCTGTCGTGGCGATCGGTGTGATCGTGGTTCCTGCGCTGGCGGCGACGGGACCCGGATTGGCGGCCGCTCGCGTTCTGGGCGAGAGCGTTCCCGGAGCCGGATTACTGCGCGATTCCCAGAAATGGGTGGCGTTGGCGATGCCGTTCTATGCGCTCGCCGCGGCAGCCGGAATCGGGCACATGTGCACCCGATTCCGCACCTCCTGGCTGTCGGCGGCCGCCGCGATACTGGCCCTGCTGATCGCGTTGCCAGACCTGGGCTGGGGCGTCGGCAATGCGGTGAAGCCGGTGACGTACCCGGCCTCGTGGCAGGCCGTCGCAACCGAATTGAACGGCGCAGCAGGCGATGTCGCGGTACTACCGGCCGGGATGTTCCGCCGCTTTCCCTACAGCGGTAGCGCTCCCGTTCTCGATCCCGCGCCGCGCATGCTGCCACTGGACGTGTTGCAGACCGGCGAGCTCATCGTCGCGGGCGGCACGGTGCGCGGCGAGGGAGCACGGGCCACGGACGTCCAGAATGCTTTGCTTGCAGGCGAATCCGCGAACACACTTGCAGAATTGGGCGTCGGCTGGGTACTGGTCGAGAACACGACCCCCGGCGAACTCGGCGCATCCGAGCAGACGCTGAAACCACTCGACATTGCCTATTCCGACGAGCAACTCACGCTCTACCGGGTGCCGAATCCGGTGACCGCCGAGAGCCGGTCGGCCGTGGCCGTCGTCATTGCGCACCTGGCCTGGGCGCTGCTGCTTCTCGGGGGACTAGTGGTGGGACTGCGACGCTCCAGCCGAATCAGTTTGCGGCGCAGCGTCGCCCGACCCGACCAGCCCTGACGACCAGGTGCCGCGCGTCGTCGCCTCGAGCACGGAGTACACACCCTGAGCGCACTGCTCCCATGAGAATTCACCGGCACGCACACGCGCTTTCTCGCCCAGACGAGTTCGGGCTTCCGCGTCGAGCAGCAGTTCCGACACGGCAGCGATCAATCCGGAGACGTGGCGGTCTTCGTCGCCGACCGAAAGACCACCCACCAGCACCCCGGTGACGCCGTCGATGATCGAATCGGTGAGCCCCTTGGAGCTTCGGTAGCCCACGGTCGGTACGCCGTGCTGAGCCGCCTCGACGACCGCGAGGCCCCAGCCCTCTTTACGGGAGGGCATCACGTGCACCCAAGACCGACCGAGTAGCTCGTGCTTGCGCTCCTCCTCGACATGCCCGTGGAAGGTGACGTAGTCCTCGATTCCCAGTTCACCCACGTAGTCGCGAAGGTTCTGCTCCCACCAGCCGCCTCCGATGACGTCGAGGTGGATGTCGGGAATCCGGCCGCACAGCGCCGCGACGACATCGAGCGCGTCCTCGATCTGCTTGTGCGGAACCAGCCTGGACAGCACGGTCAGCGACGGATACGGGGTACGGGTGGTGTCGTCGCCCTCCGGCACCGACTGTGGAATCTCGTCGGCCCCGTTACGCACCACAGCGATGCGCTCGCGGGCGACGCCGAGAGCGACCAGCTCGTCCGCTGACGGCAACGACACCGTCAAGTACTGATTCCGCCGGTGCACTCGGGGGGAGACCGTCGATTCGAGCCACCAGCCGAGCTTGGCCATCATCGGCCCCGCAACCGGCCACTGCTCGCGATGGCAGTGGTGCACCAGCAACGTCACCGGAACGCCGAGCGCGGCACGCGAGAAGAAGGGAATGCCGTTCTGGGTGTCGATCACCGCGTCGGGAGCAATGCCTTTGAGTGGGCCGAAACCGAGCCGTCCGGCTGCGATGGCGGCCAGTGCGCGGGGATACACCGACAGGCGTCCACCGCCGCGACTGATGCGAATGCCGTCGACGATCTCCTCGGCGGGAGCTCCGGGGTACGACGCCGTCCTCAGCGTGACGCGGACGCCGCGTCGAGCCAGACCTGCGCCCACCTGCTCGAGGTATCGCTCGCTGCCGCCGCCCTGCGGGTGCCCGGTATCGCGCCAGCACAGCAACAGAACCTCGCGCACAGCTCACTTCACCCAATTTCCGCATGTCGTCTCGACCGCCGTCGATTACCGCTGCCACAGTAACCGCTAGGGTTCGTCTTCGTGACTTCCGCCGTGACACGTCTGTTCGCCTCTCGCGCGACGCTGCGCCGCTCGGTGAGTCTGCTGAAGGACTTCGGGCACGAACAGAGCGCGCCCGACATCTTCTACGGAGCGCTGGCCCGCGATTCGGTGGAACTGATCGGCGACCTGTACCGCGGCTCGACGGGTACCGACATGTCCGCGGCAACCGTATTGGACGTGGGCGGCGGCCCCGGATACTTCGCCGAGGTCTTCGGGGCGAGCTGCGCGCGCTACCTGCCCGTCGAACCCGATGCGTCGGAGATGCACGCAGCAGGGCTGCAGATACCCGGTTCGGTGCGCGGGTCCGGAATGGCCCTCCCGTTCCGAAGCGACAGCGTCGACATCTGCTTCTCCTCGAACGTCGCCGAACACGTACGTGAGCCGTGGACCATGGCCGAAGAGATGCTCCGCGTCACCAAACCCGGTGGGTTGACGGTGCTCTCGTACACCATCTGGTTCGGTCCTTTCGGTGGCCACGAGACCCGGCCCTGGCACTACCTCGGCGGTGAATACGCCGCCCGCCGCTACGCCCGCACCCATGGCCACGAACCGAAGAATCGATTCGGCGAATCACTGTTCGACATCAGCGCAGCAGACGGATTGCGTTGGGCACGAAGCACTCCCAACGCGACGCTACTGGCCGCATTCCCGCGATACCACCCGCGCTGGGCATGGTGGATGATGCGCGTTCCGGTGCTCCGTGAGTTTCTCGGCAGCAACCTCGTCCTGGTCCTGAAACCAACTGGATAACCTGGAACGATGACGGCACTCGCTCTCGACATCGGCGGCACCAAGATGACAGCGGCACTCGTCGGCGATGACGGGCGTCCGCAGAACTCGGCCACGGTGCCCACTCCCGCAGCCGACGTGTGGGCGGCGTGCGCACCGCTGCTTCGAGACATCGCCGCCGGACAGCACATAGATCGCATCGGCGTCGCGTGCTCCGGGCCGGTAAATCTCGAGACCGGAGCAGTCGCGCCGATCAACATCGACGAGTGGAAGAACGGCTTCGAGCTGCGAGATCACCTCTCCGAGATCTTTCCCGACGCCGACATCCGCCTCGCGATGGACGGCAGCGCAGCCGCACTGGGTGAACATCGCTTCGGTGCCGCTGTGGGGATACCGGACGTGCTGAGCCTGGTGGTGTCCACCGGTATCGGCGGCGGATTGGTGCTCGGCGGTTCAATTGCCGCCGGGGCCAGTGGAAACGCGGGCCACATCGGCCACATCGTCGTGCCGGGATCGACGACGCCGTGTGCATGCGGCGGCATCGGATGCGTCGAAACCGTGTCGAGTGGGCCGTCGGCTGTGCGGTGGGCGCGCGAGCAGGGTTGGACAGGAAGCACAGGAACCGAACTTGCCGCCGACGCCACCGCGGGAGAGCCGGTCGCGATCACCTCGTTGCAACGCGCCGGAGTTGCCCTGGGACAGGCCATCGCTTCCGCCGTCGCCCTCGTGGACGTGCGCATGGTGGTGATCGGTGGTGGTTTCGCCCAAGCCGGCCCGCCGCTGTGGAATCCGATCCAGGAGTCGATCGCGCTGCACGCGCGTCTGAAATTTCTCGACGGCCTGCAGGTGGTACCCGCTGCACTGGGGGGACTCGGCACTTTGTACGGCGCAGCCGCCCTCACCGCCTGACCGGGCAAACCCACACCACGAGTCCGCAGTCGAGTCACGTGACCGGTAGCCACTCCGACTTGTCGAAAGCGAACTGCTCGCAACGACCGCTCAAGCGCAGCAGCAATCTCAGATGTGGATGTGTGTCAGCCGCATTCGCGCGTACAACCGTGAGTTCGCAAGCTCCGTAGTTCATTACGGAATGCACGTGGTCCAGAAGCGGATCCGGCACGTACCCGAGGTGCAGTCCTGCACCTGTGATCCGAACAGCGAGCGGATTCGTCTCGTTGCCCGGTTCCGACTCAAGTGTAAGCAGGTCGCCAGGTGAGAGCGTCGAGATAAGGGAGCTGGCGTCCGGACCTCGGTGGCGGACGCCATGCGCCAGAAAGTGCGCAGAGGTCTCGCGGGTCGCGAAATCCCAGGTCGGCAACGAAATGAGCTCGATAGGGTCACCCTCGCGGTGGCCTCCCGATGCGGCCAGGATCTCCCAAGCGTCGGCATCCGACTCCAGATCGAGCCCGGCGAGATAAACAGGTCGATCCGGTCGCTTCGCGCTCATCACTCGGTCGGCGAACGACGGGAACAGCCGGGTCGAACGATAACGACGACGTTCATCGCCGAATCCAACCATCGGGAGAAACCATGGCTCGCGCGACGCAGCGTCGAGGTAGACGAATTCATAGACCGGCGCATCACCACCGGTGAGTTTGTCCAGATATCCGACCGCTCGATAGGTGCCGTCCTCTACACCCCGACGAGTAACGATGAGTCTCGACCTGCATACACCGAGGTCAGCACCGACACCTATCGGGGCGAATTCAGTGGAGATCATCGAGGAGTCGCTTTCGGTTCGTGGCTACGGCTATCTGTACGAAGGTACGGGTGTGGTCCGACAAGTTTGGTGCCGCGTTGATGACATCGTTGCATAGGTGCAGGTCGAGGCCCACTATTTGTTGGCGCCAGTACCGCTGCGCATCCTGGGTCGCCAGTGACAACGCTCGCACTGCGAGGTCGATCAGGCCAACCGCCTCCTGGCCGTCGAACCGCTTGGTCGCACCCTTGGAGCACCACCGCTCGACCGCTGCGGTTTTCACTCGTTCTGCGCGATAGCTGTCTCCATTGCCGCTCGACAACGCCGAGCCGTGATCGAAAGAGGGGCTCAGGCATAGCGCGCCAGTAGACGGATTCTGCAGGACTCCCCAGTTGTGGGCGTGTCTGTCGGTGTTGGCTATCAGCGCATCGAGCACGAGATACCCCGCGAAGACGTCGAACGCCGGCTGATCGGCAAACTCGGTACCCACAGGCCCTTTCAACCGAGCAAGCACCGCGACCACAGCAGTCAGTGTGTGGCCCACACAGGATTCCGAATCGAACTCGTCGTCACGCTCGGCAAGCAGCGCGGCACCCGGAGTCCACGCCCACCGGGCAGGCCTCATGTCTCGACTGATGGAACCGAGTACCGATTCCCCTGTGAATCGTCGAACGACAGTGGCCAACTCTGTCTCGGCTGCCGGTACGTTGATCAGACGGGCAAGCTCGTAAGAGATCTTTTCCGCCCAATCCTCACCTCGCACCAGGAGATCGGGTGCGTCACCGCGCGCGCGGCGCTCCCGAGAGAGCGTCAGTTCCTTGATTCGCCGCGGCTTGAACAGCCAATGTCCGGCGTGGGGCGATGCCTCAGGTGCCGTGAACCATCGCTTCTCCTCTGCACCACCCGGCTCGCTTTCGCCGCGGGTCCAATCAGCCAGGTCGACAACGCGGAACGGTTCACCCACGCCCAAAACACTAGGGCGCACTGCAAGACGCACCATCGCGGCTCGCAGATAGCTGGCAGAAGCGACATTTACCCACACAGCCAGAACGGGGCCCACCCCTCGGTGAGCCCCGTTCCGTGTCGTGAATACTACGCGCCCAGACGCTGCTTGAGGGCGTCGAATTCGTCCTGAATTCCGGTGGGCAGCTTCTCGCCGACGAAGTCGAACCACTCCTGGATCAGCGGGATCTCCGCCTTCCACTCCTCGGTGTTCACCGCGAGTGCCTCGGCGACGTCCTCGACGGTGGTGTCGAGTCCGTCGATGTCGAGTGCCTCGGCAGTCGGGACCACACCGATCGGCGTCTCGACGCCCGCGGCCTTGTGCTCGATGCGCTCGACGATCCACTTGAGCACGCGGGAGTTCTCACCGAATCCGGGCCACAGGAAGCGCTTGTCGTCGCCGCGACGGAACCAGTTGACGTAGAACACCTTCGGCAGCTTCGACTCGTCGGCGTTCTTGCCGAGGTCGATCCAGTGCTGGAAGTAGTCGCCCACGTTGTAGCCGAGGAACGGCAACATGGCCATCGGATCGCGTCGGACGGTACCGACGGTGCCTTCGGCGGCGGCGGTCTGCTCGGAGCCGACGGTGGCTCCCATGAACACGCCGTGCTGCCAGTCGCGGGCCTCGGTCACCAGCGGAACGGTGGTCTTGCGACGACCGCCGAACAGGATGGCCGAGATCGGCACGCCCTGCGGGTCGTCCCACTCGGGAGCCATCGACGGGCACTGGGCCATCGGCACGCAGTAGCGCGAATTGGGATGTGCGGCGTCGGTGCCGGACTCGGGAGTCCAGTCGTTGCCCTTCCAGTCGATGAGGTGATCGGGCGTTCCTTCGAGGCCTTCCCACCACACGTCACCGTCGTCGGTCATGCCGACGTTGGTGAACACGGAGTTGCCCTGATCGATGGTCTTCATCGCGTTCGGGTTCGAGTCCCAGTTGGTGCCCGGCGCGACACCGAAGAAACCGAACTCGGGGTTGACGGCGTAGAGGCGGCCGTCCTCACCGAAGCGCATCCAGGCGATGTCGTCACCGATGGTCTCGGCACGCCAGCCCGGAATGGTCGGCTGGATCATCGCGAGGTTGGTCTTGCCGCACGCCGACGGGAATGCCGCCGCGATGTAGTACGCCTTGTCCTCGGGGGAGATCAGCTTGAGGATCAGCATGTGCTCGGCGAGCCAGCCCTCGTCGCGGGCCATCGCCGAGGCGATACGCAGCGAGTAGCACTTCTTGCCGAGCAGCGCGTTACCGCCGTAACCGGATCCGTAGCTCCAGATCTCGCGGTCCTCGGGGAACTGGGTGATGTATTTGGTGTCGTTGCACGGCCACGGGACGTCCGCCTGGCCCTCCGCGAGCGGTGCGCCGAGCGAGTGCAGCGCCTTGACGAAGAATCCGTCGTCGCCGATCTTGTCGAGCGCGGCCTGGCCCATGCGGGTCATCACGCGCATGGACACCACGACGTACTCGGAGTCGGTGAGCTCGACGCCCAGCTTCGGGTCGTCTGCACCGAGCGGGCCCATGCAGAACGGGACGACGTACATGGTGCGTCCGCGCATGCAGCCGCGGTAGAGCTCGGTCATGAGCGACCGCATCTCGGCGGGGTCCATCCAGTTGTTGGTGGGACCGGCGTCGATCTCTTCCTTGGAACAGATGTACGTGCGCGATTCGACGCGAGCGACGTCCGACGGATCGGAGTTGCCGAGGAACGAGTTGGGCTTCTTCTCGTCGTTGAGACGAGTGAAGGTGCCGGCCTCGACCAGCTTGGTGGTCAGGCGCTCCCATTCGGCGTCGGATCCGTCAGCGAACACCACTGCGTCCGGTTCGGTCAGTTCGGCTACCTGAGAAACCCAGGCAAGCAGTTCTTTGTGTCGAGTCGGCACGCTGTCGGTGCCGCTCAAACCGGGAATGGTCGCTGAGGTCATCTAACTCTCCTGGGGTTAGCCGGAACCGGGAAGAACTCGCACGATCATGCTGGGCAAGCATCTGCGAGTAGATCTCGGTTTTCCCCTCTCGGCGGGGCGCTGCTCGACCGCTCGAGCTGCGGTACACCATCTTACCGGGTACTGCAAGCCGAGGACCGAGCGCCGGATGTCCTGTTCATCAGGTTAACGCCGCACGACGTGAAACCAGAAACAGGGTGTTGTCCGATTAGTCACAGGACCGATTCAGATAGGGAAAGATCCGCGCAAGAAGGCTTCGACCAGCGGTGATGCAGAGGCCCGACATTGAAGCTACAGCTCGCCGAATTCGATCATTTCGCCCCGACCGATACCGTTCGCCTCTCGAAAAATCTCCCAGGTTCGGTATTGTCCGTCACGTCCGAAGGCGGTGAACTTGTCCGTCACACCGTCCCCGTCGATATCGGTCGCCACTGTGATGCCGGCGTCGGTAGCTCGCACGGTGGTCTCGTAGTGACCGTCTCCGTCGAGATCGAACACGTCCGTCGAGAAGGTGGACGCACCCCCGCCGTCGAGGTCGGGTTCCGCCACCTCGTCTGCGGGCAGATCCCCTGCCGCGAAGCCATCCACCGCGATCATCGACACTCCCCACTTCACCGAACCGACATTGCACCTACCGACTACGACGCACCGGCAGATCGAACGGTTCCACGAGTGCGGGCGAAACTCGAGCGGGTTCTCGATCCACGACCACGCCTCGGTCGGGTTCGCGGAATCGCTCCAGCCCCCGCTCGAGGGCAGACAGATCTCGATCGCACGCCGACAGCAACGCCGATCGGTGGTCGGCGATCGTGCGCAGGTCGGCGTCCACCTCGGCGAGCTCGACGTCGATGCGAGCTGCTGCCTCCCGGTCTGCGGTAGCGACGGCGACCGCGAACACCGACTCCGCTTCGAGAATGCGAGAGAGCAACCGCTGCTCGATAGCAGATTTCACCCGGGCCACACTTTCCTGCGTCCAGCCCCGCAGGTGTGCCCGGTCGGCCACCAGTGCCCGCGAGCGCGTCAACCACCAGGCCAGCACACCGCCCAGAACGAGGGTGATCACGGTGTTGGCAACGGCCCAGGTCGGCATCAGGGCCATCGGGGAGACCACCAGCCGTCCCAGACCCACCCCCGCCGACGCCCCGACCACGATCATGATGGCGTCCTCGATACCTCGACGCCGGGGCGGTGGCTCGATATCGACAGACGTGTCCGCCGCATTCGGCTGCGCCGGCGTCGGGCTCAGCCCCAGATCGGTCTCCACCGCTCGCAGTCGGGCAGTCAACGCGGCGTCGGCTCGGTTCTGCGCACCACGCGCGGACTCGGTGACATGGGCGGGCAGATGCTTCAGTTCTGCGCGTCGGGCACTGTCGATCGCCTGCTTGGTCTCGACGCCCAGCACACGGAGATCTTCGGCGGCGCCGTGGAGAGACTCCACCCGTACCCGTTGAATTCGGTTGTGCAACAGTGCACGTCGGTCTCCACCGAGGCTCTCCCGTTCGCGCACGAGCTCGGCCCGCCGCGCCCGCAGCGGGGCGGTATCACCACCGCCGGTCACCGCGCGCGCTCTCGCCACGATCGACGCCCTGGCTATGGCTGCGCAGTGCTGCACTGCCGCCGCATGTTTGCGCTGCGATCCGATCGCCGTGGCCTGCAGCAGCAGTGCACCGAGCCGGTGCGCTACCGACTCCAGACGAGATTCGGCCGACATCGCCGCATCGCCGCCCTCCCGCCCCGTCTGCGCCAGCCGAACCGAGATCGGATGAAAGGTGCACTCCACCGCCCGCGGGACGCACTCGGCAACGAGCTCGCTGTCTGCGGTCACCACCTCTCGCCAGTGCCGATGCACGTCGATCTTGTTCACCACGAACACAACCGGCGTCGATTCGAGGGCAGCTCGCCACTGCTCGATCTCGATACGGCCGACCGGTGCCGACGCGTCGACGACGATCATCACGACGGCCGCACCGGACATCGAGTTCGTGAATTCGACCGAGTCCGTGGATTCGACGCCGCTGAGTAGCGCCAGCTCGTGGTGCAGCTCCGACTTGCCCGATCCGGCAGTCCCGGTGAGGTAGACCCCGGCGGGTCGACTTCTGCGAGCGGCTTCGATCTCATCGAGGGCATCCGAATTCCACCGACGCAGAACGCTTTTCATGTCCTCAGACAGCGGGGTCATCGACCCAGCATTCGCACGTACCCTCGACACAGCGCCAGTGCCGATCGGCGCACGTGAAGGTCCTCGGCCGCAGCCGCGCGCTGCTTCCACAGGACGGCCTGCTCCGCCGTATCCCGCTCCGTACCGGTCTCGATCGGAACTCCCAACTGCAGCGCAGCGCAGCGCATCTCGGCGGCCACCGCCTCGTCCGAGGCCAAGTACGACTCGACGGCGCTCCGGACATGCCGATGCCGAGCGGAAATCTGCTGCAAGCTTCGGTGCAGATCGGCGTCACGGGTTGCGGTTGCTGTCGACACGGCCGCCGAGACCGCCGCGATCAGGGCATCGGCACCGGAGGCATCGGCCAGCACGCGCTCGAGCTCACGGTCGGACGCGGCGGGTCGCCGGCGCAGAGCGCCGACGAGTAGGGCCAGGCCACGCAATTCGATGCAGTCGACCAACGCCTCCCGGCGACGCGTCGACAGTGCGATGTCGGCGGCATGAAACCGGTCGACCGTCAGCAGGTCGGCCGGCCCGAGGTCGGTGGCCGCGACGGCCCGCACGTCGGCCATGACGAGCGGCGCACCGGACCGTCCGATGCCGCGCAGTCCCACCGCCGTCGTACCCATCACCGGAAGGACGGTCCGACCGAGCTGTTCCGACGCGGCCGAAGCCGCCGCCTGGGGGTCGTCGAGCGTGTCCGCCTTGGTCAGCACGACGACCACTCCGTCCGATGTGCCACCGGATCCAGCACTGTCGCTGGGCCGAGAACTCAGGAATGCACTGTCGACCGGCGACACCGCGCCGGCGAACACGTAGACGAGTACGTTGCCCTCCGATTCGCCGCTCTGCGTTCTGTCTCCACCGTCTGTTCCGCTGTCTTCGCGCGAACGAACATCGAGGCCGTCGGCGTCGAGTGGTATCGATTCGAGCAGCGCGAGGATCGCGGACTTACCGACTCCCCGCCGACCCGTGACCCGGACGGTCAGCGGCTTCAGGCGGTGATGCAGGGCGATATCGATCGATTCCCGGGCCGCCGCACTCCCAGTCGTACCGCTCGCGCTCACTGCGGTGCGCTCACGCAGTCGGCCCAGATTCTCCTCGGCGACGTTCGTCATCGATCCCCCCAGAACGACCCGCCGTCCACCCCGGACCCGGCGCACAGCCCCCTGCTGCGGCACCGATTCTGGCACATCCGGGCCCATCCGAGCCGCTGGACAGAAATTGCACCGTTGTAATTCGGGAGGGTCATTCAGCCGCTGATCAGCGGTCGAACACGAAGTCTCAACTTCAACTTCAGACCCACCTGTCACACACTCCGTGGATGCGCGACAATGGACAGGTGAACGAGCCCCAGGACACCTCTGTCGACACCGAGGACAACGCATCGCGGACCCCTGAACGGGGCTCACGGCTGCACCCCCGAGTGACGAGCTTCCGCTCTCGGCGCGGTGCGCTGACCGAGGCTCAGCAGCGCACGTGGGACACACTGTGGCCGCGTATCGGCAGTGACGTGGCCGACGAGCAGATCGATATCGACTCCTGGTTCGGTCGCAGCGGCCCGGCGATCCTCGAGATCGGGTCGGGCACCGGCACCGCCACCACCGCGATGGCCTCGGCCGAGCCGCACGTCAACCTCATGGCCGTGGAGGTCTACCGCCCTGGCCTGGCGCAGACGCTGCAGCAGATCGAACGAGAAGGCATCGAGAACATCCGGTTGCTGCGCGGCGATGCAATGGACGTCCTCGAGAACATGCTCTCCTCGGAGTCGTTGACCGGCGTTCGCGTCTTCTTTCCCGATCCCTGGCCCAAGGTTCGCCACCACAAGCGTCGCCTGCTGCAGGGGCCGACGTTCGCGATGATCGCGGATCGACTGAAACCGGGTGGCGTTCTGCACGTGGCCACCGATCATGCCGAATACGCTGAGTGGATCGCCGAGGCCGGGAACGCAGAACCCGGTTTGACCGTTCTCGATTGGGAGTCGCCCATGACTCACGAGCGGCCGGTGACCAAGTTCGAGGGCAAGGCACAGCAGGTCGGTAGCTCGGTGACGGAATTGATCTGGGGAAAGAAGACAGCATGAGCGTCAGTACGGACATGCCCGACACCGTGGTCGACCCCTCCGAGCTCGGTGCGATCGGTGAATCGCGCCACAACAAACGGGTGCTGCTGGTCTGGGACGCGCCCAATCTCGACATGGGCCTCGGCGCAATCCTGGGTGGTCGACCCACCGCCGCATACCGCCCGCGGTTCGATGCACTGGGCCGATGGCTGCTCAGCCGCACCGCCGAACTCTCCACCTCGGGCACCGCGACTCTCGAACCCGAGGCCACGGTGTTCACCAACATCGCTCCCGGCAGCGCCGATGTCGTCCGACCCTGGGTCGAAGCATTGCGTAACGTGGGCTTCGCGGTGTTCGCCAAGCCCAAGGTCGACGAGGACAGTGACGTCGACGAGGACATGCTCGACCACATCGACTTCCGCAACCGTGACGGCGGTCTCGCCGGGGTCATGGTCGCGTCCGCCGACGGTCAAGCGTTCAAGGGGCCTTTGGAGGCCATCGCAGCAACCGGAGTGCCCGTACAGGTGCTGGGCTTTCGGGAGCACGCAAGCTGGGCTGTCACGTCGGACATTCTGGAGTTCCTCGATCTGGAGGACATCCCGGGCGTCTTTCGTGAACCACTGCCTCGGGTCAGTCTGGATTCGCTTCCCGACGAAGGCGCGTGGCTGCAGCCCTTCCGACCGCTGTCCGCCCTGCTCGTCGGGCGCCAAGGAGTTTCTTAAGTGTTCGCCAGATGGGGAGACATCGTCTACCGCCTTCGGTACACCGTCATCGGTGTCATGGTGGCCGGACTGCTGGGCTTCGCTGCCTACGGTCTCGATCTCAACAGCCATCTCAGTCAGAGCGGTTGGGACGATCCGACCTCGGAATCGGCTCAGGCTGCCCGTCTGGCGGACACGACGTTCGGTCGCGACAAGCAGGGTGACGTCATCGTCCTCTACACCGCGCCCGAGGGCTCGACCATCGACGATCCGGCGTTCCAGTCTGCGATCGTCTCGAATCTCGATTCGCTGGTGGCCGACCACCCCGACCAGATCGACAGGGTCAACGGCAGCTACTTCAAGACTTCCGGTGCTCCCAATCTCGCTGCGCTCGGTACCACCGACAAGCAACAGGCAATCGCCAGCGTCGCCATCAAGGGCGACAACGACACCGAACTGACCAACAACTTCCAGGAAGTCAAAGACGCCTTCTACGTAGACGGCGTCGATGTGCAGGTGACCGGCCTGCAGGCCGTGGCGGGCGCGTTGCAGTCGACCATGGCCGGCGACATCCACCGCATGGAACTACTGGCGATCCCGGCCGTTGCGGTGCTGCTGTTCTTCATTTTCGGTGGCGTCGTGGCTGCCGCTCTGCCGTTGATCATCGGTGGGCTGACGGTCGTCGGAGCCAACGGCATCGTCAAGGTGTTCACCAACTTCACCGAGGTCAACTCGTTCGTCGCTCCCGTGGTCTCGCTCGTCGGCCTCGGCTTGGCGATCGACTACGGATTGTTCATCGTGTCGAGATTCCGAGAAGAACTCGGCGACGGCTATACGACGCCGCAGGCCGTACGCCGGACCGTCATGACGGCCGGCCGCACCGTCGTGTTCTCCGCAACGATGATCGTTGCGTCCCTCGGTGGTCTGCTGCTGTTCCCGCAGGGCTTCCTCAAGTCGGTTGCGTACGGCTCCATCGCCACCGTCGCACTCGCAGCGCTGACCGCCATCACGATTCTGCCCGCGATGCTCGCCATCCTCGGCCCACGCGTCGACGCACTCGGCCTGAAGTTCATGCGCAAGACCAAGTCGAGCGAAGAAATCGAGAACGGCATGTGGGGCCGGCTCACTCGCTGGGTGATGCGCAACCCGGTCAAGGTCACCGTGCCCATCGTCCTCGGACTCGTGCTTCTCACCCTGCCTGTCGGCAACATCAAGTTCGGCGGCATCAACGAGACCTACCTGCCTCCCGACAACGTCACCCGCGTCGCGCAGGGCGAGTTCGATTCGCTCTTCCCGGGCCAGCGCACCGAGCCCATCAAGTTGGTCATCGAAGATGCGCAGGGTCCCAACCTCGCCGCTATCACCAACCAGGCCAACAATGCTCCCGGACTGGTGGAGAAGTTCACACCCGTCGGTGCCAGCAAAGACGGCATCATCGTGTTCAAGGCCGGACTCGTCGATCGCAACGACTCGAAACCGGCAATCGACTTCCTCCGCAGCATCGACGTCCCCGATGGGGCGACGGTTCTCGTCGGCGGCACTCCTGCCATCGAACAAGACTCGATCAGTGCGCTCATAGACAAACTTCCGCTGATGGCCATCCTGGTGGTGTTCATCGTGACGCTGCTGATGTTCCTGACGTTCGGATCACTGGTGTTGCCGATCAAGGCGGTGCTCATGACCGTCCTCGGCCTCGGTGCCACCATGGGCATATTGACGTGGATATTCATCGACGGCAACGGTGCGGGGCTGATGAACTTCACCCCGGGGCCGATCATGGCCCCGGTGCTGGTGCTGATCATCTCGATCGTGTTCGGTCTGTCCACCGACTACGAGGTCTTCCTGCTTTCACGCATGGTCGAGGCTCGCGAAAAGGGTGCCAGCACGAGCGAAGCCATCCGGATCGGCACCTCACACACCGGCCGCATCATCACCGCGGCCGCATTGATTCTCATCGTCGTCACCGGGGCCTTCGCGTTCTCCGATCTGGTGATGATGAAGTACATCGCCTACGGCATGATCGCGGCCCTCATCATCGACGCCACCCTCATCCGGATGTTCCTCGTGCCCGCCACGATGAAACTGCTCGGCGACGACTGCTGGTGGGCCCCGCAGTGGATGAAGCGCATTCAGCGCAAGCTGGGACTCGGCGAAACAATTCTCGAGGACGAGCTTCTCCCCATCGCCGACGTGCCCGAGCTTGCCCTCGCCGGGGGCGCACCGTCCACTACGGTTGCACCTCCGATGCGACCTGCACCACGCCGCAGCGAACCACTCACCGAGCCCATTCCTGTTGTTGCACCTCACGGTTCGGGCCCCATCAGGGCGACACACTTCGCAAAGGAAGAGTCTCGCCGTAGCGTGACAGGTCGGCCGGCAACACCGCCCGAGCACGAGCCTCAGGCCGCCCCCCAGGTTCAGCAAGCTCCCCGGCCCGCCCCCAGCCAGCCGACACCTCCGCGTCCCACCGTCGAACCTGAACCGACCCAGGCCGCCGAAGTCGTTCGACCTGAGCCCACGGTAGATCCGGTCGCCGCTCCCCCACCGGCTCAGCCCCCGCGGGCACCGAGTGCTCCGCGCACACCGGCCACACCGCCCAGTCGAATCCGCGCTGGTCGCACACCTCGCGCCGACGAGCCTGACGGACGATCCATCGAGAGCTGGCTCGCCGACCTGCGAGCACCCAGCGCATCGCCGCCGTCGAGTCGCTCGAATACGTCGAGTCACTCGAATACGACGAGCAATGGCACGAATTACAACGGTTCCAACCACAACGGTTCCACTACCAACGGCACGAACCACAACGGTCACGTCGAAAACGGTTCGACGCAGAACGGTCACGTTGAAAACGGTTCGGCGCAGAACGGTTCGGCGCAGAACGGTTCGGTGCAGAACGGTCACGTCGAGAACGGTTCCGGAGAGAGAAGCTCCACCCGGAACGGCCACGGCAGCAATGGATCCGAGCATCGCGGAAGCAACGGCTACAGCAGCAACGGGTCCGAACACAACGGAACCAACGGCCACGGCAGCAACGGATCCGAACACAACGGAACCAACGGAACCGCACGCAACGGCACCGACCACACTGGCTCCGAGCGCAACGGAACCAACGGGTCCGCGACGAGCGAGTCCCCCAGAACCTCGGGCCGGCGGGCAGCACCATCCCCCGAGAGCGGCGACAGTGGCCGTCATCGCGGCGGGGAGAACGGGCAGGTAGTCAGCGTCAGCGAGTTGCTCGCCCGCGAACGCAACCGTTCGTGAAAGCGGCCCATCCGAATCGGTCGTTTCGCAAGCTACACTGCTGGACTCGATAGGTCGTTTCGCAAGCTACACTGCTGGACTCGATAGGTCGTTTCGCAAGCTACACTGCTGGACTCGATAGGTCGTTTCGCAGGCTACACTCCCGGCCTCGATAGGTCGTTTCGCAGGCTACACTCCCGCTTCAGGGATCGGGGTTCACTCACGAGACGGAGTCGTCGCGTGTACCGAGGGGGAGTTCTACACACGTGTTCGTTCGATGGGGAAACTTCGTCCACCGTCTCCGGTACACCGTTCTCGGGGTCATGGTGGCCGGATTGGCGGTCCTGGCCGCCTACGGCTGGGATCTCCCGAACCATCTGAGTCAGAGCGGCTTCGACGATCCGACGTCGCAGTCGGCCATGGCCAGCGACCTCGCCAACGAGACGTTCGGCCGTGACACCGAGGGCGACGTCATCGTCCTCTACACCGCCCCCGAGGGCTCGACCATCGACGATCCGGCATTCGACGCAGCGATCACCCAGAACCTGGATTCGTTGGTAGCCGACCACCCGGACCGCATCGCGAAGATCAACGGTAGCTATTTCGGGACAGCCCAGGCTCCCGTACTGGCGGCCCTCGGCACCGCCGACAAGCGGCACGCCATCGCTAGCATCGCGATCGTCGGTGCCAACGACACCGAACTGACCGAGAACTTCCTGGCCGTCGAGAATGCCTTCTACATCGACGGTGTCGACGTAGAAGTCGCCGGTCAACAGGCGGTGGCCGCCGCCCTGCAGTCGACGATGACCGACGACATCCATCGCATGGAGATCCTCGCCATTCCGGCCGTCGCGGTGCTGCTGTTCTTCGTTTTCGGCGGCGTCGTTGCCGCCGCACTGCCACTCGTCGTCGGTGCTCTGACCGTGGTCGGAGCCAACGGCATCGTCAAGCTGTTCACCCACGTCACCGACGTGAACACCTTCGTCGCACCAGTGGTGTCGCTCGTCGGACTCGGCTTGGCAATCGACTACGGCCTGTTCATCGTCTCGCGATTCCGAGAAGAGCTGGGCGACGGCCGGTCGACGGCCGATGCGGTCCGGCGATCGGTGATGACGGCCGGGCGCACCGTGGCGTTCTCGGCGACGATGATCGTCGCATGCCTCGGTGGCCTGTTGCTGTTCCCGCACGGGTTCCTGCGGTCGGTGGCCCTGGGCTCGATTGCGACGGTGGCTCTCGCGGCGCTGACCGCAATCACCGTCCTGCCGGCCCTGCTGTCGATTCTGGGCCCTCGCGTCGATGCCCTCGGGCTTGCGTTCATGCGCAAGACCAAGTCCTCGGAGGAAATCGAGAACGGCGGGTGGGGCACGCTCACTCATTGGGTGATGCGCAATCCCATCAAGGTAGTCGTCACCGTAGTGCTCGGCCTGCTGATTCTGACGCTGCCGATCGGCAACCTCTCGTTCGGCGGGATCAACGAGACGTATCTGCCGCCGGACAATCCCACCCGGGTGGCGCAGGAACAGTTCGACGAGTTGTTCCCCGGTCAACGCACCGAGCCGATCAAGTTGGTCATCGAGAATGCGCAGGGTCGCACCCTCGGCGACATCACGAACCAGGCCAACAAGGCACCCGGGTTGGTCGAGCAATTCACCCCGGTCGGGGCCAGCAAGGACGGCATCATCGTCTTCAAGGCGGGGTTGATCGACCGAAACGACAGTGCACCCACCATCGAGTTTCTGCGTGGCATCGACACGCCCGAAGGGACATCGATGGAAGTGACCGGAACGCCTGCCATCGAACGAGATTCGATCGACGCGCTGGTAGACCGGCTGCCACTGATGGCAGTGCTGGTCGTCCTCATCGTGACCGTACTGATGTTCCTGACCTTCGGATCGCTGGTACTGCCGATCAAGGCGGTGCTGATGACCACGCTCGGACTCGGGGCCACGATGGGCATTTTGACGTGGATCTTCATCGACGGCCACGGAGCGGGGTGGATGAACTTCACTCCGGGTCCGATCATGGCAATGATTCTGCTCCTGATCGCCGCAATCGTCTTCGGCCTGTCCACCGACTACGAGGTCTTCCTGCTCTCACGCATGGTCGAGGCTCGCGAAAATGGCTCCAGCACAAGTGAAGCCATTCACATCGGCACCTCCCATACCGGACGCATCATCACCGCAGCGGCCTTGATCCTCATCGTCGTCACCGGGGCCTTCGCGTTCTCGGATCTGGTGATGATGAAATACATCGCCTACGGCATGATCGCCGCTCTGATCATCGACGCAACGGTCATTCGCATGTTTCTCGTGCCAGCCACGATGAAGCTGCTCGGCGACGCCAGCTGGTGGGCACCGGCCGGCATGAAGCGAATGCAGAAGAAACTCGGACTGGGCGAAACGACTCCCGCGGACAGCTGACGCGCCGCCCCCCACGTCCCGCCCACGTCCCGAAACGCGTGAATGGACCGTTGCACCGCCCTGGGCTTGAAACTGCCCAGACGTATGCAATGGTCCATTGACGCGGAGGGGGTCAGGGGGTGGCCGCACTCTCTCGATCCGCGAACACCTTGGCGTATCGGGTACCGGCGATCAACAGCAACACTCCCACCGCAATGAACGCGATGACGCGGAACAGGCCGTCGAGAGCGACGAGGTCGAACAAGAACAGTTTCGCGATGGCCGCTGCCGTCAGGGACAGACCGGCCAGCAGCGCCACATGGGCCTGAGTGACGCTGCGCAGCCCGAAGGCCAGTAGC
This sequence comes from Rhodococcus sp. AW25M09, assembly GCF_000333955.1. GTDB lineage: Bacteria > Actinomycetota > Actinomycetes > Mycobacteriales > Mycobacteriaceae > Rhodococcoides. The sequence goes on from NZ_CAPS01000012.1 coordinate 66,545, forward strand.
GCGAAGGCCGCGATCATCCACTCGATGGTCGCTGCGGTGTGGCCTGCCGTGAATCCTGTTGTTTCGCCGCCGATTCCGATGCCGAGGGTCACCGTCGCCGCCGTCAGCCCGTAGAGCGCGAGTACACCGGAGACGATGGCCAGGGTTTGCAATCCGTCGTCGACCGGCTTCAGTTCGGCCAGTACGTAGGCGAACACGAAAGCCGTTGCTGCAAGCAGAATTCCACCGATTACAATGCCGGCGCTACCGACGGCGTGATCGGAGTCCAACAGGGCACGCGGCGGGCAGACCGAGACGAACATCAGTGCAGCGATCACGCCGAATCCGCTGCCGATCGAGAAGGCAAGTGCCGATCGGGTGCTGTGCGCCACCGCGATCAGCGCCAGCGCGACGGCGAACAGCACGACCGGACGAATCTCGAGGGTCGTCGACTCGACTGCGGCCTGCAACGTGGCCAGGGCACCGATCACCGCAACGGTGACGCGAGCATGTCCGGGCAACCAGCTCACCAGCATGACGATCGCCAGGGCACCTGCAGCAAGGACCAGCTGAACGGTGACGGTGGCCGCCCTGTCGAAGACGTTCACGCAGAGCAGAGTCGGCAGTGCCGCAAGGGCGATCATCACGGTAGCTACAAGATCGGAGACGTTGCGGCGCAGCAACTCCAGCGACGAGCCGATGCCCAGGACTGCCACCAGCACGATGGCAACCAACAGCCAGTAGTCGCCGGTCGATCCGCTCAGGTCGGCGCTGGCGACCGCAGTCAACACTGCACCGACGAGGGGAACGGTCCGAACAACCTGCAGTAGTTGCCAATTTCGGCCGATCTGGGCGGGGAAGCCGGCGACATAGGTAGCGATGAAGAACGCGATCAAGGTCAAGGTGAGCCCGTCGGTCAGCACCGGACCACACACCGCGACGCCGGCCAGGATCAATACCGCCATCGGCTGCGACTTCCACTGCACCGCGAGTGCCGTTCCAGCAGCAGCGATTCCGAAAGCGGCGACAAGACCGATGACGGGATCGAGCCAGCCGTACAGCACGGACGTCGCCAGGACGTCGAGGTACAGTCCGGAAATGCCGGTGGCAGCGAGGGCGATTCCGCCGACGCGTCCGCCGGAGCGACCGAACACGCGCACGCCTGCACCGATCAGCGCCAGCGAGAACACTGCACCCGCCGCGACGCGCAGCGGCGGGCCGAACCAACCGGCCTGCGCGGCGAGAACCAACAGCATCACGACGCCGACGAGAGTGACGCCTGCGCCGGCGACGGCGAGCAGACGGCTGATGACCCCGTCCCGCTGCCACCAGGGCTCTCGGGCCGGAGCAGGCGGACGCGGCGATACCACCGGTCCCCGCGGCGGTGCGACCTGGCCAGGTGCAGGTGCAGGTGCCATCGGCTGACCAACCGGCCGACCGTGGTGCTGCGGCTGAGGCTGCGGCGACACGAACGGCGGCGCATAGGACGGCGCAGCAACCCCAGGCACAGCAACCCCGGGAGCAGGAGCGTCAGGAGCAGGAGCAGGAGCAGGAGCGGCAGGAGCAGGAGCCCGAGTGGGGGCAACGCTCGCGGCACCGAGTTGCGACTGCAAGGTCTGCAGATCGACTGCCACCTGACGCATGTGGTCACCCAAGGAATCGAAGCGACTGGACAGGCGCGCGACGAGTTGCGGATCCAGCGCGGAGTTCTGGGAAGAAGTCATGGCAAGGATTCTGCGAGCATTGCCATCGAAAAGCGTGAGTAGTGCTACTCGGTTCCCTCGAGTAATCGACCGGGTACGGCGAACCGCTAGCCGAACATCCTGCGGATCGAGCTACCGAACGGATGCTTCGCGGTCACCGAGCCCAAACGGACCTTGCCCGAGACGACGAGATGGAGCGGACCGTACGGCGGCCCGGTGCGGACCTTGTTGGTGACGCTGCCCGCGATCGTATCGACGGCGTTGACATCGACGGTCGCCTCGGTCGGCACGATCAGTGTCACGGTGCTGCAGTAGTCGTCGACGCGTATGTCGACCACTTGCGTGGTCATGACCGCCTGCGTGAAATCGAGTGTCACCGAGGACATGCGGGTGGAGAGACGAAGTCTCGGCGGAACATTCCACGGCCCCTTACGGGTGATCGTGGACATGGTGCCGCGCAGGGTGTCCGATGCGCCACCGCTGTGGCCCCGATGCTCGTGCACCACGGAGCGGGGCGCGGTGTGCGAGGTCGGCCCGGCAAGGGGCTGTGCCGACGGTCGATGCTCCTCGGCGATCTGCATCCCGGGCAGGTCGACCAGTACCGAGTTCAGCTCACCGCGGGTTTTCGATGCCAGAGCGGTGTCCATCCGCTCGGTGAACTCGCCGAGCGAGAGCATGCCCTGCCCCACGGCGCGTTGTAGCAGTTCTCCGACGTGTTCGCGTTCGGCATCGGACACTCGCAGATCCCTTGCCTCCATGAAGTCAAGGTAGCAAAAGTCCCAGGCTAGTGATGGTCTCAGGCCGCGCGATCACCCAGAACCGAGAGCATTCCGGCCACCGACGCGGGCCAACCGAACTGTTCGGCGCGCAACCGGGCGGCGATCCGGCGGCCGTCGACCGGTAATTCGAGTACTCGCGCTATCTCCGAGGCGAACCCGTCGGCGGTGTTCTTCGAAGATCCCCCGCAGTGCGGGGTGACGATCTGCGCCAGCGCCGAGGTCTCGGACACGACGACGGGTGTGCCCACCGCCAGTGATTCGAGCGCGGCGAGCCCGAAGGTCTCGTGGGGTCCGGGGGCGAGAGCGATGTCGGCCGAGGCCAGCAGCTGCGCGACCGTCGACCGGCCGGCGACGAAGCCGAGGAAATGGACCGGCAGGCCGCGGGCGCGTCGTTCGAGACCCGCCCGGCGGGGACCGTCGCCCGCGATGATCAATCGCGCCCGAACCCCGGAATCACGCAGGGCAGCAAGCGAATCGATACTTCTCTCGACGTGCTTTTCCACCGACAGTCGGCCGCAGTGCACCAACAGCCGATCGACGCTGCCCAGCCGTACCGAGTGATCGCCGATGTGCCGACACCGCGGATGGAACAGGTCGAGATCCACACCGAGAGGCACTCGGTGCACGTTGCGGACACCGATGCGCTCGAACTCCTGCTGAGCGAACTCCGTGGTGCACACGACGGCGTCGTACTGCTCGGCAGTGCGACGGTTGGCCAGATCCGCGATGGGGCGGGCGCAGCGCATGGGCATCGTCTGCGCGAGCAGACGATCGAGCCGTTCATGGGAGATCATCACGCTGCGCACGTCCCGACGCGCCGCCCATCGGCCCATGCCGCGCAGGGTGAGTCGATCCGATACTTCGATCACGTCCGGTGCCAGTCCGGACGCCACCGAGGACACCCGGCGCGGGTCGGCCACCCGGTAACCGCCGGTGCCCGGAATCTGCGGTGCGGGTACCTCGATCCGCACCACTCCCGACGGCAGCAGTTCCTCCCGCCACTGCACTCCCGGCACGATCAGCGTCACCTCGTGACCACCCGCCACGTAGCCCGATCCGAGCTGGTCGACGGCCGTCCGCAAGCCACCGGACCGTGGTCCGTAGAAGTTGGCGAGTTGGACGATGCGCACTCACTCAGTCTTCTCGGTCGAGAATCCATCGGACGGCGCGACGATGGACAGTGGCCGAACCCTCGCGGAATTCCTGTGTGGGGATCGCTACCAGCGGGTAGGTGGAACCTATGCGAGTGACACTGCAATCCACCGGTAACGCCGCGGCCCCCGATGTCTGGGAGCGCTACATGGAACCCACGGCGTGGAAGACCTGGGCTCCTCAGATCATGGGCGTCGAGTACCCCGGTAAACGGCTCGCCGCAGATACCACCGGTCGAGTGCTGGGACCGCTGGGCGTGCCCATCGATTTTCGGGTGAGTTCGGTCGACGAACAATCGTGGACCTGGGCGTGGTCCGCGTGGTTCCAGAACCAGGCGATCGGGATCGATCTGGCACACGGGGTCGTCTCACGGCCGAGCGGAACCAGGGCCTGGCTCACTGTCGACGGACCGTTGCCGCTGGTTCTGCCCTACCTACCGGTCGCCAAGTTCGCGTTGGGCAAGCTCTGCGCGCGCTAGCGCCGACGGACCCGGGTCGAGCTATTCGGACCGGGTGACGGTCTTCTCCTCGGACTGGTCGGCGACGTCGGTCGGCTCGGGAGTCGGCAGCGACGGCGCGTCGCCGGAACCGTCGAGATGCCCGTCGAACTCGTCGACCGCCTCGGTTCGTTCGTCGCCGGTCTGGTCGTGATCGGCGTCGACACCTTTGGAGTGCTGAGCCGGGTCGACTGTGGTGTCCACTGCATTGTCGTCAACTGTGTTCTCGCTGTCGGTCATGGGATGCAGAGTGCCCCGCGGCCACCGTCACAAACCCCTACAGTCCCTTTTCGATGACGTAGCGGGTGAGCTCGACCCGGTTGGCCAGCTGCAACTTTCGTAGCGTTGCCTGCACGTGGTTCTCGACGGTTCGGTGACTGAGCGTCAATCGGGTCGCGATCTGCTTGGCACTGAGCCCCTTGGCGACCAATCGCAGCACCTCGGTCTCCCTGTCGGTCAACGTCGGGCGGGTATCGGATTCCGGTTCCGGTGACGACGACATTCGTCGGAACTCCCCCAGAACCAAGCCGGCAAGACCGGGAGTGAACACCGCCTGCCCGGCCGACGTAGCGCGGACGGCGTCGAACAGTTCCTCCGCCGATGCACTCTTGACCAGATAACCCGTCGCCCCTGCCTTGATCGCGTCGAGCACATCGTTGCGTTCCGCCGAGGCCGAGAGCACCAGGATCTTCGTCTGGGGCGACGCGTCCAAGACGGCCACGGTGGCGTCGGCTCCGTTGCCGTCGGGCAGGTGCATGTCCATCAGTACGACGTCCGGTGTGGTCGCCCGGGCGCGCCGCCCGGCAGCCGCAACGCCGTCCGCGGTGGCGACGACCCGAAATCCGGCGCTGTCGAGATCGCGGGCGACGCCGTCGCGCCACATCGGGTGATCGTCGACGACCATCACCGCGATCTCGGCGTTCGTGTTCTCGTCCCCGGTCATGCCGATCCTCTCGCTCGTGGAACTCGGATCTCCCATTCGGTTCCCTCCCCCGCGTCGGTGTCGAGTATCGCAGTGCCGCCCAGAGATTCGACGCGGCCCAGGATCGACTTCGAGACGCCCATACGGCCTTCGGCTTCGGCGTCAGCGAGCCGTCCGGCAGGGATTCCGCGGCCGTCGTCGCGAATACTCACGATCAACTCCCCGTCGACGTCTTCGAGCAGTACGTAGGCCGTGGCAGCGCTCCCTGCATGACGTTCGACGTTGGACAGTGCAGTCGCCACGACGGCGGCCAGTTCCTCGGCTACCTCGGATTCGACGAGAACCGGATCGGCGGGTGTCGAGACGGAAACAGAGTTGCCCGCCTGCGTGCGCAGCAGCGCCCTGACGTCGACGATCGAGCCGGTGTGATCGCCGCGCGGAGCTGCCTGTTCGGAGATCAACACCCGCAGAGCGACCTCCTGTTCACCGGCCAGCTCGGCGAGTTCGGCTGCCGGCCCGCCTATTTCGAGACCACGCCGTCGCACCAGGGCCAGTACCTGCAGTACACCGTCGTGCACTTGCCGGGCCAGCCGTTCGCGTTCTTCGGTGATCGCGGCCGATCGTGCTGCGCGACGGAGTTCTTCGTGGGCGCGCCGGGCGGTGTTCGACGCCAATCCCAGCGCCAATCCGGCCGAGAGCAGCACCGGGGCGGTGGCGTCGGACCACAGGTCTGTATCGAAGCGGTCGCGGACCAGTGCGCTGATCACCGACATCACCACCCCGGACGCGATTCCACCTTTCGGTCCCCACAGGATCGCGGCGGAAATGACGGCATTGGTGGCCCACAGGGTGGTCGGCAAGGTTTGGCGGGTGCTGTACCAGTCGTAGTCGGCCACCAGGCGAGTCGACGCCATCAGGGCAATGACGATGACCTGATCGGTGAGAACCACCTGCCAGCGTGGAAGCGTTGCGCGAGAGAGCAACAGCGCCGAGGCCCCCGACCAGACGGCCATCAGGGCAACGAACACCCAACTCAACCGTGGGTTGGTGTAGTTGTCGACGGTGGCGGCCTGGTAGCTGATGGCGTAGACGAGGGTGATCAGTCGAAAGGCCTGGGAGGCCCGCCACAACGGGGTGTCGGGATCGGACGAGGTGAGGGTGGTCCGCACCCGATCAACCGTCCGCATCGGTCTTCGGGTCTGCGGCCATCTCGTCCGGAATCTTCAGCTCTCCCTTGGCAAGACGCTCCGGCTCGGAGGCACCCGGGGGCGTGTGCGGATCGCTCGGCTCGGCGGAGTACAGCGGGTCGTCCTCCTCGAGTTCCTCGTAGACCTCGTCCGGGTCGTCGGCGAGCAGAGACCGAACGGCGGTATTGAGAACTGCGACGATAGGGACTGCGAGCAGGCCGCCGACGATGCCCGCGAGCAGAATGCCGACGGTGATGGACAGCACCACCGCCAGCGGATGCAGTCGCACCGCGCGTCCGAGTAGAAGTGGCTGGAGCACATGCCCTTCGAGCTGCATCACGGCCACCACGATGCCCAGGGTGATGACTGCCGTGATCAGTCCCTTGGTCACCAGTGCGATGAACACGGCGACGAACCCGGTCAACACGGCTCCGATGATCGGGATGAAGGCACCGATGAACACCAGCGAGGCCAAGGGGAGGGCCAGCGGCACACCGAGAATCACGAGACCGGCACCGATGCCGATGGCATCCGCGGCCGCCACGGCAACCGTCGCGCGCACGTATCCCACCAAAGACCCGAAACCCTGGATGCCCGCGGTGCGGATCTTTCTGCGGCTCGCGGTCGGTGCCAGACGGGTGACGAACTGCCAGATCTGGTCGCCGCCGTACAGGAAGAAGATCAGAGTGAACAGGGTGAGCAGCGCGCCGGTGAGGATCTCGCCGATCACCGCCGCGGTGGTCAGCGCTCCGCTGGTGACGGCTTCCTGATTGTCCTGGATGACCTTGACGAGATTGTCGGTCGCCTGCCGAATCTGATCCTCGCTGATGTGCAGAGGTCCGGCACTGAGCCAGTTCTCGACACTGTTGATCGATTGGGTGAACTGATCGCCCACCTGCGGCAGACCTTCGATGAACTGCTCGACGATGAAGGTCATGATCCCGGCGACGACGCCGAGGCTCGCAACGACGACGATGATCACCGCGAGGGGCCGCGGCACCCCGCGCCGGTGCATCCAGTCGACCAGGGGAATTAGCAGCGCCGACGCCAACAAGGCAAGGCCCAACGGAATGACGACCGTGCTGAGCCGGGCAACGACATAGGCGAAGGTGATGAATCCGGCAAAAAGGACAAGGACCCGCCACGTCCATTCCGCCCCGACGCGCACGAGCGGATGCACCGAATCTGCTGCCGAAGTGGGGCCCGGGGACGCCCCCGTACCTTGCGCCCGCAACTCTTCGGTGCTCACCAGCTAAATTTAACCCGTGCTGGCATCTTTCCGAGCGGTCTCGCTCACCCTGAAGAGTCGCTGGCCGCTTTATATGCTGTCGATGCTCGTCGCCAACGTCTTCGGTGCCGTGCTCGTGTTCGCCTTCGTGCGGTACGGCCTGCCCATCCCGGAGTCGCAGGCCATCGTGGCCGACCGGGTTCGCAACGTGTACATCTTCGGGGCGTATCTGGGCGTTGCCCTGGTGGTCAGTCTGATCTACGCCTACATTCTGTTGCGCTCTGTCATTCGATGGCAGCTGCGCGGTGGCCCGCCCACGCGCAAGGAACAGATGACGACGCTGCACGCGCCGTTGCGGCAGGCGATCGTGCACCTGATCCTGTGGATCATCGGCGGCATCATCTTCGTGCTGTTGACCATCGCCGAGATGCCGTCCCTGTCGATCGCCGTCATCGTCACCGTCGGCATGGCCGCCACGGTCACCTTCGGGTTCACGTACATGCTCGGCGAGCGGATCCTGCGACCGGTCGCCGCGCTGGCCTTGAGCGAGGGCCGGTTCGATCGTACGATGACGCCCGGCGTCGGCACCCGCATGGCCATGACGTGGGGATTGGGCACATTGATGCCCGTCATCGGCATCATCCTGCTGTGCGCCACCCAGCTGACCACCGACCTGGTGTTCTCCCCCAACGCGCTCGCCGTTGCGATCATCCTGCTCAGCGTGCTGGCGATCGTGCAGGCCTTCGTGCTCTCGATGCTCACCGCGAGCCAGATCTCCGACCCGATCAGTGCGCTGCACAGCGCCATCGAACGAGTACAGCGCGGCGAGACCGACGTCGAGGTGGATGTGTTCGACGGCAGCGAGATCGGTCGCCTGCAGGTGGGCTTCAACCGAATGATGGAGGAATCGGCCGAACGACGCGTCCTGCGGGAGCTGTTCGGCCAGCACGTCGGAGAGGACGTGGCGCGTCGGGCATTGCAGTTCGGAACCGAACTCGGCGGCGAGACCCGATTCGTCGCGGTGCTGTTCGTCGACATGGTCGGCTCCACTGCAACTGCCTCCGAGCGTCCACCGAGCGAGGTCGTGGTGTTGCTCAACGAGTTCTTCCGAGTGGTCGTCGACGTCGTGGGGCGCCATCACGGTTTCGTCAACAAGTTCATGGGCGACGCGGCCCTCGCGATATTCGGAGCCCCACTCGATCGCCCCGACGCACCCACCGCCGCCCTGGCCGCAGCACGGGAACTGAGATTCGCCCTGAACGAGATCACCGGCCTCGACATCGGCATCGGCATCTCTGCGGGCCTGGCCGTCGCCGGCAACATCGGTGCGGCCGAACGCTTCGAGTACACGGTCATCGGAGACCCGGTCAACGAGGCCTCACGGCTCACCGAGCTGGCGAAACTGCGTCCGGGCCGCGTCCTGGCATCGACCTCGGCCCTGTACTTCGCCGACGACGAGGAACAGGAACAGTGGGAGTTGGGAGACCAGGTACAGCTGCGTGGTCGACGACGGGCCACCCATCTGGCGTGGCCGGTGGCGTTTCCCGACGCCTCGCCGAGCGACAGTTAGTCTGGCAAGGTGCCCGACCCCAGCTCCAACCGCGGACCCGCAGTGCGGCGTCCGCGAAACCGACTGCGATGGGTCAAATGGATAGCCGCGATCGCCCTGGTGACACTGCTGGTCGCCGAGGCGATCTATCTGTGGCCGCGGCTGCACGAGTCCTGGACCGCCGTCCGCGAAATCCATTGGGGCTGGCTTGCGGCCTGCGTATTGGCGCAAGCGGTGTCGCTGAGCGCCTTCGGCAGAGTACAGAAGCAATTGCTCGACGCAGGCGGCGTGAGCGTGCGCCAGCGGAAGTCCGTTGCAGTCATCTACGGCAGCACCGCCATGGCACTCACCCTCCCCGCCGGACAAGTGTTCTCGACGGCGTTCACCTACCGCGAGACTCGCCGGTGGGGAGCGAGCCCGGTCGTGGCGTCGTGGCAGCTGGCCATCTCCGGCGTCATCGCCGCGGCCGGACTGGCAGTCCTCGGGGTCGCCGGCGGGCTCGTCGTCGGTAGTTCGTTCAACACGTTCACACTGGTGCTCCCGATCGCCGGTGTCATCGCGATCGTCGCCGCCGTCCGCTACATCTCCAACCATCCGAACTCGATCAAGACCGTCGCACGTTGGGGATTGCGTCGATACAACGCGCTGCGCAACCACGAGCTCGACGCCGGTGCCGAGGGCATCGACAAGATCATCGGCCAGATTCAGTCGGTCCAGCTCGGTAAACGTGACGGCGCGCTGACGCTTTCGTGGTCTGCGGTCCATCGACTCGGCGATGTGGCGTGTCTGGCGTTCGCGTGCTTCGCCGTCGGCGCAGATCCGCGGCTGTCCGGATTGCTCATCGCCTTCGCTGCGGGCAAGGCCGTCGGATCCGTTCCGCTCGCCCCGGGCGGTCTGGTCGTCGTCGACGCCACCCTCATCGCATTCTTGACCAGCGCTGCATCGATCAGCGCATCGCAGGCCGTCGCCTCCGCGCTGGTGTACCGCGGGGTCAGCTTCATCCTCGTCGCCATCGTCGGGTGGATCGTGTTTCTGGTGCTGTTCCGCAAACATCAACACGCCGATCTCGAATTCGACATCGCGCTGGAGCAGCAGGAGACGACCCAGCTGCGCGTAGCCGAGGACATCCGTGACCCGAAAGGCAACCCGGAGCCCGCATAGCGCGATCGGACGGCCTGTGGCGTTCGTCACCTCTTGTTCACTCGGAATATATACGGACCCTGGTCCGCTTATGTAATATGAGTATTGAAACTTCAACCCAACAAGGAGTCCTCATGACCACCGCCATTGCACTTCCCGAACTCACCGCAGGCACCTGGGCCATCGACGCAGGCCATTCCACCGTCGGATTCACCGTCCGCCACCTGGTGGTCAGCAAGGTTCGCGGCCGCTTCCAGGCCTTCACCGGCACCATCACCGTCGCTGAAGACGGCACTCCGACCGTCGATGCCGAGATCGACGTCACGTCCATCACCACCGACAACGCGCAGCGCGACGGCCACCTCAAGACTGCCGACTTCTTCGAGGTCGAGAAGTTCCCACCGCGACATTCAAGTCCACCTCGGTCAAGGCCGACGGCGGAGACTTCGTCGTCACCGGCGACTTCACCCTCCACGGCGTCACCAACTCCATCGACATGAAGCTCGAGTTCAACGGCGTCAACGCCGGAATGGGCAACGGCCCGGTCGCAGGCTTCGAGGCCAGCACCGTCATCAACCGCCGGGACTTCGGCATCAGCATCGACATGCCCCTCGAAGGCGGCGGCGCTGTCGTCGGCGACAAGATCACACTGAACCTCGAAATCGAAGCCGGACTCCAGGCGTAAACCTGCCCCGCTTCACCCCTTCGTCACCCCTCCGTCACCCCTCCCCCGCCGGATCAATGCGGCTTTGTTGCAGTCCAAGCGACTGGAATCCACATTGATCCGGCCGGGGATGTCCACCGAACGGCCCGCACCGCATTCGACGGCGCGGGCCGTTCGTCGTGGGTGACCACAGTCGGTGTCTACAGTGGGGCGCGTGAAGCTTCGTTCTCCTGCCATTGCCGCCGTCCTCGACCTGCTCGTGGTCGTGCTGTTCGCCGCAATCGGCCGTCGCAGTCACGCCGAGGCCACCGCACTGTCCGGCCTGTTTCACACCGCCTGGCCGTTCGTCGTCGGTGGCGCCATCGGCTGGCTCGTCACGTTCGCTCTGTACCGCAACAAGTTCGACGCCTTTCTCATCGTCCCGACGGGCATCGTCGTGTGGGTGACGACGGTCGTGGTGGGCATGGCACTGCGCGCGCTGACCGGGCAAGGAACAGCTGGGTCCTTCATCATCGTCGCCACCGTGGCCACCGCAGTTCTGCTGCTGGGTTGGCGGGCTCTGGCAAGATTGGTGCCCAGCGTTCGTCGATGACGGCCCGCTCGCGATAGACTCGACCTCGGTGCGCCGGGAAGTCTGGTCGGCAACAACTCTGTGCTGCGTACCTACTGTGTGATGTTCGGTTGGTTCGCGGTTCGACGAAGCTACCGAAAGGCGTTGTGTCCGTGACAGATCCATCCAGTTCGAAAACGAGATTGCCGCTGTTCTCGCGCGGTTCCTGGTCCGAGGCCGATCGCGTCGCGCAGATCCTCCGCAAGGAGACAGTCGGCGGTGCACTGTTGCTCGTCGCCACTGTCGTCGCACTCGTCTGGGCCAACTCACCGTGGTCCGCTGCATACGACTCGCTGATGGACATCCGCGTCGGCCCCTCGGCGCTACATCTCGATCTCACGCTCTCGACGTGGGCCGCAGACGGACTGCTGGCGATCTTCTTCTTCGTCGTCGGGCTCGAACTCAAGCGAGAGTTCGTAGCGGGCGATCTCCGCGATCCCGCACGTGCGGCCCTGCCGGTGGCTGCAGCTATCGGCGGAATGGCAGTTCCAGCAATCATTTTCGTACTGATCAACCTCGGGACCGGCGACGGCGCTCTGCTCGGCTGGGCGATCCCCACCGCAACCGATATCGCGTTCGCTGTTGCCGTTCTCGCTGTCATCAGCACCCACCTGCCGACCGCGCTGCGGACGTTCCTGTTGACGCTGGCCGTGGTCGACGACCTCCTCGCCGTCACCGTCATCGCAGTTTTCTACACCGATGACATCAACTTCGTCGCGCTCGGCCTGATGCTGATTCCGCTCGCACTGTTCGCGGTCGCCGTGCAGATGCGCGTGCGCTCGTGGTGGGTTCTCATTCCGCTGGCGGTCGTGACCTGGGTACTCATGCACGAGTCCGGTGTGCACGCCACCGTCGCAGGCGTTCTGCTCGGCTTCGCCGTCCCGGTGATCCGCAGCAAGGCCGCCGGTGGTCCCGACGCGGGCCCCGGCCTTGCCGAACACTTCGAGCACAAGATTCGGCCCATCTCGGCAGGCGTGGCGGTACCGCTGTTTGCGTTCGCCGCGGCCGGCGTAACCGTCGGCGGATTCTCCGGTCTGCGCAGTGCACTGACCGATCCCATCGCCATCGGCATCATCGCCGGTCTCGTCATCGGCAAGACCATCGGTATCTTCGGCACCACGTACCTCGTCTCGCGCTTCACCCGGGCGACACTGGATGCAGGACTGAAATGGCTCGACGTCTTCGGAGTCGCGATGCTCGCAGGTATCGGATTCACGGTCTCGCTACTGATCGGCGACCTCGCCTTCGGTGAAGGATCGGTACGCGACGACCACGTCAAGGTCGGCGTGCTCACCGGCTCGATCATCGCGGCGGCGTTGGCGGGAATCATCCTGCGTAGCCGCAACAAGGCCTACAAGGCGTACCACATCGAAGAAACCCGCGACGACAATCACGACGGCATCCCGGACGTGTACGAGAAATAGCGCGCAGTTCCCGGCTGCAGGCCGACACCGACCACCGAGTAAGGCCCGCCCCACGAGGAGGCGGGCCTTACTCGTATCTGGACCTCTACAGTTGTCGCCGTGATCGAAAACCGGCTTCAGGCGTGACGACTCCGCCGCCACTGGCCCGTCGACTCGGCCTGTTCGATGCCATCGTGATCGGTGTCGGTTCGATGGTCGGAGCCGGGGTGTTCGCGTCGTTCGCCCCGGCGGCGGCCGTCGCGGGGGCGGGCCTGCTCATCGGTCTTGCCGTCGCTGCCGTCGTGGCGTTCTGCAACGCCACCTCGTCGGCGCAGCTCGCCGCGCAGTACCCGACGTCGGGTGGCACGTACGTGTACGGCCGTGAGCGGCTCGGTGAATGGCCCGGATTCCTCGCCGGGTGGAGCTTCGTGATCGGAAAAACGGCCAGCTCGGCGGCCATGGCATTGGTGTTCGCAGCCTACGTCGCACCTAGCGGCTACACCGATCTCGTTGCTGTCCTTGCCATTACGGCCCTGACAGCGGTGAACTACTTCGGCATCACCCGCACGGCGTTGCTGACGAAGATTCTGGTCGCCGCCGTGCTTGTCGTCCTCGTCATCACGGTGGTGCTCGGCGTCACCGGATCGTCCGGTTCGGCCGCCGAAGGGCTCGGCTCGTTCACCGAGCGTGGGTGGTACGGAATCCTGCAGTCGGCCGGCCTTCTGTTCTTCGCCTTCGCGGGCTACGCACGCATCGCCACCCTCGGGGAGGAGGTAGTGCGGCCCGAACGCACCATCCCACGCGCCATCGTCTCGGCTCTGGGAATCGCTCTGCTGGTCTATGCCGTGGTTGCGCTGACGCTGTTGTCGGTTCTGGGCCCGGAGCTGCTCGCGTCGTCGTCGGCTCCGTTGGTCGACCTCGTCGCTACCGCGGGGCATTCGTGGGCCGCGCCGCTGGTGCGTATCGGTGCCGCGCTGGCCGCGCTGGGAGCTCTCCTCGCGTTGATCGCCGGAATCGGACGCACCTCCCTGGCGATGGCCCGGCATGACGACCTGCCGTCGTATCTCAACGCAGTGCACCCGCGCTACTCGGTTCCCCATCGCGCCGAGATCACCGTGGCGGTGCTCGTCTGCGTTCTGATCCTGACGATCGATCTGCGTAACGCGATCGGCTTCTCCTCGTTCGGAGTGCTGCTGTACTACCTCATCGCCAACGTCAGCGCCTACACCCAGGATTCCTCGCATCGCCGTTACCCCAAAGCTCTCCAGCTCGTCGGCAGTGCCGGATGCATGGTTCTCATCGCCACCCTGCCGGCATCGTCCATCGCCGTCGGCACCGTGGTCGTGCTGGCCGGGGTCGTCTACCGACTGATCCGGATCCGACGTTCGGTTGACGGCTGATTCGACGACTGTCAATATAGACGGGTGTCGAACCAAGAACAGGCGACCGAGTGCTGCTCGCCGCTGATTCACGAACCCATCACTATCGATAGGGCCGGGGACCTGGCCCGCATGTTCAAAGCACTCGGCGATCCCGTGCGTCTACGCTTGCTCAGCCTCGTGGCCGGTCATGCCGGCGGCGAAGCATGCGTGTGCGACATCTCCCCCGCATTCGACCTCTCGCAACCGACCATCTCCCACCACCTCAAAGTGCTTCGCGAGGCCGGCCTACTCGGCTGCGAGCGCCGCGGGACCTGGGTCTACTACTGGGTGATACCGGCTGCGCTGCAACAACTGTCGTCGATCCTCAGTGCCGCCGACCCGACGGCGGTCATGGCGTGAGTACACCCACCGACACCGTTGTCGTCGGCAAGCTCTCCACCCTCGACCGATTCCTGCCCGTATGGATCGGCGTCGCCATGGTCGTGGGGCTACTCCTCGGACGGATGATCCCCGGCCTGAACGATGCCTTGTCGTCCATCTCCGTCGACGGCGTGTCTCTACCGATCGCCATCGGGCTGTTGATCATGATGTATCCGGTGCTGGCCAAGGTCCGCTACGACCGCCTCGACACCGTGACCGGAGACAAACGACTGCTGATCGGCTCGCTGCTCCTCAACTGGATCGTCGGCCCGGCTCTGATGTTCGCTCTCGCATGGCTTTTCCTACCGGACCTGCCGGAGTACCGAACCGGCCTGATCATCGTCGGCTTGGCTCGATGCATTGCGATGGTCATCATCTGGAACGACCTTGCCTGTGGGGACCGGGAAGCCGCCGCGGTGCTGGTGGCGATCAACTCCGTCTTCCAGGTGTTCATGTTCGCCGTCCTCGGATGGTTCTACCTCTCGGTCCTTCCGGGCTGGCTCGGCCTGGAACAAACGACCATCGAGACCTCGCCCTGGCAGATCGCGAAATCGGTGCTCATCTTCCTCGGCATCCCGCTGGTAGCGGGATTCGCGTCTCGATTCTTCGGCGAACGCGCCAAAGGCCGTGCGTGGTACGAGGAGAAGTTCATCCCTCGAATCGCCCCGTGGGCGCTGTACGGGCTGCTGTTCACCATCGTTATTCTCTTTGCGCTGCAGGGTGATCAGATCACGTCACGGCCGTTCGACGTGGTTCGCATCGCACTGCCCCTGCTGGTCTACTTCGCAGTGATGTGGGGCGGCGGATACGCCCTGGGAGCCGCGATGGGTCTGGGCTACCAGCGCACCACCACCCTCGCATTCACCGCGGCGGGCAACAACTTCGAGCTGGCGATCGCCGTTGCTATCGCCACCTACGGCGCGACGTCGGGGCAAGCACTCGCCGGTGTCGTCGGACCGCTCATCGAGGTGCCGGTGCTGGTCGGCCTCGTCTACGTGTCGCTGGCACTGCGCAATCGCTTCTCTCCCAAAACCACAGCGACAGAGGTGCTCTGATGTCCGAGGCACCGAGCGTTCTCTTCGTCTGCGTCAAGAACGGCGGCAAGTCGCAGATGGCGGCCGGTCTGATGCGAAAAGTGGCGGGCGACTCGATGGAAGTGCACTCTGCCGGAACGAAACCCGGCGGATCGGTCAACGCACTCTCCGCCGAGTCTCTCCTGGAAGTCGGTGTCGACCTGTCCGGTGAACAGCCCAAACCGATCGACACGGCTTTGCTCGCCCGCATGGACTACGTGATCACCCTCGGCAGTGAGGCGAAGGTCGACGCCGTCGACGGCCCGGCATTCGAGAACTGGGACACCGACGAGCCGTCCGAACGCGGGATCGACGGGATCGAACGAATGCGTCTGGTACGGGACGACATCGCCGCACGTGTCGAGGAACTCGCATCTCGAATGCTCAGCGCGAAGCCCTGAGCCGCGTGAACGTCGACGTGGTGGTGATCGGCGGCGGCCAGGCCGGACTGGCCGCCGGCTACTACCTGCGCCGAGCCGGGCTCGACTTCGTCGTCCTCGACGACCAGACCCATCCCGGCGGTTCCTGGCAGAACTACTGGCCCTCGCTGCATCTGTTCTCGCCAGCCGAGCACTCGCGCCTGCCCGGCTGGCCGATGCCTCCGTGGCACAGCGGTTTTCCGCCGGCGTCGCATGTGGTGGACTACCTGCGGGCGTACGAGAAGAAGTACGAGCTGCCGGTGCACCGACCGGTCCGAGTTCAGTCCGTTCATCGAGTCGAAGGCGGCTACCGAGTCGATACCGACGGCGCCGTGTATGTCGCCGCAGCGGTCATCAATGCCACAGGAACGTGGTCACGGCCCTTTTGGCCGAGCTATCCCGGCATGCGTGAGTTCCGCGGCAAACAACTGCATGCCACCGACTACGACACTCCGGATATGTTCGCGGGCAAGCGAGTCGGCATCGTCGGCGGCGGAAACTCGGCTGCCCAGATCCTCGCCGAGGTCTCCACCGTCGCCGAGACTCTGTGGTTCACCAGCCGCGAGCCTCGCTTTCTGCCCGACGACGTCGACGGCCGAGTGCTGTTCGATGTCGCCAGCGACAGGGCCCGCGCCCTGGCCTCGGGCGATGCGGATACCGGCGGAGTCGCAGGTCTGGGAGACATCGTCATGGTCCCGCCGGTGAAGGAGGCCAGGAACCGCGGAGTTCTGCACGCTCGGCCGATGTTCACGGCGATCACAGCCGACGGCGTCACCGATGGTGACACCATCGACAAGCTCGACGCCATCGTGTGGTGCACCGGGTTCCGGCCGGCGTTGCGGCATCTGCAGCCGTTGCATCTGCACGCCGAAGGCTCGGTAATTGCATTGGACGACAACCATGTTCGAGACGAGCCGAACCTTCTGTTCCTGGGCTACGGCGACTGGACCGGGCCTGCCTCGGCCACACTGATCGGCGTGGGCCGCACTGCGCGCGCAGCCGTGAACACTCTCGTTCGACGAGGAAAGGTAGACCAATCATGACCACATACCCCGTAGTAGTGGTCGGTGCCGGGCCCATCGGTCTCGCTGCCGCCGCGCACCTCACCGAAACCGGCTCTGCCGTCGTTGTTCTCGAGCGAGGTCCGTCCGCCGGCTGGGCAGTGTCCGAATGGAACCACGTTCGATTGTTCTCACCGTGGTCCGAGGTAGTGGACCCCGCTGCCGCACGGTTGCTCGAGCCGACCGGCTGGAGGGCACCGGACGGCGATACCTATGCGACCGGAGGCGAATGGGTGGAGCAGTATCTCGCGCCTCTCGCCGATGCCCTCGGCGGCGCTGTCCGGGTGGACTGCGAGGTGACCGGCGTTGCGCGCCGCGGACGCGACCGCGTCGTCGACGCCGGACGCGATACCGAGCCCCTGTCGGTACACATTCGACATTCCGACGGCAGCGAGGAACGCATCCTCGCCCGCGCGGTCGTCGATGCGTCGGGCACCTGGGGATCGCCCAATCCGTTGGGAAGCGAGGGACTTCCGGCGATCGGCGAGAAGTCGTCCGCCGACAGAATCGACTACCGGGTTCCCGATCTGACGGATCCGGAGACTCGCTCCCAGTTCGCGGGCAAGCACACCGTCGTCGCAGGCAGCGGCCACTCCGCCCTGACCGCCGTCATCACCTTTGCCGAACTCGCCGCAGAGGAGCCAGGAACGTCGCTCACCTGGGCTGTGCGCCGAGGGGTCACCGCGGAGGTGTTCGGCGGCGGAGAGGCCGACGAACTCGCTGCCCGCGGCGCATTGGGCCAACGTGCGAAGAAGGCTGTCGACGACGGCTTCCTGACCGTGATCTCGGGATTCCGCACCGAAGCCGTTGTAGCGGTGGGTGATCGACTCGCTCTCGTCGGCGATACCGGAGCTCGCATCGAGAACCTCGATCGCGTTGTCGCGCTGACCGGGTTCCGCCCGGATCTGTCGTGGCTGTCCGAGGTGCGCCTCGATCTCGATCCCACCCTGCAGGCACCGAAGTTCGTCGCGGAGTTGGTGGACCCGAACCTGCACTCGTGCGGATCGGTGTCTCCGCACGGAGTCGAAGAACTCACCCAACCCGAGCCCGGCCTGTACCTGGTGGGCATGAAGAGCTATGGCCGCGCCCCGACGTTTCTGGCGATGACGGGCTACGAGCAGGTTCGCAGCATTGCAGCCGAACTCGCAGGAGACCACGAGGGTGCGCGCAGGGTGGAGCTGACATTGCCCGACACCGGCGTCTGCGGAGGCGCAGGATTGTTCGACGAACCCGACGCCCCAGCGACCGGTGGCTGCTGCGGTTCCTCGGCGGCACCGGAGTTGATCACCCTCGGGCGCAGCGGCTCAGCCAACTGACCTGACTATCGGCCGAAGGCCTGATACCCCAACCATCCGGCGAGACCGAGTCCCAGAATCCCGACGCCCACGCGCAGCACGATCGGCGAGATCACCTTGACGGTCGGTGGCCCGCAGGCACCGCCGACGAAGCACCCGATCGCCAGGGCAAGGGCAGCGAGCCAGTTCACCTGGCCTGAGAACGAAAAGATTATGGCAGCAATGAGATTGGCGACGCCGAGGAAGAAACTCTTCAGAACGCTCGCACGCCAGAAGGTATCTGCCGTGCAGATCAACGCGAGTGCGAGGAAGATGACGCCGGCCCCGGCGCCGAAGTAGCCGCCGTAGATCGCGACGGCGAACAATGCCAGGGGATACAGGGTCGGAAACTGCTTGTCGCCGGACAGCTTTCGAATGTTCGGCTGCAGCAGCAGTGCAACGGCCGCCATTGCCACCAAGAACGGCACGATCACCTCGAACGAGCCGTCCGGGGTGGTGAGCAACAGAATTGCACCGGTGGTACCGCCCAAAGCCGAGTAGATCGCATACCGGACCAGTTGCTTGCCGTCTTTGGCCAACTCGGCCGACGAACTCGCCGTCGCCCCGACGCCGGCCGCGACCAGCGCCACCGTGTTAGTGACGTTCGCCGACACCGGAGGAAGACCCGCCGCGAGCAGCGCCGGATAGGACACGAGCGAGGCAAGCCCGGTGACGAATCCGATGAGCCCGGCGAAGAACCCGGCCACCACCAGAAGTCCGAAATCGAGAACCGTCACCGAATAAAACTACCGTGCCTAACTATTTGCTCGACATCACTCGACCGGATTCGCCATTTCCTGCAGTAGGCGGCTCGTCATCCGCACTGCCTGATCGCCGCCGTCGGCGTCCTCGATGTACACCGCAAATGCGACATCGCCGCTGGTAGCGAGTACGAATCGGTCGTCGCCGCTCTCTCCGGCAAATCCCTGCACACCGTCGAACGTATCGAGGCCGCTGCTGCTCGACGAGTCGGCCAGTATGCCACGCAACCGCTGTGCCGCATCGGACCCGAGCGGCTCGGCCGCACGATCGGCGACAGCGGTCTGCCCGGCGACGATCGTCGGAGTCGGCGCGCTGCCACGCGAGATCGATGCCGCCATCTGGGCAAGCCCGAACGGCGTCACCGTCGCCTCGTCCCCGGAGCTGGTGGACACGGTCCGGATGCCGTCGATCGCGCTGCGGCTGTCAGCGGGGGTGCCGGTGTAGGCGTCGAGGCCCGGCATCGAGTACTGGATTCCGAGACCCAGCTGCGCAGCGGCATCCGCGGCAGTCTCGTCACCGCGATCGGCCTGCACGGCGCTCACGAGATCGGCTGCGGTGCCCGCCGGGTACGACCCGCCGAACGCCACGTCACCCTGCTCGTTGGCGTAACTGTTTTGTGCCGCACCGAGAATCGCTCCGGTCGAGGTCGACAGTGCGACGATCGACGCCGAGCTGCCTGCCATGACGACTGCGTTCTCGGCGGCCAACTGGATATGCGGATCGAGCGTCGCGTGCAGGTCGGGCCCGCCGGGTCCTTGGAATCCGACGCGGCGCTCGCCGGTTCCGTCGACTGTGTAGGTGTCGACGGCCCAGCCTGCAGTGGCGTCGCGTCCGGCCTGCCAAGCGTCACGCAACGAATCCAGCACCGGTGACGTGTTTCGCCGATCGTCGACGATCAGCTTTGGCTGGGGTGAGACCACCACTCCGGGAATCGCCCGCAAGTCGTCCTCGAGAACGGCGAAGTCGTCGTCGCGCAACGTCACTGCGGTGATCGGCGCGCCGCCGGACGAATTGAGCTCTGCCAGCATCGATTCGGAGGTGATGAGCGGTGCGACGACATCGATGACGTCGGCCAGTTGCTGCGTGGACGCGACCGGATCACTCATCTGGGCAGGATCGAGAGAGATGGAGTTGATCGTGCGCTCGCTCATCAAGACGTTGTTCGCAGCGTCGAAGATCAGCGGTGGTGCGGCATCGGTGCGGGTGTAGCGCACCGATCCTCCCGAGGTGAGGTCGGGAACGAGGGTGGCCGGATCCCACGCGATCCGCCAGCCGATACTGAGCTTCTTGGTCGAGCCCTGTGCGCTGTACTTCCAATCCTTGCCCTCTCCGAAGTTCCAGGCGGACGCCAGAGTGAAGAAGCCGCTCTCGTCGGAGAGGTCCATGTACTGGGCCAGATCGAAGTCGCCGGTGGACTGGCCGTCCGCCGACAAGCCGTCGAACATCTGGGTGAGCGCAGCCGATGCGGCGTTCGGGTAGGTCGTCAGCGCTGCGGCGGCAGCCACATCGCGCTTGTCCAGCGCATCGACGAACTTCGAGACCAGTACCTCGGCCTCACTCGGTGGGCTGTCGACCATCCAGAACGCGGCCGAGACCGTCAATGTCGCCGACGCGGCCACGGCGACGAGGTAGCGACCGCGAACCTTGCGCGGGCCACGACGGAGACGACTCATAGAACTCATGAGTCACAATATTCACTGTAGTCACACGAGTAACAAGCACGGTATTCATACGAGCCGGTCACGATTGAGATACGCCGTGGTCGGTTTCAGCGCGCTTATCGCAGAAAACGGCCCGCGGCCTCGACAGCGGGAGTCGAACTGCCCGCGTCGTTCACGAAGACCGCGAACGCGAGATCGCCGGATATTCCGACGAACCACCCGTGCGCACCTTCGTTGTTGGCACCGAATTCAGCGGTTCCGGTTTTGCCGAGCAACCCCGGAATATCGCCCAGCGATGTCGCCGTACCGCCGGTGATGGTCTCGCGCATCATCGTCTTCAGTTGATCGGTGACCTGCGAGTCCACCGCCGCCGGCTCCATGTCCGGTACCCCGGGACGACCTGCGATCACCGTCGGCGGAAGCAGACCACCGTTCGCGATCGACGACGCAACCAGCGCCATTCCGAACGGTGACGCGGTCACCTGGCCCTGCCCGATGGCGGACTCGACCCGTTGCGCCGGAGTATCGGCAGACGGCACCGAGCCGGTCACGGTCGTCAGGCCCGGGGTCACATAGTCGACGCCGAGTCCGAACTGTGCGGCCGCGTCGCTCAGTCCGTTCGGCGGGAGTGCCACGCCGAGTCGGCCCATCGTCGTGTTGCACGATTTTGCGAAAGCCGTGTGCAGCGGGACGTCACCGAGATCGAAATTGTCGTCGTTCGGGATCTGCCTGCCCTCGATGTTCTCGGTCGCCGGGCAGGGCAGAACGGTGTCGGGAGTGACGGCACCGGACTGAAGAGCAGCCGAGGTGGTGACCGTCTTGAATGTCGACCCCGGCGGGTACAAGCCGGTCAGAGCAATCGGGCCCTCGGCGTCCGCCGCGGCATTCTGGGCCACTGCCAGAACATCTCCCGTCGACGGCCGAAGTGCGACGATCGCCGCCTGTTGCGGCAACGATGCGAGCGCGTTCTCCGCTTTCAGCTGCAGCGCAGAGTCGATGGTGGTCGCGATATCCTCGCCGGTTCCGGCATCGCGTCCGGCCAGCTGAGTGACGCTGCCGTCTGCGGCGACAGCTTGGACGGCCCACCCTCGATTGGCCGCCCGCTCCTGCTCCCACACTGTCGCCAGGTCGTTGAGTACCGGGGAGACCAGGTTGCGATCGGTGGCCAGCAGACGCGTCTGCGGCGCGAGGGTGACTCCGGGGACGGCCGCGAGTTGGGCACCGATCGGATCGAGATCCGACTGTCGCAGCGTGACCACTGTCGCGGTCTTACCTTGTGCAGTTGCAATATTCGCAGCCACGGACTCCGCGGTGATACTGGGAACGACCGATCCGAGGAGGTTCGCGACGGCCACCGGATCGGCCGTAGCATCGACGTTGACGAGGGTGACCACCTGCTGAGACATCAACTCGACGCCGTTGGCGTCGAAAATTCGCGGTGCGACGAGCGCGTCGGTCGGAGTGAACCGCACCGAGGAATCCGCCGTGAGCCCGGGCACCAACATCGCCGGGTCCCAGGTGATCTTCCACCCCTGCTCGGTCTCCGCAGCAGTCGCAGAGGTGGTGTAGTTCCACTCCTTCGGTTCACCGTCCGGTTCGGCGGTGCCGTCGGTGGTCGTCGAAAAGCGCCAGCCGGCATTCAAGGTGAAGGTGCCGGCATCCTCGTCGGCGTCGACCGCCTCGAAATCGGGAGTGGCCGTGACCGTCCCGCCGCCCGACAAACCGTCGTACAACTCGGTGAGCGCTGCCGTCGCCCCGGCCGGATCGGTGGTCAACGCCGCCGCCTGCTCGATGTTCGAGCTGTTCACCGCATCCGCGAACTGCTCCGCGACGGTCTGCGGCTGATCGGGCCCACTCTGGCCACATGCGGCAAGGGTGAGCGCCAGGACTGTCACGCTCGCGGCCAGAGTCGTCGTTCTTGTCGATGTACGCACGAATTCGATCATGCCTCAGCACCCACGCGAACCCCTGGTGGCGCGATCACTCTTTTCGGTGTAATCATGTAATCAGTATTACAACGCCAAAAGGAGCCATCATGAAACCCAACGGACGCTCGTTCGGCCGCCCCGGCGGCTGGCAGCACTCGGACATCCCGAATGCCACCGACGCCGAAGACTGGTTCGGCGGCAGACTCCCCGACTCCTGGTTCGACGGGGACGCCTCGATCGAGGTCGACCGCGAAGAGATCGTCGTCGTCGGCACATTGCCTACGGAACAGGACAGTTCACCTGCCGCCGTCGAGGGCCGCATCGCTCGTTTCCGGGAAGCGACCCGTGGTGACCGCATGCAGATCGCCGCCGAGGCGGAGAAGCGCTACGGCCGCAAGGTCGCCTGGGGAGTGCGGACCGAATCCGAGGTAGTCCTGTTCACCCACCTCGCCGTCCCGGTCATGACTCGCCTGCGTCAGCCCGAGCGCCGAGTCCTCGACACCCTCGTCGACGCCGGCGTCGCTCGCTCTCGCGCGGATGCCCTGTCCTGGGCCGTCAAGCTGGTCGGCGAACACACTCAGGAATGGTTGGACGAGCTCCGCGGGGCCATGGAGACAGTCGACGAGCTGCGCAAGAAGGGGCCGACGGTCTAATTCGGTTGCGCGCTCGTCGAGTTCGGGTCTAACGTGGCATCAGCCTTGTTGCCCACAGATTCGGAGAGGCCATTGATCTTCCAAAGGTTCTAGACGCCTGCAGCTCGTCCGCATGCACACCTTTGGAGCGCCCATGCCTCATTCATCATCCCTGTCTGTCTCGAACCTGACGTTCACCTGGCCCGACGGTGACCCCGTGTTCGACGCCTTGTCGGCCATCTTCCCCAGCGGCACAACAGGTCTCATCGGCTCCAACGGTGCCGGAAAGTCGACGCTGCTTCGGTTGCTCGCCGGAGACCTGGCCCCGCAGCACGGGTCGATCACGATCCCCGGTGTGCTGGGCTATCTGCGTCAGGACATTGCTCTCGACCCGGGCCTCCCAGTGGACTCGGTACTGGCCATCGGCTCGGTTCGAGAAGCATTGCACCGCATCGAATCCGGAACATCCACCGAGGACGACTTCGCAATTGTCGGATCCGGGTGGGACGTCGAGGAACGCGCACTGGCACTGTTGGACAAGCTCGGACTCGGCAGCGTCGTCGGCTCGATCGAGGACCTCGATCGGCGAGTCGGCACGCTGTCGGGTGGCGAGGCCATGTTGCTCGCCCTCACCGCGCAGCTGTTGGCCGAGCCCGATGTACTGCTACTGGACGAGCCGACCAACAACCTCGATCACGTTGCGCGAGAACGGCTGTACGCAGCGGTCGACTGGTACGCGGGCGTATCGATCGTGTGCACTCACGACCTCGAGCTGCTCGAGCGGGTCGATTCCATCGCCGAGGTCCGTGCCGAACGCAGCGGCATCTCGCGACTGCGTATGTTCGGTGGCAACTTTCAGCACTATCGAGCTGTCGTCGACGCCGAACAGAACGCGGCCCGTGCGAGCATCCGTGACGCCAAGAACGACGTCCGCAAGCAGGAACGCGAATTGATCGACACGCGAATCAAACTCGATCGACGTCTGCGCTACGGCAAGAAGATGGAAGAGCAGAAGCGCGAACCCAAGATCGTGATGGGTCAGCGCAAGCGTTCTGCCCAGGAATCGGCGGGCAAACTCCGCGGCACCCACACCGACCGCGTCGACGATGCCCGGTCGTCCCTCTCAACGGCCGAGGAACTGCTGCGCGACGATCGAGAGATTCGCGTCGATCTGCCGGCAACGAGAATCCACCCCGGGCAGGTAGTTGCGACCCACGAGGACGTCCACATAGTGGGGCCGGAACGCATCGCCCTGATCGGACCCAACGGCAGCGGCAAGACCACCTTGCTGCGCAGTCTGGATGCAACCGGGGCGGAGGTGCCGTGGAAGTATCTGCCGCAGCGACTCGACGTCTTCGAAGAAGACCGCACCGTCGCCGACAATGTTGCCGACGTGGCACCGCACGCCACCGCCGAACAGATCCGGGGGCAACTCGCCCGCTTCCTGTTCCGCGGATCCGACGCAGACGCCGTCGTCCGCACCCTCTCCGGCGGAGAACGACTGCGGGCGGCACTGGCGCGAATTCTGCTGGCCGAACCGGCCCCGAAACTGCTGATGCTCGACGAGCCCACCAACAACCTCGACATCGCCAGCCGACAGCACCTCATCGACGCACTGGGGACATTCGAGGGTGCACTGATCATCGCAAGTCACGATCGACCGTTCCTCGACGCCATCTCCCCCACCCGCACCATCGACCTGGGTTCGTTCACCGCGGAAACCACAGAAGAACCCTCCCGGGAGGAGTCAATGTGACATCTGGTGGCCCTTTCGGGGGTCAATGTCACGTTGAGTGGACTCCCGAGGCGAGAATCGGGGGGTGGAGTACGCCTCGAATGCAGACGATGGAACACGGATCGCGTACACGGTGGTGGGGTCAGGGCCGCCGTTGTTGATGGTCCACGGCAGTTTTTCTGACGCACACGATCTGGCGAACGTTCGGGTATGTGAAGGCGCTGCGAGGAAGTCGGCAGTTGATTCTGATCGACAGTCGCGGGCATGGCCGCAGCGAGAAACCGCGTACACCCGACTCGTATGCGATGAAAAACATCGTCGGCGATCTGACGGCGGTGCTCGACGCGGTGGGCGTGGACACCGTCGACTACCTCGGGTATTCGTTCGGGGCGCGGGCCGGGTTGGCGTTGACGGCCGCGGCTCCCGAGCGAGTGCGATCCCTGGCTGTCGGCGGCGGTAGTCACGGCGCTCAGGCCGGTGCCTTCGATCGGCTCTTCTTCCCCGGGTGCGCGGACGTGTTGGAGCAGCGCGGAATGGACGGTTTTCTCGAGGCGTGGAACAGCCACCGCGTGTTTCCCATCGACGCCGGTACGCGAGCAGTGTTCTCCGCCAACGACGCCCAAGCCATGGCGGCATACATCCGCGCGTCCGACGCCGATCCCGGCCTACCCGACGAGGCGCTGCAGCACTTCACGCAACCGTCGCTGTTCTACGTCGGTAGCCAGGACGGCACGAGGCTCGACGACACCCAGGCTGCCGCTGCACTGGTTCCCAACTCCGAGTTGCACATCATTCGCGGATTCGACCACGCAACGACGATGGCGGCGTCCACTGAAGTGCTCAGCGTCCTCGAACGGTTCTGGGACAGGTGACGTCAGCGCCCACAATTCGAATCGAGAATCGGAATCCCGCCTCTCACAGCGAATAGTGGACAGCCACATCACCTCTTCAGCGCAGGGAACTGGTCATCGCGCCACTCGGTCGCCAGTGGTCCCACGGCCGCGTCCTCGCGGGCGCGCAGTTCCACGCGACGGATCTTGCCCGAGATGGTTTTCGGCAACTCGAAGAACTCGATACGGCGCACTCGCAGGAACGGTGCCAGGTGCTCGCGGGCGTACTTCAGGATCTCGAATGCTGTGTCCTCGTTGGGTTCCCAGCCCGACGCCAATGCCACGTAGGCCTTGGGGACGGCCAGTCGCGTCTCGTCGGGGGCGGGCACCACAGCGGCCTCGGCCACTGCGGGGTGTTCGATCAGCACGCTTTCGAGCTCGAACGGGGAGATCTTGTAATCCGAGGCCTTGAACACGTCGTCGGTGCGGCCGACGTAGGTGATGTACCCCTCGGAGTCCCGAGAAGCCACGTCTCCGGTGTGGTAGTAGCCGTCGGCCATGACAGCGGCATTGCGTTCGGCGTCGCCGAGGTAGCCGGTCATCAGGTTGAAGGGCTGTTGCGCCAGGTCGAGGCAGATTTCGCCCTCGTCGGCGAGCTCACCGGTGCCCGGATCCACGATCACCACGGGCACGCCCGGTAGCGGCCTACCCATCGAACCGGACTTGAGCACCGCTCCCGGCGTATTGGCCACCAGCGCAGTGGTTTCCGTCTGCCCGAACCCGTCACGAATGTTGAGGCCCCATTCCCGCTGTACCCGAGAGATCACCTCGGGATTGAGCGGTTCACCGGCCCCGATGGCCTCACGGAGCGAACCTCCACCGCCGGCGAGATCAGCCTGAATCAGCATGCGCCACACAGTCGGCGGTGCGCAGAAGGTCGTCACCTCGGCGCGGCGGATCTGTTCGAGCAACGCCTTCGCGTCGAACTTGCCGTAGTTGTAGATGAAGATCGTCGCCTCGGCGATCCACGGAGCGAAGAAGCAGCTCCACGCATGCTTGGCCCAACCCGGCGAGCTGATGTTCAGGTGTACGTCTCCCGGACGAAGTCCGAGAAAGTACATCGTGCTCAGATGCCCTACGGGATAGGAAATCTGAGTGTGTTCGACGAGCTTGGGCTTGCTGGTGGTGCCGGAGGTGAAGTACATCAACAGCCGGTCGGTGGGCGCGGTGACGGACTCGAACGGCCGGGCTTCGACAGAACGAGCCTCGGCATAATCGAGCCAGCCATCGGCAGCGGAAGTTGCGATGCGCAGGTAGTCGCCGGGAACGTCGTCGAATTTGCCGGTGTCCGAGGGGTTCACGATCACGGCGCGCGCATTGCCGCGTATCACCCGGTCGGTGAGATCAGCGGAGCCGATGGCCGTCGTGGTCGGCATCAAGACCGCGCCGAGCTTCATCACCGCGAGCATCGCTTCCCACAGTTCCACCTGATTGCCGAGCATCAGGATGACCGAATCGCCTCGGCCGATTCCTTGCTGCTCGAGCCACCGGGCGACCTGATCGGAGCGGCGCGCGATGTCGTCGAAGCTGTACTTGGCCTCGCTGCCGTCTTCTTCGACGATCCACAGCGCGGTGCCGTCGTTGCCGCGAGCGAAAGCGTCGAACCAATCGATGGACCAGTTGAACGTCTCACCGAACGACGGCCACTCGAAAGTCGCTACGGCACGGTCGTACTCACCGTACGAGTCGAGCAATAGATCGCGAGCGTTCCTGAATGCCGTATGTGCCGAATCGACCATGTTTCCTCCTGCGACTGTGATGCCCATCACCACAACGCTAGGGAATCACCGGAACTCCCGCTACCCCTGAACGGGGGTGCACAATCCGTTACCCTGGCTCACCGTGGCCATCAGGTACTTCGGAATCGCATGTGCACTCGGGATTGTTCACGCAGCATTCTCCGGCTATTGGGCCGCCGGTGGACGCTGGATGCTGGGCACCGTCGGGTCGTTCGCAACCGACTGGGTCGACAGCGAACCGGAGACTGCCAGAACGGCACTGCTGGTACTCACACTCGTCAAACTCGCTGCGGCGATTCTTCCTGCCCTCGCGTTCATGAACCGACCGCGCCTGGCAGCACAGAACCGGACCCGGATACCGTCGTTCATCCTCGGTATCTCCTGGCCCGGCTCTGTACTGCTGATCCTGTGGGGCGGACTGTCGTTCCTCGGTGCGGTGGTCGGTTTGATCGCCTCGGACGAGAACCGAAACGTCAAGTACGGTCACCTGTTCTTCGACGGCATCTTCCTGCTCTGGGGGGCAGCTCTGCTTACCGCCCTGATCCTTGCACGACGAACGTCGAACCGGACGTCCTAGATGCGGTCTCCGGTCTCCGGGTGGAAGAGGTGGATCGCACCCTCGAGTCGCGTCAGTCCGATGCTCTCCCCGATCTTCGCCGGCGCACGCACTGCCGAGCGGGCGACGAGCGAGACCGGACCACCGTCGAGACCCTTGACCTTCGGATCGTCGAGGTGTGCGTAGAGGTAGGACTCGCTGCCGAGTTCCTCGATCAGATCGACCTTGCCCTGGAAGCCTTCACCGCTACCGTGCACGATGCCGAGCTGCTCGGGGCGGAGCCCGACGGTGACGTTGTCGAGACCCAAGCTGGCGATCTTGGTCAGCTCGTCACGTTCGAGGGGCAGCAGGAATTTCCCGATCTGCACACCACCCGAGCCGATGGGGACCGTCATCAGGTTCATCGCCGGTGAGCCGATGAAGCCTGCGACGAAGGCATTGACGGGGTTGTCGTACAGGTCCGTCGGCGACGCGAACTGCTGCAGTTTGCCACCACGCAGCACGGCGACGCGATCACCCATCGTCATGGCCTCGACCTGATCGTGGGTGACGTAGACCGTCGTAGTGCCGAGCCTGCGCTGCAACGCCGCGATCTGCGTACGCGTCTGCACGCGCAGCTTCGCGTCGAGGTTGGACAGGGGCTCGTCCATGCAGAACACCTGCGGCTCGCGAACGATGGCGCGTCCCATGGCAACTCGCTGACGCTGACCACCCGAGAGCTTGCCCGGCTTGCGGTCGAGGTACTCGGTGAGGTCGAGAATCTTGGCGGCCTCCGCTACCTTCTTCGTCCGCTCTTCGAGAGAGACACCGCGCATCTTGAGGGCGAATCCCATGTTCTCCCCGACGGTCTTGTTGGGGTAGAGCGCGTAGTTCTGGAACACCATTGCGATGTCGCGATCCTTGGACGGGACGCCGACCATGTTCTCGCCACCGATTTCGATGGCACCGCCGTCGATCTCCTCGAGGCCGGCGAGCATCCGCAGGGCAGTGGACTTGCCGGAGCCGGAAGGTCCGACCAGCACGACGAATTCGCCGTCCTGGATGTCGAGGTCGAGTGAATCGACGGCGAGCTTGTCGGCACCTTCGTAGACGCAGGATGCCTTCTTGTACGTGATTGCAGCCATGAGACTTTCTCCTATTTGATGGCGCCGAAGGACAGGCCGCGCACGAGCTTG
Organism: Rhodococcus sp. AW25M09; assembly: GCF_000333955.1. Lineage (GTDB taxonomy): Bacteria > Actinomycetota > Actinomycetes > Mycobacteriales > Mycobacteriaceae > Rhodococcoides. Next base: position 96,124 of record NZ_CAPS01000012.1, read on the forward strand.
TTCTGCGCGAACCATCCGGCAAGGACGACGGGGAGGGCTGCGAACGTCGCAGCGGCGGACAGCTGGGCCCAGTACAGGCCCTGACCGGTGATGAATCCGACGAGATACACCGGAATCGTCTGGGCCTGAACGGCAGTGAGGTTGACGGCGAAGAAGAACTCGTTCCACGAGAAGATCACGCAGATCAACGACGTGGCCGCGATGCCAGGCGAGACCAGCGGCAGAATCACCTCACGTACCGAGGTCCACAGCGACGCACCGTCCATGCTCGCGGCCTCGAGCAGTTCGCTCGGCACCTCGAGGAAGAACGAGCGCATCATCCACACGGCGATCGGAAGATTCATCGCGGTGTACAGCACCACCAAGGTCCAGATGTTGTCCAGCATTCCGATGTCGCCGACGATGACGTACAGCGGAACGATCGCGGCGACGACCGGGAGCATCTTGGTGGAGATGAAGAAGAACAGCACGTCCTTCGTCTTCTTGACCGGACGCAGCGACAGCGCGAAGGCCGCCGGAACACCCAGCAGCAGAACGAAGAGCGTCGAGACGACCGTCGCGAACGCCGAGTTCAGTAGCGTGGTGCCGATGCCGCTGTCGAGGACGCCGCGGTACTGATCGAGAGTCGGGGTGAAGAACAGCTTGGGCGGGTCGGAGTAAGCGTCGGCCTCTTGTTTGAAACCGGTGAGAACCATCCACAGCACCGGGAAGAAGAAGGCGATACCTGCGACCCAGGCCACGAAGGACCAGATCGAACCCGGCCCCCACTTGCGCTTACGCTTGATCGGCGCAGCGTCGGTCGTCGCCTTCGTCGTGTTCACAGTTGCAGTGCTCATCACGCAGCCTCCTCGGTTCCGCTGAAGCTCTTGAAGATCAGTCTCAGCGCCAGGGTGCTGACGATGATGGTGGCCACGACGGTGACGACGCCCATGGCCGCGGCCTGGCCGATGTCGAAGCCGAGGAACGCACGCTGGTAGATGTAGAAGGGCAGGTTCGCGCTGGCCACACCGGGTCCGCCCGAGGTCATCATGTAGACGGCGTCGAACGTGTTGACGAGATAGATGGCACCGAGAACGGCACCGAGCTCGATGAATCGGCGCAGGTGCGGCAGGGTGAGCTCACGGAAGAGCTTGACCGGGCCCGCACCGTCGACCCGTGCGGCCTCGGCGATGTCCTTGGGCATCGACTGCAGACCGGCGAGGATGAGTAGCATCATGAACGGAGTCCACTGCCAGATCAGGTTCGCCATGACGGCCGGCAGCGGGTAACGAGAGACCCAGTCGATCTGATCCACGCCGAACGGACTGAGCGCGAAGTTGATCAGGCCGAAGACCGGATCGAACATCGTGGTCTTCCAGATCAACGCACCCGCCACCGGGGTGATCAGGAACGGCGTGATCAGCAGCGTGCGGATCAGGCTGCGGCCGATGAACTTTCGGTCGAGCAGCAGCGCCAGGAACAGTCCCAGAACCACCGAGATGATGACGGTTCCGACGATCATGATCACCGTGTTGAGGGCGACCTGACGGAACTGGCTGTCCTGGAAGACCGCCACATAGTTGCCCACGCCGTTGAACTTCTGTGAACCCGGACGAACGAGGTTCCACGACTGCGTCGAGTAGTACAGCGTGAACAGGAACGGAACCTGCGTGACGAGGATCGCGAACACCATCGCCGGCAGCAGCGGACCGCGGCGACGCCAGCCTTCTGCTTTCGAGATGGTTCTGGGTCTCGGTACGAACTCTTCGGAATCGGCGTGTGCCGACCGCGTTTCGGTGGTGGTCATCCCTGGCCCTCCTGATACGTCTTGCCGACCACTTCGGCGTACTGCTGCGCTTGTTCGAGCGCGTCATGGACGCTGATTCGTCCTGCCACTGCTGCGCTGATCTGTTGGCTGACGCGGGTTCCCAGGTCCTGGAACTCGGGAATGGTCAGGAACTGCACTCCGGTGTAGGGAACCGGATCCACGGTCGCATTGTTCGGGTCGGCACCGTTGATCGAATCGAGGGTGATCGGGCCGTAGGCCGCGGATGCTTCCTTGTACTCGGGGATCTCGTAGGTGGACAGGCGGCTGCCGGGAGGAACTCGTTCCCAACCCAATTCGTTGCCGACCTTCTTCAGGTACTCCTTGCTGGTCATCCACGAGACGAACTTCCAGGCGTCGTCCGGATGCTCGGACGTCTTCGGGATACCGAGAGCCCAGGAATACAGCCACCCGTTGTCGCCCTTGACCGCCGACGGTGCCTTGGCGTATCCGATCTTGCCGACGACATTGCTCGACGTGGGATCCTCCAACACCGACACGGCGGATGTTGCGTCGTACCACATTGCGGTGTTTCCCTGGGAGAGCTGCGTGCCACATTCGCTGAAACCACTTGTCGCTGCGCCGGCTTGGCCGTGCTCGCGAACCAAGTCGACGTAGAACTGAACGGCCTGTTCCACCTCTGGGCTGTCGAGCTGCGCATTCCAGTTCTCGTCGTACCACCGGCCGCCGAAGGCATTGATGACGGTATCGAGCGGAGCCAACACCTCACCCCAACCGGGCTTACCGCGCAGGCAGATGCCCGAGACATCAGGACTGTCGAGCTTCGCTGCGGCATCGGCTACCTCCTGCCATGTCGGCTCCTCCGGCATCGTGATGCCCGCGTCCGCCATCAGATCCTTGCGATACATCAGGAACGACGACTCACCGTAGAAGGGAACCGAATACATGCTGCCCTCGTAGGACAACGACTCCTTCAACGTGGGAATGAAATCGTCCTGGTCGTAACCCGGTGTGGCATCGGCATACTCGGACAGATTGGTCAGCCACCCGTTCTCCGCCCACTGCGGAGTCTCGAAGTTGCTGATCATCACCACATCGAACTCACCGCCGCCGGTCGCCACCGACGCCGTGATCTTCGCGCGCGCCTCGTTCTCCGACAGCGACACGAACTTCAGATTGATACCCGGATTCTCCGCCTCGAAATCCGGTGCCAGAGAAATGGCATCGGACATCTGCGAGTTCGAGACAATCGCGACGGTGATCGTCGTGCCATCACCGCCACCACCGAACGAGCCGGCTCCGGCACATCCGGACAGCACCAAGGTCGTCGCGAGCGAGGCCGCGACAGCCACTTTCGGTAAAACCCTCACTGAAACACCTTTCCATTCGAGGTCGCCGTTGCTCGTGATTGCTCCACGAGCCAACGGGCACTTTCGATATCGGTCACCAAGATCGACGCGAGTCCACCGCGCAGAGCACCGAGCAGCGCTTCATGTTTGCGCTTGCCGCCGGTGACGAGCACAGCGCGCTCACACGCTCTGATGGCGTCGAGCCCCACCGAGACGGTTCGGCCCGGCAGCGATCCCCCGGTGTCGTTACCGTCGGCGTCGTAGAACCGTCCGCCGATCTCGCCGACCGCACCGAGTAGGCGCAATTCGTCGAGCACATCGAGGTCGATGAAGCTGCCCTCGAACAATGTGGTGGACGTGGAAACAGGACCGATGCCGTAGATCATCACATCGGCATCGGTCCCGGCCTTGAGTGCGCGAGAAATCCCGGAATCCTGCTCCAGTGCAATCACTGTCGCCTGATCGGCGTACAGCGGCGCATTGAGCCTGATGGGTGTCGCCTGCAGATATGCCGCGCACCGTCCGAGGGTGTACTCGACACCGGTCTGGTAGTCGGCCGAGGTGATGGAGCCGTCGAGTTGCACCACCGCAGCACATTTCGTGGATCGAGTTCTGAGCGAGCCGGCCACCGCCACGGTCTCGGGGCCCCAGGTGAACCCGAGAACGTCGTGATCCTTGAGCCGCCGAGAGAGCAAGGTAGCTGCCGCTCGGCCGAGCGATCCGTAGCCGGAGTCCGTGCCGTCGATGAGGTCGGAGACGACCAGCACCTCGGTGAGCCCGTACTGCGTCTCGAGCTCACGCTCGACGTCGGCGTACACCGTTCCCTGCAGATCGTCGGGCACGTTGATCTCGATCGTCACGAGCCCCTGGTTGCGTGCTCGTGCGACCAGCCTGCCTGCGGTCGGACGCGAGACGCCCAGCTTCACGGCAATCTCGGCCTGAGTCGCACCTTCGAGGTGGTACATGGTCGCGGCGCGCAGAGCCAGGCGGAGATCCTCACCGGACCGCGAAGGCTTTGCCCCGGCGGCATCCGACGTCGATCGGTCCATGACACCTCCTCGAATTGTGAGCACATTCTCAGCTCGTGTTCATCTGCTCATTAAGCTAACATTAAGGTGTGATCTACACAACACCCCCTCACCTCGAGCGACCTGTGCCACAGTCGATGCAGGCCAGCGTGCTCACCGGCGTCCACGAGATACGCATGGAAGACCGGCCGGTTCCCGACCCGGCCCCGGACGAGGTACTCGTCCAGGTCACGGCAGTCGGGGTCTGCGGTTCGGACGCGCATTACTACCGCGAGGGACGGATCGGCGACTATGTCGTCGACGGTCCGCTCGTACTCGGACACGAGGCGGCAGGGATCATCGTCGCCGTGGGGTCCGCAGTCGCCGACACCCGCGTCGGGCAGCGTGTGTCCATCGAGCCGCAGCGACCCGATCCCACCAGCAGTCAATCCCGCGCCGGCCGCTACAACCTCTGCCCGGCGATGGAATTCTTCGCGACGCCGCCCATCGACGGCGCGCTCGCCGAGTACGTGCTGATCCAATCGACGTTCGCGCACGAGGTTCCCGAGAACATCTCCGACGAGGCCGCGGCTCTCTTCGAGCCCCTGTCCGTCGGTATCGCATCGGCGCAGAAGGCGCGGATCACGCCTGGTTCGAGCGTCCTCATCGCGGGCGCAGGCCCCGTCGGACTCGTCACCGCGCAGGTTGCGCGCGCATTCGGAGCCACCGAGGTCATCGTCACCGACCTCGACGCCTCCCGCCGAGCCAACGCGACGACATTCGGTGCTACCCGGGTCCTCGATCCCACCGCCGAGGACGTGCAGTCCCTGACGGTCGACGCGTTCATCGACGCCTCCGGCGCCGCGCGAGCCGTGTTCGACGGCATTCACGCGGTCCGGCCCGCCGGTACCGTCGTCCTCGTCGGAATGGGCGGATCGGACTACCCACTGCCGATCTCGGTGATCCAGAACCGCGAGCTGGTACTCACCGGAGTGTTTCGATACGCCAACACATGGCCCATCGCACGGGCATTGGTGGCGTCGGGCATGGTGGATCTCGACGCAATGGTGACGGCGCGGTTCGGGCTCGATCGCGTCGAGGATGCACTGAACGCCGACAAGCAGCCCGGGAGTATCAAAGCTGTTGTCATACCCGGTTTTCGAGAAGATGGAGAGAACGCATGAAGCTTCGGTCGAACAGTCTCTCAGAGATCCACAGTGACGTCGAGGTACCGACCTACGACCGCAGTGCGGTCACTGCGGGGATCGTGCACTTCGGTGTCGGCGGCTTCCACCGCGCCCACCAGGCGATGTATGTCGACCGCCTGCTCGAGCGCGGCGAGGCGTCGGACTGGGGCATCTGCGGGGTGGGCGTGCTGTCGCACGATCGGAAGATGAAAGAGGTGATGGATCAACAGGATTGCCTCTACACCCTGGCCCTCAAGCACTCCGATGGCACCTGGGAGACGCGGGTCATCGGGTCGATCGTGGAGTACCTGTTCGCCCCCGAGGATCCCGAGGCGGTCATCGAGAAGATGGCGTCCGAGGCCGTGAAGATCGTCTCGCTCACCATCACCGAGGGCGGCTACAACTTCTCGGCGACGACGGGTGAGTTCGACGCCGAGAACCCCGCGATCGTGGCCGATCTCGCGGACGACTCCGTTCCGGCCACGACTTTCGGGCTCGTCGTCGAGGCGTTGGCGCGGCGCAAGGATCGTGGCATGAGGCCGTTCACGATCATGTCCTGCGACAACATCGAGGGTAACGGCCACATCGCGAAGTCGACGTTCATCGCGTTCGCCCGGTTGAAGAATTCGGATCTCGCGGACTGGATCGAGTCAGAGGCCACGTTCCCCAATTCCATGGTGGACCGCATCACTCCGGTGACCACTCCCGAAGTGATGCAAGAGCTGTCCGATCGCTACGGCATAGAGGATGCGTGGCCGGTCGCAGCCGAACCGTTCACGCAATGGGCACTCGAGGATGCGTTCACGCTCGGTCGTCCGCAGTTCGAGAACGTCGGCGTGCAGGTGGTCGAGGACGTCACTCCCTACGAGTTGATGAAACTGCGACTGCTCAACGCCAGCCACCAGGCCCTGGCGTATTTCGGCTACCTCAGCGGATACCGTCTCGTGCACGAGGTCTGTCAGGACTCACTGTTCGCGGAGTTCCTCCTGGCCTACATGGACGAGGAGGCGACGCCGACGCTGCAGCCGGTGCCCGGCATCGACCTGGCCGACTACAAGCAGACGTTGATCGAGCGCTTCTCCAACCCCGAAATCCGCGACACCGTGGCACGACTGTGTGCTGAATCCTCGGATCGAATTCCCAAGTGGCTGTTGCCCGTAATTCGAAAGAACCTCGACACCGGCGGAGAGATCGTTCGGTCCACCGCCGTCGTGGCGAGCTGGGCGCGCTACGCCGAGGCCGTCGACGAATCCGGCGAGCCGATCGAGATCGTCGACCAGCTGAAGGATTCACTGGTGCCGATCGCGCAGAGTCAGGGCGAGGATCCCACGGCGTTCATCGCCAACCGCGCGGTGTTCGGGGACCTGATCGACAACGAACGATTCGTCGCCGAATACACGAAACAGCTTGCATCACTCCACGAGAACGGCGCGCGCGCAACCCTCGAGGCGCTCAGGTCGACTCACTGAATCGCTCGGTGTCCTTGACCTGACCGGAGACGATGACGGTATCGCCCTCGGCGATCACCGTCTCGGCCGTGGCGTAGGTGAATCCTTCGCCCGGCCGCTTGACCGCGACGACGGTGACGCGATACTTGGTGCGAATCACACTCTCGCCCAGCTTTTTTCCGATGATCGAGGCCGGCGGTGAGGTCTTGACCATCGCGAAGCCGTCGTCGAATTCGATGTAGTCCATCATCCGGCCGTGCACCAGGTGGGCGACCCGCTTGCCCATGTCGTGCTCGGGCCGCACCACGTGGTGGACGCCGATCTGGGTGAGGATCTTGGCGTGCGCGTTGCTGATCGCCTTGGCCCAGATGTTGGAGACGGAGAGGTTGATCAGCGCGGACGCCGTCAGCAGGCTCGCCTCCAGATCGGATCCGATGCCCACGACGGCACGGTCGTACTCGTGCACGGACAGCTGCCGTAGCGACTCCTCGTCGGTGGTATCGGCGACGGCCGCATGAGTGAGTCGATCCGAGACACGTTGCACCACAGCCGCGTCGGTGTCGATCCCCAGGACCTCGACGCCCTGGCCCATCAGTTCCAGTGCCAGCGACTTACCGAAGCGGCCGAGACCGAGGACGACGACAACATCGGAGGACGGTTTCCTAGCCAATGAACGGCCTTTCCGTGGGGAGCGTGTAACGCCGACCGCGGTCGCGGGCGGCAAGGGCGCTGACCAGGGTGATGGACCCGATGCGGCCCAGGTACATCAGGACGATCAGAATCACCTGCCCCCAGCCGGGCAACTGTGCGGTGATCCCGGTGGACAGTCCCACCGTGGCGAACGCGGAGACCACCTCGAACAGCAGCGCGTCGAGGTCGAATTCGGTGCCCTCCAGCAATGCCACGACCGGCAGCATGACCAACGCGACCCCGATCAGCGCGACGGTCAATGCCTGGCGCTGCACGCGCGCATCGATCCGACGATCGAATACCGTCACCTCACGGTCACCACGAATCTCGGCCAGGATCACGAACAGCAGGAGTGCGAACGTGGTGACCTTGATGCCACCCGCCGTGCCGCCGCTACCACCACCGATGAACATCAGGACGTCGGTGATCAGCAGCGTCGCGTTGTCCACATCCGCGTAGTCGACACTGTTGAATCCGGCGGTTCGGGGCATGGTGCCCTGGAACGTCGCGACGAGCATCTTGTCCCAGAAGCCGAACCCGCCCAGCGTGCGGGACCACTCGAAGGCCAACACCACAGTCGGTCCGAGGACCAGCAGAACGCCGGTGACGGTCAACGTCATCCGGGTGTGCAAGGACCAGCGCCGATGCGGTCGACGACCACGAGCACGGGAGCGAACACGGCGGGCGATCTCGAACAGAACCGGGAATCCGATGCCTCCCAGCACCACGGCCGCCAACAGTGGGACACAGATCCACGGGTCGGTGGCGAACCCGATCATGCTGTCGCTGAACAGCGCGAACCCGGCGTTGTTGAACGCCGAGACGGCATGAAAGATCCCCAACCACAGTGCGCGACCGAGCGGCTCGTCGTACCCGAAGAAGAAGCGCGCCGCCAGCGCTGTCGCGACGACACTCTCGATGATCAGGCTGGTGCGGAACACCCCGACGACGACACTCCTGACGTCGCCCAAACCCGAGGTACGTACCTCGGCGGCCGCATTGAGCCTGCCGCGCAGACCGATTCGATCGGCGAGAAACAGCCCTACCAGGGACGCGATCGTCATGATCCCGAACCCACCGATCTGGATCAGCCCGAGGATCACCCCCTGCCCGAAACCCGACCAGTACACCGGAGTGTCCACCACGATCAGGCCCGTCAAACTGACCGCGGAGGTGGACGTGAACAAGGCCTCCAGAACACCGGGCTCGCGCCCGGTCTGGGTGGCACCTGGAATCAGCAGTACGGCCGCGCCGAACACGATGGCCAGCGCGAATCCCGCCGCCATGACCCGAACCGGCGTCGGTCTGAAGACCGCGGACCACCGCGATGCCTGGTGAGCGTCTGCCACCCGGGAAACAGTACTGTGCGCTCCGCGCAGTGGTGTGGCGAAGCCCACGGGTCGTTCCGCAAGCTCCACTCCCATGGGCCGCCAGGTGCACTTAAGCACACCACTGCCGCCGGCACTAGGGGAGGCGGATCTCGAAACGAGCCCCGCCAGCCGGTGAATCCGTCACTCGCACGCTCCCCCCGTGCGCAGCCACGGTGTCTGCCACGATCGCGAGGCCGAGGCCGGCACCGCCCTCGTCCCGCGTCCGCGAGGAGTCGAGTCGAACGAAGCGATCGAACACTCGGGTGCGCTCGGGCTCCGGCACTCCGGGCCCGTCGTCGTCGATCACCACGAGCGCTTCACCTCCGGACACCGAGCACGACAATGTGATCCGGGTTGCCGCATGCCGGACCGCATTGTCGACGACGTTGCGCACCATGCGAGCCACAGCGTGGGGATCACCGGTGACGCGAACCGGGACGATGGACAATTCGGCGACGATCTCGGAGGTGGCCTGGACGCGTTTGGCTTCCTCGTACAGCAGATCCTCCAGGTCGACATCGCCGGAGGCAACGGCCGTTTCGGTCTCGTCCGACCGCGCGAGAACCAGCAGATCCTCGATGAGCTGACGCATCCGTCGCGCCTCGGGAAGCAAGGAGTCGTTCAACAGCGCTGCGTCGAGCAATTCGGGCCGTGCCTCGGCGAGCTCCAGCGCCGCGGTGATGGTGGCCAACGGGCTGCGCAGTTCGTGAGACGCATCGCTGACGAAACGTTGCTGAGCGAGCCGGCCGGTCTGCAGACGTTCGAGCATGTGGTTCATCGTCAGTGCGAGGCGAGCGATCTCGTCGCGAGTATCGGGAACCGGCACCCGTTCGGTCAATCGCGCCGCCGAGATGGACGCAACCGTGGACCTGATGTTCTCGACCGGGCTCAAGGCCGCACCCACCAGCCGATAGGTGGCAAAGGCGACGAGCGCGACGACGAAGGGACCGACAGCGGCGAGCAGAAGCGCCACCGTGGACACCACCTTCTCGACCGGCTCTCGGTCGGCACCGACCACGACGGTCGCATCGCCCCGAGACGAGGACACTCCCGTCGCGGACACCCAGAAGTCCCCGATCTCGGCAACGAACACTCGTCCGAGATCTCGCACCGCCGACGCAGGAACCTGCTGCCTTGTCAGCGGTGCAGCCGCATCGCCCTGTGACGAGGCGAGCACCGTCCCCGACGCGTCGACGATCTGCACGATCCCGACCTGCCCGTCGGTCGCCAGCAGAGAGTTCTCCACGCGCGGACCGTCATCGTCTCGGTCACCGGATCCCCACTGCTGGGCGATGAGCGTGACGCGGGCGGTGGCGGCAGAACGTGCCGAGTTTTCGAGCGACGTGTAGAGAACACCGAGCAGCGCACCACCCGCTGCGATCAAGCAGACCGCCACGACGAGCGTCGATGCCACCGCCGATCGCACCCGGACCGTCCAGGATCGGGGTCGAAGCAGATCTCGATGAAGACGCACCGTGTCAGTGTCCCGCGGCGATTCGATAACCGGCGCCGCGCACCGTCTCGATCAGTTTTGCCTCGAACGGAAGATCCACTTTCTTGCGCAGATAGCCGATGTAGACCTCGACGATGTTCTCGTCACCGTCGTAATTGGTGTCCCATACCGAACGCACGATCTCGGATTTGTTCGCCACCATCCCATTTCGCCGCATCAGGTATTCGAGCACGCTGTACTCGCGCGGAGTCAGCGACAACTCCGTGCCCTGACGGGTCACCCGGTGGCGGGAGGGGTCGAGTTCGAGGTCACCCACCACCAGCACGGCCGGACGCGCCGGTGCACCCCGGCGAACGAGGGCGCGCAAACGAGCGATCAGGACGACGAACGAGAACGGTTTCACGAGATAGTCGTCCGCACCGAGATCGAAGGCATCGGCCAGGTCGTACTCACCGTCCTTCGCCGAGAGCATCAATATCGGCGTCCACACCCCCTGCTTACGCAGGTCTCGAACGACGTCGTACCCCTGCTTGCCCGGCAACATGATGTCGAGCACGATCGCGTCGAAATCGCCGGTTGCCGCACTGTGAAATCCATCGAGGCCGTTGTGTTCGACGTCCACGACGAACCCCTCGGCGTCGAGACCCCGGCGGACGGTCTCGGCCAGCCGCTTCTCGTCTTCGACCAGTAGTACTCGCACAACGCCCTCTCGAATCGCATGGGCGGTAGGAAACACGAGTACATCAGATCGACGGTCCGTCCGCGCAGAATCTTTCAGCGATCCTTCAGCTGCACCGCCGCACACTGATGATCATGACTCCTCGCTCCGCACCGGTCGCACAGCCGGCGTCCAGCGTCTTCGCAGCGAACGGAGGCACTGTCGAGCACATCGACGCCCGCCCCTCCCCGAAGGAACTGCAATGAACACACCCGAGCAGGGCTACCGCCGCACTCGGATCGCGACCGCAGCGATGACAGCGCTGGGGGTCACGGTGTTCGGTGGCTCCGCAGCACTGGCCTACCTCGACACTCACGAACCCGCCTCGGCTGCGACCGTGACACAGAACGAGGCTTCGACCAGCATTCCGTCGTTCGGTCCGGCACCCCGCGTCACGGCACCCAGTACATCGTCGGGCAGCATCGCCGGTTCGGGATCTACGCACGCCAGGACGCAGGGGTCATGAACGGTGTCGCCACGGCCACGGCCACGTCGAGCTGGACCGTCTGGGGTTGCGAGGCACAGCTGACGGTCACCGACCCCGGCAGCATCGCGCGGGCAGAACACATCGTCCGCGCCGAGCTCGCCGCTGTCGATGCGGCCTGCAGCAGATTCAGACCCGATTCGGAGGTGTCGATGCTCGCGCACGCCGGCGGTCGCCCCACCTCCATCAGCCCGACTCTGCACACGTTTCTCGACGCCGCACTCACCGCTGCACGACTGACCGACGGCGACGTCGATCCCGCCGTCGGATCGGCACTGGTGAATCTGGGATACGACCGAGACTTCGACGCGTTGTCGCAGTCTCCCTCGAACCGGATCGCATCCGCTCTCGGTACCGCGACCGTCGTCACCCGGGCCGACTGGACGATGGTCGCCCTCGACGACGGTCGCGTCACGATCCCCGATGGACTCACGCTCGATCTGGGCGCGACAGCAAAGGCGCTGACGGCAGATCGCTGCGCCCACGCGGTACACGGGGAGCTCGGAACGGGCGTGCTGGTGTCCCTCGGGGGCGATATCGCCACCAGCGGGCCCCACCCCGACAACGGCTGGCGTATTCGGGTGTGCGACGGAGAATCCGAGCCCTCCACTGTCGTCGAGATCGGATCCGACACCGGCGTTGCAACGTCGAGCACGCTCCGGCGACGCTGGCTGCACGAGGGGCAGATGCTTCATCACATACTGAATCCACAGCTGGCGCGACCAGTCGAATCATACTGGCGCACAGTGACAGTCATCGCTTCCAGTTGCCTCACCGCCAACACCGTCAGTACGGCCTCCATCGTCCGTGGGCCGTCGGCAACGGCCTGGCTCGGACACCTCGGCTTGCCCACTCGGTCGGTCGCCGCCGACGGCGCGGTCATCCGCACCGGCGGTTGGCCCGACGACGAACAGGATCGATCATGAGCGAAGCACTGTGGGCCCTGGGACGCGGATCGGGCATCGCCGCTCTGGTCTTGCTGACCCTTGCGGTGGCGTCGGGAATTCTCACGAGATCGGGTCGGCCGCTGTTGACCGTCCCCCGGTTCGGGGTCGTCGAATTACACCGAAGCACTGCGCTTCTGGGCTCGATATTCGTTGCGATCCACATCGCGAGTCTGTTCTTCGATCCGTACGCGCAACTGAATGTGGTCGACACCGTGATTCCCTTCGCCGGTGCGTACAAACCGTTCTGGCTCGGCCTGGGCACCCTGGCTTTCGACCTGCTGATAGCGGTAACCCTGACCGGTGTACTTCGGCACAGGCTGGGACACCGCACGTTCCGCGCAGTGCACTGGCTGTCGTACGCCCTGTGGCCGGTCGCACTGGCCCACGCCCTCGGCAACGGAACCGACTCGGGCAGTGGATGGTTCCTCACAACGGCATTCGTGTGCGCCGTCATCGTCAGTGCAGCCACGACCTGGCGACTGCGCGACAACTTCCAAGAACACCAGCACACCAGAGTGAAGGTTGGCCGATGACCGCTCCGACATATCTTGCCGATTCATTGCTCGCACAGGACCGCTCCAACGATCTGCGCCGCCACACCGAGCTCTACGGCGCGCGCCCGGCCACCGACGAATCCTTGGTCGACGCCGTCGTCCGTTCGGGTCTGCTCGGACACGGCGGAGCGGCGTTCCCCACCGGCGCGAAGATGCGATCGATCTCGGGGCGCACATCGGTGCTGATCGCCAACGGTGCCGAGGGAGAACCGTTGAGCAGTAAAGACCGGGTGCTACTCGACCGGTCGGTGCATCTGGTTCTCGACGGTATCGCTGCGACGGCCTCGGCCCTTCGATGCAGCGACTGCTACCTCTATGCGCCACCGGAGAGCATCGCCACCGTACGAGCGGCGGTCGACGAGCGCCGTCGCAGCGGGTGGGATCGCACTGCCGTCCAGGTGCGTGCGTCCGCATCCGGCTTCGTGTCCGGGGAGAAGTCGGCGGTGATCTCCGCGATCGAGGGAGGTCCGGCACTCCCCCGTGACAAGAAGATCAGCGCGTCGGTGGCCGGGGTTCGCGGGCGACCCACCCTGGTACTCAACGTCGAAACCTTCGCGCACATCGCACTGATCGAGCGACGGGGACCGCAGTGGTTTCTTTCGCGGGGAACGGAGTCCGAGCCCGGCACGATGCTCGTCACCTATTCGGGTGCCGTCCGACGACCCGGCGTCGTCGAAGCCCCTCTCGGCGCATCGATCGAGGACATGCTCGTCCGCGGTGCCGGGGTCGAGCTACCCTCGGTTCGGGCAGTGCTGCTCGGCGGGTTTCACGGCACCTGGGCAAGCCGTCACGCTCTGATCGGACGAGTCATGTCCCAGGAGTCGTTGGCGCACATCGGCTCCCGCCCCGGAGCGGGCATCGTGCATGTCCTGGGTGCCGGATCGTGCGGCCTGACGGCCACCGCCGAGTTCGTCCGCTACCTGGCCGACGAAAGTGCCGGCCAGTGCGGTCCTTGCCTCAACGGACTACCGCGATTGGCCGACGCGTTCTCACGACTGTCGATCGGCCAGGACGTCGACGCCGCGATCACCGACATCGCGCGCTACACCCGTCTGGTCGACGGCCGAGGCGCGTGCCATCACCCCGACGGCACCGCACGCCTGATCCGGTCGGCGATGTCGGTCTTCGCCGACGACGTGCGCCTACATCGGTTGGGCTCGTGCGAGATTCACCGAGGAGGGACGCGATGACCACCCGAGACGCACACGAGGCAGTCCTGCACATCGATTGGACGCGGTGTGACGGACGCGGCGTGTGCACCGAGCTGCTCCCCGACACCCTCACCAGGGACGAATGGGGCTATCCACTCGCCCGGCGCGCCGGAAACGATCTCGTCATCGACGGTCACGACGCCCGACGGGCGCACGATGCCGTGCGTCTGTGCCCGCGAATGGCATTGCGCATCAAGTAGATTCCGGCAACACCGACAGCGGCTCGACGACATTTCCCAACATCGTGGCGATGGTCGCGACGACGATGCGCCGTTCTGCGGCATAGTCACTGAGGAACCAGGTCAGGGCCGTATGGCTGATACCTCCGACAGCCGCCGTGGCGAGCAGGTCGATGTCGAGGTCTGGAGTGGACGGAACCGGGCCGGCGAACGTGCCGAGGTAACCGAGCAGCATCGACCCGAACTGTTGCATCACCGCCAGGTACGTCCGTTCTACGTGTGGGCTCACGCCGAGCACCTCCAACCACACCACTCTGGCCAGGTGCGGGTCCTCGATCACATGAAAGAACGGATCGAGGACCTGCCGTGCGACGGCGCGCACATCACTTCTGGGATCGACCTCGGGCATCGCCTGGAGGATCGAATCGGTCAGGCGGGCAATGCATTCCTGGTAGACGGCGAGCAGAAGATCCTCGGTCTTGTCGAAATACTGGTAGAAGTGCCGATCGGCTACCTTCGCCTCACGGCACAGCCCGCGGACCGTTGCAGCTCGGTAGCCCACACTTCCGAACACCCGCAAACCCGCGTCCAGCAGCTGCCTGCGTCGACGAAGGTCGCGATCGGCCGCGCTCTCACCACCGTAGGCTCGGCCCGATCCCGGGGCTTCCGTCACCGCTTGCGCGCGTCGAGCTGCCCGATGAGGGCGCGTACGTCACGGTCTCGCCCCAGAATCGCGTCGTACACGGGGTTGATCACGCCGCGCAACAGCGACATCGGAATCCATCGAGCGGGAACCTGAATCCGTGGTGCCCGGCGCTCGATGCCCCGAACCACACCGCGCGCGAGCTTGTCCGGGGAAATGGGACGACGCAAGAGCGCTGGAAAACCCTTCGCTACCAGCGCAGTGGCGATCTCGTCACCGCCGAAAGCCACGTCCACGATCGGTGTCGCCACCCATCCCGGGTACAGCACTCCTGCCGTCGCTTTCGTGCCTGCCAGTTCCAGCCGGAGTGCCCGACCGAGCTGTTCGACGGCTGCCTTCGATGCCGCGTACGGCGCGTTGGCCAGCCCGTTGAGGTACGCGTACGTCGAGGAGGTGAGCAACACGTAGCCGCCGGAATCGACGATGTGCGGCAGGGCGGCACGCACGGTGTTCCACACCCCGACGAGGTTGACGCCGATGACCCGCTCGAAGACACCGTCCTCGATGGACCGAACGGTCGATGCCGTAGCACCGCTGGAGATTCCGGCGTTCGCCATGACGATGTCGAGGGTGCCGAAGGTGTCGATCGCGGTGGCGACGGCCGCGTCGAGCTGCTCCCGCACGGTGACGTCGGCGTAGGCGATAGCCACTCGCTGGTTGCCCAGCTTCGCCGCCAGCGATTCGAGATCGGTCGATTGCATGTCGACCAGAACGATCGAGGCACCGCGCCGGTGGAGCGCAGTTGCGACGGCGGAACCGATTCCGCCCCCCGCTCCGGTGATGAGCGCTACCTGTCCCGAATGATTCTTCATGCCGATACCTCGTCCTTCGTCGCCGTCTCGGTGGATGACCGGTGGATGTGATGGGCTTCCGGCCGAAAACGCTTGGCCCATCGGCGGAAGGTGAAGCTGAAACCAGGGAACATGGCGACGACGTGCCCGGACTTCGACTGATACCAGCTGTGGCAGCCGCCGTCCTTCCAGACCGTGCCGTCCATCTCGCGGTGAATGGTGTCGGTGTAGTCCTGCTCGGCGGCGGCGGTGACCTCGATGGCCGTCGCGCCCGCCTCGCGGACGGCGTCCACGGCCCGCACGATGTACTCCATCTGGGCCTCGATGAGGAAGATCGCGGAGGTGTGTCCGATGCCGGTGTTCGGTCCGGTGACGACGAAGAGATTCGGGAAGCCGGGAATCGTCGTGCCGAGGTAAGCGCGGGGGTAGGGATCTCAGACGTCGGCCAGGGCCCGGCCGTCACGGCCGATCACCGGGTACGAGATGACGCCGTCGGTGGCGTCGTATCCGGTGGACCACACCAGCAGGTCGACATCGACGTGTTCGCCTGTAGTGGTGAGAATTCCGGTGTCGGTGATCTCGGCGATGCCGTCGTTCTTGTCGTGCAGGGTGACGTTCGATTGCCCCAGCGCGGGATACAGCGTGTTGGACAGCAGTACCCGCTTGCACCCGATGACGTAGTCCGGGGTCACCTTCGCTCGAAGCTCGGAGGCGGGAACCTGAGACTCGATGTGCTGCAGAGCAGTTCGCTGCGCCACCGCCTTCAGCATCCGCCGTGAATACTTGAAGCCGAGAATACGAGTTTCGAGACTCCAGTAGATCCCCGCGCGCACCAGCCGTCGAATCGGTTCCATGCGCAACAGCTTTCGTTGCAGCGGCGTGAACTCGCGGTCGTGCCGCGGCATCACCCAGTGCGGGGTGCGCTGAAAGACGTGCAGGTGCTCCACATCGGGTTGGATCGCGGGGATGATCTGCGCGGCACTGGCCCCGCTGCCCACGATAGCCACTCTCTTGCCCGCATGGTCGTACTCGATGTCCCAGTCGTTGGTATGGAACTGCTTGCCCTGGAACTTCTCTCGGCCGGGAAACGGCGGCACGACAGGCGTGCTGAGCGGTCCCGAGGCGTTGACGACGAACTTCGCCGCGTAGTCACCACGAGAGGTGGCGATGGTCCAGTGATCGCCCGCCCACTCGATCTTCTGGACGTCGGTGTTCGCGTGTGTGCGCTGCGGCAGTCCGTTGGATTCGAGCACGTACTGGGTGTACCGCTCGAGCTCCTCCCGTTCGGCGAACATTCGCGTCCACTCGAACGGCTCGGAGGCGATCGAGTACAGCGGGCTCTGCACGTCGACGGCTGCCCCCGGGTAGCGATTCTGCTTCCAGGTGCCACCGAGGAAGGACCGTCTCTCGAGGATGACGAGGTCGTCGATGCCACGATCGAGCAGCGCCTTCGCTGCGCACTGGCCACCGAAACCACTACCGATGATCACCACGGTGTGAACATGCATGCTGACGAACTCCTCCCGCACGAAACGCCATCCGATGACGCGTGTCATCAGATTAAAGTGATGCTGCGCGATTCCGCAACGGTTTCGAGGTATCGATGTGAGTCACCGACGAGGCCTCATTCCTGCGATGGTCGGGTTGCTCGCGGGTGAAGCTTCGGTGCCGGAACGAACGCAACCACAACTCCCACGACGGCTGGAATCACGGCCAGGCCGAGAACCACTGGGACGTACCCACCGACAGCATCACGACCCAACGACAGTGCCAGCGGTCCGAATGCAGTGGAGCCGACACCGATCATCGTCGCCACCCCACGTATTCCGCCGATGTGTGCGGTGCCGAAGTAGTGCGCGTACGCCGCGGCCTCGATGGCCCGCACGGCGCCCGACGCGCAACCCAGGATCAGCCCGTAGACGATGGCCGTGAAACCGGGCGCAACCAGCGGTATCGACACCAGCGCTGCACACAACAGTGCCATCGATATCGCGACGCCGAGTTTCGGTGCCATCGAGTCGGCCAGCGCCCCGATAGCGAGGGTGCTGACCAACCCGGCCACGGTCTGCGGAATGAAGTTCGCTGCCGCCGCGGTCGCGCTCAATCCCTGCTCACCCAGTAGGGACACCTGATGGAAGTTGACCGCCGTGCTGAGCATTCCGGACGAGGCCAGACCAGCAGCGATAGCCCAGAACATCGGGGTGCGCAGCGCCTTCCTGGTGGTCCACACGTCCCGTTCCACGGGAACATCCGGTTGGTCACCAGCCGCCGACTCGACCGTTACCGCGGACACCACTCTCACTCTTCCGGCCGATCGGAGTCCGATCAGAGCCACGGGCACAACGATGAGCCACACGGCAATTCCCTCGTAGCGCCACACGGCATCGACACCGTGGCCGGCGACGAGACGTTCGAGAAGCACCGGCGCCATCGAGATCCCGGCCGACCCAGCCGCAGCCGTGATGCCGAGCGCGAGCCCGCGACGGTGCGTCACGTGCACCGCGACTGCCGTGGTCGCCGCAAGTCCGAGCGCACCTTGGCCGACCATTCGGATGCCGACGAAGCCCGCCGTCAGGCCGAAAACATCGGCAGCAAAACTCAATCCCACGAGGACGGCACCGAAGATCAACCCCAGAACCGTCATGACTGCCCTGACGCCGTATCTGTCGAGAGCTCTGCCCACCATCGGCATCGCAGCCGCTCCGGCCAGCGTGCCGATGAGGTAACTGAGCGAGAGATCGGTCCGGCTGATTCCGAGCTCGGCGATGAGGGGATCGGTGAACACCGAAATAGCAGCCGTCTGGCCGGGGGCGGTCATGATCGACGCAATGCTGGCCATGGCCACTATCAGCCACGGCGAGCTCGATCGTGCCCCGCCGTCAGGGGTCGCGGGAAGAAGGCGCACGACGTTCGGCTCAGCGTCCGCCGTAGAGCAGATCGATGGTGACGTTCTGGGAATCGTCGACGTTCATAACCGTAGGATAAGAGCACGCGTATCCCTACTGTTACGCAACAGTAGAGTCCCCGCGATACCCGAACGGTCCGACATGCGGAACACAGGAGCGGACCGGCTGTGAACCGTCCTGCGCAACCTCCCGTAGCGTAAGACACATGTCGAGATCACCACGCCAACGCAGATCCCCCGCCGCACCTCGAAAGCGATCCTCCTCGGCGCTGTCGGCAGGGCACCTTCGCGTGATCGCCACCGGCGGTCTCGGCGAGATCGGCCGGAACATGACCGTCTTCGAATTCGACGGAAAACTGCTCATCGTCGACTGTGGCGTGCTGTTCCCCGAAGAGCACCAGCCCGGCGTCGACGTCATCCTGCCCGACTGGAGCTGCATCCGGGATCGTCTCGACGACGTGGTCGCGATCGTCCTCACCCACGGACACGAGGACCACATCGGCGGCGTCCCCTATCTGTTGCGCGAGCGCGGCGACATTCCCGTCATCTCGTCGAGGCTGACGCTGCACTTCCTGGCGGCCAAGTTCGAGGAGTTCAAGGTCTCGACCAAGCTGATCGAGGTCGAGGCGGGGCAAACCCGTCAGGAAGGCCCGTTCGAGCTCGAGTTCCTCGCCGTCAACCACTCGATCCCCGACGGTCTCGCCATCGCCATCCGGACGGACGCCGGTCTGGTGCTGCACACCGGCGACTTCAAGATGGACCAGTTCCCGCTGGACGGTCGGATCACCGACCTCCGCGGATTCGCACGGCTCGGCGAGGAAGGGCTCGATCTACTCCTCGTCGACTCGACCAACGCCGAAGTTCCCGGGTTCATGGTCTCCGAACGCGATCTGGTCCCGGCCATCGAGAAGGTCTTCCGCGAAACATCGGGGCGGGTCATCGTCTCGAGCTTCGCCAGTCACGTACACCGCATTCAACAGGTACTCGACGCCGCGCACGCGCAGGGTCGCAAAGTTGCGTTCGTCGGGCGGTCGATGGTGCGCAACATGAAGATTGCGACCGATCTGAACTACCTCGATGTGCCCGACGGACTCGTCGTGGACCTACCGAAGCTCAATCGGCTTCCGGCGAACAAGATCACGCTGATCTGCACGGGATCGCAGGGCGAGCCCCTCGCGGCGCTGTCGCGGATGGCGTCGGGTGAGCATCAGATCAAGGTGGGCGACGGCGACACCGTGCTGATGGCGAGCAGCCTCATTCCCGGAAACGAGAACGCGATTTACCGCGTCATCAACGGTCTCGTCGACAAGGGTGCACGGGTGGTGCACAAGGGAAATGCGAAGGTGCACGTTTCCGGCCACGCCAGCGCAGGCGAGCTCGTCTACTGCTACAACATCCTCGAACCCGCCAATGTGCTTCCCGTACACGGGGAGTCGCGACACCTGCGTGCCAATGCCGATCTCGCCATCAGGACCGGCGTTCCGCGCGATCGCGTGCTGATCGCCGAGAACGGCAGCGTCATCGACCTGTTCGACGGCGTCGCGAGCATCACCGGCAGCGTCCCGATCGAACTCATCTACGTCGACGGCAGTTCCGTCGGCGGTGTCACCGAGGATTCGCTGGCCGATCGACGCCTGCTCGCGAACGAGGGCGTGCTGACCGTTATCGCCATCGTCGATCCCGATACCGGCCTGCTGGTCGACGACGTCGACTTCATCGGACGCGGATTCGCGCACGAGGCCAACGCTTTCGACTCGCTGGCCAAGGCGATCGGCAAGACCCTGACCCGAGAGAGCGACGTCAAAGTCGCATCGCGCGAGCACATCGAGAAGCGGATCGTGCAGGAATCGGCCCGCTGGGCCAAGCAGACGCTGGGCCGTCAGCCGCTCATCGTCCCGGTGGTCGTGGACGGATAGATCCCGGCCGGCTCAGGGCTCGGCCGCTGCTCCGCGCGCGGAGAGCAGCTCCGTCAGCTCCTCGGCGTAGGCGAGCTGCCGCCGCAACGTGCGGCAGCTCTCCTCGGCCTTGGTGTGGCATTCACCGACGAAATCCGCAGCCGAGGATCGTGAGTCCTCGCTCGCATCGGCGTCGGACACGACGTCGAGGGATTCGAGAAGTTGCTTCATCTCGGCCAACGTGAAGTCGAGTGGCTTCATTCGGCGTATGACGAGCAGGCGCTCGACGTCGGCCTCGGTGTACAGCCGAAAGCCGCCTGCGGTGCGGGCAGAGGGCGTGACCAAGCCGACGTCGTCGTAGTGGCGGACCGTGCGGATCGACAGCTCGGTTCGTTGAGCTACCTGCCCGATCTGCATGTGAAGGCCGTCGTCGCTCATGTGCCGCCTCTCTTCGTTCGACCAACCACCCTAGTCAGAGCTCGGCACCCATGTTTCCGCTGAGGCGATCGTGCCGCTCGATCGACGACGCGTTCAGTCCGACGATGTCGACGGTCTTGCCCTTCGCTGCGTACTTGGTGGTGATGGCGTCGAGAGTCGCGACGGTCGAGGCGTCCCAGATGTGCGACTCCGACATGTCGATGACGACGTTCTTGGGATCTCCGACGTAGTCGAACTGATAGATCAAGTCATTGCTCGACGCGAAGAACAACTCGCCCTTCACCGCGTAGACGCGGGTGTCGTCGTCAGGATGAGCCACGTCGACCACCTCGGTCAGATGAGCAACCCGGCGAGCGAACAGCACCATCGCGGTGATGACGCCGACGACCACGCCGTAGGCGAGGTTGTTGGTGGCGACCGTGACCGCGACCGTGGCCACCATGACGAGGGTCTCGCTCTTGGGCATACGTCGCAGCGTCTTCGGGTTGATGCTGTGCCAGTCGAAGGTTCCGACGGAGACCATGATCATCACCGCGACCAACGCGGCCATCGGAATCAAGGCCACGATATCGCCGAGTCCGACCACCAGGATCAGCAGGAACACTCCGGCGAGGAACGTCGAGATTCGGGTGCGGGCACCGGAGACCTTGACGTTGATCATGGTCTGGCCGATCATCGCGCAGCCGCCCATGCCGCCGGTGAACCCGGTGACCAGGTTCGCCACGCCCTGGCCCCAACCCTCGCGGGTCTTGTTCGAGTGCGAGTCGGTGATGTCGTCGACGAGCTTGGCCGTCATCAGCGACTCCAGCAGTCCGACCAGGGCAATGGCCAGCGCGAACGGCGCGACGATCGACAGCGTGTCGAGAGTGAACGGCACGTCCGGGATCAGGAACGACGGCAGCGAGGAGGGCAGTTCGCCTTCGTCACCGACATCGGGCACCGCCAGCGCGAACACGAGTGTGACAGCGGTGAGAACCACGATGCCGATCAGTGGTGCCGGCACGATGGTGGTGAGCTTGGGCAGGAAGAACATGATGAGCAAGCCGACGGCGACCAGCGGGTAGACCAACCACGGCACCCCGATCAGATACGGCAGTTGCGAGCTGAAGATCAGGATCGCCAGCGCATTGACGAATCCGACCATGACGCTGCGCGGGATGAATCGCATCAGTTTGGCGACACCGACAACGCTCAGCACCACCTGCAGCACGCCACCGAGAATCACGGCCGCGATCAGGTAGTCGAGTCCGTATTCACGCGCCAGCGGAGCGACGACCAGCGCGATCGCCCCGGTGGCGGCGGAGATCATCGCCGGTCGGCCACCGACGATGGAGATCGTGACCGCCATCGTGAACGACGCGAACAGCCCGACGCGTGGATCGACTCCAGCGATGATCGAGAACGAAATGGCCTCCGGAATCAACGCCAGCGCGACCACCAGGCCGGCGAGGACCTCGGTCTTGAGTCGTCTCGGCGAGCGCAATGCACCGAGCACCGAGACGTCTTCGACGGCGGTGACAGGCACCTGGGCAGCTCGAGACACGACAACTCCGTTCGATTTCTTGGATGCGAGCAGATCGAAGCCGGTCAGGGTGACAACGGGCGTCCGCTCCGCGGGCAACTCTACTCTTACCGGAGGGAAGGTTGCGAATCGTCGGCGCGGACGATCAGGGCGTCACCGGAGTGACCAGGGTGCCGTCGGCCAGGAAGCGATCGAGGTTCTCGAGGGTCAGAGCTTCCATTGCGGCGCGTGTCTCCACCGTTGCGCTGCCCACATGCGGCAGTAACACCACGTTGTCCAGGGCCAGCAGCGCGGCGGGCACATTCGGTTCGTGGGCGAACACGTCCAGGCCGGCTCCGGCGAGTTGCCCGGCCGCGAGCAACTCGATCATCGCCTCCTCGTCGACGACGCTTCCGCGGGCAATGTTGATCAGATACCCCTGCGGCCCCAGCGCTTCGAGCACTGCGCGATCCACCAGTTGCGCAGTGCCCGCACCACCCGACGCGGCGATGATCAACACGTCGACGCTCTCGGCGAGTGCCGTCGGACCGGCTGCATACGCGTAGGGCGAGCCGTCGATCTCGTGTCGATTGTGGTACGAGACGGTGCATCGAAATCCGCCCAGCCGATGCGCAATCGCCGAACCGATGCGGCCCATCCCGATGATTCCGACGCGCTTTCCGGTGACCTGACGCGTCAGTGGTGGGTTGCCCTCGGCCGCCCACCGGCCGGCGCGCACGAAACGCTCGGCGGAGGAGACCCCGCGCACGGTGTCGATCACCAAACCGACGGCGAGATCCGCCACACAGTCGGTCAACACGTCGGGGGTGTTGCTGACGCCGATGCCTCGTTCGGCTGCCGAGTCGACATCCGTGGCGTCGTATCCGACGCCGAAGTTCACCACTGCACCGAGCCGCGGCAACCGTTCCATCAACGCGGCATCGACGCCGGTGCGGCCGGACGTGACGACCGCGATGATCGACTCGCCGTGCGCATCGAGGAACTGATCACGTTCGTCGCCCTCGGGAAGTTCCAGCGCGTCGTACTCGGAAACCAAGGTGTCCATCAACGACGGTTTCAAAGGCCCGACTCGGAGTACCCGCCCGCTCCGACTCGAATCCGATTGATGAACAGCAGTTTTGACGGCAACCATAATTCTCCTCGCGCGACGACTGGACATGCTCGTTTCCTCAACGGTATGCCGCATCTGGATCTCGTCGACTGTCGCGGTCGGGGTGCGCCTGCTGTGAGACACGACGCGTCAGGTGTTGCATCTGCCCCAGTGGGTAGTCGGCACCGATGACTACGAACAACACGCGTGCGCTGATCGTCGGTGCCACCGGCATCTCCGGGCAGGCCCTGTGCCGCGCCACACTCGATGCAGGCTGGACCACCTACGGACTGAGCCGCAGCGGCAGTGTCCCGATCGAGGGCGTCGTGCCGGTCGCGGCGGATCTGCTCGACCCGACTTCGCTCGAAGCGGCCCTGCACGACGTGCGCCCCGAGGTCGTGTTCTTCACGGCCTGGATGAAGAAAGATTCCGAGCAGGAGAACATCGAGGTCAACTCGGCGACGCTACGCAACGTGCTCAATGTCCTCGGACCCATCGACTCGGTGAAGCACGTCGCGCTGATGACCGGCCTCAAGCACTACCTCGGACCGTTCGATGCCTACGGCGAAGCGGTGATGGCCGAGACGCCGTTCCACGAAACCGAAGACCGCCTCGACACCCCGAACTTCTATTACGCCCAGGAAGACGAATTGTTCGCCGGCGCAGAGAAATTCGGATTCGGCTGGAGCGTGCATCGCGCGCACACCATCTCCGGATTCGCCGTCGGCAACGCGATGAACATGATGCTGACGCTGTCGGTCTACGCGTCGATCTGCAAAGAACTGGGCGAGAAGTTCGTCTTTCCCGGATCCGAAACACAGTGGAACGGTCTCACCGACCTCACCGACGCCGACCTGCTCGCCGAGCAAATGGTGTGGGCCGCAACCGATGACAACGCACACAACGAGGCGTTCAACATCGCCAACGGTGACGTGTTCCGCTGGCGCTGGCTGTGGCCGCAGTTCGCCGCGCACTTCGGCGTCGAGCCCGAGGGCTTCGACAGCGAGCCGCGGCCCCTCGAGCCCCGCATGTCCGACGCGGCCGCAACGTGGAAGCGCATCGCCGACAAGCACGATCTCGTGGAAAGCGATGTCTCTCGCCTGGCGTCGTGGTGGCACACCGACGGCGACCTCGGCCGCGACATGGAATGCCTGACGGACATGAACAAGTCCAAGAAGGCCGGCTTCCTCGGCTTCCGATCCACGCCGGACGCCATCGCCTCGGTGATCGAGCGCTACCGAGACGCGCGCCTCATTCCGTGAGAGCGGCTCCGCCGCATGTGCGCGGAACTTCGACCCCTGCTACGAACTTCCGCTCACATGGCGGTGGTGCCCTCCGTCAGATCCCGCACCTCGGCGTAGCGCTCCCGCACCGCCGGGGTGGGGTCGGCCTCGTAGGTCTGCGACGGTGCCTGCGCCCAGGTCGGCGGCTCGCTGGTTCCGGCCAGTGTCCACGCGGCCTGCCGCGCAGCGCCGTCGGCCACGTACTCGCCCGGCTCCGGCACGATCACCGGAACGCCGAGAATGGCCGGAGCCAGTTCGCGCAGTGCGGCAGACTTCGCGCCGCCGCCGATGAGCAGCACCCGCTTCGCCTCCACACCTTGTGCACGCAGGTGATCGATACCGTCGGCCAGTCCGCACAGCAACCCTTCGACTGCCGCTCGCGCGAGGTGGCCCGGCGTCGAATTGCCCAGTCGTAGACCATGAATCGCGCCGGACGCGTCGGGACGATTGGGAGTTCGCTCGCCCTCGAGGTACGGCACCAACACCAAGCCCTCGCTGGCCGTCGACAGTGCCAACCGGGACAACTCGTCGTGATCGACGCCCAGCAGACGCGCCGTGGCATCGAGTACGCGGGCGGCATTGAGGGTGCATACCAGCGGCAGCTGACGGCCGGTGGCGTCGGCGAATCCGGCGACAAGGCCCGAACCGTCGGCTGCGGCAACCGATGTCACTGCCGACACGACGCCGGAGGTTCCCACCGATACGATCACGTCACCGGGCTGTGCATCGAGCGCCAATGCTGCCGCCGCGTTGTCTCCGGTTCCCGGCCCGATCAGCGCCCCGGCCGGTGTTCGGCCGATGGTCTCGTACGGCGCAGCGACCCGTGGAAGCTGTGGGTTGCGACCACGAAACCCCAACTGCAGCAGATCTGTTCGATATTCGTTGGACGCGGCCGAGAAATATCCGGTACCGCTGGCGTCGCCGCGATCGGTGGCCAGGGTGTCGAGCCCCGATGCGCCGCCGAGCTGCCAACCGAGCCAATCGTGCGGAAGGCAGACTGCCGCAGTGCGATCGGCGTTGTCGGGCTCGTGGTCGGCGAGCCACCGCAACTTTGCGACGGTGATGGAGGCAAGCGGAACCACTCCGACTGCGTCGGCCCAGGCCTGTCCACCGTCGACGCCTTCCTTCTCACCCAACTCGGCTACGAGATCCTCGGCGGCTCGAGCCGACCGAGTGTCGTTCCACAGCAAAGCCTTACGAACAACCGATCCCGCGTCGTCGAGGCAGACCATGCCGTGCTGCTGTGCACCTACCGACACCGCATCCACATCGTCGAGGCCGCCTGCGTCGGCGATGGCCTCGTCGAGCGCATCCTTCCATCGCTGCGGATCGATCTCGGTACCGTCGGGATGAGCTGCTCGCCCCTGGCGGACCAACTCCCCCGACTCGGCGTCACGGACGAATACTTTGCACGATTGGGTGGAGGAATCGATGCCGGCAACGAGAGCCACGGTGAACTGGTCCTTTCCTACGCAAGTGTGACCTACGACTCTACCCGTGGTGCACGGCCGCGTCGGTGACGAGTGCACGCGCGTGGGCGATGGCCTGCGGTGTGGTGTCGAAGACGCGTCGCGCATCGTCGTCCTTGGTGGTGAACACACCCAGTGCGACAAGGGGGCGTAGGTGTTCGGGTTTGGCTCCGGAGATGAGGACGGTGATTCCGCGGTGTTCGAGCTCGGTGATCGTGTCCTTGAGGACGATGGCCCCGGTGGCGTCGATCGTGGTGACTCGTGACATGCGCAGGATCACCACTTTCACATCCGAGACGTCGGCGAGTTCGAGCAGAAAGCTGTGCGCTGCACCGAAGAACAAGGCACCGTCGATTCGGTACGCGACGATGTGTTCACGAAGCAGCTCGCCTTCTTCCTCCGAGACTGCGTCGAGTGCGTCCAGGGGAACCTGCTCGACCGTGGCAGATCGAGCGACGGCGCGCAGGGCCAGGATTGCAGCGAAGCCGACGCCGACCGCTACCGCTGTCACGAGATCGAAGACGACCGTGACCAGGAACGTTGCCATCATCACCACGGTGTCGCCTCGACTTGCCCGGGTGATCGCCCGGATCGACGCGGTCTCGACCATCCGCACCGTCGTCGCCAGCAATACCCCGGCCAGGGCGGCGAGCGGGATGTCGGCCACGAGTCCAGCGGCGGAGTACATGATGCCCGCGAGGATCACGGCATGAGTGAGTGCCGCTAGCCTGGTCCGCGCGCCGGACCGAACATTGACTGCAGTGCGGGCAATGGCACCGGTAGCGGGAATGCCGCCGAACAGGGGCGCGGCAATGTTGGCGAGCCCCTGTCCGAACAGCTCCCGGTCGGGGTTGTGGCGAGCGCCGACGCCCATCGAGTCGGCTGCCGTCGCGGAGAGCAACGATTCCAAGGCTGCCAAAGCTGCGACGGCACAGGCCGGGGCCAACAACGCCGTCATGTCGCCCAGATGAAAGAAGCTCAGGCTCGGGACGGACAACGACGACGGAATCGCGCCGATGCGGGCGATGTCGAGGTCGAACAACTGCGTGACCACAGTTGCCGCGGCGACCGCGACCAAGGAGAACGGAATCTTCGGTACCAGACGGCCGCCCACGAGCATGACGACCGCGACGGCGAGCGCCACGGCGGGGGTCAGGACAGTCGCATGCGAGACGAACGAACGAGCGGCGTCGAACGCGGATTGCCACACCTTCTCACCCTGAGCATCGGTGATGCCCAGAGCGGCCGGAACCTGTTGCAGCGCAATGACCACGGCGATTCCTGCGGTGAACCCTTCGATGACGGGAGCAGGCATGTACCGCACGGCTCGGCCGACGCCTGCCGCTGCGAGCAGAAGCAGAATGACTCCGGCCATCAAGCCGACGGCGAGAACCCCGGTGGACCCGTACTTCGCCACGATCGGCACCAGTACCACCGTCATGGCACCGGTCGGCCCCGAGACCTGGAACCGCGATCCGCCGAACACCGCGGCGACGACGCCGGCGATGATCGCTGTGGTCAGTCCCGCTGCAGCCCCGAGTCCGGTGCTGACACCGAAGCCGAGAGCCAGGGGCAACGCGACCAGGGCCACGACGAGACCGGACAGTAGGTCCGCGCCGGGTGCGCGGACGGCGGGTTTCCACTCGCTCCATCTGGGCAGGAGCGCCGTCACTGTTCTCAATGCTTCGCTGGTGCGGGTGTGGCGTGTCGGTTCGGACATCACTGGGCCTTCTGACAACTATTCGATCCCTGATCTATCTGATTGCTAAGTTTAGCAAGTAACGAATCAGGAAGACAGGGAGTCGGTCGTCACTCCGAAAGCACGCAGGTCAGGCGCGGTACGGCGCGCGCATCCCCGACTCACCGTCCAACAACTCGGCCTGGTTGGCCACCACTCCGGTGAGTATTTCCCGCGCCACCACCAGCAGGTCTGCCACTTTCGGCGACGTCAGCGTGTACGAGACCGACAAACCTTCCCGAGTGCCCTCGATGAGGCCGGCGCGTCGGAGGATGGACAACTGCTGCGACAGGTTCGCCGGCTCGATGCCTACTTCCGGCAGCATCTCGGACACCGCGTATTCGCGCTCGCTCAACAACTCCAGCACTCGAATTCGTGCAGGATGCGCCAGCGTCTTGAAGAAATCTGCCTTCATTCGGTACAGCGGCCTGCTCGAATCCGTGGCCATGACATCCTTCCGGGTCACCCGACACCGCGTGGCAGGCTACTTGCGAACACTAGCAATCAATTACTCGCATCGAAGGGCCTCGGAAGGACGTCCTCCCTGCCCGCACCGAAGTCCGCTACCTTCACTCCCATGAGCCCAGAACCCGAGGAATCGACCGACTTCAGGCTGACGGTGGCCACGGCGGCCCTGGATCTGTTCTCGGTCAAGGGCTACGAGTCGACGACGGTGGACGACATCGCCGGGGCGGCCGGGATCTCGCGACGGACGTTCTTTCGCCAATTCCGCGCCAAGGAAGACGTCGTCTTCGCCGATCACGAAATACTGCTCGAGCAGGCCGGTGCCTTTCTCGAGTCGAACGAGGGCGATCCCTGGCAAGCGGTGTGCGACGCCGCGCAACTGGTGTACGAGCGATTCTCCGACTGGAAGGAGATGTCGCGGCTGCGCTACCAGGTAGTCCACCGCATCCCGGCCTTGCGCGACCGAGAAATCGTGACCGTCTTCCGGTACGACCGGCTTTTCGTCGACTATCTGCAGCAGAGGCTGCCCGATCATTCGCACCTCGAGATTCTGCAGTTCTCCGCCACGGTGACCGCCACCCACAACTACATTCTTCGGCGGATGATTCGCGACGGCCTTCCCACGTCCGTCGACGATCTGCGGTCTGCGTTGGCCCAGGTTCGGGCGCAGTTCCTCGGCGAGATCGTCGTCGCATCGTTCCCACGGGGCGTTTCTGTCGCCAAAGTCGTCGACGCGTTGGCGGATCACACAACTGGCTGAAGCGTCGCCTCGAGGTGGCACTCAGTGCCGCAAAACGGTGGCCCGCTCTTGAATCATGCAAAATCTGGGCGTAGAGTTGACATATCCTTGGCACTGAGTGCCCTTTGCCAGCAGTGCTGACCCCTACCTTCAAGGAGCGTGGCCGACATGGCCGGAAATCCCGACTTCGATCTGTATCAATCGCCCGAGGAGCACAACGAACTGCGTGCTGCCATCCGCGCGCTGTCGGAGAAGGAGATCGCCCCGTACGCCAAAGAGGTGGACGAGGACTCACGTTTCCCCGAAGAGGCCCTCAAAGCCCTCAACGCGTCCGGCTTCAACGCCATCCACGTTCCCGAGGAGTACGACGGCCAGGGTGCCGACTCGGTCGCTGCCTGCATCGTCATCGAAGAGGTCGCTCGCGTCTGCGGCTCGTCGTCGCTGATCCCCGCCGTCAACAAGCTCGGCACGATGGGATTGATCCTCAAGGGCTCCGAGGAGCTCAAGAAGCAGGTCCTGCCATCCCTCGCCGGCGGCGCAATGGCGTCGTACGCCTTGTCCGAGCGCGAAGCAGGCTCCGACGCAGCAGGCATGCGAACCCGAGCCAAAGCCGACGGTGACGACTGGATCCTCAACGGCGCCAAGTGCTGGATCACCAACGGCGGCAAGTCCGAGTGGTACACCGTCATGGCCGTGACCGACCCCGACAAGGGTGCGAACGGTATCTCGTCGTTCATCGTGCATATCGACGACGAGGGCTTCACGATCGGCCCGAAAGAGAAGAAGCTCGGCATCAAGGGCTCGCCCACCACCGAGCTGTACTTCGAGAACTGCAAGATTCCCGGCGACCGCATCATCGGCGATCCGGGCACCGGCTTCAAGACCGCCCTCGAGACCCTCGATCACACGCGCCCCACCATCGGCGCGCAGGCTGTGGGTCTGGCTCAGGGTGCACTCGACGCAGCCATCGCATACACCAAGGACCGCAAGCAGTTCGGCACCGCGATCTCGAGCTTCCAGGCCGTGCAGTTCATGCTCGCCGACATGGCGATGAAGGTCGAAGCAGCCCGACTGATGGTCTACAGCTCCGCAGCCCGCGCAGAGCGCGGCGAGAAGAACCTCGGGTTCATCTCCGCGGCAGCGAAGTGCTTCGCGTCCGACGTGGCCATGGAGGTCACCACCGACGCCGTGCAGCTGTTCGGCGGCGCCGGATACACCACCGACTTCCCGGTCGAGCGGATGATGCGCGACGCCAAGATCACCCAGATCTACGAGGGCACCAACCAGATTCAGCGTGTCGTCATGTCGCGGGCGCTGCTCAAATGAGCGATATCGAACTCGTAGGCGTCATCGGCGGCGGCACCATGGGTGCCGGCATCGCCGAGATGTGCGCTCGCTCAGGTGGTTCCGTGCTGATCCTCGAGACGAGCCAGGCGACGGCAGACGCCGCCGAGGCGCGTCTCGACAAGTCGTTCGCGCGAGCAGTCAAGTCCGGCCGTATCGAGGCGGACGCGGCGGACAAGGCCCGCGCGGCAATAGCGTTGACACTCGACATCGACGACTTCGCAGACCGCGACCTCGTCGTCGAGGCGGCACCGGAGATCGAATCGCTCAAGCTCGATCTGTTCGGCAAGCTCGATTCCATCGTCAAGCCCGAGGGAATCCTGGCCACGAACACCTCGTCGATCCCCGTCATCAAGATGGCGAATGCGACGAAGCGTCCCGACAAGGTCGTCGGAGTGCACTTCTTCAACCCGGTGCCGGTGCTTCCGCTCGTCGAGATCGTCGTCAGCCTGCTGACCAGCGAAGAGACAGTCGACGCCGTGACGGACTACGCGGGAAACACGCTGGGCAAGAAGACGATCCGCGCCGGTGATCGTGCCGGATTCATCGTCAACGCTCTGCTCATCCCGTACATGGTCTCGGCCATCCGCATGCTCGAGTCCGGCTTCGCCAGCGCGGAGGACATCGACGAGGGGATGGTCAACGGCTGCGCACACCCGATGGGGCCATTGCGTCTGACCGATACCGTCGGCCTCGACGTCACCCTCGCGGTGGCCGAGTCGCTGTACGCCGAGTTCCGCGAGCCGCACTACGCTCCGCCGCCGCTACTTCAACGCATGGTGGATGCGGGAATGCTGGGACGCAAAACCGGCAAGGGTTTCTACACGTATTCGTAGTAGCCCTCCGCCCCTTCTAAATCCCCGCCCCTTCTGGATCCCCGCCCCTTCTGGATCCCCGCCCCTTCTGGATGAATGTGGCATTCAGCTTCTCGGAGAAGCTGAATGCCACATTCATCCGTTCGGGGGGCGCACACTGGAGTCGTTCCACAACACTGGGAGGCTCCATGAACATCGATCTCGACGGCCGAACTGCCTTGATTTCCGGCTCCAGCCAGGGCATCGGATTGGCCATTGCCACCGAACTTGCCCGCGCCGGTGCGCGCGTTGTTCTCAACGGACGCAGTGCGTCCGCACTCGATTCCGCCGAAGAGAAACTGCTCAGCGACATACCCGGCGCACGGGTGATCGTGGTGGCAGCGGACCTGGCGACGGCGGAGGGAGTAGAGACGCTGCTCGCCACGGTTCCCGTGGTCGACATCCTGGTGAACAACCTCGGAATCTTCGGTGCCAAAGCTGCCCTCGATATCGACGACGACGAATGGCGTCGCTACTTCGAGGTGAACGTACTGTCCGCCATCCGGCTCATCCGCACGTATCTGCCGGCGATGACCGACGCCGGTTGGGGCCGAATACAGAACATCTGTAGCGACTCCGCAGTCGTCATTCCCGAGGAGATGATCCATTACGGAATGACGAAAACCGCACTGCTCGCGGTGACCCGTGGCTTCGCCAAAGCTGCTGCAGGAACAGGCGTTACGGTCAACTCCGTCATCGTCGGGCCCACCCACACCGAGGGTGTCGAGAAATTCGTCGCCGAACTCGTCGGCGACGAACTGCCCTGGGACGAGGCTCAGGCGAAGTTCATGAAGGAGAACCGTCCGCAATCGCTCATCGGACGTCTGATCGAGCCGAGGGAAATCGGCAACATGATCGTGTACCTGAGCTCGGAGCAAGCCTCCGCAACCACCGGTGGTGCACTACGCGTCGACGGGGGCTACGTCGATTCGATCCTGCCCTGAGCCTCGCCTTCGTTCACGTGCACCAGTCTGCGTCATCCCGCCTCGAGGCCCTGGCCGGTGGGTCACAGTTTGTGGCCGACCGTTTCGGGGCATGCATCGAGCACACGGAATCGAGCAGAGGTTCTTCACGCAAATCACCGCATTCGGAGACGATTAGACAGTGAGCGATCAGTACACCTTCACCAACCCCGTCACGCAGTACCGTCAGGACGGCTTCCCGGAACAGCACCAGGATCCGCCCGGTCTGGCGGCAGACCTTCAGCCGCTCGCCGACCACGGTGAGAACAGCTATCGCGGGTCCGGTCGCCTGACCGGCCGCAAAGCACTCGTCACCGGTGCCGACTCCGGAATCGGGCGTGCCGCTGCGATTGCCATTGCCCGCGAGGGTGCCGACGTTGTGCTCAACTACCTGCCGTCGGAGGAGAAAGACGCTCAGGAAGTTGCTCAGCTGGTACGCGACGCCGGCCGCACCGCAGTCTTGGCTCCGGCAGATATCACCGACGAGCAGGCAGCGCGCGGAATTGTGCGCACCGCTGTCGACGAGCTCGGCGGCCTCGACCTGTTGGTCAACGTGGCGGGCAAGCAGCAATTCGTCGAAGACCTTGCGGACCTGTCCTCGGAGCAGTTCGACCAGACATTCAAGACCAATGTGTACGCACTGTTCTGGATCATTCAGGAAGCGGTGCCGCACATGCCTGCGGGTTCGACGATCGTCAACACCAGCTCCATTCAGGCCTACACGCCGTCGCCCGGTCTGGTGGACTACGCGACGACGAAGATGGCCATCAACACCATCAGCAAGGCACTTGCGCAGCAGTTGGCACCCAAGGGAATCCGGGTCAACGTGGTTGCGCCGGGGCCGTTCTGGACTCCACTGCAGGCAGCAGGAGGTCAGCCGACATCAGCACTGCCGGAGTTCGGCAAGGAAACTCCACTGGGCCGGGCAGGTCAGCCGGCCGAGATCGCCGGCGCGTACGTGTACTTGTCCTCGGCCGAGTCGGGATACGTCACCGGTGACACGCTCAATGTCAACGGCGGACTGCCGACTCCGTAATTGATACGACCGCCTGCCCGTGGATGAATGTGGCATTGAGCTACTCCAAGTAGCTCAATGCCACATTCATTCGTTTGCGGGGTCCGGTGTGACGCGATCGAAGGCGGTCAGTCCTTCGGTCCACCTGCGGCGTAGACAACCTGGCCCGAGATGAATCCGGCACCCTCGCTGACGAAGAACGACGCCAGGTGCGCGATGTCATCGGGGTGTCCGACGCGATTGACCGGAATCTGAGACGCAGCAGCAGCTTTGAAGTCCTCGAAAGGCATCCCCACGCGCTCGGCCGTCGCCGCGGTCATCTCCGTTTCGATGAATCCCGGGGCGATGGCATTGGCGGTGACACCGAACTTGCCGAGTTCGATGGCGAGGGTCTTGGTGAATCCCTGCATACCGGCCTTGGCAGCGGAGTAGTTGGCCTGTCCACGGTTACCGAGGGCCGAGGTGCTCGACAGGTTGACGATACGACCCCACTTGGCATCGATCATGTGCTTCTGGACCGCGCGGGTCATCAGGAACGATCCACGCAGGTGCACGCCCAGAACCGAATCCCAGTCCTGCACCGTCATCTTGAACAGCAAGTTGTCCCGGGTGATACCGGCGTTGTTGATCAGCACGGTCGGCGCTCCGAACTCGCTCGCGATGCGATCGACAGCAGCCTGGACCGACTCCTCGTCGGCGACGTTGGCACCGATGGCCACTGCCTGCCCGCCTGCGGACTGAATCGCACCGACGGTGTCGCTGCACGCGGCCTCGTCGAGGTCCACCACAGCAACCCCGAAACCGTCCTTGGCCAGCCGCCTGGCGACCGCAGCACCGATTCCCCGTGCACTACCGGTGACAATGGCGGTCTTGATCTGATCACTCACGAATATCTCCTCATACGACGCCGAACTCGATAACTGTCATCTGTTTCTATCAACACCGGGCGTGCGGTCAGTACGCAGCCACCGCCCCGTCGAGTGCTTTCTGCATACCCTCCGCCACCACCCGGGTGATGTCGATCGGCTTCTCGGGTAGTCCGGTGATGGGGGTATCGATGTAGACGCTGGCCTGCTTCACCTTCGGCACGCCGGGGCCGTAGCTCAAACCGATACAGACCAATACCGGTTCGACGCCCAGCTTGCGTGCACGCATTGCGATGTGGCCGATTCCGCTGCCGACGTGCTGCACCGTGTTGGGATCTTCGAGATTGCAGGTGCCCTCGGGGAACACCGCGAGGTCGTCGCCCCGCTTCATACGCTCGGCGCTGACATCCATCATGCGGCTACCCGCAGCGCTGACGGCGCGCATTCCGTGGTTCTTGCCCCGAAAGACGGGAATTCCGCCCATCATGTCGATTCGCCTGCGCTGCTTGGGTTCCTGGAACAATTCGTCTTTGGCCAATACCCTCGTTCGTCCGATCACCGGACGCAGTGCCGACGACCACGCCGCCGCTGCGAGGGTGTAGGGATCGCTCTCGGTCAGATGATTGACCGCGATCAGCAGACGCGTGTCGTCGTACACGAGCCGACGCAACTCCTCGCGCGCACCATCGGGATACGACACCCGCGGGCGGAAGCGTCGAGCAAGGGCGGCATAGGCCAACCTCGCAACTCGACGACTCTGCTGGTGACGCAGGTAGAAGTCGTACACGGTCACATCGTTCTCGAGAATGACTGCAGGCCGATCCATGAACCGAGCTTAGCCTCACACCTGGGAGGAACCCATAGCCCGGATGTCGTGGCGAAGTGCGAGCTCGAGTGACTCGCTCGATTCGTCTGCACTACTGCGTTATCGAGCTACGACAACGAGGTATCAGCCGAACACCGGGAACTTGCGCTTGAGAGCGAGGGCATCCATTCCGGACTGGATACTCGCGCGCACCTCTTCGTACTTGGCGTCGACGTACGCCTCGTCGTCGCACAGCGCAGGATCGTGGTCGAGCTCGACCGGAGGCATGAAACGGGTGCGAATCTTGGCGGGCAACGGAATTTGCGGCAACGCGGCAGGCGCAATGATCCAGGGAAGCGAGATCGCAATCGGAAACACCTTCAACCGCGCAATCTTGTCGAGCTTGAGCGCCCTCGAGAGCTTGTCGCCTCGAACGAGTACCGGCATCGCGTCGGCCCCGCCGACGGTGGCCACCGGAACGATGGGTACACCCATGCGGATGGCGAGCTTGATGAAACCGGTTCGGCCGCCGAGAGTCGCCTCGTCCCGCTTGCTCCAGGGCCGCAGTGAATCGACCTCACCGCCCGGCCACACGATGACGTCCCGGCCCTCGGCCAAAGCCGTCGACATCGAATCCGGTGCCGCGGGGAGCACACCCATCGATCGGAACACCTTGCCGATCAACGGGAACGCCATCAGTGCATCGTGCGCCGTGCCGTGCAGAATCCGCCTTTCGCCGAAGTGCCGCCACCATTGCGCGCCGACGGTCCACGCATCCCAGACGAACGGCGCACCCGAATGCACGCCGACGACGAGCACCGGCGACTCGGGAATGGTCTCCCAACCGTCGATCTCCATTCGGAAATAGCGGTCCATCACCCCGTTCCAGAGCCGCTGCTGACGGTCCATGGCGATTGTGTTCTGGTCGTCGAGGTCCCAGCCACCGGCGCGATCGGCAACCACGGACCCGAGGCCCCCGGACGCTTTCGCGCGTCGCTCCTTCATCTTCATTCGCGCTGCAGCGGCGTACCGCTGCGCCTGCTCGCGCAACTGCTCCTTCGTCGCGTCGTCGGAGGCATCCCCACCCATTACGTGATCCCCATCACTCATACTGGCACCGTACTCCACCCCGTAGAAGTCGACCGACAACGAGCGCTCGTAACCCCGCGAGACGTCCCACCCGTCCGATATGGTCGAAATTCAAGCCGAGCGAACGAGGTACACCGATGGATCCGATCGAACCGGCATACGGAACGACCACATTGCTGCTGATCGCAGCCGCCGCCGTCGCAATCCTGCTTTTCCTCATCATGAAGGTGAAACTGCACGCCTTCGTCTCCCTGGTTCTGGTCAGCGCGGTCACCGCTGTCGCAGCGGGGATCCCACTGGCAGACGTGCCCGCGGCGCTGCTGTCGGGCTTCAGTTCCACACTCGGGTCGGTCGCGCTTCTCGTCGCCTTGGGCGTGATGGTCGGCAGACTGCTCGAAATCACCGGTGGCGCTCAAGTATTGGCAGATACCCTGATCAACCGGTTCGGGGCCAAACGCGCGCCTCTCGCACTCGGTGTCGCCGCGCTCATCTTCGGCTTCCCCATCTTCTTCGACGCCGGCCTCGTCGTCTTCTTGCCGATCATCTTCACCGTCGCCAAGCGCTTCGGCGGATCGGTACTGCTGTACGCCCTGCCGACCGCAGGCGCGTTCGCCACGATGCACGCCATCGTTCCTCCGCACCCCGGCCCGGTTGCGGCCACCGACCTCCTCGGCGGCGACATCGGGACGGTACTTCTCGTCGGCATTCCCGTCGCCGTCGTGTCCTGGTTCGTCGGCTCCTACCTCGTCGGTACCCAGCTCGGCAAGCGGTTCAACACCACGCCGATCGACCTCTTCTCCACCGGGTCGACGGACTCCGAAGAGCACGACAAAGAGATGGCCGCCCTCCGCGAACCGACGCCGAAATTCGGTGCGGTGCTGTTCATCCTGCTGACGCCGCTCGTTCTGATCTCGCTCAACACCGTCGTGAATACGCTGACGACCTCGGGCATACTCACCGGTGACGAAACCTGGGCCGCCGCATTGACGCTCATCGGCCAGACCCCCATCGCCCTGCTCATCACGCTGTTGCTGGCCCTGTTCATCCTCGCGCCGGGACGCTTCCCGGTGGCCGACGGTGCCAAGTACATGGACCAGGCACTCGGGCCCATCTGTTCGATCATCTTGATCACCGGTGCCGGCGGAATGTTCGGTGGAGTGCTGCGGGCGAGCGGAATCGGGCAGTCGCTCACCGCATCACTGTCCGACGTCGGTCTGCCGATCATCCTGCAGGCCTTCCTGATCGCCACTGCGCTTCGCGTCGCACAGGGTTCGGCCACAGTTGCCCTGACCACTACGGCCGGACTGATCTCGGTGCAGGTAGCCGAACTGGATCTGAGCAACTTCAAGATCGCGTTGTTGGTGTTCGCACTGGCCGCCGGAGCCACCGTCCTCTCCCACGTCAACGACTCCGGCTTCTGGCTCGTCAGCCGGTTCTTCGGGATGGACGAGAAGACGACACTCAAGACCTGGACCGTCATGGAAACGACACTCGGTTTGGCGGTCTTCGCCGTCGCATCACTGCTGTGGGTGGTGTTCTAGGTTCGATCCGGTGGGTGCAGGGTGCGGCTACGCCCGATCAGGCGAGGGATCCGGCCACGATCTGCCAGGCCAGCGCCGACTTCGCGGCGAGGCTGAGGACCAAGTAGACGAACTCGCCGAACGCGTAGTCCTTCCACGGTCCGACCCCTCGGTACTGCAGCCACTGGTTCGCGGCGAAGCTCATGAAGAAGACGAACAGCGAGAAGAAGATTCCGAACACGAAGGACGGGATTTCCGCGGCTCCGAAGAGGTTGACGGCGATCGCTATCCAGGGTGCCGCGCCGGCGATGCAGCCGAACCAGAACGCGGTGAGATCAGGCCGTTGCCCGGGCGGGTTGGAGCGTTCCTGGAGCCAGCCGAACAGGATCATGGCGACGTTGGTACCGATGATCGCGATGATGGCGGTGACCTGGGTGATGCCGGCGTAGAGAGCGATGAGGACGACCATGATCGTTGCGCTGACGCTGTATTCGACCCACCGGAACGGGTTGATGCCCCGAGAGAGGTTGCGTTCGTACGCTGATCGCAGCGGTACCCCGGTGAGGAAGTGGTCCACCGCTGCCAGTGCCAGGAAGAGCGCGACGGCAATGCCGATGGGAATCGCAAACGCTGCCTGGGCCTCTGGGACCTGGGTTCCCGGGGGCCCTGCGGGGTACGCGGTGGTCAGGTCGATGGCGAAGTCGGATGCGATGACGAGCACCGCAACGGCCTGAATCGCATGAAGCGCGGACAGGGAAATGTTCCAGATACGGAGGCGACGCAGCCTGTCCGGTGTGAGGGTGTGTTCTGCGGTGGTCGACGAAGGTCCCGAGTCCGATATGCGTGCCATGTCCACCAGCGTTACAGGTTGCCCGTCCAGTGACAAGGCATAGCGACCAGGACATTCGCCGGCCTCGCGCGGAGCTTCAGCGCCGATCGGGTGTCTGCACCAGTGATGTGGTGTTGTGCGAAGTCATGCCGGCGACCCCCGTGCGTGTCATTGCACCGGAACCAGAATGCGCCAGGCCCCCAACGCCAGCGAGCCGACGGTGACCAGCAGGAACAGTCCGACCCAGACGATGCCGGGTAAGAATGTCAGCCGAGCCAGTTGATCGGCATCGGAATCGCGGGCTCGTCCTGCACTGCGGGAGCGCTGCAGCTCCAACACCGGGCGCGGGCCGGCAACCAGCAGGAAGAACGTGATGAAGTACGCCGCAGCCACCTGCTGCTCACCGGTACCCCACCAGGACACCACGAACAGGGCTGCACCGACCGTGACCAGGGACAGCAGCCCGTAGATGTTGCGAATCATCAACAGCATCAACGCGATCGAGATGACACCGATCCACAACACCGCCACCGCATGCTGGGTTCCGAGCACAAGCGCGGCACCGAGGCCGAGTAGCGACGGCCCCACGTAACCCGCGAACGTCATCGCGATGACACCGAGTCCGGTGGGCTTGCCCTTCGAGATGGCGACGCCGGAGGTATCCGAATGCAGTCGCAGCCCCATCAGCTGACGACCTGTGATCAGCGCCACGAACAGGTGCGCGCCCTCATGGGCGATGGTGACCACGTTGCGCGCTATCCGCCACGTCTGAGGCACCACGACTATGACAAGCGCAGCCAGGGCCGCAGCTTGGACGATCCACACCGGTGGATCAGGACTCACCGCGGAGATGCGGTCCCAGAATTCGTTCACACCCCAGTATGCGGCTTCGCCGCAGTGGTGCGATTACGTGCCGCCGGGGGCACTCGACCGCACCACTGCCGCAGGCATGTCAGGACGCGCGTGCTTCGGCCTTCGCACGTTCGCGGGCGAGGGAGCGATCCCTCATTTCCTCGAATTTGGTGGCCTGACGCTCGAGGTCTTCGAGGAACACAGCGAGTTCTTCACGCTTGTTCTCACCGCGGGCGGTGAAGTCGTTGCGCTCGAACACGCTCCACTTGCGCAGCACCGGCCAGACGACGTCTTCGAGGTGCTGACGCAGGTCGTAGATGCCGTGCTTGGCCATCAGCACACCGTTGCGGCGGAAGTTCGGCATCCCGGCACCGGGCATCACGAAGTTCATCACGATGTCGGAGACCGCCTGCAGCGTCTGATCGGGCGAAATGTCCATCGCTGCGCCGGTGATGTTGCGGTAGAAGATCATGTGCAGGTTCTCGTCGGCCGCGATGCGTTGGAGCATGCGGTCGGCGATCGGGTCGTCGCAGACCTTGCCGGTGTTGCGGTGCGAGACGCGGGTGGCGAGCTCCTGGAACGTCACGTACGCGACCGAGTGCAGCAGACCGACCCCCGCACCGGCAGGCGAGACGTACCCGTTGGTCATGTGGATCATGCGGGCTTCTTCGAGAGCCACGGGATCGACGCCGCGGGTGACGACGAGGTAGTCGCGCATGACGATGCCGTGCCGGTTCTCCTCGGCGGTCCAGCGGCCGACCCAGGTTCCCCACGCGCCGTCGCGGGAGAAGTTCTCGGCGATCTCACGGTGGTAGGAGGGCAGGTTGTCCTCGGTGAGGAGGTTGGTGATCATCGCGGCCTGGGCGACGTCGGAGAGCTTGGACTGCTCGGGGTCGTAGTCCTGGCCGCCGAGGGCGGCGAAGTTGCGGCCTTCGTCCCACGGCACGTAATCGTGTGGATGCCACTCCCGCGCCATGGTGATGTGACGGTTCACGTTGTCCTCGGCAGTGGGCACCAGCTCCTGCAGAAGCTCGAGCTGTGTCAGATCCCTGGCCATCGACATGCCTCCTAGCATTGACGTCAGCTCACGAGCTTAGAGCCATCCGCCCGTCACAGGGGCAGCCTCGCCGAGACTCTGTTAGAGGTAGCAACCGACGTCCTGCCCGAGTCGTGCGATTTCACAGCTCACGGCTGGGCAGGTTCGAGACCGGAGAAGTTCGGTGCGCGGAAGACCCAGCCGCGGAGAGCGACGAACCGGGCCGCACCGAACAGTCCACTGACAGCGATGACGACCGCTACCTGTACGTACGTCGCTGCGGTCGGAAAGAGGATGTGCATGGCAGCCAGGGAGGCGGTACTGAGACCGACCCCGATCAGGGCCAGCCCGCCGGCTTCCCACTGGGTCTGGAACCAGCCGACCCGGCCGACGGCACGGAAGGTATGACGGCGGTGCAGCTCGTTGGCCAGGACGGTGCTGGCGGCCACACCCGCGAGATTTGCGGTGAACGGTCCGAGGAATGCGAGTACGACGAACAACAGGGCATACACACCGTTGCTCGACACTCCGACGACGACAAAACGTACGAACTGCGCCAGAACCGACTCACCGAGCAGTCGAGCCTTGATCCGAGGCACACAGCTCGCCGCCTCGGACGGGGCCGAGGCTTTCACCGAAGTGCTCACGAGGTCTCCAGTTGTAGAACCGGAAGCGTCGATCGGCGCTTCGATCGATACAACTCCGAGCAGGAGCAGATCGGTCTCGGACGTGACGGACGTCTCAGGCCTTCGAGGAACTTTCTTCCCGAGCGCGCTTCTTGCGGTCCAGGTCGATGTTCAGACTGTCGGACTTGATGGACGCGACGAACAACACCGCAACGAGAACCACCACTACGACGATGGTGATGACGACCACCGCGATGCCGAAAATTGCCAAAATACCGTTCATGTCCTGCCTCCCGTGTCAGGCAATACGGTACTTGTCGTAGACAGACCGCTCCACTCCGGCCCAGCTGGGTCGTTCCGACAGGCTCCACTCCCGCCCGACTGGGTCGTTCCGACAGGCTCCACTCAGCTCACCAGGCGCGCCACGGCACGCATCGGCAACGACAGCCACGTCGGCCGATTGCGAGCCTCGTACAGAACCTCGTACACCGCTTTGTCGAGCTCGTACGCGCGCAGCAGATCGGCTTCGTCGCGGGGATCGTGCCCGGCAACCGAGGCATAGCCGTCGAAGAACGCGGCGATGCTCCGGGCGGCCCACTGGTCAGCTCGCTTCCGCACCGAGGGGTCCTCGGGCAGATCGACCAGCAGATGGTTCGCGGCATAGTCGAACGAGCGCAACATTCCCGCGACGTCACGCAGGGCACTGTCCATCTGTCTACGCTCGGCCAACGTCTTGGCCGGCTCACCCTCGAAGTCGATGAGCAGCCACCGCTCGGGAGTCCCCAACACCTGCCCCAGATGCAGATCACCATGGATGCGCTGCACCGTGGTGCTGTTCGACGCCTCCGCCCGCGAAATGAGGGCCGTGGCTGCCGGGATGTACCGAGCGATGTCCGGCACCACGCGTGCCACTCCCGAAATGCGCGCGAGAATCTCCTCGACCGCGGTCGATTCCACCGAGCGCTCGACGGTGCCCAACATCGAGGCCAGGTCGTGATGCACCTGCGCGACGGCCGCCCCGATGCGATGCGCATCCGGGGCGAAATCACCGGGCAGGTCCTCGACCGCCGTGTCCGGAGAATCGAACACCTCGCGAACGCTCGCCAGGGCCGCTGTCCAGCCTTCGGCGGAGTTCGCGGCGAAGTCCTGAATCATGCCCAGTGTGGTCGGCTCACCCCCGACCTCGGCTTCCAGCCAGCCCCGCAGCGGCGCGACGTTGACACTGCCGGCCTCCGCCAACGCACGATGCAGTTCGACGTCCGGGCTGATCCCCGGCGGCACCTGACGGAACAGCTTGAGCAACAGCAGATCACCGAGGATCACCGACGTGTTGGACTGCTCGGCCCCGAGAACCCGACCACGCAGACCGCTCGGCACACTCGAACCATCGACTACCTTGAATTCGATGCTGCCCGTGCCTTTTTCGCTCGTGAAAGCATCGCCGTACAGACCGATGATCTCGGGGTCTCGCAAACCGTCGAACACGGCCACCTCGCCCGCCACGGGAAGTACCCACGGCCGCAGCTCGTCGGTCAACTCGGTGCGGAAGCCCAGGGGCACCTGATAGGTCTGCGTCACCACCACGCCGTCCTGGGTCAGCTGCACCTGCACCAGCAGGTGTTCGGCGGCGAAATGCGGCTCGTCACGGAGGACTTCGCGCGCAACGATCGTCACCGAATCCACCGTCGAACCCTTCGCGCCGAACCACCGTTGCGCCGGCAGCCACGTCGCCAGAGCCTCCTCGAGCTGGGGTTCGACCGTGCTTGCCGCACTCGAGCTGGAACCGACCATGAGAATCTCTCGCCGCCTTCGGGGGTGTGCAGAGGGTGTGACCGTACGTACCGAAACCTACCCACTCGCGGCCACACTCACACTCCGACGGCAAAGACACCCGAACGTTATGCAGGTCGTACGCAAGCACACCGGCGTGCTCGTACAGTGGTTGCATGTCCGCTCCACTGACCGCCCACATCGATGTGCACCGCGCGGGTGATCGACTGAAAACCCGTGTGTCCTGGTTGGACTCGAAGCATTCGTTCTCCTTCGGCCAGCACTACGACCCCGACAACACCCATCACGGACTGCTCTTGGTCAACAACGACGACATCGTCACGGCCGGTCAAGGTTTCGAAACGCACCCGCATCGCGACGTGGAAATCGTGACGTGGGTGATGCAGGGCTCACTGGTTCACCAGGACTCCATCGGGCATTCCGGAATCATCTACCCCGGACTCGCCCAACGCATGAGCGCAGGCAAAGGCATCATGCATTCGGAGAAGAACGACTCCTGGAACATCGACGGCAATCACCACACCGAACCCGTTCGCTTCGTGCAGATGTGGGTGATCCCGGACAGCCCCGGCATCACTCCCGGCTACGAACAACTCGAGATCGGCGACGAGTTGTTGCGCGGCGGGCTGGTCACGGTGGCGTCGGGCATGGACAAACACCGAGGTCAGGCCGCGATCGGGATCTCACAGAAATCGGCAGCGCTGCATGCTGCCAGGCTGACACCGGGAATGACCGTGACTGTGCCCGATGCTCCCTTCGTCCATGTTTTCGTCGCCCGCGGCACCGTCTCGATGGAGGGCGTCGGCGACCTGTACGAGGGCGACGCGGTGCGCATGAGTTCCACTGGGGGACAGGAAATCACCGCCGCCGAACCGGCAGAGGTACTGATCTGGGAAATGCACTCACGGCTTGGTGCCTAGGATCTCGCTCACTCTTGCGCTGCCTGGGTGGACGACGACTCGGCGAAGACAACCTGGTTGCCGCCCCGATGCTTGGCTTCGTACATCGCCAGGTCGGCTCGGCGTAGCAGTTGTGTCGTGACCGCAGCGCTGTCGACAACGGTACGCCGCTGATCGGACGTGTAGCTGC
This sequence comes from Rhodococcus sp. AW25M09, assembly GCF_000333955.1. GTDB lineage: Bacteria > Actinomycetota > Actinomycetes > Mycobacteriales > Mycobacteriaceae > Rhodococcoides. The sequence continues at coordinate 140,202 of NZ_CAPS01000012.1, forward strand.
CGTGCGCAACTCCGATGCTCACCGTCAGCGTAGCGGCGTCCTGTTCCGAGTGCGCCGAATTGCGATACAGCTCGGCCAATTCGGCGGCCTCGCACGCGGCCAACGTGGTCACCACAGCGAATTCCTCACCGCCGATGCGTGCGACGAGCACCCCTTCGGTCGTCAGCCGCTTAGCGACGAGCTGCAGTGCGGAGTCGCCTCGGTGATGGCCGAAGCGATCGTTGATGGATTTGAATCGGTCGACGTCGATGACCATCACCGACACATCTGTGGCATCGAGCAGAAATATCGGCAGTGCCTCGTCGAGTCCACGCCGGTTGCGGACCTGTGTGAGCGGATCGACGTTGGCGGCCTGCGCTTGAACCTGAAGCTTGAGCAGCAGGAACTGGAAGAACGTCGGACCCATGAATGTGATGGGAAGCAGAACCACCAGCTGCGCGATCGCCAGGCCGTGATCTGCATCCGGCGACAACAGGATGAGTACGAAGAACAGCGCCACGATGAAGCCGGCCCACATCAGGTGCAAGCCCATCACGCGGGAGCTGTGAAACAGCTGCACATAGACACTGTTGGTCGCCAACATCGCGCAGGCCAAGAAAACAACCTGCGGCGACCCGTAGGCCAGCAGGATGCACGCCGTGCCGACATCCGCATACGCAGCGAACATCAAGGACACCCGCTTCGAGGGCCACGGCACCTTCAGCCAGGCGATACCGACCAGGAGTGTCGACACGATCGCAACGACGAAAATCGCCCTGCCGACCGCCGACGTCGGAGGGGTTTCGGTGAGCAGTAGCAACGCGGCCGCGCCGAGCCCGTACGACATTGTGCTCAGTGCTGCCGCGAGACGATATGGCGTGAGCGCACCGTGTAGATCGAGGTAACTGACCACCGATTCGTAGCTGTGCGGCTGGCGCCACCACGTGCGTAGGAATGTCGACTGCATGTCACCTCCATCCGCGCGTGTCGACGGAGGATGGCGACCGGTCATGGACGGCACCGTCGGCCGTCGGACCAGCCGCCGATAATGCTAACCGCCCATCGTCACCCGCGGATGTCTCTTCGCACGAATGCTGCCGAACCCGCAATGCCGATGGCGGCGGCGACCGCGACCAGCCAACCGATCGACGCCAGCGAGTCGGCGATGTCCAGTGACCACGGAACGTGTGTGAACGGGGAGATGTCGAGCAACGGCTGCGGCAGGCCCACCACCGCCCCGACCTGGCCGAGTGCCACGACGCCGCCGAGAATGGCCCAGAGAGCCGACGCGAACCGGGGGATCGCGCCGAACAGGGCTACACCGAGGGCCGTCACGACCCACACTGCGGGGAGTTGGCCCAGTGCGCCGCTCAGGACGGAGGGCAGTTCGGCTGCGATGTCGCCGGTGGCCAGCCCATAGCTGACTCCGACGCTCAGCCCCACGACGAGAAGCAACCACACCGGCCCGAGGACGGCGAACAACAGATGACCGGCCAACCATCGGATGCGCGAGACACCGGTGGCCAACACGATCTCGGCCAGACCTGCTTCCTCTTCACTGTGCAGCCGCAGCAGGGCCGACACCGAGTAGGCCGCCACGATGATGCCAACGATGCTCAGCACGGCGGCTATGAACGATTGTTCGAGGGTGTCGCCACCGAACTTCCCCAACGCGTCGCCGATGGTGGCGCTGCTGCCGAGTTGGTCACCGATCCCGTTCGCGGACGACCCGATGGCGATGCCGAACAGGGCGATCCCGACGGTCCACACCGCAGTGGTCCCGCGGGACAGTCGCCAGGCCAGGGCGACCGGCCCGGACAGAGACGGCACGGCCGCTACCGGGCCACGACGTTCGGCCCGCAGGCCGCTGCCGAGATCACGCCTGTTCGCGACCGCGAACGCCGCAGCACACAACGCTGCCGCAGTCACCGACGACAACAGGATCGGCCACCACCCCTCGTCGGCGAACGGCCGCACCTGAGCCGACCAACCGATCGGCGAGAACCACGACATGGTTCCCGAACCGATGTCGCCGATCGCCCGAATCGCAAATGCTGCAGCCAACGCACCGAGGGCGTAACCACGAGCGACTCGAGCCCCGGACGCCACCTGCGCCGCCAGCGCCGCGCAACCGACGAAGACTCCACCGACGACGGCGACCGACGCTCCGAACGCAATGCTCCCCGCGGCAGGCAGGCCGAACGCCCACAACGACAGAGTGGACAGCAATCCCGTCGTCGCCACCCCGCCGCCGGCCAGCAACATCGCCGCGGCCAACCCGGCGTAGCGGCCCACCGCCGTCGACCCCATCAGTTCGGTTCGACCCGCATCCTCCTCCGCGCGAGTGTGCCGAACCACAGTGAGGATCGCTGCCAACGGCACGAGCGTGAGCACCAGCCCCGAGCGCCACGACACCAGAGCACCCAGGTCGCTGCCGAAGATCGGGCCGACGAGTGCCGCTTGCGCCGGCGCGGCCAGGGTGCCGAGATAGAACGCCTGTCGGTCTGCCGCCGTCGGATACAGGCCCTCGAAGCTGACCGCGTAGAGCAGCGGGAGTACCCCGAGCAGCACGATCCACAACGGTGCCACCACACGATCGCGACGCAGATACAACCGCAGCAACGCTCTCGTGCCCCTCATTTGTAGTACCCCAGGAACAGCTCCTCCAGAGTCGGAGCAGAACTGACCAGGCTCGTCACACCTGCATCGGCGATAACACGCATCGTCGCTGCAAGAGCGTGGTTCTCCACGGTGCAGGTGATGGTGGAGCCGTCCCTGCTCACTGCGCTGACGCCGGAGAGTGTTGCCAGATCGTCGGGCACTCGATCGACCTCGGCGGTGATCGTCGTCTGGGTGAGATGCCGCATCGATGCCAGCGTGCCGGTGTCGACCGTTCGCCCGTCTCGGACGATGGTCACCGAGCTGCACAGCGCATCGACCTCGGACAGGATGTGTGAGGACAACAGCACCGTCACTCCGCGTCGGGCAGCCTCTTTCACACAGTCGGCGAAGTGCTGTTCCATCAGCGGATCCAGGCCGGACGTGGGTTCGTCGAGAATCAGTAGTTCGACGTTCGAGGCCAGGGCCGAGATCAGTGCCACCTTCTGCCTATTGCCCTTGGAGTAGGTGCGGCTGCGCTTGCCGGGATCGAGCGAGAAGCGTTCGATCAAGTCGGCGCGCCGGGAGGTATCGATCCCGCCGCGCATTCGGGCGAGCAGATCGATCACCTCACCGCCGGTCAGCGACGGCCAGAGCGTCACGTCGCCCGGGACGTAGGCCAGACGTCGATGCAACGCCACGGAGTCGGTCCACGGGTCGCAGCCGAGCAATCGCACTGCTCCGGCGCTCGCGCGAACCAGACCGAGCAGGATGCGGATCGTCGTGGATTTTCCTGCGCCGTTGGGGCCGAGGAACCCGTGCACCTCACCCGTGTCGACAGTCAGGTTCAGTCCGTCGAGCGCCCGGACCGAACCGAACGTCTTCACCAGCCCGTCGACTGCGATTGCGTCGGTCATTGTTTCCCCTCCAGGTAGGCATCCATGGCTTGGGAATCGGTGAACAATCCATCTGTGTAGAGCTCGAGCGCCGGTAGCATGATCTCGGCACCGAGCGCGGTCAACGCCTCGCGGAAGTCGACGTCGGGTCCGGCCATCGCCGCGTAGAGCAGCAGGCCACCCACGTTCTGTCGCGTCAGGAATCGGGCACGCGCCGCGGGATCACGGCTGGGGGTGAAGCGGCCGTCGCGCACACCGTCCTCGAGGTAGTGGACAGCGTCGTCGACCATGTGCTCGAACAGCTCTCGCGCCAGTGCGCCGCCTGCGGAGAAGCTGCGGACGATGTAGGCAACGAGAGGCGCGTACTCGTCGATGCGAGCGAGCTGTTCCATCATCCCGGTGGGGCCGGCGGACGCAGTCTTCGATTCCCGGATCACCCGCAGGACATGCTCGTCGCACGCCGTGCGCAGGCCCTCCTTGGACCCGAAGTGGTGGTTGACGAGGCCGGGCGACACACCAGCAGCCGTGGCGATCGACCGGACCCCGGCGGTGAAGCCCTGCGCGCCGAAGACGTCGATCGCGGTGTCGCGGATTCGTGCCCTGGTAGTGAGATCCTCTGATGCTGTACGCATGAACAACACATTAAACACCCGTTCAATCCAGCGCAAGAGTGTAAAGATGGACGCATGACTTCAGTAGTGAACTCGGGCATCGATCTCAGCTACCAGGACGAGAACACACGTGCGCAGGACGACCTCTTCGTGCATGTCAACGGCAAGTGGCTCGAGGACTACGCCATCCCGGCCGACCGCGCCGTCGACGGCGCGTTTCGGACGTTGTACGACCGCGCCGAGGTGGACGTGCAGACCATCATCGAAGAATCCGCCGCCTCGGATCCCCCCATGGGCAGCGACGCGCAGAAGATCGGCGATCTGTTCTCGAGCTTCATGGCCGCCGACCGCGCCGAGGAACTCGGCGTCACTCCGATTTCCGACGAACTCGACGCCATCTCCGGCGCAACGGATCTCGTCGGTCTCGCCGAAGTTCTCGGTTCCCTGCAACGCACAGGCGTGGGCGGCGGCATCGGCCAGTACGTCGACACCGATGCCAAGCAGTCCGACCGCTATCTGGTCCACTTCAGTCAATCCGGCATCGGCTTGCCGGACGAGTCCTACTACCGCCAGGACGAGTACGCCGAGATTCGATCGAGCTACATCGCGCACATCTCGAAGATGTTCGCGCTCAGCGGCATCGAATACGACGCGCAAACGGTGTTCGATCTCGAGCAGAAGATCGCGGCCGGCCATTGGGATGTCGTCGCCAGGCGCGATGCCGAGAAGAGCTACAACCTCGTCCGATTCGACACCCTGGTACAGAACGAGCCCGGATTCAACTGGGCGGCTTGGATTTCCGGTCTGGGCTCCAGCACCGAACAGTTCGCCGAGATCGTCGTGCGACAGCCACCGTTCCTCAGTACGTTCGTGTCACTGTGGAGCTCCGAGGACATCGAGGCCTGGAAAGCGTGGCTGGCCTGGCGCGTCGTACATTCGCGGGCACCGTTTCTCACCAGTGCGATCGTCGACGAGAACTTCGCGTTCTACGGCACGACTCTGACCGGCACCGAGGAGAACCGAGAGCGCTGGAAGCGCGGAGTCTCCCTGGTGCAGGACGTGCTCGGTGAAGCCGTCGGCAAGCTCTACGTCGAACGCCACTTTCCGGCCGATTCCAAGGCCCGGATGCAGGTGCTCGTCGAGAACCTCACGGAGGCGTACCGCCGCAACATCTCCGAACTCGAGTGGATGAGCCCGGAGACCAGGCAGCGGGCTCTGGAAAAGCTGGAGAAGTTCACCCCCAAGATCGGCTACCCCGATCGCTGGCGTGACTACTCCGGCGTCGAGATCAGCGCCGACGATCTGCTCGGCAACTACCGCCGGGGCTACACCGCGGACTACCAGCGCGACCTCGACAAGCTCGGTGGCCCGGTCGATCGTGACGAGTGGTTCATGACGCCTCAGACGGTCAATGCCTACTACAACCCGGGCATGAACGAAATCGTCTTTCCCGCAGCCATTCTGCAGCCACCGTTCTTCGATCCCGATGCAGACGACGCAGCCAACTACGGCGGCATCGGAGCAGTGATCGGCCACGAGATCGGCCACGGATTCGACGACCAGGGTGCCAAGTACGACGGTGACGGCAACATGGTGGACTGGTGGACCGACAGCGACCGCGCCGAGTTCGGCAAGCGCACCACGGCCCTGATCGAGCAGTACAACGAGTTCGAGCCCGCTGCACTGCCCGGCCACAAGGTCAACGGCGAATTCACCATCGGCGAGAACATCGGCGATCTGGGCGGCCTGTCGATCGCGGTCACCGCCTACGAGATCTCACTCGAAGGCAAAGACGCACCGATGCTCGACGGCCTGACCGGATTGCAGCGGGTGTTCTTCGGCTGGTCACAGGTGTGGCGCACCAAGGCCAGAGACGCCGAGGCCATCCGTCGACTCGCGGTCGACCCGCACTCGCCGCCGGAGTTCCGCTGCAACGGCGTCGTGCGCAATCTGGACAGTTTTCACCAAGCCTTCGACGTAGAGCCCGGGGATGCGCTGTACTTGGAGCCGGGCAAACGCGTCAGGATCTGGTAGCACCATGTGAGTGGAACTTCGTAGCCTGCTACGAAGTTCCACTCACCTCGTGAAGGCAAAGGGGAGGGGTATTTCGGATGAGGGAATTCGTACGATGGCTCAAGGCGCACGGGTCGGATTCGGATTCGCGCCAAGCGTGCTGCGGCAGCCGGTGATCCGCAGGCCATGCTGGTTGCCGACCCGGCAACGCGGGCGAATCCGACGACCGTCTACGAGAAGCTCCGCCGCACAGCGCCTCCCGTGAAGACCCGGATCTCGAACATCACCGTGCACCACCGGGTGGCCTTCGATCTGCTGCGCTCCGACGACTTCCGCACCACCCAGCTCGGGGGCACGTTGCCCGCGCCCCTGCAGTGGATCGAACGACACACCAGATCCGGCGCTCTGCATCCGATTCTCCCGCCGTCCCTGTTGTCGGTCGAGCCACCGGATCACACGAGGTACCGCAAGTTGGTGTCCTCGGTCTTCACCGCCCGTGCCGTGGCGCAGATGCGCGATCAGGTGCAGGAGACCGCCGACGCTCTGCTCGACGAACTGTCCGACGGCTCTCCGGTTGTCGACATCGTCGATCGGTACTGCGCACGCCTGCCGGTCGCGGTGATCGGGCGCATCCTCGGCGTTCCGGAGAAAGACAATCAGCAGGTTCTCGAGTTCGGCGAGATGGCCGCGCCCAGTCTCGACATCGGCCTGTCGTGGAGTCAGTTCAAGCAGGTCGAGCGCGGCCTGGTCGGGTTCGATGCCTGGCTCGCGCAGCACATCGCCGAGCTGCGCCGCAATCCTGGTGACGACCTGATGAGCCAGCTGATCGCCGCCAAGGACGAGGGCATCGGACTCAACGACGAGGAGCTCAGGGCCACTGCAGGTTTGGTGTTGGCAGCGGGATTCGAGACGACCGTCAATCTGCTCGGCAGCGGAATCCGGCTGTTGCTCGACCACCCCGAGCAGCTCGCTGTACTGCAGCACGATCCGTCGCACTGGACCACGGCCGTCGACGAAATGCTCCGAATGGAATCTCCGGTGCAGCTGACCGCGCGGGCCGCCCGACACGACGTCGTGGTGGAGGGCGTGCCGATCAGCGAGGGATCGCTGGTAATACTCGTGCTCGCCGGTGCCAATCGCGACCCGTTGGTGTTCGAGGATCCGAATCGTTTCGACGTCACCCGCGCCAACGCCGGCAAACACCTGTCGTTCTCGGGTGGACGCCACTACTGCCTCGGCGCAGCGCTCGCCAAGGCCGAATCGGAAGTGGGCCTCAAAGCGCTGTTCGACAGGTTCCCGAACCTGCAGTCGGCAGGCGAGGGAACTCGGCGCAACACCCGAGTCCTACACGGATGGGCCACACTCCCGATCGATCTCGGTCAGCCCGCTACGACAACCGCAGACCGGTAGCGGAGTCGAAGAAGAACAGCTCATCCAGCTTGGGTACCAGTCGAACGGTTTCGGCCAGGGCGATCGACAGCTTCCGATCGACGCGAACCGAGATTCGCCCGGAGGTCGTCGTCCATCCATCGTCGGAGCGGGGCGCGGAGGCATAGACGAACGACTCCGCGCCCAGTTCCTCGATCAACTCGACGGTCAGTTGCAGCCCGGTGCCACTGCCCTCACCGACCAGATCCCAGGATTCCGGACGAATTCCGACGACCACGCGCTCGCGCGCGGACGACGGCACCGGAATACGCAGTTCGCCGAGTACGGCAGCACCGTCTCGCACGGGGGCGTCGACGAGATTCATTCCGGGTGACCCGATGAATCCCGCGACGAACGTGTTGACGGGATTGTCGTACAACTCCCGCGGGGAGGCGATCTGCTGCAACTTGCCGTCGAGTAGCACCGCGACGCGGTCGCCCATCGTCATTGCCTCGACCTGATCGTGGGTGACGTAGACCGTGGTCGTGCCCAATCGCCTTTGCAGACCGGCAATCTGGGCCCTGGTGGACACTCGCAGCTTGGCGTCGAGATTGGACAGCGGCTCGTCCATGCAGAACACCTTGGGCTGACGCACGATGGCGCGGCCCATGGCCACCCGCTGACGCTGCCCGCCGGAGAGCTTGCCGGGCTTGCGGCCGAGCAGCGACTCGAGTTCGAGCATCTTCGCTGCGTCGAGTACTCGGGCTGCGGTGTCGGACTTGCTCATTCCGGCGTTGCGCAGCGCGAAACCCATGTTGTCGCCGACGGTCATGTTGGGATACAGCGCGTAGTTCTGAAACACCATCGCGACGTCCCTGGCCCGCGGCGCCAACGAGGTGACGTCCACACCGTCGATTGCGATGTGGCCGCTTTCCACAGATTCGAGACCGGCGAGCATCCGCAGACTCGTCGACTTGCCGCAGCCCGAAGGACCGACGAGGACGATGAATTCACCGTCCGCGATATCGAGTTCGAGAGTATCGACAGCGAGCGATTCGGCTCCCGGGTACCGGTGCGAGACACCGGCGTAGTGAACGGCGGCCATTACTTCGGCAGCTTCGGGGTGATCTGGCGGTCGATGATCTGCTGCAGCTGATCCGAGACGGACGCGAAGGTGGTGGCGACGTCGGCGTTCTGCAGAGCGATCTGCTCGAGTCCGCTGCCGATGATCTTGTCACCGCCGGGGACGAACACGCGGGCGTAGTCCTGCGAGCGGGTCTTCGCCAGCTGGTCGACGGCTGTCTTCGCGTTCGGGTTGGCCTCGAGGAACGCGATCTCCGACGGGTCCTGCTGCGCCGACTTGCGGACCGGCATGTATCCGGTGTTCTGCGAGAAGTAGGCGGTGTTGGCACCGTTGGTGATGAAGTCGATGAATTTGAGCGCGTTGATCTTTCGCTCGTCCGAGATCTTCGCAGGGATGGCCAGACCGGCCCCACCGGTGGGGCAGCCGGGTGCGCCACCGGAGGCCGGCAGGAAGGCAGTTCCGAACTCGAACCCGGCACCCTTGGTGATGGTCGAGAGGTCTCCGGTGGAGGCGATCGTGGAGGCCAGGATGCCGGCGGCGAAATCGTTGGCGATGTCGTTGGAGACTGCGGCGTACTTCTTGGTGTAGATCATGTCTTGCAGGAACTTTCCTGCCGCAATGGTATTGGGATCGTCGAACTTCAGCGCGAACTGATCCGAGTACGATCCGCCGAAGGTCCAGATCGGGCCCTCGAACGTCCACCCCAGATAGTCGACGGCGTTGCCCCAGCCGTGGGCGAGCTTGCCGTCGCCGACGACGGCCTGGATGCGCGGGCCCCACTCGTCGAATTCTTGCCAGGTGGCCGGTCCGCGATCGGGGAGTCCGGCAGCCGACCAGACGGCCTTGTTGTAGTAGAACAACGGCGTCGAGCGCGAGTACGGCAACGCCCAGTGGCTGCCGTTCCAGTTGTAGTCGGCCAGCAGCGAATCCACGTAATCGGACTGGTCGACCCCGGCTGCGGAGAAGTGCTTGTCGAGCGGCTCGATGGCACCGGTCAGAGCGTAGTTGAACCACCAGACATCCGAGAGCACGACGACGTCGGGCACGTTGTTACCGGACAGTGCCGCGTTGAACTTCTGCGACACCTCCTCGTAGTTCTTACCTGCATCGATGAGATTGACCGTCAGGCCCGGGTTCTCGGCCTGGAAGCGGGAGATCAGCTCCTTCTCGAAGTCCTGGGACTTGCCCGGGTGGTTCGACCAGAAGTTGATGGTGCTCGCATCGCCTTCGACGCTGTCACCCCCGGAGGAGCCCGAGCCGGGCCCGCTGCAGGCGGCCAGGGCCGCAGCGGCTGCCGCTGCACCGGTGAGCGTGAGGAAGCCACGTCGATTGATGATGTGTGCCATGGTGTTCGACTCCTGATAGTGAGGTGAATCAGCCCTTGACCGCACCGGAGGTGAGGCCCTTGATCATGTGGCGTTGCAGGACGAGGAAGACGAGAAGGATCGGCAGAATGGTCAGGACGGTCGCAGCCATCACCGCACCCCAGTTGGTGTAGCCCTCGCTGTTCTGCAGCAAGGTCAGGCCGACCGGAAGCGGTGCGACCGACGAGTCGTCGGACATCAGGAACGGCCAGAGGTACTCGTTCCATTCGGTGACGATCGTGATGATGGCGAACGCCACCATGGTCGGACCGGACAGCGGCAGGATCACCCGGAACATCAACCGCACCGGACCGGCCCCGTCCATGCGCGCGGCCTCGATGATCTCCGGGGGTAGCGACAGGAAGTGATTGCGCATCAGAAAGGTACCGAAAGCGACGCCCGCCAGCGGAATGATGATGCCCTGGAAAGAGTTACGCCATCCTAGATCGGCGATGAGTGAATAGTTCGAGATCACGGTGATCTGGTTGGGCACCATCAACGCGGCGATGATGACGAGAAAGACGATGTTCTTGCCCGGGAAGCGCAGGAACACCAACCCGTACGCACTGAGCACGCCGAGAACGAACTTCACCGACGACAGGACTGCGGTGATGACGATGGAGTTGCGCAGGTAGGTGAAGAACGGCACCTCCGTCGTCGCCTCGTTGTAGTTTTGCGGGTGAAAGATGCTGGGCCACCACGTCACCGGCTGCACGTAGATGTCCGGACGGTCCTTGAACGAGGTGATCAGAATCCAGAACAGCGGCAGCCCGATCATCAGCAGGACGGCGACCATGGCCGCGTAACCGAGGATGTTCGCCGTGCGTCGGGTGCGTTGCGGATCGCGGTTGCTCGACGGCTTCTCCGGCACCGCGGCGTCGGGCTTGCTCACTACTGTCATCGCTGATCGTCCCGATCCATGATTCGTACCTGCACGAGAGTGACGATCAACAGCACGAGGAACAGGATCGTCGCGACGGTGGCACCGTAACCGGCCCGGAAGTTACGGAACGTCTCCTCGTACACCTGGTAGACCATCGTCGTGGTTCCGGTGCCCAGCGGACCACCGCGGGTCATGACGTTGATGATGTCGAAGACCTGAAGCGAATTGAGCAGCACGGTGATCGACAGAAAGAAGGTCGTCGGACGTAGTTGCGGCAGCAGCACTTTGCGGAACGTGGTCCAGCGGCTCGCCTGATCGATCTCGGCCGCCTCCATCAGTTCCTTGCGCACACCCTGCAGGGCCGCGAGGTAGATGACGAAGGTGTATCCCAGGTTCTTCCACAGGTACGTCACGGTGATCATGACCATCGCCCACTTGGGATCCTGGTAGAAATCCGGGACCGCGCCGAGGCCGACGCGTCGCATCAGGTCCTGTACCAGGCCGAAATTGGGGTCGAAGACGAACTGGAACGCGATGCCGATCGCGGCACCCGAGATGACGAACGGGGCGAACACGGCAGAGCGAACGAAGTTGCGGCCACGCAGCTTTCGATCCAGCAGCATGGCGAGGATCAGGCCGAGAACCAGCGAGCCGACGACGGCCGCGACCGTGAACACGACAGTGTTACCGACGATCTGCCAGGTGTCGTCGCGTGACGCCCACTCGCGGTAGTTGTCGAAGCCGACGAACGTGGACGTGGGTGACGACAGGTTCCAGTCGAAGAACGAGAACTGGAAGTTCTCCACCAGCGGCCGATACGTGAACACCGCCAGCAGGGCCAGGTTGGGGCCCACGAGGATGAAGAACAGTGCGTAATCGGTCCACGGCCGCGAGAAGAAGCTCTTCTTGCGTGCCGTGGGCAGCACTCGTTCGGTTGTTGCACTCACCGCGAGGACTGTGCTCAGTCTTCGCTAACGAATGGTGAACTCAGCCCCAACGCTCACCGTCGCGCAGACCAAATACCGCACGTGCAGTCGTGAAAAGGGGACAAACCTCCTGAACTCACCCGATCAAGTCTGGAGACGTGACCGATGCGTACGCACGCCACCTTCGTCCTGCTCGCTGCCGGTTTGATGCTGGCCGGCTGCTCCCCTGCCGATGACACCGGCAACGATGACGCCGCGCCAGCACCTGCATCGGACGCTCTGTCGGTGCCCGGAATGATCATCTACACCAGCAATTTCGATGTCGCCACCACCTCGGTGATCGGCGGCGGCGCGCCACGGTGTCACGGTGTCACGGTGTCACGGTGTCACGGTGTCACGGTGTCACGGTGTCACGGGACAGGACGAGATCCTCGGCAAGATCGAGGCAGCGACGGCGATGTTCGACAAGGCCGCTGCGTGCGGGGCACGAACGGACGTCTCCCAGCCGGCCCCGTGTCTACTCACGGCTGACGCGTTGAGCTGAATCGGCGCTGCACCCATGTGCACGGAAATTCGTAGCCCACTACGAAGTTTCACTCACATGCGGCGAAGCCGCTCTAGCGGTTCCAGTCTCCGAGACCGTCGGATCCGCTGAGGGTGCCGCCGCCGGTGTTGACGACGATGACGGGGTCGCCCTTCTGGGCGTTCTCGAAGAACCACTTGCCGTCTTCGGTGCTGACGTTGAGGCAGCCGTGCGAGGAGTTGGAGTAGCCCTGCTGCGATTCCGACCACGGAGCTGCGTGCACGAAGATGCCGCTGTAGGAGATGCGCGTCGCGTATTCGACGTAGGTGCGGTAGCCGTCCTCCGAGTCCACCGGGACGCCGTAGGTGGACGAATCCATGTACATGTCGCGGAACCGCTCGCCGACGATGTAGGTGCCGTTCGGGGTTTCGTGACCGACCTTGCCCAACGAGGTGGGCATCGTCCTGACGACTTCACCATTGCGGGTGACGGTGATCTGCTTGGTGTTGTCGTCGGCTGTGGTGATGATCGAGTCGCCGGTCGAGAACTCGGCTTTCGCACCGCCCGCTTCGACCGTCACCTGCGTGTGCGCCGGGTAGAACTCGTTGGGCAGCCACCGCACCTGACTGTCGTTGATCCAGTAGAAGTGACCGGCCACCGACGGGTTGGTGGTGACACGAATGGCACGGAGCGCGGCATCGCGGTCTCCGATGGCCTCGTCGAATCGGATGGCGATGGGCTGGGCAACTCCGACGACCTCGCCGCCGGACGGGCTGATGCTGGGATCGGAGAAGTTCGCAGGCGCGGGCTGGGGTACGAGCTGCCGCTGCTGAGGAGCGGGCGCGGCGGGATCCGAGGACCCGGGGAAGCCGGGAATCGAGATGTCCGGGCCACCGGGCCACAGCGGGGCGGCCTGCGCAGTACCGAACGCGGCGGACGCAGCAAGGGCTGTACCTGCGACGATCGCGCCGATGCGGGCGAACCTGCGTGTGCGAACCGGTGATGCCATGTAACCCGACCATCCTTCGTGCTGCGTCGCGACACCCACCGACAATGCTGTTGGCAGGCAAAGCCCATTAACACATACCACCACGACATTTGCTAATCGGAAATGTCCGAAAGCGGCGAAAGAAACCTCGAGTACGAGTATCTTCCCGCAACCGGACCGAGCCGGGTCGCAGCAGGCCAGGCCGTATGTGTCGACGGCCCTGGAACGGGTATGAGTGCAGGAGCACCTCATCCGTCCAGACACCGGCGGCTTCCATTGCGGACTCTTCACACGTCCGGTGTCCGAAAAGGGTGAACCGTGATTACAGACCCTGTACCTGGTGTCCTCATCGGCCGTTCCCACATCAGCCACGTAGTGGTCGTCGTACCCGCGCACAACGAGCAGGATTTGCTCGACGCCTGCCTGACGGCGTTGTCGCGGGCGGAGCGTCACGTCGTCGAGGTGGCCTCGGTGACCGTCTCGACGATCGTCGTTCTCGATGCGTGCACCGACGATTCCGCGCGTATTGCGGCACGTCACCCGTCGGTGTCGACCGTGACGGTCGCGCACCGCAACGTCGGTGCGGCCCGGGCAGCCGGCTTCTCGAACTACTCCTCAGAACTCGCAGCCACCACCTGGTTCGCCACGACCGACGCCGACACCCGAGTGGGTGAGGACTGGCTGGTCGGCCATCTTCGGCACGCCACCGACGGCGCTCGGGCGGTGGCAGGAACGGTGTCGGTCGAGTTCGAGGGCCGCGTCGAAAAGGACGTACGGCTGCGATCGACCTATGACGCGCACTATCGACATGAACTCGGCCACCCGCACGTGCACGGTGCCAATCTCGGAATCCGGGCGGCGGACTACCTGTCCGTCGGCGGATTCGCGCCGCTGGCCACCGGAGAAGACCACGACCTGGTGCGTCGGCTCGAACTCGGCGGCACCACCTGCCGGCGGGTGTGCGACATTCCGGTCGCGACGTCGGGCCGCCTGCGCGGCAGAGCGCCCGACGGTATGGCCGGATTCCTACGTTCTCTGGAGCCTTCCGCATGATCGAGACCAGCCTCCGGGCATCGACCGACCGAGCCGAGCAACACACCGGGTTGCGCGCTGCGTTCTTGGCCTTCGAGGCCGACGGTCGTCTCGACCTGGCGCTGCCCGGCTCGGGATACACCGACCTGCGCTGGCAATCGCTCGCAGCCCTCAGTCGGCACAACACCGTTCTCGGCAGATGGTCGGAAGCGCACACCGATGCGATCGCGATCCTGCACGAACTCGACGGCCCGACGCCACAGCGCGGGCAGATCTGGGGAGTGTGGGCTGCGGAGCCGCCGGCCCCGGTTCTCGAAGCGGCACCGGCAGATTCGGGCTGGCTTCTCACCGGAACCAAACCCTGGTGTTCCGGCGCATCGCTGTGCACGCATGCCCTGGTCACCGCCCGCGTGGACGGCAGTCCTCGGTTGTTCGCGGTCGATTTGACGCACACCGGCGTCGCCTCAGTTCCGAACACGTGGCATGCGGTGGGGATGAGCGAGAGCGACTCCGGCCACGTGGCGTTCGACAACGTCCCCTCCGTCGCGGTCGGCGGGCCCACCGACTACCTCACCCGGCCGGGCTTCTGGCACGGGGCCATCGGGGTGTCGGCCGCCTGGTTCGGGAGCGCGTGCGCGGTGGCGGACACCCTTCATGCCGCCGTCCGCAACAGGCCGGACCCACATCGAGCTGCCCATCTCGGCGCCATCGCCGCCTCGCTCGGGGCCGCCTCGAGCGCACTGACCACCGCCGCAGCCGAGGTGGACGCGGATCCATTCGACCGCTCCGGGCGAGCTCGAACCCGAGCCCGCGTCGTGCGGGCGGTGGTCGAGGATGCGGCGACCCAGTGCATCGACCGCGTCGGTCGCGCTCTCGGTGCCGGCCCACTGTGCAGCGATGACGAGCACGCGCAGCGCGTCGCAGATCTCACCGTCTATCTGAGGCAGAGCCACGCCGAACGCGATCTCGAAGCCCTCGGGCACGACATCGCCGAGGAGGACAACCCATGGTAGAGAACGCATTCGACGCCGAAGTCGATGTCGGCACCGCCGAATCGGACTGGATGTCGGCCGACTGGTCCATCCCCGGTCTGCAATGGAAGGACGTCGTCACCATGGTCGTCGTCGCTCCGCACCCCGACGACGAGGTGCTCGGCATCGGTGGACTGCTGTCTTTGGCAGCCGCGGCGGGCGTCGATGTGCGGGTGGTCGCGGTGACCGACGGCGACGGCTCCCATCCCGGTTCCCCGACGGTGACGGCGGACGACCTGCGCGCACGTCGCCCCGTCGAGTCCGAACGTGCGTTGGCCGAACTCGGGATCGACCAGCCTCCGACGCGTCTGCATTTCACCGACGGCGGCGTCGAGAACCACGAGGACGCGCTGGCCGCTGCACTGATCCCGCTGCTCGACGCGACCCCGGGCACCTGGTGCCTGACGCCGTGGCGCGGGGACGGCCATCCCGACCACGAAGCCACTGCGCGGGCAACGATCGCCGCGGCGAACACTGTCGGGGTACCGGTTCTGGAGTACCCGATCTGGATGTGGCACTGGGCAACTCCCGATCACCCGGCGGTGCCGTGGACGCGTTGCCGCCGTATCGATCTGCCGGCGCACACTCTCGACGCCAAGCGCGCGTCGATCGAGCAGTTCGACTCCCAGATCCGGCCGCTGTCCGAACACCCCGCGGACCGGGCCGTGCTGCCGCCGCACATACTCGCGCGCTATCAGCGGCCCTTCGAGGTGGTGTTCGCATGAGCCCGGACTCTCGAGCAAGTCTGAGCGTCGAGTACTTCCGTGACGTCTATGCGGAGAAGGACGATCCGTTCATGCTCGACAGCAAGTGGTACGAGAAGCGCAAGTACGCACTGACAATGGCCTCGCTGCCCAAGCCACAGTATCGGCGCGCACTGGAGCCCGGTTGCTCGATCGGTGTACTCACCGAACACTTGGCCGCCCGATGCGATCAGGTGGTGTCGACCGACGTGGTGCAGAACGCCATCGATTCGGCTCGTTCACGCGTAGGCGACACTGCTGCAGTCGAATTCGCACTGTGGTCCCTGTCGGACGACTGGTCGGCCCTGCCCGAACCGACGGTGCCCTTCGATCTGATCGTCATCAGCGAAGTCGGCTACTACCTCGATGCCGCCGATCTGGCGTCGGCGATGACCCGCGTCGTCGAGCACTTGGAGACCCGGGGAACGCTGGTGGTCGCGCACTGGCGTCACGCCGTGGACGACTACCCGCTCTCGGGTGATCAAGTACACGACATCATCGCCGCCACAACGGGATTGGCGTTGCTCAGTCGCTACCTCGACGAGGACGTACGTATCGAGGTCTTCGTGGCCTCGGACGGTCCGGCGGTATCGGTCGCGAGCACCGACGGCCTCGATGTGCGGTGACTACGCTCGATCTCTGAACAGGGGGCTCAGTCGGTGGACTTCGCCGCGTCGATCACCAGTTGCTCGGCGAGATCGGCGAGCTTGACGTTGGTGTCCTGAGACAGCTTGGCCAGCAAGGCGAATGCCGCCTGCGAGTTCAGGTTGTAGCGTTCCATCAGCATGCCTTTGGCCTGACCGATCAGGTCTCGGCTCGTCAACGCTGCCCGGATCTGCTGTTCCTCGCGGGCGCTGGAGAACGCGATGGCGGCGTGGGCAGCGAACAGTGAGCCGATGGATTCGGCCTCGACCGAGAACGCGTCGGTCCGGGTGGAATGCAGGTTCAGCGCGCCGAAGTTGACCCCCTCGACGTAGAGTTGGAAGCAGATCATGCTCTTGACCCCGAGCGCGGACGCGGCGTCGGCGAACAGCGGCCAGCGGGTGTCACTGTCCATGTCGTCGATGCGGATGGTGGTCTGCTCGATCGCCGATTCGAGGCAGGGACCTTCGCCCAGCTGCTCCTGAATCTTGTCGCAATGACCGGCGGGTTCTCCCACCAGTGCAGCACTGTGTACGAACTTGCCCTGCAGCACTGTGGTGATGGACGCGAACTCGGCGGCCGGGACGTTCGCCACTGCCGACTCGGTGATCGTCAGAAGAACTCGATCGGGATCCGAATGCTGGCGGCGCAGCTTCTCGGCGATCTCGGCCAGCCGACGGCTGAGCACGAAATCGGTCACCGAGGGGCGAATGCCCGTCGACTCCACTGTCTGCTCGCTGATGATGGCCACCTCGTCCTACTGCTGCGCTGGGGCGTACCCCGGGGTCGGCGGGATGCCGACACCACAGGATACGCCCCTACCGGCCAGGTCAGAGACCGTTAGCCGAGCATCAGAGTGCGCTGGGTGCGATCAGGGAGTGCACGTACCCGATTTTCTTCACCACGGTCGCCGGCAACACGAACGGGTAGAGGTCCTGATGACCCATCGAGCGATTGATCTGGTTCAGTGCCCATGACAGCGGCAACCACCACTCGACGATCTGATCGAAGCCGACGTCGCCGGGCAGCGGGCTCTCCAGTGTCGAACCGGCCGGTGCCATCCCGAAGGCCGCGGCCGTGTCGAGGGTGTCGCGGATGTGCAGGTAATGCGCGAAGGTCTCGGCCCAGTCCTCGGCGGGATGCATGGTGGCGTAGGACGAGACGTAGTTGTCTTCCCAGCCGTCGGGCGCACCTTCGCTGTAGTGCCGATCGAGCGCGTCCTGATAGCTCGAATCCGGATCGCCGAACAATTCCTCGAACGCGGCCCGGTGCTCGCCGTTTCCGACCAGCACCATCTGGTAGTAGTGACCGATTTCGTGACGGAAGTGTCCGACCAGCGTGCGGTACGGCTCGGACATCGCCACGCGCAGTTGTTCGCGGTGCACATCGTCGCCCTCGGCAAGGTCGAGGGTGATCAGGCCGTTGTCGTGGCCGGTCATCACCTGCTGTTCGGCACTCGAGAGCAGATCGAAGACCAGGCCCGTCTCGCTGTCCTCGTCTCGGCCGACGATCGGCAAGCCCAGTTCGGTGAGTTCCAGAATGACACGGCGCTTGTTGGTCTCGGCGTCGGCGTACGCGGCCATCGCGTCCACATCGTCGTCGGCCGGCCTGGTTCGTGTCAGGCGGCAGGACAGGCAGAGTTCGTCGGTGTCTCCGGTATCGACCAGCCAGTTGCAGCGCGCGGTATTGAGGTTGGCGCACATCTTCCACATGGTGCCGTCCACCTCGGCTTCGGCGACGCCGTCGTCGGCCTTCTCAGGAAGCACCAGCAGAGCTCTGCTCGGCAGATGGAAGCCGAGTGCACTCGAGCAGCTCAGACACAGTGAGTTCTCGAACGACAGCTTCTGTCCGCATTTACGGCAGATGAAATCACGCATGGATGTTCCTTAGTGGCAGGGGTGAGTCGGGCTCGTATTCCCGTTTATGTGCGAACTAATGCCCGCTGTCGAATATGTCGCGCACATCTCTCGGGTGTCGAGCACGGCCGGCTCGCGATGCGACGAGTCCGGCAGCGCAATAACGTTACTCTGCGGGCTCTCACCTGCGTGGAAGCAAACCGTCGACCCTCGCGTTGGTACAGACTGCTTCACAACACACTGAACGAAGGGCTCGGGCTGCAGATGGCAGATCAGATCACGCCGACGAATCGGCCGATGGCCCGCTTCGTCGAACGGCTGTCGCGGGCTCGCGGCGAGAAGAACAGCGAGACCCTGGCGGCAGGCTTCCTGCTCGCAGCAACACTGATCGCGCTGATCTGGGCGAACTCCCCCCTGGGTGATACCTATCAATCGTTCTGGCACACCGAGCTGTCGGTCACCGTCGGCGAGCACGGTATCGCACTCGATCTCGCCCACTGGGTCAACGACGGCCTGATGGCACTGTTCTTCTTCGTCGTCGGGCTCGAAGTCAAGCGCGAGTTCGCGATGGGTGAGCTGACCGACCGATCACGTGCCGCCATCCCCATCGTCGCCGCGATCGCCGGGCTCGTGGCACCCGCGTTGTTGTTCCTCGCCTTCAATCCGTCCGGTCCCGCCGCTCAGGCGTGGGGTGTCGTCATTTCCACCGACACCGCGTTCCTACTCGGGGCACTCGCCGTCCTCGGTCCGAAGAAAGCCGCGCGGCTACGAATCTTCCTGCTCACCCTCGCCGTCGCCGACGACGTGGGCGCGCTGGCGATCATTGCGTTCTTCTACACCGACAACCTCGACGTGGTGCCGCTCGCGCTGGCCTTCGTCGGTCTCGGCCTGATCTTCCTGCTGCGTCGACTCGAAGTGTGGCGCGGCGTGGGGTACTTCGTCGTCGCGCTCTTCACCTGGGTCGCGATGTACGAATCGGGGGTGCATCCCACCCTCGCCGGGGTGATGATCGCGTTGATCCTGCCGGTCTACCCACCGCGACGCATCGAGGTGGAACGGGCATCGGATCTGACGCGCGCGTTCCGGCAGTCCCCGAACCCCGAATATGCCCGCGCGGCCCGCCTCGGTCTGGATCGAGCCGTCTCGGTCAACGAGAGACTCATGCGGCTCTACCAGCCGTACACGGCCTTCATCATCGTGCCGATCTTCGCCCTCGCCAATGCCGGAGTCGTACTCAGCTCCGAGACGCTGAAAGCCGCGTCGACCTCGACGCTCACCTGGGGCATCATTGCCGGCCTCGTTCTCGGCAAGCTCATCGGAATCACCGGTGCCTCGGCCATTTTCGCGAGGCTCAAGCCCTCCGCCCTGTCTCCGGGGCTGACGCTCTCGCACATCGCAGGCGGTGCGGCGATGTCCGGAATCGGCTTCACGATTTCGCTGTTCATCATCGATCTCGCACTCGATGACGAGCTACTGGCGGATGAGGCACGCGTCGGCGTGCTGGCGGCCTCGGCCGTTGCCGCACTGCTCGGCTGGATCCTGTTCCGCATCGACGCCAAAATTCACCCGCCGAAAGCCGAAGCGTCACTGCGCATTCTGCGTCCGGTCAGCGCAAAGCGTGATCACATTCGCGGTCCGGTCGACGCGCCGTTGACGATCGTCGAGTACGCCGATTTCGAGTGCCCGTTCTGCAGCAAGGCAACCGGCAGCGTCGCCGAGGTACGCAAGCACTTCGGCGACGACCTCCGGTACGTCTACCGCCACCTGCCGCTCGACGACTACCACCCCCATGCCCGCTACGCTGCCTATGCCAGCGAAGCTGCTGCCGCGCAGGGCAAGTTCTGGGAAATGGCCGACGCGTTGTTCCGCAACAGCGACGCACTCGAGCCCGACGACATCGACGGCTATGCGCGCGAACTCGGCCTCGACATCGACAAGTTCGACGACGACATCCGTACCGGCGATCACGTCGTCCGCGTCGAGGACGACGAACTCGACGCGACCTCCTCCGATGTGGGCGGCACTCCGACGTTCTACCTGGGACGGGGCGACAAGAACCTCATCCGTCACGTCGGGCCCTACGACGCCGCGACACTGATCCGGGCGCTCGAGGAGAGCTAGCGGGCGAACCGATCGGTATTTTCTA
>NZ_CAPS01000011.1 GCF_000333955.1 Rhodococcus sp. AW25M09
CAGTTCTTCGAGCTGGACGAGCAATTCCACCAACTGCTCCTCGCGGCCGGAGGACACTCCGCCGCATGGCGGTCCGTCGAATCGGCGAAGGCTCACCTGGACCGGGCTCGCCGACTCGGACTTCGTGACACTCGGCCCATTCCCGACCTCATCGAGCAACACACCGCAATAGTCGACGGCCTCGAAGCACGAGACTTCGAGGCCGCCGCACGATCGATGCGCGAGCATCTGCGTGCCGTGTTCGCCGATGTGGAGTACATCAAGAGCAAGAGCCCACACCTGTTCTCCAACAGTAACGAACGACCGACGCGCAAGGTCGTCTCCAGCTGGGAGTAAGTGCGGCTCCGCTGCCACCGAGGGGATGACCGATGGCGATGGCACCGTCGTTGACGTTGACTTTGTTCAGGTCAGCGCCGGTCTCCTTGGCCCATGCGAGCACCACCGACGCGAAGGCCTCGTTGACCTCGAACAGATCGATGTCGTTCATGGTCAGTCCGGCTTTGGCGAAAGCTGCCCGATCCGGTGGAGCCCACCCAGGAGGGCCAGGCCCTCGAGTCCGATGCCTCCCTGTGGGACCGCAAACCCAAATACGATCCGGCCATCGGGATCGTTCGCTGATTCTTTCGCGCGTCTCGGCGGCATCGTTCGAGTCACACCGCCTCGACGGCGAGTGCGACTCCGAACCGATGAAGCCCGATTGGCTCGCCATCAACGCACCCGACGGGTCGTGGCGCATCGCGTTCCGGCAGATCGACGCTCTTCCCGAAGCAACGTGGCCGGACGGCGAACACCCGCAGATGGCGCACCTCGATTTCATGGTGAACACCGTGGCCGAACTCGACGAAGAACCCCTTCTGCATCTTCGTGGGGGCGTGAACGTCACACATCTACGCCCCTCATCGGAATCCGCACCCCCTGCACGCGGTGCGGATTCCTAACCGGGGCGCAGATCCCCACACCACTGCCGCAGGCACTCAGCCCAATTGCACTGTCGCGGTTGCGCGGTGGCCGAAGATTCGCTTGCCCTCGAATGTCGCACCGATCGAGATGACCGCGGTGCGCGTCGCCTCGTCCTTCGATTTGATCTTGCCGCTGAAGACGATTACGGCAGGCTTGTGAGTATCCACCGGGATGGGGGTGGTGAAGCGAACCGTGTAGTCCTTCACAGCGCCCGGGTCGCCGAGCCACTCGCTGATGTATCCGCCGCCGACGCCCATCGTGAGCATGCCGTGCGCCAGGACGTTCTCGAGGTCGATCATCTTGGCGAACTTCTCGTCCCAGTGAATCGGGTTCGCATCACCGGCGACGCCCGCGTAGTTCACGAGATCGCCACGGGTCAGACGCACCGTGCGCGGCGGCAGCTCGTCTCCGACGTTCACCTCGTCGAACTTCTGCGTCGGCTGACCCCGGTATTCCTCGACGATCAGTGGCTCGTGTTCCTGAGGGGTGGACAGGGTGTCGTGTTCACCCGCGGCGGCGACTGCAGCATCCATCGACGCACCGAACATCACCAGGTTGCGAGCGGCGTCGGCAATGGCCGGGTCGATTTCACCGGACCGTCCGACGAGCAGAGTGGTGTACGTGGTCTGCACCAGTTCGTTCTTCTGGTTGGACACGACGTTCTTGGTGACCATCATGTCTCGACCCATGACCGTCTTGAAGGAGTCGAGCGAGACGTCGCACGTCAGCTGGTCGCCGGCAAGGATCGGCTTCTGGAAAATCAGAACCTGATCGGTCTGCAGAATCTGACTCAGGTCGTAACCTTCGGCGATGGACTCGAGCAGTTTCTTCTGAGCGAGGGTGCCGACCAGGGACATGAATGTCAGAGGTGCGACGAGAGCGCTGTGCCCCAGGGCCGCCGCGGCGTCGCCGTCCCGATGAGCGGGGTGGAAATCCTGGACCGCACGGGCGTACTCGCGGATCTTCTCGCGACCGACCTCGTAGTAGTCCTCGGTGCGGTAGTGATAACCGACCATGCTCCGCGCGTGCTCTGCCGGATCGAATGCTTCTCCGTCGGCTGCTACCGCGCCGGACTCCGCTACCTGCTCTGCCACTGTCGTCCCACCGTCTCGTCCCCTACTGTTCATCATTACCCGAGCAACCTACCCAACAACGGCGCTGGTTGGGTAGGTCGGGTGTGTCAAGCAGAACGGTGTCGAGGGGTGTCTCGATAGCCCACCATGCCCACCATGCCGCCGTATTGCGATGGCCCGCCTGCCGGGCTCATCGCGCCTCGCGGGTGATGTTGGCGCGCAGCGACCGCATCGGCGGCCATCAGCGCAGCACCGTGCGCAGTGAGGGACTCCGGATTGGACGGCGCGATGACCGGCAACATCAGGTCGCGTCGAAACAACCGGCGAAGCGACGGGAGGTTGGCACAACCACCCACCATCACCAACGCGTTCACAGCACAGGGCGAGTCGACGATGACGCTGGCCACCCAATCCTCCAACGAGCGGATGCTGCGTTCGAGAACATCGTCGAATGTGTTGCGCCACAATCGGACCGGTCCGCCCACGAAGGGTCCGGCAACCTCGGCCACTCGCAGCCTCGACAGTTGCTCGCGTGCCGTACGGATTGCGACCATCAGGTCTGCTCGGGCGCTGTCGGATTCCAACTCGTCCGCTCCGTACGTCGAGAGCAAGTAGCGAGAAATCTGCTCGTCGCACCCGATACCGCCGAAGAGCACGGTGCGCACCGAACTGTACACCGTGCCGGTGGCCGGATCCGCGATGGACATCGTGGTGCCGGACGCGCCGATGTCACAGATCGCGACGGTGCGAGCTCCTTCCAGCTGGCCCGTACCCCGGAGAAACCGCAGCTGGGCACCGAGTTCCGACGCGACCAGCAGACGATCGGCCTCGTACGTGGAATATGCCGACGTCCGGCCGCGCGCACCGGGATCATCGGGCACGGCCAACACGATGTCGGCTCGCTGGACCGACTGATCACTGGACATGGAGTCCACCAGATCGAGGGCGACCTGAAGATGGTCGCCGGGATCGAACGAGTGGATGATGTGGGCAGACCGCACGGATTCGTCGATCGCATCGACCGCGACACCTCGGGCAGTGGCAGAACCCACCGAGACTCCAAGGACTGTTCTCATGTTTCCTCGACTCGATTGGCTACTCCGACCAGCCGATAGTAGCCCTCTAACCACCTTTCGGACAGCATTGTGTCGATTTTTATAAACTCAGAGTTTGTTTTGGTAGATCCCACAAGCGTGGGCGCCACATTCCGTCAGCGTCAGGCGACGTGACCGAATGGATCACGGCGGTCGGCCAGCAACGAGCCCCAGTCTTGCTGCGCCGATGTCATAGCCGCCCCGGCGACGCCGTTGGCCGAGTCCATACCGCGCGCGGCCGCGACGATCGAACGAGCCGACTGCACCAGAGATACATCGAACCGGAAGCTGTGCGCCGCCAACTCGGCGAACGCGTCCTCGGGACTGCAGCCACGCAGCGCGATGAGGACACCGACTGCCCTGTCGATGGTCGTGCGGGTCACCAATTCTGCTGCGGGATTGTCGGTCATCGGATACTCACCGTCTACTGGTCGATCACCCGATGGTAGCGACGCTCGAGCAGAAGTTCAGGTGTCGAAGTCGAATTCACGTACCCGTCACACGGCGGACTTTTCCAATTATCAAAACTGCTCGCTCACAGTGCAATCAGCGAATTCAGGTCACTCGACCGGGTTCTCCGCCGGTTCCGAGACGGTGGAAGTGGTCTCGGGGGCCTCGGTGGTCGTCGTCGGAGAATCCGTGGTCGTCGTCGGAGAATCGGTGGTCGTCGTCGGAGAATCCGTGGGCGGCTCCTCGGTGCCGGTCTCGGGTTCGGGTTCCGGTTCCGGTTTCGGTACCGGGTTGGGCTTCGGTTTCGGTTTCGGTTTCGGATCGACCGTCGCAGTGTCCGGACTGCCATCATCGGATTTGTTGCTGCCCGAGTTGCCACCCTCGCCGACCGGCCCACCACCCGTCGCCTCGACGGCCGGGGACGGCACCGGACCAGCCGGTAGCGTCTCGCTCCGCACGTCCACGGGTACCGGCCCGTACACAGGTGCCTCGAACAGCCCTGCCTCGACGGCCGGAACCGTCGACGGGTCAGGAGGTACGCCCGCGGGACCCGCGATCGCCGGCACCGACGACGGCGCACCTGCCTCGCTACCGCTCGACGGGATCTCGGCGACATCGCTGATGTCGGCCGTGCCGACCACCGGGTTCTCGGCCGGACGGACCGCTGTCAGCGCCCAGACCGTCGCACCGCTGAGTGCAGCGAGAACTGCCACACCCAAGCCGATCATGGCCAGTCGCGCACTGCGTGAGGTATCGGTCCCTCTCCAGCCCTGATCGCCGGTCGCACTATCGTCGGCCGTAGGACCGCCCGTCGACCTGGCAGTGGCCGGAATGCCGATCTGTGCCGCTGCGATTCCCAGCGGGAGCTCGTCGTCCAACCGCGGATCTCCGGCATCCACCACCGCCACGTCGCTGACATGGTGCGCCGCCAGAGCGGCGCGAACGATCCCGCACAGCAGCAGGCTGTCGCAGACAATCGCCGAACGGGCTATGTGCAGGTCGTGTTGCGCGGCCTGCACGCGCATGATGCCGAGCATCGTGGTGGCCGCGTCACCGACACCGCCGGGAACCGACGCAATGGAGACCGTGCGAGCGGCAACGGGTCCGAGTTCGGGCAGTTCGGCCTCGATCAGCACAGCCGAGATTTCGTCGACACCGACGTGTACGCCAAGCGCAATGGACATGATCGTCGACTCCCCCGAATCCAATTCCGACCGAGAGTACACTTCGAGCGACAAATCGGGTAAACGAATTGTTTTGGGCGATCAGAACTCGAGCTGGCTCGCCTCGTCTCGGGCCGACTCGGCCGCGCGCCGCTCGCGTTCGAACAGCACTCCGAAGGTGAATCCGTTCTCCCCGGCCGTCGCTCCGGCCCGCGCGCCCAGGGTCCGCAGAATCTCGGCCGCGATGACCGCGTCCTGATGCTCGCCGAGCACTTCCTGAATCGTTTTGAAACGCTTGATGTGCGCCTTCGACACCTTCTTGTCCACCGCCGGCGCGACCAACTCGGCCGCGTAGCGAGCACGCTTGGCCGCCTTGCGAGCACGATGCAACGCCTCGTCGTCCGTACCGCCCACTGCGCTGCGCGTGCGATCGATGGCCTTCTTACCCGCCTTCCGCGCAAGCTTGACGAGCGATCGGTCACCGACCTCACCGTCGATCGGCAACCCACGCGACCACAAAGACAACATAGTCAGCAACGCGCGATAGCGGTCACCGTCGAGTTCGGCCATCACCGACTCGCGATATCGAATCTGCTCGGCCAGCAGATCGTTCTCGATCCGCGAAGCCACCGGCCCCAGCACCCATTCGGGTGGAAGTTCGCGCAGCGCTGCCGCGAACCGAGCGCGCTGTACCTGACGATCTCGAACCTTGCCGAGAATGCTTGCATACCAGGATAGTTCGGTTTCCAGATGAGCAGATGGCTCGTCCTCGAACACGCTCGAGAACACCCGAAGGGTGCTGCGGTAGCGTCTGATGGCCACCCTGGTGGAATGGATCGGATCCAACCCACGGCGCAGATACACGTCCCCGGCGACGATCGCCTGCACCTGTTCGTCGAGGTAGTCCGTCAGCAGCCGGACTCCGGTATCGGCCGGCACCTCACGCACCACGGACAGCGCCCGATCCAGCTTCGACGGATGCGCGGACGGGCGAGCCCCGGCAGCAATGAGGACCTTGCCTGCCTTCTTCAGGAACGACTCCGAGCCGGCGGGTCCGAGTTCGACTTCGACCTCCCGCCACTGTGGACCCGTCGCTCCGCCGATCAGCGTCGCCGACACCTCGTCGTCGGCGATTTCCGCGATTACGGCACCGTCGGGGTCCGAGACGGTGTGCACCGTCCGACGCGTCGTCAGGGTCGCTACCGCGGACAGCTCATCGCCCATCACCGCGCCGCGAAGCACCTCGGTCAGCTCGTCCGGCACCGCACTGGTAGCACCGCTGCCGAGAGGAAGCCGAATCTCGGTTCGCGCCTTCTCGGCCGGAACCTTTGCATGCCAGCCGTTGTCGGAATCCCCGGTGCGCCGTCGCACCGTGATTCCCCGGCGCAACAGATCATGCCCGACGGTATCGAAGTACTCGCTGGTCAGGTGAGTCTCGCTCGATACGAGTGCGCCGTCGGCGGGCACCAGGGAAGCGAGAACGGGCAACTGGAAATCTGCATCGACGTCGAATTTGTCTTCACGCTCGGTCTGAATCGACTCCATACCGACCATCCTGCCTCGAGCACCGGGGCCGACGGCACCGGAAGCCGCAGTCATGTCACCCTCGCGGGATCTCCCACTTCGGGAGCGGAAAATCGACCGTCCGAGTGGGGCGGGTGGTGATCGGACGCGACGTCGTCGTCGTATCGGTCGCGACCGAGATGCCGAGACTTGCTTGCCCTTGCCATTCGCGTGGACGAGGTGCCGCTGTGTCTCGGGCGCTTGGAGACCACCGCGCTCGCGGGAGAAGCAGCGGCCATGTCGCGCTCTGCAGAATCGGTACCGACGGCCGCGAACTGCTCGGTGGGCGCGTCGTACGCCATCGGCGCAGGCCGGCGACCGACCGTCCGAGCAATCCCGGCGGCCCCGCGCGCCGCCAACAATTCAGGCCGTTCGGGCACGTAGACCGGAATCGAGACCGCGTCGAACAGGACCTGCCGCACGATCTGCGTATTGGCACCGCCGCCCATCGCAACGAGGGCATCGACGTGGATGCCCTGTGCTCGGACGACGCCCAATACCTCGGCTGCCATCGAGACGGTTCTCCGCACGGCATCGCCGATGAGCTCGTCGAGATCGCCTCGCCACAGTGACGCGCGTCCGCCGACGAACGGTCCGCGAATCGAGACGCTGCGGACCGACGACAGTTCGTGTTTGCCGACTCGGACGTCGGACACGAGCCGACGACGAGCCTCGACCGTCAGCGCTTCCGCTGCCCCGAACATGCCGATGAGGTGATCGCAGAGCATCCGATCGCAGACGTCACCGCTCAGTTCATCGGTGCGACGTGATGCGAGAACCCGACCGCTGCCGACCTCGACGACGGCCACCGAAGTACCCGACGCGCCGACGTCGAGAAGTGCCACGCACTGTTCACCTGCCAGCACACCCGTCTCTCGGAGCGCAACCAATTGGGCACCGAGCTCCGAAACGAGCACAACGCCGTCGGAGAAGTCCTGGTCGTATGCCGTCCTCGGATCACGTTCACGCAGCGCGAGTACCGAATAGAAGTCTGCGGACGCGTACTCGTTCGCCAGGTGGTGCACCAAGGTGATGACGGTGTCCCAGGGATCGGGGGCAAGGCCGTTGGGCGCAGGGTGGGAGGCGACGGGTTCGTGTACTTCCAGAACCGAACCGGGGCGAGCGTCATCGCTGATCACGCTGCGGACACCACTCGAGCCCAACGACGCACCGAGTACACAACCACCGGTCAGCGCGGACATGTGAAACCTCGCTCTGGTAGGCCCCAACACACGTTGTGCATCAGAGTACCGCTAGAACCGTCCCTCGATCACGTTCCACGCCCGCAAAACAAACTGCAGGATCAATTATTCGACGCTCGACCGGACGAAATTCAGGTATGCCTTCGACGGGGTGGGGCCACGCTGGCCCTGGTACTTCGATCCGACGGCGGCGCTGCCGTACGGGTTCTCGGCCGGTGACGAGAGCCGGAAGAGGCACAGCTGCCCGATCTTCATTCCCGGCCACAGCGTGATCGGGAGATTGGCGACATTGGACAGTTCCAGTGTGATGTGGCCGCTGAAGCCCGGATCGATGAAGCCCGCCGTCGAGTGGGTCAGCAGGCCCAGCCGTCCGAGAGAGCTTTTTCCTTCGAGCCGTCCGGCCAGGTAATCCGGCAACGTCGTCAATTCCAGTGTCGAGCCGAGCACGAACTCCCCCGGGTGCAGCACGAACGGCTCGCCGGCCTCGGGCTCGACCAGCGACGTCAACTCGTCCTGTTGCAACGCCGGATCGATGTGCGTGTAGCGAGTGTTGTTGAACACACGAAAGAGCTTGTCGAGCCGTACATCGACGCTGGACGGCTGAACCATCGACGGGTCGAACGGTTCGATCCCCAGGTTCCCCTGGGTCACTTCGGCACGGATATCACGGTCGGAGAGCAGCACCTCTGCAGGCTACTGGTCCAGCAGTGTCTCCCGCGACACACCTGAGTCCCGGTGTCGACGAGTAGCCAGGCAAAACAAAAGCCGCACAATCGACCGGCACCACCTTTCACATTCGGGCAACTCCTATCAGGAAGAGTGAAATGAGAATTCCAATCGAGGTTCCGTCGTACCAGGACCATCGATCGCAATGCCGCATTGTTGCCACCACACCACAGAAGGAACCGGTGTTGTGGAAACAATTTCTCGACGGTGCTCAGGAAAGCTATATGCGACACGGTGTCACGACGGCACTGGAAATGCCGACCATCCGAGACGGCAGCACCACTGCACTGTTCTTCGCGGCACTCGACAACTCCGGAGCAATGCTCGGCGGGGTTCGGGTGCAAGGCCCGTATTCCTCGGTAGACCAGTCGCATGCACTCGTCGAATTCGCCGGATACCCGAATGGCCTACGCCACGTTCACCACATGCTCGACGAACGCATCGAGCACGGAGTCGTCGAACTCAAGTCGGCATGGGTCGCACCGAACGCACCCCGCGGCCGCGCCGTCACGGCAATGATCGCGGAATCACCGGCCTACAGCACAGCCTTGCTGGGCGCGCGGTACGCATTGGCCACCGCGGCCTCCCACGTACGCACTGCGTGGCTCGACACCGGCGCGATCATCGCCACCCAGATCGAACCCATTCCCTATCCCGACGAAAGGTACCGAACCGAGGTGTTCTGGTGGGACAGGCGAACTCTCGCGTTCGACGCCGAGCTCGCCACCTGGCGACGGATGCGGCGCAACACAGCTTCGTTGCTCGCCCACCGTCGAGCGGCCGTCGAGCTCCCGGAAGCGGTGGCCTCATGAGTGATCGAACCGCAACCGGCCAGTGCTGGAAGCCTGTGATATTCGACGAGACGGACGACACACAACGCTGCGCACTCGACGAACTCAGACAGGACGCGAACCTGACATTTCTGGACGAGCGCGAGACTCAGAGAAACGGCCTACGCGCTCTTCTCCCCAGCCCGGGGCAGAGTCTGCTCGACGAGGCAGACAGATGGGTCTACTTCCCGTGGCGAAAAACGGTGGTGGCCGTTCTCGGACCGCACTCGTTTCGACACCTGAGACTCGACAGAAACAGGAACAAGATAACACTGGCCGAACAGAATTCCTTGGGAGATCTCACCATAGGAATCATCGGTCTGAGCGTCGGGCACGCGATTGCCCACACCCTCGCACTCGAAGGAATCTGCGGGACG
Organism: Rhodococcus sp. AW25M09; assembly: GCF_000333955.1. Taxonomy (GTDB): domain Bacteria; phylum Actinomycetota; class Actinomycetes; order Mycobacteriales; family Mycobacteriaceae; genus Rhodococcoides. The sequence continues at coordinate 9,439 of NZ_CAPS01000011.1, forward strand.
CTACGCCTCGCGGATTTCGATGAGATCGAGCTCTCCAACCTCAACAGAATTCCGGCGTCCATCCTCGATCTGGGCATCAACAAAGCAGTCGTCGCAGCGAGACGCATTGCCGAAATCGATCCTTATCTACGTGTGGAGATCGCCCAGGACGGGATCACCGAGAACACCATCGACGGGTTCTTCGACGGCCTCGACCTGCTGGTCGAGGAGTGCGACTCACTCGACGTCAAGGTTCTTGCGCGCGAAGCCGCCAGGTCGCGGCGTATCCCGGTGCTGATGGAGACGTCCGACCGCGGCCTGCTGGACGTCGAACGCTTCGACCTCGAGCCCGAACGTCCGGTGTTCCACGGCGTACTCGGCGAGATCGACGGTGCGAGTCTGCGCGGGCTCGGCACCCGCGACAAGATTCCGATCGTGCTCGATCAGCTGGACGCCGCACTGCTCTCGGCCCGCATGGCCGCGTCGATGGTGGAGGTGAGCGAAACGATCCACACGTGGCCACAGCTGGGCGGAGACGTCCAACTCGGCGGTGCCACCATCGCCGCCGCTGTTCGACGCTTCGGCACCGGAGCGGACCTGCCGTCCGGACGAATCCGTATCGATCTCGATACCCACCTCGACGCGCTCACGACGCCGGCTCCGACCCGGCGGACAGAACTGCCTGCGGCCGATACTTCGGTCGGCATTCCTGCGAGCGCAACCGATCCCGACGCGATAGTCCTCGATGCCGCTCGACGCGCGCCCTCCGGTGGAAACAGTCAACCGTGGACACTGTCGACGGACGGCCGCACCGTGACGATCGGTGTGGATCGATCGCGAACCTCGTCCCTCGACATCGCCTTCCGCGGTAGTTACGTGGCAGTGGGCGCCGCCGCTTTCAACGCTCGAGTGGCAG
>NZ_CAPS01000010.1 GCF_000333955.1 Rhodococcus sp. AW25M09
TTGCAGGGCTTCTGACGCTGGGCTTCGACCACACCCGTTTCCAGATGAAGCCGCCAGCCTGCTACCGGGCCACCTGGCAGCTACCCGGACCGGACTCACACCGGCAAGCGACGACGAGCTTACGAACAAACCGATCTATAAAGACCCCTGTTCCACTGGACGCACGAAAGCCCGAGGCTAGGTCCTGGGCGACAATGTTGTCCATCGCGCGCTCGGCGAGCGCGGCAATGGTCATGGAGGGATTGCAGGCAGCGGTGTTGCCGGGCATCAGCGCACCGTCGAGAACGTACAGCCCGCGTTGGCCGTGCACCCGGCCGTCGAGATCGCACACCGGACCCATGTTGGCTCCGCCCAACGCATGCCAGGTGGACGGGAACACCGCGTTGGTGTCGGTGAGAGTACTGCCCGAGCCGGCGATGCGACGAACCGTCGGATCGATGGAGCCGTTCTGAATAACGCTGTCCCCGTTGGCCGGCCAGTGCAACTGCGCCTGGTCTCGCGCCGAGTCGTAGGCGAAGTGACCGCGCCCGTCACTGACTCCGTAGCCCACCAGCATGGTGCTGTGGGCGTCGAAACCCATCGGCGGAATCGATGCCTGAATGACGGTGTGCGCAGTTCGCGGGTCGTCCCAGTTCAAGCTGCCGAACACCACCGGACCGCCCTGCGGCGTACCGAATTGCTGCTCGATACTGGACCACACGTAGATGCGATCGGCATTGGTTCCCCAGCCCTGCCCGAGCTCGTCGGGGAGATCAGGAATTGCACCGGTGGCACCGGCGCGGACGAGCAGTTTGGTGGTGTTGAGACTTCCGGCAGCCATGATCAGCGTGCCTGTGGTGAGAATCTTGTTCTCCAACACCGTTCCGTCGGAATCGATTCGGTCGACATGCACGGTCCAGCGACCGTCGGCAGCACGCTCGAGGTGAGTGACATTGTGCTGGGTGGCGACAGTAGCCAGGCCGGTCGCCTCGGCGGCCGCGATGTAGGTGACATCGACAGAATGCTTGCCGCCGTTGTTCACTCCGAAGGCACCGGCACCGTTGGTGTACGACGGCTTCATCACCCCACGCGTCTCGTCGAGGGCGTAATTCCAGTCGATCGGCATCGGGATCTTCGAGACGGGCAGCCCGGCACGACGCGCATTGTCGGCGAACACCCGCGCCGCTTGATAATTGGGGGTATCGATCAACTCGTCGGGGGCCTGCTCGAGCTGCAGCATTCGTGCCACGCGCGGGTAGTGCACGCGATTCAAGGTAGGCCAGTCGAGGCCCGACGGGAAGTACTCCTCGAACACCGGCTGCGACGGCTGCAGCGTCATTCCCTGGTAAACAAGGGATCCGCCACCGACACCTGCGGCGCACAGCGCCGTCATGTTCTCGCCGGGAACCGCCTCGAGCAGGCCGACGTACGGATCGAACGGGACCGGCCGGCCGAACAGGTTGGGGCTGGAGCCGTACCACAGCATGCGCTTGTCCGGTGCCGTCGCATTGGGGAACGTGTCGGCATTCGGGCCTGTGGGCCAACGTCTTCCGCGTTCGAGCACCAGAACGGGCACACCGGCCTGCGCGAAACGCAGCGCCGCGACGCCGCCGCCGAAGCCCGATCCGATGATCACCACACGATGGTCCTCGCGGGTGAGCGGAATCTGCGTCCGGCGACCGGTGGCGGCTCGGGCCACACCGGTGCCCGATACCGCAGCCAGCCCGGCCACTGCCGTGGCACCCAGAAATGATCGGCGATTCAGATTCGACATGCTCTCCCCCACTGTTGCGGACAGCGCACATCGAGACTCGGGTCACATGTACGCGCGATGCAAAACTAGACAGAGCGAGGCAGAAGTGTCAAGTTTCAGCCGAATGGCAGGACCGGCACCAGCCAGCGACGGAGGTAATCCCGCAAACCGTCGTCGTCGTGAATCCGAGGGTCGACGAACAGAATCACCGACAGCCCCGTCCGCACGAGAATGGCTTCGATCCCGTCGAACTGCCTCGAGTCGAAACCGGGATTGCGCTCGACGTATCCGTCGAGGAACTGCCGCACCACGGGCTCGGCTCGATCCATCACATCCGGAGCGAACAGGGGGTTCGCGTTACACGAGCGCAGCAGCGAATTCAGAACAGGCTCTCGATGAACAAGATTGCGGGCGGCCACAATTGTCTCCACGACGAACTCGGCGGGAGTCTCGGCCCGGTCGGCCTTCTCCCTGATTCCGCCGATGACATCGACGACCAGTCCCACCATCGCCTCGGACATCATGTCCTCGCGCGTGGTGAAGATCGAGTACACCGTCTGCCGCGTGACGCCCGCAGCACGGGCCACCGCCGCGATGGTGACATCCTCGAAGCCGGCCTCGGCAATCAGCCCCAGCGTCGCGTCGAGGATCTTCTGCTTCGAACGCATGGTCCGAGTATGACTGCCCACGGGCGGTACGACGCTCCGTCTAACGAAGCTCTACTTGATTCCCTCTCATGGCAGGCGCGCCGAGCGCAGTCGTCCAGGACGGGATGTCTTCCGGAGCGACTCCACCTCGATTGGCGTAGACCACAGCGAGAGTGCTGCGCTCGAAATCGGAGCCGGCATACGAAGCGGGTGTCGCGGGGAACGGCCGGTTGTCGGTGGTGGTTGCGTCGTCACCCTGCGGCCCGGGGTTGCGTGAGGGCACCTGGTACGCGCCGTCGTTGAAGGAGCCGCCGGAATATTGTGGAGTGTTCTCCCCCGGCGGGGCGCTAGGGAGGCACCTCGGCGGTCGGTCGTCGAGGAATCGTGGTTCATCTTGGTTCGGTAGAAATCGCCCCTTGGTGTTGATGAACTCGGCTGTTCCTTGGATGCCGGGAAACTCGTTTTCGGTGTCGAGCACTTCCGGGATCTGGGGCACGACGGCGACGATCTGGTCCAGGAAACATTTGACAGTCGGGGTGTACTGGTCCAGGGTCTCGAGCAAATACCGGGAATCGTCGGCCAAACTGATGATGTCGTTCGAGTTTGCAGCCACGAAGTCCGCGGTGGTCGTGGCACTCGAGGTCAACGATGCAATCAGAGTGTCCACTGCGGGCCGACGTTCCACCACGGTGTTCCCCGTGACTCGAAAGTTGTCCAACGCGTCGACCAACGACGGGAGAGCGTCGGAGTACGTGTCTGCCAGGTCCGCAACGCCGCGGATATCTTCTTGCAACGCGGGCATCTCTGCGTTCACCTGCGAGAAAATATTTTCGAGGCGGTCGATCGTCGTGCCGATGCGCTCGCCTCGACCGGAGAGACCCTGCGCCAGAGCACCGAGCGTGTTCGCCAGGTCCTGCGGAGGTATCGCCTGGAGCAGTGGGGCCAGCCCGTCGAGTAGCTCTCCCACCTCGATCGCGTTACCGCTGAGGTCCTGCATGAGCACGGACCCGTCGACTATCGGCTGCACCGGGCCTTCAGGAACCATCAATGCGACGTAGCGCTCGCCGAACAAAGTCTTCGGTAGCAGCCGGGCGGTGGCATCTCGAGAAATATACGAGGCGTACGAGGGCATGATTTTCAGGTGCGCAACTACGGGACCATCACGCACCGAGGTGGAGTCGACATGCCCCACCATGACCCCGCGGACCTTCACGTCCGCGCGGAGCGGTAGCGCGTTACCGGCGGAATCCAGAACCACATCGACATCCACTGCGGCGTCGAACGTTCCTTCGTACCTGGTGACGCTCCACCCGATGAACAGCGCCAGCGCCAGGAAGAACGCAAGACCCAGTGGAACCGTGGTCGACCGACGCCGCGACTCGATCATGACCGGCAGTAGCGAACTGAGTGATTCATGCCATACTCCTTTGCATTGACGGTATCGTCACGCATGGCGGCATCGTCAGTCAAGTCCCCTCAGCTCGGAGCGTCACGCTCTTCACTACTTCGAGGAAGCACATGAACATCAGCAATGCCCCAACTCCCGACCCGATCGACGTGGACGTCGTCATCATCGGACTCGGTCCCACCGGTGCCACTGCCGCCAATCTGCTCGGGCAGCGCGGCATCCGGACTGTCGTGGTGGAGCGCGATACCTCCATCTACCCGCGCCAACGCGCTATCGCATCCGACGAAGATGCGCATCGGGTGTGGCAGGGACTCGGCCTGTTCGACGAGATGCTGGCCACGATGTCGTCGGATGTCCGAGTGCACTTCAAGAACGGTGACCGCACGTTTCTGTCGATGACGTCCTCGCAGAGTCACGGGCAGGGCGTTCCCGGAATGTGCTACTACCACCAGCCCGAGCTCGAACGAGTACTACGGCAAGGTATCGAGCGTTTCCCGACTGTCACCCTGATGCCCGGATACGACGCGGTGGACTTGGCGCAGGACGCGGACTCGGTGACCGTGACGCTTCGCCACGTCGACGGTGAACCGGACCGCAAGATCACCGGCCGCTACCTGATCGCGTGCGACGGCGGTTCGAGTTCGATCCGCAAACTCCTCGGTATTGCGTTGCCCGGCAAGCACATCGAAGAACCCTGGTTCGACATCCAGCTGCGCGCATGGTACGACCTGCCCGTCGACGCTCCGCTGGACTTCACCTTCATTTCCGATCCACGCCGACCGGGCGTCGACTGCCCCTGCCCGATGGGTTATCACCGCGTCGAGTTTCGGGTCAACAAGGGCGAGACCGTCGAGCAGCTGCAAACCGAAGAGGGCCTACGCGGCCTGCTGGCCGAACGCGGAATCGACTACGACAAGGTCGAGATCTACCGAAGCTGGGGATACACCTTCCACATTCGCCAAGCCGAACAATGGCGGAAGGGACGAGCGTTCCTCGCAGGCGACGCCGCGCACATCATGCCGCCGTTCGCCGGGCAGGGCGTCTCGTCCGGGGTCCGCGATGTCGCGAACCTGTGCTGGAAGCTCGACGCGGTACTCAACGCCGGCGCCGATCCGAGCCTGCTGGACACCTACGAACCCGAGCGCCGACCGAACGTGGAACAGCTGACCGCATTCTCACTGCGCATCGGAAAGCTGGTGATGCTGGGTAACCCCACTGCAGTTCGATTGCGCGACGGCCTGATTCACGCCGCTACGCGGCTACCCGGCCTCGGCCGGGTCATCAAGAACAACGGACTCAAGCCCCGCTACGAACTCGGCACGAAGGGAGGATTCTTCGGTCTCGGCGCCAGCGTACGAAGCCCCCGAGGGACGTTCATCCGCCAGCCCTGGCTCGTGGGATCCGATCTTGCGCACGTCAGGCTCGATACCGTGTTGAACAACCGGTGGACCTGGATAGGCTTCCCCGGCGCCCCGATCCCCCGAGCCCTCGCCGAGGCCGGCGTGGCCGAGGTGAAGCTCGAATACTCCTCTGCCATAGCCACTCACCGCGTCGCAACAGGGCACTACGTGGACAGCGAGGGTGACGTAGAACGGCAGATGCGTAAATCGCGCGCACAGGGCTTCCTCGTCCGACCGGACAAGTTCATCTACTGCAGCGATCGCGAACTCTCGTCCGCCGACCACACCCGAGTGGCGTCCATGATCGGGATGACGCCCGTCGCCAGTATCGCGTAGCGCGGACACACGTGATCGGGTGATCACCAGAGGCGATCACCCGATCACGGGCCGACGGCCCTTCGTCAGTTCGTCCAACTCGGCTTGCATCGCCGAATGGACTCGCTGCGCGAACTCCTCCGCCGTCTCGTCGGAGTTCGGCCACATGGGAGCCAGCACCGAAGTATCGAGCTTGGTGGGGAGCGGCAGATACGGAAGTATTCCCACCAGACCGAGATTGACGCCCCAGGGAATGGACAGCGACAGCGGCAGCGTCTTCAACCGCAATGCCCGGTCCAGCCGCAGAGTTTTGGCCAATCGCTTCCCGCTCGAGAGCACGAGCAGTGACTCCCCGGCACCGGCCGTGACAACGGGTACCACCGGCACCCCTGCCTCCATGGCCAGGCGGGCATATCCGGTACGCCCACCGAACACGATGTCGTTGCGATGCCGCCAGGATTTGAGCGCATCGACATCACCGCCCGGGAACACCAGTACGTTGTGCCCCTCTCGGAACGCATCGAGAGCGGTCCGACGACCGGCAGGGCGGGCACCGAACGGCTCGACCAACTTCTCGGCGTGCAGAGTCCACGCAATCTGATGCGTCAGCGTGATCAGTTCCCTGTCGAGACCGAGCTCGTCGTAGGCTGCCGCGAACGCGAACACGTTCAAATCGATGACTCCGCCGAATCCGTGATTGGCGACGAAGAGTACCGGAGTATCCGGAACCGGTTGGGCCACCAAAATTTCCAGCCGGTTGTAGAGACGAACGGCGTTGATGCTCACAGCTCGGAGGGCGCGCGCGATATTGTCCACTGTGCGCGAGCCCCTACCGATCCAGTTGCAACTCTGCCAGCACGCCCGCGATCACGAATCCACCGGCAATGGCGCAACCCGCCACCCTCGTTTTCTGCGGAAGATGAGAGGTCATCGCAAACGCAGCGGTATCCCACACATCGACGGCCACCCCGGCGCGAAGCAGAGTGCGCACCGCTTTCGGTGCGTACTTCGTTGCCGCATACAGCCCGCCGCCAATGTAGATCTCGCGAATTCCGAAGGTGCGGGCGGCAGCTCGAGTGGTCGCCACGGCAGCATCGGATCCGGCGAGCAGTTCGTTGGCCCGGGTGGGTGCGATCATGTGGGCGATGCCGATCGCGGCGCGGGCCAGCCCGACGGCCTCGGGGAGCCGACGAGAGAAGTTGGACGAAAAGCTCAGTGCCATGGAGAGTTTCCTTACGTCGTGGGGACGGCGCGCTCGCGCGCCAACCGTCGGAGTAGACCGACGGGCTTCTTGATACCGAAAGCAACGATGGTGATACGGCCATCCTCGTGACTCCACTGCAACAGTGCGGACCCGTCCTCGACGGAACCCTCGAGAACGGTCGGGTCTCCCTGAAGCGGGAGGGGACCGACGACCTTGATCGACAGTCCCAGGATCTCCGTCCAGAAATAGTCGTCGGCGGGCGCGCAGGTCGGCTCGAGACCGAGTGCAGACGCCGCGGCCACCTTGCCCTGCGCGACGGCATTCGACCAGAACGGGGCCCGGCTGGACGTCCCGCGTGAATAGGCGACGTCCCCGGCAGCGAACACCTCGGGAACCGTTGTTGCACAATGCTCGTCGATACCGACACCGTGACCGTCGGCGATTCCGGTGCCGTCGAGCCAACTCGTCTCGGGAACATCGCCGGCGCAGGTGACAACAAGATCTGCGGTGAGAACGCGATCTGCCACCTCGATGCCGACCACGGGGTCACCGGTCAGCGAGACCGGCTTGTCAGCCTTGACGAACTCGACCGACGCGGACGCGGCTCGCGCCAGGATCGCGTCGGACAAGAAGGGGCCGAGGAGCCGCTTCAGCGGCGGGTCCACGTCCACGACAGTGACCGCGATACCGCGACTGGCACAGGCACTGGCGATTTCCATGCCGAGGAAGCCTGCTCCGACGATCACTGCAGTTCGTGCCTCGTCCAGTTTCGAGCGCAAGGCACGGACGTCGGCGAACGTCCGCAGCACAGTCTCACCGGCTCGATCAGGACCGGCGATGCGCCGCGCGGATGCCCCGGTCGCCACGATCAGGGCATCGTAGGGGACGTCGGTGCCGTCGACGGTGGTGACGATGCGTCGACCGGTATCCACGGTCGTGGCGCGATCGACGATCGAGGTGATGTCGAGATCCGACAGATCCCACGTCTGCGCCTCGGCCGCCTCGCCTTTGAGGACATGCTTCGACAGCGGCGGTTTGGCGTAACACCCGTCGGCGTCGGCACCGATCATGGTGAGCGGGCCGTCGTGCCCGCGGGCACGCACCTCACGAGCGGCGGTGCAGCCCGCGATGGAGTCTCCGACGATGACGATCCGGTGGCCCTGAGAACTCACCCCTGTGCCTTCAGGGCAGCGACCGGACACACCCCGACTGCAGATCGCGCCGAAGCCGCCAGATCGTCGGGGATCTCCTGACCGTCGAATGCATGGTGCAGTTCGCCCTCGTCGTCCAAGCTGAACACCTTCGGGGCTTGCTCGGCGCAGATTCCATGGCCTTCGCATCGTTCCCAGTCGACGTCGATCTTCATTGCTGTGTCCCTTCTGTAGCTACCAATTTCAACGGCAAACTCTCGTATCGGTGAATTACGTTGTTGACGGCCCGTATCGGCGTGCCCGAGGGGACGAACCGTTCGACTCGTCGGGCCAGCACCCGAAGCATCGTCTGCGCTTCGAGTCGAGCAAGGCCCTGACCCGCACACCCGTGTACGCCGGATCCGAAGCCGAGCTGGCGAGCCGCGTCTCGGGTGATGTCGAAGGCATCGGGGTTGTCCCATTCCCGCTCGTCTCGGTTCGCCGACGCGTAGATCACCAGCACCCGTGCACCTTTCGGGATTCGCGAACCGTCGATCTCGACATCGCGAACCGCACGGCGGGAGAACGCCCTGATGGGCGACTCGTACCGGACGACCTCGTTGACGGCATTGGCGATCAGATCAGGGTTCTGCCTGATTGCCTGCCACTGCTCGGGGTGCCGGGCGAACAGATCGAGCGCACCGGAGATCGCTCCGATGGTGGTGTCGAGTGACGGGCCGAGGTAATCGATCATCAACGCCGGGCACGCGGACTTGTCGATCTTGTTTTCGTCGGCAGCTTTGAGCACGTCATCGCCCATACTTCCGGGAATCACCGATCGCTGCCGCACCACGCGCCTGGAGAAGGCGAGCATCTCACCAGCGGCCTTCGCTGCGGTGGCAGAGTGCCGATTGACCGGCCCGAGAGAATCGAATGTGGCTCCTGCCCAACGAAGAAGGTCCTCGCGTCCATCCTCGGGCCATCCCACGAGGTCGGGCACGATGGACATGGGCAACGCCGTTGCGAGGTCGTCCACACCGTCGACGAACTGCTTGCTCAGCGCTGCATCGACGATGCTTTCCGCCTTCTCCTCCACCGCCGCCGTCATCTTCCGTACGGCCTTCGGCGTCAAACGATGGGCCAGCACCGAACGCTTGGTTGCGTGCTCGTCGCCGTCGCTGTTCAAGGTCGTGCCTCGTCCGAGCTTGTTGGCAATCGGATTGAGCGCGACTCCGTCACCCGAGATGAACGTCTCGTCGTCGAGCAGCACTGCCTTGCAATCGGCATACCGCGAGACGGCGAACACCTGCGGACGCGGGAGCCACACCACCGGACCCAGTGCCCGTATCCGCGCGTAGTGGGGGTACGGATCCAGAATCGCATCGGTGGAGTAGATGTCGGTGCGGTAGTGCGGGATCGAAACTGTCGTTGTCATCAATTCCTCGATGCAGCCATGGAAGGTGCGGCGTTCGCCGATCAATGACGATATCGTCACCCATGAGAGCACCGGCAGTCAAGCAGATTGACGAAATCGTCATATCTGCCGTTGGTTAGGATGACCTCGTAAGTAACCATCGAATAGGAGCAGACCGTGACGGAAGGCAGCCGTGTAGACCGCCGGAAGGCACGCACCAGGGCCGCACTTGTCCGGTCCGCGCAAGGATTCCTGGCACAAGGTAAGACCAACGCAGCTGTCCTCGACATCACGCAGGCGGCCGACGTCAGCAACGGATCGTTCTACAACTACTTCGAGAGCAAAGAAGAACTGTGGCAGGCGGCCATCGACTCGGCGCTCGAATCCGTCGGTGACTACCTCGACTCGCTCACTGTCGATCTGAGCGATCCGGTCGAGAAGTTCACCCAGTCCTTCCGGCTGTCCGGACGCCTCTTTCTGCTCGAACCGGACCTCAGTCGCGTCCTGCTCAATTCCGAGGCCGCCGCCTTCGCCGCCGCCGGAGGCCTGGCACCACGCTCACGCCGCGACATCGAAGCGGCGGCTGCCCACGGCCGGTTCGATGTGGACGACCTCGATGCCGCGCTCGCAATAGTGGCGGGATCGCTGCTGTCCATGGGCCGACTGCTACTCGCGCAGCCCGAGCGCGACGGGAACGCCACCGTGGACGGCGTCACCGAACGAGTACTCCGAGCTCTCGGAATCTCGGCCGACGAGGCCCACGAGTTGTGCAGCCGTGAACTTCCGAAGTCCTACGACGTCGATGTGCACGCAGCCGTCGATCCGCCGGACGAGGGGACGAACATCAGTCGTCTGCAGCTCTGAGAGCGGCGCTGAGCGCTTCTTGCGCTGTCACGTCCGCCTCGACAGCACCACGCAACTCGGTGTCGTCGAGTTCGACGATCAAGGGGATATCGGAATCGGCACCGTCAGGCCCGACGGTGCCGCGAATGGGCCTGAGCAGGCACCGCGATCGGCGACGCCTGGGCGATGGATTCGGTGTGCCGATCCCCGCCGTTGGGGTCGACCTCGAGAGATTTCAGCAGTTCGTCGTGAATAGGTGTGTCGGTCATGTGACTCGACCTTCTCGACCCTCGATCGTGCGGGTCGGTTCGGTTTCACTGAAACATCATTGGCGCGGACGACAGCGTGAGCACGACCCTACGCCGTCCTGCACCTGCAGTCTTCTCACCGATTCTCACGCACGTAGTCCATGGCCGAGGCCACGACCCGCGCGGCCAATACCGACACCCGGATGTTCTCGCGTTGCGACTGCTCCGAGAGAGCAGCGAACGCGGCCTCGGGGGAAATACCTCGCACCGCGATCAAAATGCCTTTCGCCTGCTCGATCGTTGCGCGCGTTCGCATCGCCACACGCAGCCCGGCGGTCTCCTTCTTCGCTTCTTCCGTGTGCCGTGAGTTCCACACCGCAGCTTCCGCCGCGGTGACGAACATCGTGACCAGAACCTCGTCGATGTCGCTGAAGCCGTCTCCGTCGAAGCTGTAGATATTCAGAGATCCGGCATGGCCGGAGTCGACGGCAAGCGGAGCAGACAGATAGCTGTTCACCCCGACACCGGCGACGGCGGATGCGAACTTCGGCCAGCGGGCTGCGACCTCCTCGACCCGGACACAGACGATGCGGTTGGTTCGAGCAGCTTCGAGGCAGGGTCCTTCGTCCGCGGCATACTGATCGGCGTCGATGTCCACTACGCGCGCGTCCGAGTACGCCGCCGTAGGAGGATTCGCCGAATCGTGATGTTGCAGAGTTACTCCCGCCATATCGGCATCGGGGATGGCGGCAACGACTTGCTCGCACAGACCCTGCAGCACGGTCTCGAACCGACTGTGCTCGAGCAGAATCCCGCGGAACACATCGAGCGCCTCGAAAGTGTCCTCGGCGAAATAGCGTTCTGCCGCACGAGAACGAGGCCGTGCCGACAGAGCAGACAGGATCTCTCCATCGAAATCGTCTGCAGCCCTGGCGTCGACGATATCGTCAGGATTCAACCTATACGAGTTTCGGTCGGTCATTCGAGTCGAGTCCCAGATGGTGCAGCCAATACACCTGTTGTCGTGCGCGAGACCTGCGAACGGTGATGACCTTCACCGAATAATTCAACCGTACGCCCGGTGTCAAACCGGAAGGTACCCATCGGTCGGTTGCCGGTCGAGATGCCCTTTCGTACGAATAGTCCGGATTCCCTCGAGGTGCCGGGGCGGGGTTGACCCCCAGTCAGTGACCAGTGACGTCCAGTGCCGCACCGACGATGGAATCGGTGTCGATGTGATGGTGCTCGTACACCTCGTCCAACGATCCGACCTGACCGAAGTTACTGACACCCAACGACGTCGATGCCACACGATTGACCGTCGCGAGGAACGCGAGGGTGTGCGGATGGCCATCGAGCACCGTCACCATCGGCGTCGCCCGATCCGCCGGAAGCAGTTGCTCGAGGATCCACGATTCGGCGTCGCCGTGCCCCTGCCGCGCCTGAACAGCGCGGTAGAGCTGACCGGGACCGGTGATACACAGAACGTCGGCGATGACTCCGATCTGTTCCAAACGTTCTGCGGCATCGAGCGCTTCGGTCACGACAGCACCCATGGCCGCGATGGTGACGACGGCACCGTCTCGGCGAACGAGGGGATAGCCGCCCGCGACCACCTGGCGTCGCCTGCGCTCGCGCGCGGCGGGATCACCGGGGACGTCGGCCAGCGTCTGATCGACCGGACGGGTCGACAATCTCAGGTATGCGGACGTGCCGTCGGGGCGACCCAACTTGGCGATACTCGCGAGCAGTGTCCATTCGACGTCGATAGCGAAGGCGGGTTCGTACGAGATGCATCCCGGCTGCTCCAGACCGATCGACGGCGTCTTGATCGATTGGTGCGCACCACCTTCCGCCGCCAGGGTCACACCGGACGGAGTGCCGACGAGGATGGACTGGCCGCCGGCATAGATGCCGTACGACCACGGTTCGAGGGCGCGTTCGACGAACGGGTCGTACATCACCCCTATCGGGAACAACGGCTCACCCCACCGACTCCATGTCGCACCCAGCTCGCCCATCAGACCGACCAGATTGGTCTCTGCGATACCGAGTTCGATGTGTTGACCGGTGGGCCCCTCACGCCAGTGCATGATCGTCTCGGCGTCGTCGTCGAACCAATCGCGCCGCTCCGAGGACGACCAGACGCCGACCTTGTTGACCCAACCACCGAGATTGGTGGTCGAGCTGACGTCGGGACTGATCGTGACCACGCGGCGTGCCGCGTCGGGGGCCTCTCGGGTCAGGTCGATCAGCGTGCGTCCGAGCGCTGCCTGCGTCGTTGCTGTGCCCTTCGGAGTGCGGCCGATGTCGGTGGGAACTGTGGGTGGTGTCGCGAGGGACACCGGCTCACGGCGCAGACGCTCGGCAGCGTCGGCACACAACCGGCCGGCCGCACTGGCATCGTCGAATCGGACCCACGGCGATCCGACGTCCGCGCCGAGACTGTCTGCGAGAGTGGCATATTCATCAGCCGTCAACAGTGAGGAGTGATTCTGCGGATGCCCCTGAGTGGGGAGCCCGAAGCCCTTGACCGTGTAGGCGATGATCACTGTCGGCCGCGTGTCGTCGATTTGGGAGTACGCCTCGCGCATCGCATCCAGATCATGACCACCGAGGTTTCGGATGGACTCCGTCAGCACGACGTCATCGAGGTCGGCGATGAGCTCGGCAATCGCGTCGGCATCGGAACCATTGCCGGGCAGACGATCACGCAACTCGGACGCCGCACAACGCAGCAGCCGTTGGTACTCGGGATTGGGCATGTCCAGAATGCGTCGACGCAATGCGTCGCCCCCGTTGCGTGCGAACAGATTCTCGAGCAGCCGGCCGAATCTGACCGTGACGACCTGCCAGCCTGCTGCGTCGAACATTTTCTCCAGACGACCCGCGGCGATGTTCGGCACCACTCGATCGAGCGACTGACGATTGAGGTCGACGATCCAGACGATTTCGCCCAGCTCACCGATGCCGGTGTCGACGACGGCCTCCCACACGGCTCCCTCGTCCAACTCGGCGTCTCCGACGAGTGAGTACTGCCGTCCCTGGAACGGGCGCGTCGTGCTGGATGCGCCACCGAAGGCCGCGTCGACGAAACGTCGCGACATCGCACCCCAAATAGGTGCGGTCGCACCGATACCCACCGACCCCGTCGAGTAGTCGACCGGGTCGGGATCCTTGGCACGTGATGGATAGGACTGCAGGCCGCCGTACGAGCGCAGTGTCGTCAGGTACTTCTCGTCCAGCTCACCGAGAAGATAGTTGATGGCATGCAGCACCGGCGATCCGTGCGGCTTGACCGACACCCTGTCTGCGGCAGTCAATTGCTCGAACCACAGCGACGTCATGATCGTCACCATCGACGCGCACGACGCCTGGTGCCCGCCGACCTTCAGACCGGTCGTGTTGGGACGAATTCGGTTGGCGTGATGAATCATCGATGTCGACAGCCACAGCACCCGCTCGGAGATGTCGTGGAGAGGTTCGCGTTCGTTCGCGAGTGACCGATCGGTGCTCGAGCTGATGTTGGTCATGACGGGGACTCCTGACATTGGCGAGGCGTCGAGCTTCTTCGCGTCCTGATCAATACTTCGCGAGCCCCGGTCGAGACATCTGGATTGCAGAGTCCGTATGCGTGCCGCGAATTCTGATCGCCACGGTCGATACGGCGACCACCAGGGCTGCGATGACGGCGGCGTATCCGACTGTGTCGTTGGTCAGCTCACCGGTGAGTCGGCCCTGCGCCAGCCATCCCAGCCCCCACACGATCGCCAGCATCGGGGCGATCGCGCCGTGGGAGTACTGGGCCAGAAATACCCCCACTGCAGCTGCGACGGCGAGCACGACAATCGCCCACAGCGTCGCGCCACTGGTGATTCCGAGGTTCACCAACCATGCGGAGATGTTCGCGATGGTGGCTACGCACACCCATCCCAGATAGAGGCCCATGGTGCCGTCGGTGATCACCGCGTCGGCGATGCCCTCCGGTCGGTGTTGCTGCATCAGCACGAACACGCGGACGAGAACCGCCAACAGTGCCACGATGACAATGACACTCAGCCACACCTGGCCCAGCTGGATCGCCAGAATCCAGGCCGGATTGAGCAGCATCGACGCGACGATCGGTGCACGCAACGCGTCGTGACGTGCAGTTCGACCGGGGAGGAACTGCCAGACGGCATAGACGATGAGCCCGGTGTAGATCACCGACCAGATCGAGAATGCCGGGCCGGCGGGAGCCACCAGCGTGGAGGTTGCACTCAGAGCCCCGCCCGCCGCCTCGGCGATGGGTGTCCCGATCCACGCACCCGACCCCAGAAACGACACCACCACTGCCACGACCGCACTGACAACCACCACGATTTTCATAACCGGACATATCCCCGAATGGCGTCCGGTGCAAACCCTGCTGCCGACCGCTCGTAGTGCGGTTCTGGTAGACACGCGTTGTGCACACCTACGCTCGCTCGATGTCTGCTGCCGCCGTCTGCTGCCTCGCGGTGGCCGTGACTGCGGGGTGCAGTTCCACACCCGAGTCCGAGCCCACTCCTGCGCCCACCGAAACCACGGCTGCACCGGCCCCGCAATACGACCTGACGGGTATATCCGGCACCGTTCTCGCCTCCGAGGACTTCGGTGACCGATCGACCGAGCTGGCCGCGACCGGTGCCACGCTGTACCGCTTCGTCTACGAGTCGACGTCGGGTGTCGACAACTCGCCCACCGCGGTATCCGGTGTGGCCGCCGTTCCTCCTGGTGCGGCGCCCGAGGGCGGTTGGCCGATCGTCGTATACGGGCACGGCACCACCGGAGTCCAGGCCGACTGCGGGCCCACCCTCTATCCCGATCTTCTCGGCTATCAGTTCGCCATCGAGGATTTCACCGAACTCGGCTACGTGACGGTGCTGCCCGATTACCAGGGATTGGGCACCGGCGGCGGTACCCACCCATATCTGGAACCGCGCACCTCCGGCAACAACATGATCGACGCGGCCCGCGCAGCACACAACGCGCTGCCCGACACGTCCACGCGCTGGGCCGCTGTCGGCCTCTCACAGGGTGGCCAAGCGGCGTGGGCTGCAAACGAACTCGCTGCGTCCTACGGCCAGGGCTTGGACCTGGTGGCCTCGGTATCGCTGTCGCCGCCCACCGACCTGACGCCCCTCGTTCGGTCCGCCGAGGACGGAACGCTGACCAGGCCACAGAAGGAACTACTACCGTTTCTGCTGTATGGCGCCGAGCAGGTGGATCCCGCGATCGATCCGAAGGACTACAGCGGAACCGTCGCCGAGGCCAACAACGACCTTCTGCTCACCTGCCAGGGCGGTGACACGGACGGCAAGGAGCGCGCAGTCCAGGCAATGGCACCCGACGAGTTCGCCGCCGACTCGGCCGAATCCGAGCAGAAGCTGCTCGACCTGATCGGACGCTACACACTCCCGCAGGTGCGGACCGATGTGCCGATGTTCGTGGCCTACGGCGCGAAGGACGACGTGGTGCTTCCGCAATGGACTGCCGACGGAGTCGCCAGAGCGTGCGCCCTGGGTGATCCGATCGTCGCGCAGGAGCAGCCCGAACAAGGCCACGACGTGAGCGACAAGTCAGCCATGGAATTCCTGGCCGCCGTGTTCGCCGGCCAGTCGGTGCCCAGCACATGCTGACGGGCGGCTCCGCTCCGGAACGAATCACCGAATACACCCATGACGGTTTGATGTTCGACGTTCTCGACCAGGGACCTCTGGACGGCCCGGTCGTGTTGCTGCTGCACGGTTTTCCCGAACGAGCATCGTCGTGGTCCGCGGTGACGGCAATCCTGAACGACGCCGGATTCCGCACTGTTGCACCGGATCAGCGCGGCTACTCGCCACGGGCCCGGCCGAGGCGGCGTCGCGACTACCGCGTCGGCGCACTGACGGGCGATATCGTCGCCTTGATCGATGCCATCGGCAGGCCGGTCCATCTGGTCGGACACGACTGGGGAGCGATGATCGCCTGGGTCACCGCGGGCCGACGTCCCGACCTGGTGTCGACACTGACGGCGTTCTCGGTTCCGCATCCCGGCGCATTCATGACCGCGATGCTCAGCTCGAAGCAGATTCTGCATTCCTGGTACTTCGCGTTCTTCCAACTGCCGATACTGCCCGAGAGGTGGATGACACGACCCGGGCAGAGAGCCGAAAAGTGGTACGAGAAGAGCGGAATGACCGCATCGGACCTGGAAAATACGAAGACGGGCATCGTCGACTACGGTGCACTGCCCTTCGCGGTCACCTGGTATCGAGGAATGCCCTTCTCGAACTCTGGTATCGGACGACTCCGCATCACCGTGCCGACGGCGATGGTGTGGAGTGACGGTGACACCTTCATCGGCCGTTCAGCTATCGAGCGGACGCAGCAGTACGTCGATTCGGCGTACACATTGACAGTGTTACCTGATGTCTCGCACTGGATTCCGACGCAGGCACCCGATGCGGCCGCCTCTGCCATCCTGGCCAACGCCGAACTCGCAGTTACGTAGACATTCGAGACCGATTCGTCTGCATAACTGCGAGCTCGAGGTGAAACACTCAGGCCGCGTCGTTGAGTCTGACGAGATCGCGACCCTGGGTCTCCGGTGCCAGGTACGCCGACACCAGTGTGATCGCGGAGTAGATCACCAGCATCACTGCGATGGGCCACCAACTTCCGGTCCACGCGGTGAGGCTGGCTGCCAGTAGCGGCCCGATCGCTGTGGCCAGAATGCCACCGATTTCCTTCGACAGCGCCAGCTGTGTGAAACGGGTGCGCGCACCGAACAGCT
The DNA here is from genome assembly GCF_000333955.1 of Rhodococcus sp. AW25M09. Lineage (GTDB taxonomy): Bacteria > Actinomycetota > Actinomycetes > Mycobacteriales > Mycobacteriaceae > Rhodococcoides. Next base: position 17,141 of record NZ_CAPS01000010.1, read on the forward strand.
CTGCCATCGTGACGCTTTCGAGTGAGAAGAGCCCCAGCACACCGAGGTTGAGAGCCAGCACCATCGCGACGACGAGGGCTACGGTGTTGCCGCTGGTGACCATCAGCATCAGCGGGAACGCCAGGATCATCGTCAGCGCACTGAGCACCATGTACATCGGCCGACGCCCGAACCGGTCGCCCAAAATGCCGATGATCGGAATGGTGGCGAATCCGATGAGTGAGCCATAGACGATCGCACTGGTGGCGATGGAACGATCGATCAGCAGAGTCGACGCGATGTAGCCCACCAGGAACGTCTGAATCAGGCCGGAGTTGCCGGCCTGACCGAAGCGCAGACCCAGCGCGATGAAGAATGCACGCCCCTTCTTCTGCTTGAGACCGGACTCGAGCACGCTGACCTTCAGTTCCTCGTCGGTCTTGTCGATCTCGTCGTGCGACAGAGCGACACCGTCGACCACATCCGCGCGCTCCTCGAAGACCGGGCTCTCCCTGAGGTTCGAGCGCAACCACACCGCGAAGAGCATCAGGAAGAAGCTGGCGAGGAACGGTATACGCCAGCCCCAGCTGAGCAACTGATCTTCGGACAGCACAGCGAGCAGCAAGGCCCAGATGGCAGATGCAGCAAGGGTTCCGGAGTTGGTGCCCAGCGAGACGAGCGACGCGATGAGGCCACGACGCTTGTCCGGTGCGTACTCCACCAACATGACTGTGGCACCGGCAATTTCGGCTCCGGCACCGAATCCCTGAATCAACCGGAGGGCAACGAGCAGGATCGGGGCCATGATGCCGATCGCGTCGTATGTCGGCAATGCTCCGATGAGGGTGGTGGAGGCCCCCATCATTGCAATGGTGATGAAGAGGACCTTCTTACGGCCGATTCGATCGCCCATCCGGCCGAAGTAGATGGCACCGGCCAGACGCGCGACGTAGCCGACGCCGTACGTAGCCATGGCGGCGATCAATCCGATTGCCGGACTGACGTCGGGGAAGAAGATGCGATTGAAGACGATCGCAGCGGCCAGCGAATACAGCTGGAAGTCCATGAACTCCATTGCCGTACCCAGCCAACCGGACATCGCTGCCTTGGTGAGGTCTTTGGTGCTGCGAGTCGGGACAGCGGTGTTCCCGCGATCGTCCGTCGATTCATTGGTGTCTTGTGACATCCGAAGCTCCGTTGCTGATGATGATCGATGAGTTCATGATGCGAGTGCGCTGCGGGTCCACGTGAGACCTGTACCTCATCGAGACTGAGTGGTGGCGCTCGCCACACTGATATACAAGCACTGTTATACCAATACGTCAATGGTCCTTCGCGGACCGAATCAGGTGGACAGCGCACACGCAGAACGAGCCAGGTCCTCGATCGCAGCCCAGTCCCCCGCCTGCACCAGTGACCGCGGCGTGAGCCAACTACCACCGACACACACCACGTTCGGCAGCGCCAGATAGTCGACGGCATTCACAGGAGTGATTCCGCCGGTCGGGCAGAACGTCAAGTGCGGCAGCGGACCCGCCAGCGCACCCAGTGCCGCTGCACCGCCCGACGACTCGGCCGGAAAGAACTTCATCTCGGTCGATCCGCCCTCGGTGACCGTCATTGCTTCGGTCGCCGTCGACACTCCGGCCAGCAGCGGAACCGGGAGCGTGCGCACCGCGTCGAGCAAGCCCTTCGGCGACCCGGGCGAGACCAGAAACCTCGAGCCCGCGTCCACCGATCTCAGTGCATCCTCGCGGGTCAACACCGTTCCCGCTCCGATGACGATTTCGGGAACGTCTGCAGCAATCGCCGCGATGGCACCGAGAGCAGCCTCCGACCTCAACGTCATCTCGATGACGCCGATACCGCCTGCATACAGTGCGCGCGCCAGCGGAACCGCATCCTCGACCCGATCGATGACGACAACCGGAATCACCGGACTCATGTGTAGTACATCGCGAGCGGTGAGGTTTTCGACAGAAGTAGCGGGTTCGGAGGTCATATCAGCACTCGTTTCCACTCGCTCAGCGAGTTCGTCCGGAGAAAATCGGTCCACGCGACCACCTGCGCGCCGAACAGTGAAGTGGCCCCGAGGTCGGGCCCGAAGATGGACTCGACAGCGAGCAGGTCCGCAGCCGATCCGGCACGACCCAACTGCGCGGACAACGGATCGTCCAGCGTGCGTCCGGCTTTCGTCTCGCCGAGCACGAAAGAACACCAGGCCGCAACGGCGAGAGCGAGCATGTCCGTGGAATCACCGGCGGCCGTTGCATCACGCACGGTTCCGAGTAGCCGTGGACCGAGCTTCTGCGATCCGTCCATCGCTACCTGCCGGGTGGTGTGTCTGAGCGCCGGGTTGGCGAATCGCTCACGAACCTCGTCGCCGTATCCGACGGAGTCCATACCGCCGCTCACAGTCGATGCGACGTCGCGGAGAACGATGATCCGGCAGATCTCGTCGAGCACCGGATCACGGACCGCTTCGGCGATGGTTGCGTGCCCACGAAGGATTCCGAGGTACGCCAGCACCGAGTGGGTGGCGTTGAGCACGCGCAGCTTCATCGTCTCCCAGGGCTCCACGTCCTCTACGAACTGCACTCCCACCCGTTCCCAGGACGGACGCGGACCTGCGAAATCGTCCTCGATCACCCACTGCCGAAACGGCTCGCACACCACCAGGGCGTCGTCGCGCAGGCCCGTTCTTCGCTCGTTCTCCGCCCTGTCGTCGTCAGTGGTAGCGGGCACGATTCGATCGACCATGCTGCTGGGGAACGTGACTCGACGCGTGATCCACTCGGCCAGGCCGTCGTCGCGGCCGCATGCATCGACGAAGGCATGGACCAGTTCGGACAGAATTCGACCGTTCGACGGCAGGTTGTCGCAACACAACACCGTGAGCGGCGCATCGCCTGCCATGCGCCGAGCCAATCCCGCCACCAACTGCCCGGCCACGGTACGCGGCGGCCTACCGCTCAGATCTGCCACGATCTCCGGGTCGTCCAGACGCAGTCGGCCCGAAGCAGGGTCGAGTCGGTACCCCTTCTCGGTGACAGTCAGAGTGACTATGTGAACCGCTGGGTCGGCGATGGCCTCGACAACCGCGTCGGGGTCCGCGGCTGCGTTCCGTACGTCGAGCACCGAGCCGACGACGGTGGCCATGGTCTGCTCGGTCCCCTTCTGCACCAGGGTGAACAACCCGTCCTGCGGGGCGAGCTGCTCCACCACGGTATTGCTACGTTGGGTGAAACCAGTGATGCCCCAATTCATCTCGCCGGTCAGCAAGGCGGCCTCGTAGGTGAAGGCCGCCTGATGTGCCCGGTGGAATGCACCGACGCCCAGATGAACGATTCCGCTCGAGGTAGGACGGACGACGGCGGCGGTCGCGTCGGACAACCGGCTCGGGGCGATCACGTCGCCACTCGCTCACGGTGGCGACGAATCTCGGCGAGCGGCGCGATGAGGCCCGTACCGCCGCGCCCTCCGACACTCAGTGATGCGGCAGCCGCAGCCAGGGCAGCAGCCTGGCGAAGATCGTCGCCGAGAGCAAGGCGCGCCGTCAGGGTGCCGGCGAACACGTCACCGGCACCGGTCTGATCGATCACCGCGAGGGCGGGAATCACCGGCTGATGAAACGTTCCCTCGTGGGTGAAGATGCTCGACCCTTGCGAACCCTGCGTGACCACCGCAGAGCGCGCACCCCAGCCCATCAGGGAAGCCGCAGCAGTCGCGGGATCGCCGGTGCCCAACAGCAATTCGATCTCGGTCGGCGCCGACGGAACGATCACCTCGCAGTAAGGGGCAATGCCCTGCAGGAAATCGCGGGCCTGCTCGGCAGTGGTCAACCTGGGGCGAAAGTTGGGGTCGTAGACGAATCGACCCGAGCGCTGCGCCACGTGCAGCATCGTCCGGGCAACCGTCGGCGACAGTGCGACCGCGATTCCGCCGCCCAATACAGCACCCGCTTGCTCGATCACTTTTTCGGGCAGGTCTGCCACATCCAGCTGACTTCCCACCGAACCGGCTCGGGCATAGGAAAACTGGCGATTGCCCTCCGGGTCGATGTGCAGGAAGTAGACGCCCTGCTGACCGGGTACTCGTCGAATGTAGGTGTCATCGATGCCGAGTTCACGAATTCGGCGGCACACGGCGTCGCCGAGCTCGTCATCGGACACCCGCGCGATCAGCGCTACCGACGCACCCGCAGCAGCGGCCGCGGCTCCTGCGTTGACGACATCACCCGACACTCCGAGCACAGCCCCGACGCCGTGTCGGAAGGCTTCGGTGGTCGACACCTCGACAAGCGGCTCGCCGAGCAGCACTAGATCGAATTGAGTTGTGGTCATGTGGCACTTCACCAATCGTGCATACTGCCGTCGAGACGGCGATTGACGGGCAGATACTTGGGGTTGTACGGGTACTTCGCGGCAGCCTCTTCGTTCACCTCGACGCCGATGCCCGGCGCATTACCCGGATGCATGAAGCCGTCGGTGAACGTGTAGCTCGTCTGGAACACATCACCCGTCGGGTCGACGTGACCCATGTACTCCTGCACGCCGAAGTTGGGAATCGACAGATCGACATGCAGCGCAGCAGCGAGTGAAACAGGTGAGAGATCGCCCGCACCATGGGATCCCGATCGAACGCCGTACAGATCGGCCAGCGAGAAAATTTTGCGTAGATGGGTGATACCGCCGGCGTGCGAGACGGACGCACGGATGTAGTCGATCCATCGGTTGGTGATCAGATCCTGGCAATCCCAGATCGAGTTGAAGATCTCGCCGACAGCGATGGGGGTGGTGGTGTGCTGACGAATGACGGCGAAGGCGCTCTGATCCTCGGCCGGGGTGGGATCTTCGATCCAGAACATGCGCATCTCTTCGAGGTCGCGCCCGAGACGGCCGGCTTCGATCGGACTCAGACGGTGATGCACGTCGTGCAGCAGGTGAAACCCGAATCCGTGCCGTTCGCGTACCGCTCCGAGCATCTGCGGTGCGAATCGCATGTAGGGTGCGGTGTCCCACGAATCTTCCTGCGGCGCAGCTCCCGACGCAGGCTCGTAGAAGCCGTCGACCGGAATACCGTAGGTCTTGTTCAAACCGGGTATCGCGGACTGCGCTCGAATTGCTTTGTAGCCCTTGTCGAGATGAGCCTCGACGTCATCGAGCATTTCTTCCACACTGGCGCCGCTCGCATGGCCGTAGACCATGATCCCGTCCCGTGCGGCACCGCCGAGGAGCTGGTAGACCGGCATATCGGCAGCCTTGCCCTTGATGTCCCACAGGGCGACGTCGACAGCCGCGATGGCCGTCATCGTCACCGGGCCGCGGCGCCAGTACGCGCCCTTGTACAGGTACTGCCAGATATCTTCGATCCGATGTGGATCGCGTCCGATCAACAGCGGCGCAATGTGGTCCTTCAGATACGACTCGACCGCGAGTTCGCGTCCGTTGAGCGTCGCGTCACCCCACCCGACGATGCCCTCGTCGGTGGTGATCTTGAGCGTCACGTAATTACGGCCCGGAGCCGTCACGATGACGGTGGCATCGATGATTTTCATTGCGGTCCTTGCGAAGTGGTGTCGATGACGATCTTGAGCTGGGTGGGGTCGGTGAGCGCCGCCTCGAGCGCTGCGGCAGATTCGGCCAACGGGTACGTCGAGGTGACGAGTGCAGCGAGGTTCACTCGCCCCGATCCGGCGAGAGCGATCGCATCTGCGAATGCCGATGGGCCGTAACGGAAGCATCCGCGGATGTCGAGTTCCCAGCGCTGCACTGCGCCGATCGGGAACTCGGCTACCGCGCGTCCCGGTACGCCGACGAGCGCCAGGATACCTGCCGGGCCGAGCGAGCGTGCTGCGTCGGCGATGGCTCCGGGATGGCCCGAGCAGTCGAATGCGATGTCGAAAGCGGCCTCGGGCAGTGCGTCTTCGCCCGAGCGCAACGTCGTGGTGGCACCCAGTGCTGCCGCGACCTCGAGGCGCGCGGGGGCAACGTCGGTGATCGTCGTCTCCGATGCGCCCAAGGCGATGACAGTCTGCAAGACCAACAGGCCGATGGGCCCGGCACCGGTGATCGCGATGCGCTTGCCCAACACGGGGCCGACCCTGGCGGCGGCCCACGCCGCGACCGCCAACGGCTCGATCAGGGCCGCGACGCCGTCTTCGATCGAATCCGGGAGCCGGTGCGCGAATTCGGCTGCGAGAACCACAGATCCACGCAGTAGACCGTGGTTCGGTGGTGATCCGAAGCAGACGACGCTGGGGCAGACGTTGTAGTGACCGCTCAGAGTCAGTGGTGTGCTGCCGTTCGGAATCGCGGGTTCGATGGCGACTCGCTGGCCGATGCGATCCTGGGCCACACCCTTGCCGACCTCGGTGATGACCCCGAATCCCTCGTGCCCCAAGACGGTGGGCTGCGTCAGAGAGTTGGAGCCGTTGCGGCCGTCTGCGTAGTAGTGCAGGTCGGAGCCACACAGGCTCACGCCGTGTATCTCTACCCTGACCTGGCCGTCGCCGACCTGCATTCGGTCGATGCGCTCGATCCTCAGGTCACGTGGGCCGTGCAGAACGGCTGCCTCGTCGTTGCCGCTGATCACTGCCATCGCTGTAATGCCTCCACCGTCGCCTTAAATATCAGTACTACCATACTAGTGATGCAGAGCACTTCGTCAAGGGATCGGCGCTGTGAGTCACCCGGTACGCCACGTTAGTCTTGACCGGTGAGCACACAGAGCAGCAGGAAAGTCACCGCACGGGAGCGGGCGTACCGAGAGTTGCGTCTACGCATCGTGTCCTTGACGCTGCCCCCGGGTAGCCCGCTGTCGGAGAACGAACTTGCCGAGCATCTGTCCGTGAGCCGCACACCCGTCCGCGAGAGCTTGATCCTGTTGGCCGAAGAGGGCCTGGTTCAGGTCTTTCCACAACTCGGCACATTCGTCTCACGCGTCGATACCGATCGGGTTGCCGACGCCCAATTCGTCCGGGAGGCAATCGAAACCGCGTCGCTCAGCGATGCGGTCGCGTCTCGCTCGGATGACGATCTTGCCGCGTTGCGGGCCAACCTCACAGCGCAGGCCGAGCCCGGTATCGACATGGATCAGTTCTTCGAGCTGGACGAGCAATTCCACCAAC
>NZ_CAPS01000009.1 GCF_000333955.1 Rhodococcus sp. AW25M09
TCCCCGGCCGGGTGCCCGTGTAGATGCCCGGAATCCGAAAGCGTAGTGGCGATTCTTCGTATTCCTCGAGGGCATGTGCGGTCCACCCGACCATGCGTGCGAATGCGAACAGCATTTCCGGCGTATCCGGCCTGAGCCCGTAGGCACAGGTGAACGTGGCGAGAGCGAAATCCGAGTTGGGAAACGTATCGAATCGATCGCTCACCTCCTCGATGACGACATCTGCAGCCGCGATCACGGCGGTTTGCGCACCGTGAGCGGGGTCGCGGAGCACCCGAAGTAGTTCCTCGGCGCGGGGGTCTCGATCCGTGTACACGACGTGCCCAAAGCCGGGGACTCCCGTTCCTGACCTCAATTGTGTTGCAATAGCGGCTATCGGATCGTCGATCGCCGTCATCAAGAACCGATAGACGGGATCGGCAGCCGAACCGTGCAGGGGCCCGTCGATGCATCCGAGCCCCGCTGCGAGAACCGAATAGAGATTGGCCCGGGTACTCGCAGCCACCCGGACTCCGAGCGTCGACGCAGCAAGTCCGTGATCGGCCATCAACACCAGCGCAACCTGCAGTGGCGCGAGGCCGCGCGGGTCGGACTCTTCGGATTTTATTGCTGCCCAGATAGATTCGGCCACGGACTGTTGCGGGGCCACGCCAACGAGGGCCGCTGCCACTGTTGCCAGCAGGTGGCCCGCCTCGCGGACGACCGACGTGTACCCGGTGTCGAAACGCAGTGGGCGGTAGGTGGACGCGATGTCGACGGCGATACGTATCCGGTCCATCGACCGAGAATCCGGTGCCATGAGTCCTACGGCTTCTCGACACCGTTGCACCACAACGGGATCAGCGTCGAACTGCACGTCGTCGAGCAGTTCGCCGGTCCAGACGAAGTGCGCGACCGACTCGAACGGGTGCGAGCTCAGTTCGACCGCGTCACGGCCACGAAAGTAGAGATGCCCGTCGTCGAGCAACGTGATCTGGGTCCGAATACGTTCCACTGCACCGATGTCGGTGCGGCGGGCCGTGTCGCGGCCGGCGAGCGCTTCCACCTCGTCGACGTCGAACACGCTCCCGCGCACTCCGGACAATCGGCTGCTGGTCAACAATCCGCGGCTGACGTAGGCGTACACGGTCTCCGGTTTGACGCCCAGCCGCGCCGCGGCCTGGGAGGTGGTGAGCAGATTTCGTCCGTCGGAGGGTGCCATCTTCACACTTTCACATTGACTCGATCAACATTGACAACAATCAACATTAACGCGGATCGTGGGGGTTGACCAGCGCAAAGGAGATCAGTCATGACCGTTCTCGAAGCCCCGCGAGGGCTCCACAACGTCGTCGTCACCACCACGTCGATCGGCGACGTGCGGGGGGACGAGGGTTTCTATCATTACCGCCAGTACTCGGCGATCGACATCGCGCGCACTCTGACATTCGAGGACGCATGGTTCCTCATGGTCGAGGGTCGGTTGCCGGACGATTCCGAGCGAGTCGAGTTTCTGCGTGCGGTGGCACCACTGCGAAAGCTACCGGACGACGTCGCCGCGGCCGTGAAGACTGTGGCGCGATCAGGCCCCGAGCAGCCACTTCTCGCGTTACGGACGGTGTTGTCGGGGATGGCAGGTGCGATACCGCTCTACGAATCGTCGGAGTCGGACAAGCGCGCGACCGCACAGCGCCTGTGCGCGATGACTCCGACCATTTTGGCTGCGGTGCACAGGATTCGGTCCGGTAAGGAACCCATCGAGCCGCGCGAGGATCTGACGACGGCTCAGAATTGGTTGTTCATGATCACCGGAGATGTGCCCGCTACCGATCGTGCCCGAGCCGTCGATCGCTACCTGACCGCCACGATCGATCACGGATTCAACGCATCGACGTTCACTGCGCGAGTCGTGGCGTCCACAGGCTCGGATATCGCCTCGGCCGTGTGTGCTGCCATCGGCGCCTTTGCCGGACCACTCCACGGGGGCGCTCCCGATCGCGCCCTGGACGGACTGGACGAGATTGCCGATGTCGAGTCGGCCGATGCGTGGGCACGCTCGAAAATCACGGCCGGCGAACGCATCATGGGGTTCGGGCATCCGGTGTACAGGACCGATGATCCCCGGTCGGTGATGCTCCGCGAGACGGCGCAGGAGATGGGCGGTGAGTTGATCGACAAGGCCGTGCAGGTCGAGAAGGTCATCATCGCTGCGCTCGCAGATCTGAAGCCGGATCGGAAGCTGTACGCCAATGTCGAGTACTACGCAGGCGTCGTGATGGAACTGTGCGGAATCCCTCGCTCGATGTTCACCCCCACCTTCGCGTGCAGTCGAATGATCGGGTGGTGCGCCAACATCGTCGAGCAGTCCCACGACAACAAGATCATCCGCCCGATCGCCCGCTACGACGGTCCAGTGCCTTCGGCAGTGGCACGGTTGAGTTCCACCCAGGGCTCTTGAGCACGCCACTGCGGCGCAGCCGCAATTCGGTATGCAATCATGGATGTGCGCCTCGGCGCGCAGCGGCGGTGGGGCTCGCCGTAACCGAACCTCGGCCTTCGAGCCGACAACAGTCCCTGTCTCGGCAGTCGCATGTCCGCAGATAGGGAGCAGGTAAATGAACGATTTCGACGAGATGCACGGCGGTGCCGCCGACCGATCCGTGCCAGTTGACCCGGACAGCCCGACACCATCGCGTCCACTACATATCCAGCCCGCTGCGATCGCCGCGGTAGCACTCGGCGGTCTGGTGGGCACCGGCATTCGCTACGGGGCGGAGTCGGCGTTCCCAACCGGCTCCGGCTCGTTCCCGTTCACCACCCTCCTCATCAATCTCACCGGAGCCTTCGTCCTGGGGATGTTGTTGGAACGGCTCGTGCTGTCCGGTCCCGATGACGGCTGGCGACGTCGAATCCGGCTGTGCGTCGGCACCGGGGTACTCGGCTCGTACACCACCTACAGTTCGTTCGCCCTCGAGACCGTGGAGTTGCTGCGAGACCATCGAGTGGTGGCGGCCGGGGTGTACATGGCCGTCAGCGTGATCATCGGCACGATCGCTGCCGGAGCGGGCATCGTTCTCGCACAACGAATCGGGTCCCGGGCGGAGGAGCAGCGATGATCGCACTGTGGGTTGTTCTCGCCGGAAGTGCTGGGGCAGTGAGCAGATTCGTGCTCGACGGCGTCATCCGATCGCGACTGAAGACCGACTTTCCCTTCGCCACAGTGTTGATCAACGTGACAGGGTCGGCGATCCTCGGTGTGGTGGCGGGGTTGGTGGCGTTTCGTTCGGCACCGGAGCAGGTACAGGCGATCGTCGGCGTCGGATTCTGTGGCGGCTTCACCACTTTCAGTACCGCGAGCGTGGAGACAGTTCGACTGCTCGAACGACGCCTCTACAGACCCGCGGCATACAACGCCATCGGTACGGCACTAGCTACCACCGCAGTGGCCGGCGCGGCAATGGTTGCAGCGGCGTACATCTGAGGGCGATGTCGAGCACAGTGGCCCCGAGGGTCGTGCGGACACCGCGACCCTGCCGGAGCCACAGAATCATCGGGTTTCGAGAAGATCCTTCTTGGTGATCTTTCCGACGGAGTTCTTGGGCAGCGCGTCGTGGACGTCGATACGAGCAGGCCGTTTGTACTTGGCAAGATTCATTTCACAATGCGCAGCCAACAACTCGACCGAGATTGCTCGGCCGGTTCGTGCCACTACGTGCGCGACCGGAACCTCCCCGTAGATGGCGTGCGGTTCGCCGACGACCGCGGCCTCGAGAACGTCCGGGTGGGTTTGAAGGACATGCTCGATCTCGCTGGGCGCGATGTTCTCTCCACCTCGGATGATCATGTCTTTGAGCCGATCGACAAGTGTGAGATAGCCGTCGCCGTCGAGGTATCCGATGTCGCCGGTGTGCAGCCAACCATCGCGGATGGTGTTTTCGGTGATCTCGGGTAGGCCGAGATACCCGCGCATGACCGTTGCTCCGCGCACGAGCACTTCTCCCGTGTGCCCGGGGTTGTCGTTCGGCCCGTCCGGTGTATCGATAGCGATGGCGATACCTGGAAGCGCGATTCCCACGGTGCCGGGCTTCCGTGGTCCAGCTGGCGGATTGATGGTCGCTGCGACCGTGCATTCGGACAATCCATACCCTTCCACGACGGGGATGCCGAACGTCGACTCGACCGAGGCGATCAAGCCGGCCGGCATCGGGGCAGCGCCGCAAATAGCAAAACGCAGCGACGAAAGATCGTGCTCGGTGCGCCCTCGGTCCGCCAGAAGCGAGTACATGGTCGGTACTGCGGAAAAATAGGTGGGTTTGACGTGTTCGATGTTGCCCCAGAACGAATCCGGGGAGAATCGATCGGCAACGTGAACGTTGCCGCCTGCACGCAACGGAGCCACGGTGCCGACGACGAGTCCGTTGCAGTGGAACAGAGGCAATATCAACAGGCTGGTGTCCTGCTCGCTCAAGTCGCAGGCCGAAACGATTGCGGCACTCATGGAGTCGATGTTGCTGTGGGTCAGGACGCATCCTTTCGGGCGACCTGTCGTTCCTGAGGTGTAGACGATCAACGCGGGGTCCTCGGCGGTGACGGCCGCTGCTCGGGTATCCGACGCGGGCTGGGGAGTGTCACCTTCCGCGTCGACGTCGAAGTGTCCTATTCGGAGTTCGGAGGCAAGAGAGTGTGCACGCCGTTCGCCGACGATCACTCGCGCATCCGAGTCCGCGAGCTGGTAGCGAACCTCCTCGTCGGTCAGCGCCGGGTTGATCGGTGTCATCGTCGCCCCCGCCGCCCAGCTGGCGTACATGGCGACGATCACGTCGATTCGGTTCGGGAGCAGAACCGCCACCACGTCTCCGGGCTCGACCCCCAATCCGACGAGACGGCGGGCCGCACCGGCGACCGCGATACCGAATTCTTCGTTGGTCATTCGCCCATCGGAATCGGACAGGCATTGTCCATCCGGGTCGTGCTCGATGCGGGCGTACAGCGAATCCAGCACAGGCACGGAGGTGGCTAGAGGTGACAGCATGTGACGTAGGTTACCGGTACGGTTTCATTGAATCTTCGTTCCCGCAGCACAAAATGCTCGTTGCACCTTGTTTCCTCGAATCATGAAGGATCACCATGATCGCACCGACCGACCCCTCTCCCGACGCCTCGAACACGGTGCGCGCACATGTGGCCGCAGTTGCAGCCATGCTGAACGCCGACCTGTCTACGTTGGTCGGCGAGATGCGAGCATCACTGGCCAGCGAGATCGCGGAGTTGAACAGCGAACCGTCGCTGATCGACCTATTGGGTTCGAGCATCGAAGGAAATGTCGACACCATCCTGCATGCTCTGCAGTACAACATCGGCGAAGACGGCTTCGAGCCACCGGCAGCAGCCTTCGAATACGCGAGACGGCTGGCCCAGTGGGGTGTCTCGGTCAACGCTCTCGTGCGCGCCTATCGGCTGGGTCAACAATTTCTGATCGGTCGAGCGTTCGAAACGTCACTGGCAATCGACACATCGGACAGTATTCGGGTCCGCGCTCATGACCTGATCGTGGATTCGGTGTTCGACTACATCGACTGGATCTCCCAGCGCGTGGTCGTGGTCTACGAAACCGAGCGGGAATCGTGGCTTGCGGACCGCGAGAACGCCAGACTCGATGCAGTACTCGATCTCCTCGGCGGCACCGGTTCGGTCAAGTCCGTAGAGCGGGTGACCGGCTACCGTCTCCACGGTCGCCACCTGGCGGTGGTGGCGTGGACGGATGGAGCGACCATCCGTGACGACCGGCTCCGCCGCTTCACCACCTCTATTCGCAGCTTGGCCGGCGAACTGGGCAGCCCTGTGCCACCGCTGGTCGTCGGCCGTGACGGCGCGACCGCGTGGGGTTGGATCCAGATCACCGACGGCGACGCCGTGGCAGTGTTCGACCGACTCAATTCCCGTCCGAGGACGGCAGATGCACCTCTTCTCGCAGCCGGCACAGTTGCCACCGGCGCTGACGGTTTCGTCCATTCCCATCAGCAGGCGCAGCGCGCGCACCACGTCGCGGTGTTGGGTCGCCGCGGCAGGTCCATCGAACGATACGACGACCCCGGTCTGGCCGTGGTGGATCTGTGCGCGCACGATCCGTCGGCGCTGCAGGCCTGGGTCCTCGACGTTCTGGGGCCCGAGTTGGCCGCCGACACCGATCAATCCGAACGTCTGCGCACGACCTTGCGGGTCTATCTCGCCTGCGAACGCAGCCTGACCGCCGCAGCCTCCGTCATGACCATGCACAAGAACTCGATTCGATACCGCGTCGACAATGCCGAGAAGCTCTTGCCTACACCCATCTCCGGTAACCGGCTCGCGGTCGAGGTCGCGCTCACCGCCTGTCATTGGCTCGGTGCCCGCGTTCTGACTGATGACCAATTGGTTCCCCAGCACAAATTGTGACGCGAGCCTCAGTCTCGTGAGCCATTGGGGTGGCCGATGAGATGGCCGTAGCTTTCTGTGGTGCAGGACACACAGTTCGTCGATCGGCACCTACGCGGTGTGTATCACTCGACGAGTGGGGCTGGCTCCTGCTTCTCCTTCGTCCGCGCTTGCGCACAGAAAGCTCACACATGGGATTCAAGAACGGTCAGTTCCCACCTGTCGACCTCGAGACATTTCTCGATCGACCGCTGCTGGAACGAGTCAAGGCCTTGGCACTGCACTGGGTAGATCACGGATTCGGTTCACCGAAAGTGATTCCGACGACATACGTGGTCAAACTCGTCGTGCTCTATCTGGGAGTCGGCTTGACCTTGGTCACGTTGACCTCCGACGTGGGGTTGCCCTGGCAGGTCGGTCAGTGGTGGAACGAGATCATCGTTTATCAGAAGCTGGTCTTCTGGACGATGCTTCTCGAAACCATCGGTGTCGCGGGTTCATGGGGCCCTATCGCGGGCAAGTTCAAGCCGATGACCGGTGGCGTGCTGTTCTGGGCGAAACCTGCCACCGTCCGCATGCCGCCGTGGCCGGGCAAGGTGCCCTTCACTTCCGGAGATGCCCGCACGCCTCTCGATGTCGTGCTCTACCTTGTTCTGTTGATCAGCTTGGCGATCCCTGTGGTCGCTCCCGGCGCGGCGTCGAGTGCACTCGCCTCGCTACTCCCCGACTCGACGGGCACCCTGGTCGACCCGCGCTTGGCGATCGCGCCGATTCTGCTGACAATCGTGCTGGGTCTTCGCGACAAGACCATCTTCATTGCCGCGCGCGCCGAGCAGTACGGTCCCCCCATCGTCCTGTTCGCCTTGGTCGGAGCCCTCGGGAACAACGCGATCGTAGATCTCGTCGTCGGGCTCAAGCTGGTGATCTTTTCGGTGTGGGTCTGCGCCGGAGTGTCCAAGTTCGGAGCGCACTTCGCCAACGTCGTCCCGCCCATGGTCTCCAACAGCCCCTGCATTCCCACCCGATGGGCCCGCCGCAAGCACTACCGAGATTTCCCGGTCGACATCCGGCCGTCGGCAGCCGCCAAAACCATCGCGCACGTCTTGGGAACTACCGTCGAGATCGCGGTGCCGATCGTTCTGCTCTTCACCACCAACACCGCGATCGCCCTTGCCGGCGCACTGTTGATGGTCACATTCCACTTGTTCATCGTCTCGACGTTCCCGCTGGCCGTGCCGCTGGAGTGGAATCTGCTGTTCGCGTACGGGGCCGTCTTCCTGTTCGTCGGTTTCCCTGCAGGACAGGGCTTCTCGGTGTTCGACGCGTCGCCGTGGTTTGTTGCCGCAGCTCTGTTCTGCCTGTTCTTCTTCCCCGTCCTGGGCAATCTCCGACCCGACCTCGTGGCCTTCACCCCCTCGATGCGCCAGTATGCAGGCAACTGGGCGTCCGGGCTGTGGGCGTTCGCCCCTGGTACCGAGGACAAGCTCGATCAGATCGTGCGCCCGACTCGTAATCAGGTCCGCCAGCTCGAGGCCATGGGGTACCCGCCGGTGGTTGCAGAGATAACGATGCAGCAGACCGTCGCGTGGCGTTCGATGCACAGTCAGGGCCGCGGACTGCTGTCGCTGCTCATCGACAACATCCCGGACATCGATCGGTTCACCGTGCGTGAAGGCGAATTCGCCTGCAACTCCATCATCGGATTCAACTTCGGCGACGGGCATCTCCACGACGCTTCGCTCATCGAGGCGATCCAACGGCGCTGCAACTTCGCACCCGGAGAACTCGTGGTCGCCTGGGTCGAGTCCCAGCCCATCCACCGAAAGACTCAGTCCTACAAGCTCATCGATGCTGCACTCGGGGTGATAGAAACGGGCACCTGGAACGTGGACGATGCAGTCTCGACGCAGCCCTGGCTACCCGACGGCCCCATTCCCATGAATGTCACGTGGCGTCGTCGGTCCGGCTCCGCACCGTCCCGCCACTCCACCGATGCCCCAGCGGCACCGTCGGCTGCCCCTATGCCGAACACGATGCCGCGCCGAACGGCTGCGACCGCAGGGGATTCGACGCTGTGAGTCGAACGGCTACCGTCGTCGGCAGCGGGCCGAACGGGCTCGCTGCCGCCCTGGCCCTGGCAAGGGCCGGCCTGGAAGTCACTGTCCTCGAGGCCGCTGACGAGATCGGCGGCGGGACAAGAAGTCACCGTCCGTTCACCTCCGCCGATCTTCTGGTCGATCACTGCGCAGGCTTCCACCCGATGGCAGTGGGATCGCCTGCTCTGGGCGACCTGCAGAACTACGGCTTGAAATGGGTGTGGCCCGAGATCGATTGCGCTCATCCACTTGTCGATGATGCGGCGGGGTTGCTGCATCGTTCGGTCGAGAAAACGGCCACCGGGTTGGGTTCGGACGGACGGCGATGGAAAAGGGTGTTCGGGTATCCCTCCTCGAGGTACGGCAAACTCTCTACCGACCTGCTGGGCCCCGTCGTTCACGTTCCTCGTCATCCCTGGCTGTTGGCCCGCTTCGGCGCACCGACGGCACTGCCGGCGGCCACCCTGGCGCGCCTGTTCACCACGCCTCAGGCACGGGCATTGTGGATCGGTGCGGCGGCGCACGCAATGAGGCCACTGACCGAGGTGTTCTCCTCGGCCATCGGCGCTGGCATCCTCACCGCCGGCCATCACAACGGGTGGCCGGTGGCCGAGGGTGGAACGTCGGCGATCTCCCAGGCAATGCACCACGCACTCCTCGATCATGGGGCATCGGTGCAGACCGGGACCACCGTGACCTCCCGAGCGGATCTACCCACTGCCGACGTCACCCTGTTCGATACCAGCCCTACGGCGGTGACATCGATACTGGGCGAAGCCCTGCCGAGCGCGACTCGACGTTCGTACGGTCGGTTCCAGTACGGGCCGGCGGCATTCAAGGTAGACATCGCCGTCCGAGGCGGCGTCCCGTGGAGCGATCCTCGGGTTGCGAAGGCCGGGACGGTCCACGTCGGGGGAAGCGCCGACGAGATCGTCACCGCCGAAGCGGATGTGGCCGCAGGGCGGATGCCGGACCGTCCCTTCGTACTCGTCGGTCAGCAGTACGTGGCCGACCCTCAGCGTGCAGATGGCGATGTCGTCCCCGTCTACGCCTACGCGCACGTCCCTGCCGGCCTGGACATCGATATCACCGAAGCGGTGATCGAACGAATGGAACAATTCGCACCCGGTCTCCGATCACGAGTCATCGAAACCGTCACCACTACCCCGAACAGCTTCTCCGCCGGCAACGCCAACTTCGTCGACGGCGACATCCTGTGCGGCGCATCGTCGCCGACACAACTGCTGCTCGGCCCGAGGCCGGGGCGCGATCCCTACCGCACCGGCACCCCCGGGCACTACCTGTGCTCGGCGGCGGCACCCCCTGGCCCTGGAGCGCATGGCATGGCCGGTCTGAACGCCGCCCGCAGAGCCTTGCACGACCTGAACCGACACTGACCGAGCGATCACGTTCACCATCAACTCATTTCCACCCCGAACTCGAAGGATTACGACATGACCGAACTGGACGGCAAACGTTTCTTCATCACCGGATCCGCAGCCGGAATTGGCAGGGGCATAGCAGAACTCGCTATCAGCCGCGGTGCCCGCGTCGTTATCAGTGACATCGACGCCGACGCCGCCGAACGTACAGCCCACGACATCGGCGCAGCCGGAGTGGCCAACTGCGACGTCACCGACGAAGCCAGCGTGGTCGAAGCCATCGCCGCAGCCGAGGGCCTGCTCGGGGGAATC
This sequence comes from Rhodococcus sp. AW25M09, assembly GCF_000333955.1. Taxonomy (GTDB): domain Bacteria; phylum Actinomycetota; class Actinomycetes; order Mycobacteriales; family Mycobacteriaceae; genus Rhodococcoides. The sequence goes on from NZ_CAPS01000009.1 coordinate 10,184, forward strand.
GACGTCCTGGTCAACAATGCCGGTATCGAGGTCGCAGCGCCCTTGGCGGAGCAGTCGACCGAGAGCTTCGACCGAATCTTCGCCGTCAACGTCCGCGGACCGTTCGTCGCGACGAAGGCCGCTGTTCCCGCCCTGAAGCGCAGTGGTGGCAACATCGTCAACATTGCATCGATCGCGGGTACTGGAGGCAGCCCGTTGTTGGGCTCGTACTGTGCCACCAAAGCTGCACTGATTCAGCTCACCCGCGTCGCCGCAGTCGAACTCAGGGCTTCGGGCATCCGCGTGAACGCAGTCTGCCCTGGGTTCGCCGACACCACGATGGTCGATCGCCTTCGACCCGAGTTCGAGGCAGCAACAGCGGTTCCGTTCGGTGATCTCGTTGCAGCACAACAAGGCAGACTCGGCACCGCGAAGGACATTGCAGAGGTCGCCTGCTTCCTCGCCTCCGACCGGGCAAGCTGGGTGACCGGAAGCCACTACGTCCTCGACGGTGGCCTGACCGCCTCGCTGATCTGATACCGCACCCTCGAACAGCAAGGAAACGCCTCTGGTGCTGAGGAAGTCGACGCAGTCGTTGCCTTCTCCGCCTTAGCGTAGTCATCGTGGTGTATGGGCAGCAGCCCCATATTCGGCGGCCGTCTCGTCGCGTCTTTGCTGTAGATCACAACTTCTGTCATCGATCGACACCACACGCGTATGCGTTCCACCCACATATACGACGGATTCTGTCGTGCGCTCACAAGGCCTTCATCTTGGCAAAGGGATAGCCACCGATGACCACGACGACGAATACATAGCCTGTCAGACAGAGCAATTCCCACGTCGTTCTGTCACGCTGAAATTCCAGAAATATCCAAATGAGAGGAGCCAGAAGCAAAATGGCAGCGGCGATGCCGCAGACCGCGAATGACTTGTTCGCCACAGCGCGTAGGTGCGGCGTGGTCTTCACTCGGTCCGATACTTCGCCGCCGTAGTAGTCGGAATGGAGCACCTTCCCTCGCAACCCCACTGCTGCCCCGTAGCTGAACGCGACGATGCCCACCATCAGTCCTAGAGCAAGTGCAGTGTTCACGGCTACAGGATTCCCTCGGCTGAACCGGGCAACCTGAACGACCGGTGCATCTGGATTCCTGCCTGCACGACGACGATCAGCGCGGGACGATCGAGTTCGATCGATGGTGTGTCCATGCCATCCAGGCTATCTACGATCAGTCTCCGAGACCACAATGCCGGGTGGCCCCTTGCCCACCCTCGTTACCGTTCGACCAGCACACGGTGATGTGATGTGCGCGGTATGCCGTACTGCGTGAATTGTACTGAGCTGCACTGTTACCGGGCGAATACCCGGAACGCTGCTCACCACGCAGGGAGAGGGCCGGAAGACCGCCGACCCACGGCACGTGCTCGCTTCGAACGAAAACTACCCACTACCCGGCATATTGCTTACTCCTCGATCAGGTCGAACTCCCAGTTGACTCGTTGGATTTCCAGGTCCACCAGACGGATTCGTTTGGCAATATCGTCTGCAGTGGAACGTAATTCGGAGACCGGTAGTGCCGCTACGTAGACCAACTCCGATCGCAGTTGCCGCGGCCCGTAGCGGCGGTCCTGATCACGTCCCGATGCCGCATCCGCGGCCGCAGAGATCGCCTTGTGGCGCATACGCAGCACGTCACGAGACGCGAGTGCGTCGGTGATGGTTCCATCTCGCACCGTGGCGGCACTGTTGGTCCGGTTTATCCGGCGAATGAGCACTTCGAGTCGATCGAGTCCGATGGTGTACTCCGACAGCAGAGCTGATGCATCCTCGGCCGGTGATTCACCGTCCTGATGACGTGCGTTCGCCAGAATCCGAACCTTCAGGTGTTCGGAGCGCTTGATCAATTCCCCTCGTTCGGCGAGGGCCTCTGCAAGTTTCATGATCTGCACCTCGGACCAGTGGACCCGAAGGTGGTCTGAATGCGGGCGCTCATGCGCCTTTCGACGTGTCGAATCTGTTCATGGATCTACAAGTACCACAGTTCTTCGAACTACGAAAGAGCCTGTGCGAGCCACTGATCGCCGCGCCACTACCGAAGATCAAGAAGTAGTCGCTTCAACAAGCCGGCGAGTTGGGCTCGTTCGTCCGGATTCAGAGACCCCAGCAGAGCCTCCTCGTTGGCCACGTGCGCGGGCAGTGCGGCATCCACTGCAGCAATCCCGGCCGGAGTCAGTTGCACGATGACCACCCGCCGATTGGTCGGATCGATTTCGCGTTCGATCAACCCCTTGTCGGTCAGACGGTTCAACCGGTGCGTGACGGCGCCCGAGGTCACCATCGCACTGTCCAGCAACTGACCCACCGTGAGACGATGCGGAGACCCAGCGCGTCGGAGCGTAGCAATGAGGTCGAATTCCCCTGGCTGCAAACCGAATTCAGCCAAAACGGCCTGTGTTCGTTTGTCCAGAACGGACGCCGCTCGGCTTATCCTGCCGATCACAGCCATCGGACTCACGTCCACATCGGGCCGCTCGGCGCGCCACTGCTGCACAATCCGGTCCACTGCGTCGACAATGTCGTCCGCCATCGGTCAACCACCCTTCAATACTTCAGCGCTTAATTGTTTGACATTCTCGCACGCCGGTCCTAGCGTTCAACGTTAGATAGTTCAACGTTAAGATATTGCCGAAACCCATCCTGGAGATGAGCCCACGATGCAGACACCTCACCAGCAGGCGCAACCAACCGATGCTCGACGCCTCATCCCGCCGCAGGTCACACCGTCGGCTCTCGCATTCACTGCCACTGCGGCACTAGCTCCCATCCTGTGGGGAACGACCTACCTGGTGACCACCGAACTCCTTCCGCCGGATCGGCCCATGACCGCCGGCGCTCTGCGAGCAGTTCCCGCCGGGCTACTTCTGCTGCTCATAGCACCGGGCATTCCGGCGAAGGGCTGGCGACTGAAGACCGCGACCCTCGGCGTGCTGAACATCGGATTGTTCTTCCCCATGCTGTTCGTGGCGGCCTACCGACTGCCCGGAGGCATCGCCGCCGTCGTCGGGTCTGTTCAGCCGCTCGTCATCATCGCGATATCGGCCGCCGTCGGTTGGGGACGAACCCGTCCTGTGCAGATCGGATGTGCGGGGGTCGCTGTCGCAGGGGTTGCCTTGACTGCAGCGGCGGGCACCGTCCGGCTCGACGGGATCGGACTCGCCGCGGCAGTAGTTGGGACGGTAAGCATGGCAACGGGTATCACCCTCACCAAACGGTGGGGCGTGGCTCCGAACACCAACCCGCTCAATTCCACTGCGTGGCAACTACTCGTCGGCGGGATTGTCATCGGCCCGTTGATTCCGATCGTCGACGACGGCCCGTGGGCCATCGATGGAAAGGCTGTTGTCGGCTACACCTGGCTGGCGGTAGTTGGCGGGGCTGTGGCCTACTCGCTCTGGTTTCGCGGTGCACGCCATCTTCCGTCCACCAACATCGCACTCCTCGGCGTGTTGAGCCCGCTGACGGCGGCCGTACTCGGATGGATCGTGCTGGGACAGGACATGACCGGACTGCAGTGCACGGGTTTCGGTATCGCTCTCATCGGGTCGATAGCCGGCCAGCTCGTCGCGACCGGCCGACGTGATCGGTCGGGAAACGGGAGATGACAAGAGTGCGTCGTCTTCCCTCTTCGATCTTTGTCGACTGCGGTACGCGAATCATGCTGATTGCGAACAACATTTCTTCTTTCGGGCAAAGACCAGGTAGGGCATCCGATTCGTGCTCTCGTTTCAGGGACGGCGGTATCCACGCGCAAGGGACCGAAGTACAAAACGACCGGTTCGTCCGTGTCGTACACCTGGACGCAACAACAACGATCTATCGTGACCCCTATGACCTCGTCCAGGTACATGCCGCCACGAACCGAACCTGGATCGCGTAGGCCTGTCGAGCAAGGGTCGATCGCCGGAGATTCGCACGCTCAGGTCGGCCCGCGCTCTTCTGCGCGGACGGCACAGAAGCGCCGACTCGGTCGACGTTGGCTGGCGGGATCGGTGTTCGCTGCGTGCATCGCCCTTGCAGCGCACGCGTTCTTCCTGGGATGGGCGGGCCCGTTCGGACTTTTCGGTAACGGTATCGATTCCATCGTCTACCGACACGGTGGCGAGGTAATCCTGCACGGTGAGCCGTTGTACGACTTCGCCCTGTTCGACATCGGATTGCCGTTCACCTATCCACCTTTCGCGGGGTTGATGTTCACTCCGCTTGCGCTTGTCACTGTGGCGAGCGCCGTGACACTGCTGCAAGTGATCAATGTGTTGTTGGTCTACGCGGCGGTGGTGCTGAGCTGGCGCGCTCTCGGACACCGCAGCGGTATGACGTATCTCGTCAGCGCGGGGATGGCGATCGCGTTCACCTGGCTCGAGCCGGTGCGCATGACCATCTGGCTCGGCCAGATCAACCTGCTGCTACTCGTCTTGGTCTTGTTCGATCTGAGCCGAGGCGAGGGCAGCCGCCTGCGCGGCGTCGGCGTGGGAATTGCCGCGGGACTGAAGCTGACCCCCGCATTCTTCGTCCTCTACCTGCTGGCCATCAAGCAGTGGCGTTCGGCGACCATCGCGTGCGCCGCGTTCGCAGTCACAGTCGCCGCCGGATTCCTGTTCATCCCCGGCGATTCCTGGAAATTCTGGACCACGACGATGGTCGACTCCGAACGGATCGGAGCGCTCGCATCACCGGCGAATCAGTCGATCCACGGCGCTCTGGCCCGCCTGTGGCCGGGCCACACGCCGCCGTTCCTGGTCTGGTTTCTCCTCGCCGCCGCCGTTGCCGTCCTTGCTCTATGGACGGCTGTGCGCGCTCACAAAGCAGGGAAGGCGTTGCTGGCCTTGGTAATCACCGGACTCGCGACACCGATGGTTTCTCCGTTCGCATGGGGCCACCACTGGGTGTGGTGCATACCGTTGACCATCGTCGCTCTCGATTATGCGAATGGACGCCGCACCTGGTGGAGCTGGCTGGCACCGCTCGCGGTGACCGCACCCATGATCGCCTGGTACTTCACCGACTACCGCGGCATCGAGGCGATCGGCATCTTCATGTTCGAGGGATCGCCAGCATTCGAGTTCGCGGTTCAATTCACCTATCCGGCGGTGTTTCTGGCAGTCCTCGCCGCAACACTCGTCTCCTCGTTTCGGCAATCGAGCCCGGCCACCGTCTGAGTTGCCGGTTAACGGCGACGACAGAATCGTGTGCAGTCGACCGCGCGCAGCGCGGCTGGCTGCACCGGATTTGGTCGACGGTGGCGATGATGTGGGCAACAACCTGCTCGATTCGCTCGGTCAGGTCCAACCAGGTGTACCGAAGGATCGGCCAGCTCTGCGACAGGGCATTCTGCCGAACCCGATCACGTTGAAATGCGTCGCGATCGTTGTGAAATACCCAGCCGTCGATCTCGATCGACACCATGTCCGCCAGCAACGCGATGTCGAGTTCGTACCCGCAACTATCGAAATCGCCGACATCCCGCTACTATCCTCGGTACATCAGACCGGATGGTCTCGAACGTGGAGGACTCGAAATGCCGTACTTCGGTGTGTTGGTGATGTTGCTGTGGGTGTTCTGCCTGATCGACGTGATCACCGCCGACGATGGTGGCGTGCGGTATCTCCCGAAAATTGTGTGGCTGCTGCTCGTGGTGTTTCTTCCCTTGGCGGGATCGCTCGCCTGGCTGTTCGCAGGACGCCCGATAGGCGGCGGGATCTGGGGAGGCCCTGGCGGCGGGTCCCACTACCAGCGAGCGGGCAACTCCGCGTTTCCGGAATACGAGACCCGTCCGGGCCGTCAAGCCGCGCAGAACTCTGAAGCAGACGCCGAGTTTCTGCGCCGCTGTCGGGCTCGGGCAGAGGAGCAACGCCTACTCGAACGCGAGCGACGCAAGCGCGATCTCGGGCTCTGACTCAGCGCTGCTGAATCGACGGCGAATCGATCGTTCCCCACCGGGAGGGCGGCAACACGATCAGGCGCGCCTTTCCGATCACATCGTCCACCGGAACCGTCCCACCCAGTTCGTCACTGGCATGAGCTCTGGAATCGGCTGAGCCGCTTCGGTTGTCGCCCATCACCCACAGATTGCCGGACGGAACGGTCACCGGCCCGAAGCAGCGACCGGATTGCGGCGCGGTCTGGCACGTGAGCGCGTCGTCGACAAACGGGAAGTCCATGACGACATACGGCTCTTCGAGTGGGCGACCGTCGACCTCGACGCGACCCTGCGAGTCGCAGCATTGCACGGTCTGCCCTGCGACAGCGACGATTCGTTTCACGAGATCGTTCTCGTCGGGCGCGACCAGCCCCGCCCATGAACCGGCATCCTGCAGCGCCTTCGCAATCGCGTTGGTCGACCTCGTCGAGCTGTAGCCGATGTTCCATGATGAGGTCGGTGCCCGGAACACCACGACATCACCGGGGTGCGGATCACCGAAGCGGAATGCCATCTTGTCCACTGCGATTCGATCACCGACAAGAAGCGTTGGTTCCATCGACCCGGACGGAATGTAGTACACCCGTCCGACGAAAGTCTGCAACAGAACACTGAGAACCAACGCCACAACGACGAGGACGGCGGTCTCTCGCAGCCAGGTCGGGATTCTGCGTCGAGGCGCGTTGTCGATGTCGTGGTTGTCGGCAATCACCATCCTGACAGCTTAGAGCCCGACTGTTGCGTATCGTACTGAGCATGCTGTTTCTGGGCGTCGTACTGGCTGCGGTGGGAGCGTTCATGATAACCATCGCAACCAGGCAACTGTCACGCGTGAACGAGGGCCACCATCTGCCGATGATCATCGGCCGTTTCGCAGTCCCTTCCCCCTCGAAGGTCACCGCTCTTCGGGTGGGCGCGCAAGCCGTCACTGCAGTCGCTGCGTGGATCGTCCTCGGGGCGACGTGGGATTACCTGGCACCCTGGCCGTCCCTCATCGGAACCGCGATGACTCTCGTTGCAGCAGTTGTGATTCCAGTCGTCGCCATAACCTCAGCGCACAATCGACGTCTAAGGACCCCAGCCGGATAGTTCGGCGACACTCGCGTCCCAATCCTGTCCTGCTCGCGAACGAGGAGAAATCTCAGATGAAGTGGTTCGTATCGGCCCGCAGTGCAGAGACCACCAGCAGCACAATTCGCACGGGCGAGGCGACGGGGTGGGACGAGGCCGTTGCGCAGGCGATACAGACCGGTCGCGAATTGACGCACGCGGACGACGGCTCGCAGCTCGGCCTCGCGAGAAACTATCGAATCGGCGACGGCGAGGGGGTGTCGACCGACAACGGTAGCCACACCGCGAGCGAGGACGACCTACGACGCCGCATTCAACTGCAAACCGAGTACGACGCCGGAACGGTGAACCCAGCTCCACCTCAGGCCGCATCCATGACTCCAGCGAGATCGGTTGTCGAACAATGGAACCGAGTTACCCAGTGGCTCGCGGACAACCTCTCGTCCGTCCCGATCGTCGGTGCCACCGACGAACAGATCACGGACGCAATGCGCGCAACCGGTGGCCTGTGGCCCGAGGAATTGACTTCGCTGTTCAGTCTGGTCAACGGCTTTCCCCGCGAAAGCTGGGTATCGATCTTTCCCGGGCACGAGTTGTTCGACCTCGACCGCGCTGTCAGCGAGCGTCAGCTCGAGCTCGACATCTGGAGTGAAATAGACGCCGAGATGGGTGCCGAACCTCAGACCGATTCGCCCGCTGGCGACTACCTCGGGACCTACTCGCCCTACTTCATTCCGTTCGCGGGAGCAGACGGGTACCTGCTGTTCGTCGACGCTCGCCCGGGGCCCCTGCATGGGTGCGTCCTAGAATTCGAGAAAGTCGACGCCGACGGCGCAGGCCCCAAGTGGCCATCGTTGAGCGCCATGTTGACGGACTTGGCCGACAGCTTCCAGACCGGCAGAGCCTTCGACGGTCGGACTCCTGCCGTCGTCGACGGCCAATTACGTTGGCAATAAGCAGTAATGGCGTGAGTATCGGTGCACACCGAGTTGCTGGGAAGGCGACCCCGACGAACCACCGATCGAATCACTCTGGGATCTCAGATCTGTAGGAGCCGTCGACCCTTCCGCGGATGCGTCGCAGTGCCTTCCACCCTGCGGGTGTCACTACTGTGCTGACGATTACTCCGAGCATGACGCCCTGCGACAGCGCCGACCATTGACCCGGACTGTCTCCGAACAGCGGCCACTTGTACACAACGCCCAGTACTACGAAGAAGATCACCCCACGCACTGCTTCACCACCTCGTCGTAATGGAGGAATTCGACCGATCGGTATATTGTCGCAGTACCGACTGCACCACAGAAGGATCGACGTGTCGAACCAGCGATCGTTTCGCAAGTACGTGACGGCCGTCCCGTTGAACAAGAAAGACGGCGCGACTCGCAGCGACTACCGCAACGCGATCGTGTTGGCTCCCACGGTCGGAATCGGTTTCTTCCTGGCTCAACTTGTTGTGCAGTCCGATTCGAAGCCGCTCGACATCGCTGTCGGATGCGTGGGTGGCGCAATCACCGGATTCCTGTACCTCTATCTCGCATACCGGGTCGACAGTCGGCCGACCTAGGCGCACCGAACTCGACGGCGCGCGCCGGCGCGAGGGCGTAAGCGAACATGTAGCTCACTGCACCGAGCACCCCCAGCACAATTAGTGAATCCGGAACGCCGGATGCCCCGGCCGACGCGGCCACCAACCAGGCGAACACGCCACCCACCAGCAACACCACCGACGCAGCAGAGCAGAGCGCGAATCGATGTCTCCACCTGTTTCGGCTGCGAGGTGGCCAGTGCACCGCGGTGCGTATTGCGTAGCTCCCACCCGCGACCGCAACAAGGCCCACTATCAGCCCACAGAGCCCGCCGATGATGACGGGGAGAGTCAGATTCCACCATCGGCCGTCGACGACGATCGGCAGCATCATCACCGCGGCCGTACAGCCACCGCAGACTGCGGCCACGCACAGCTCCTTGGCGATCCATTCCATGGACTGACTCAAACATACGACGGGTGCTCGATCGAATCGCCCGCACCCCGCCGCCGCAAACGCGCGCGCATTCGCTGAACGCTCCCGAAATCGCCACCCATTCGGGCCTATTCCCCGCGCACCTGACAAACGCGCGCGCATTCGCGAACTGCCGACCCCACTCACGCCCCCAACCTATCCGCCCGCACCCCGCCCGCACCCGCCCGCACCCCCGCCGCCGTAAACGCGCGCGCATTCGCCGAACGCTCCCGAAATCGCCACCCATTCAGCCCTATTCCCCGCGCACCTGACAAACGCGCGCGCATTCGCAAATTGCCGACCCCCCGAACACCACCCGGACGGATCAGGCTCGCTTCGACGAGTACATTCGCGCGTCGGCCATTTTCAGTAGCCTGTCGGGGTTGACGGTCGGTTCCCAACTCCATCCGACGCTCACGGTCACCGGGATCTCTGTGCCATCGATCTCGTAGGGGCCGGCGAGCAGGCCGACGACTCGGCCGGCCAGATGTTCGACGCCATCGAGTGAGCGGGCGCTGCGCAGTAGGACGACGAATTCGTCTCCGCCGATGCGGCAGGCGACGTCGTCGGCGCGGACGTTGTCCATGATGCGGCGGCCGATCGCCTGCAGAACCAGATCGCCCACCGAGTGCCCGAACCGATCGTTGATGGATTTGAACGCGTCGACGTCCACGAAGAGAACTCCAACCGAAGTACCCTCGGCCGTGTCTCGCAGTGACTGCAGCTCTGCCATCAGTCGTCGTCGATTGCCCAGTGAGGTGAGATCGTCGAGCAGCAGTTGGCGTTCGAGTGCTGCCTCGGCGGCTTTGCGCGCGGTGATGTCCTGGATCTGAGCAATCACCACGTCCCCCGCGGCGTCGTCGCGGACCACTGTGGCGTTGCGCTGCACCCAGATCGTCGCGCCGTCCTTGCGGATGTAGCGCTTCTCCGAGGCGACGCTCGTCAGTGTGCCCTCGGCCAGTCCTTTGAGGTGTTCGTCTGCGATGACGACGTCTTCGGGATGGGTGAGGTCTCGAAAAGTTCTCTGCTGCAATTCTTCCGCGGTGTAGCCGAGCAGCGTGCACAGAGCCTTGTTCACCTCGAGCAAACGGCCGTCCACCGTGAGGATCGCTTTGCCGATCGGGGCGTGCTCCATCGCGATCCGAAAGAGCCGGATCGCTCGGTCCCGCTGACGCTCGACTTCGACTCGTCCACTGACATCGACGACCATCACCGTGAATCCGACGACAGCGTCGTCGACGATATCGGGAACGTAGGTGGCCGCAGTGGTGCGCACGGCACCGTGGACGTCGATGAGGGTGCGATCGAACTGCTGCTCACCCCCGGCGAGAACACCGGATATGTGCGGCAGATTCAATTCGTACAGCGTCTCACCGAGGAGATCACTGAGGTGCATACCGACCATCTGCGCGGGCTCGATACCGAAATATTCGGCATAAACCTTGTTGGCGAATACGTTCCGGAGCGAGCTGTCCCAATATCCGATCATCGACGGTAATTGGTCGACGGCTCGCGAGACACCCTCGGTCGCGGGCATACACGGATCGGCCATTAACCACCCCTGGATGCTCGACGTGATCGACAGGAATCACGTTACCGCAGGTAGGGCGGTCTGGCAGCGGATCGGACAAAGCTGTACGTGCGCACTTGCGCACATATGTGTACGTTGAAGCCATGCTTTTCGCCAATCTCGCGTTCCGACGCCTCTTCACGGCTCAGGTTGTCGCGCTGGTGGGTACCGGACTGTTGACGGTTGCATTGGGGCTCCTCGCCTACGACATCGCCGGGAGTTCCGCTGGAGCCGTACTGGGTACCGCACTGGCGATCAAGATGATCGCGTATGTGTTTGTCGCTCCGATCGTTTCGTCTCTGACGAACTCACTACCCCGCAAGCTGGTTCTGGTCACTGCAGACACCGTCAGGGCGCTAACGGCCTTGGCGTTGCCCTTCGTCGATCAGGTGTGGCAGATCTACGTTTTGATCTTCGTTCTGCAGGCGGCGTCGGCAACCTTCACGCCCACCTTCCAGGCCGTCATCCCGTCGGTGGTGCCCGACGAAAAGCAGTACACCCGCGCCCTGACGCTCTCTCGCCTCGCCTACGACCTCGAATCTCTGGTGAGCCCGCTGATCGCCGCGGCGTTGTTGACGGTCATCGGATTCCACACGCTCTTCGTCGGCACCGCGGCAGGGTTCGTCGTCTCCGCAGTGATGGTGCTCGGCACCGCACTGCCGAAACATACTGCAGTGCACCGTGAACGGCCGACCACCGGCATCGTCACCTTCACCAAGAACCACGAGCTGCAAGGACTGCTCGCGCTGAACACCGTGGTCGCCGCAGCAACGGCACTGGTCATGGTCAACTCCGTGGTCTACGTTCGCGACCTGTTCGGCGGCGGGTCCAGCCAACTGGCCATCGCACTCGGCTTCTACGGCGCAGGCTCGATGGCGGCGGCACTGCTGATTCCCAGGGCCCTCGAACGCATCTCCGACCACACCCTCATGCTCGCCGGGGCCGCAGTAGCCGTCGCCGGCGCCGCGGCAGCAACTGCAGTGGCAACCCTGCACGGAGGATCGGCAGCCTGGTTCGCGCTGGCGACAACCTGGTTGCTACTGGGCATCGGCACCTCGATGATCAACACCCCGTCGGCCAGGATTCTGCGTCGTGAATCGAACGAGAGAACTCGGACGTCGATCTTCACCGCGCAGTTCTCACTGTCACACGCTGCGTTTCTGGTCACCTATCCGGTGGCCGGCTGGGTCGGCGCGCAATTCGGACAGTTCACTGCGGCGGCGGTGCTCACGGCCTTGGCTACACTTGCGGCATTGTCCGCAGCACGCCTGTGGAGTCGCTCCCGTGATCCGGTCGTCGCCTCCGCGTAGGGAGAAGACAGTAGATGCCACCGAAGAAGGAACCGCGCATCAGTCTCGATCATGCTGTCCAACCGGACTCCGACCGCTTGGCGACGGCCAGCGACACCTTTCGGATGCTGTCCGATCCCACCCGACTGCACATCCTCTGGCTACTCGACCGCGGCCCCGCAGACGTCAGCGCACTGACCACAGCCACCGGAACGTCGCGTACTGCCGTCAGCCAGCACCTGGCCAAGCTTCGATTCACCGGACTGGTCGAGACCCGTCGGGACGGCCGCAACGTCATCTACCGCCTGTCCGACGGTCACCTCGCTCGTCTCGTGCGTGAAGGCCTCAACTTCGCCGACCACAAGGTGACCGGCGAGCCCCCACACCAATAGCCCTGCACCACAACCAGAAAGCACCCGATGAAGCGCCTGGCCGCGATCACCGCCATCACTCTCGCCGCGACGGCACTGTCGATAGCCCCGGCGTCTGCACACGCATCGCTGCAGTCGAGCAATCCGGCCGAGAACGCGGTGCTCGACGCCGCTCCGGACGAGGTGACCCTGACGTTCAGTCAGGACCTGCAGTCCACGTTCGCGACGGTCACCGTCGTCGGATCCGATCGAAGCCAATGGGGAGCATCGGAACCCGTCGTGGACGGCAACACTGTGACCGTCGATCTCGACGGCCTCGGTGACGCGGGCGAGTACACCATCGGCTACCGAGTGGTCTCCGGCGACGGGCATCCCATCACCGGTGCCATCCCGTTCCAACTCACCCAGGCGTCCCCGGTGCCGGTAGCACCGCCGGCCACCGACCTGTCCTTCACCAACGAGGCCGCACCGGCCGCGGCCGAGGACACCGACAGCGGCTTTCCGCTATGGGTCATCGCGGTGGTCGTCGTCGCGGTTGGGGCGTCGGGCGTGCTGTTCGCGCTGCGCAAACGTACGCACTGACGGTCCTCTCGGGCGCGGACGTGAGAACATGCAGCCATGAGCGACGGTGGGTCACACCCCAAGTCCGATGGCCGCAAGCGGCGTTGGGAACAGCACAACACCGATCGCCGACGTCATATCATCGAGGCCGCCATGACGGTGCTGGCCCGCGATATCGCCCCCGGTGAGCGGCTCACCACCGCTCAGATCTCGGCGGAAGCAGATGTGCATCGCACCGGGCTCTACCGTCATTTCAAGGATCGCACCGATCTCGATACGGCCATCCAGCGAGCCATCTGCGAGCAGCTGTCCGCGGCCCTGGTCACCTCGTTCGCGTTGACCGGCACTCCTCGCGATGTGGTGCATCGGGTGGTGAGCACCTATGTGCGCTGGGTTGCCGAGCATCCCGCCTGGACGCGTTTCGTCGAGCAGGATGTCAGCGCCGAATCACCGACGCCGCTCGAACAGACCAACGCTCTGCTGGCCGAGCAGCTGGAAGTGAGCGTCGCGGCATTCCTTGCGCTCGTGCACGCGGATCTGTCGACAGATGATTGGTCGTTGGTGCGGCCGTGGGTGGCGGGCCTGGTCTCCGGATGCATGGGCGCAGTGCGCAGTTGGAGTGCACAGGCCGAATCACGCACCGGCCTGGACCATTTCGCGACGTTCCTGGCCGACACCATCTGGCTTCAGGTCAAGGGCCTAGGGGCTTCCCGAGGCATCGCCATCCCCCAGATTCCGCTCGAAACCGTCCCTCTCGACACGGTTCCGAGCGAGACAGCGACTCAGCCGAACGACGGCTCACTGCGGTAGCGCGACGGCCGTCCGTCGATACCGAGTGCGCGCCAGACGCGTCGGGACACGCGGTTCATCAGGCCCAGTTCGTCGGCGAGCATCCGCACGTCACCGAATGTGTCGCGCAATGTCTTTCGTGACGAGTCACTGTTCCACCAGACGGCGTCGACGACGTCGTCGGGAATGGCGAGTTCGCGTCGCATCCGCTTGCTCGGCTTCATGATCATGTCGCACAGCAGTCGCATGATGACCGGCGTCAGAACCGAGATCGCACTCTTCTGGACCGGTCCGAGCCGCGGGGCCTTGTGCTTCAAGTACTGATGCGCGAAGCCGATGTGGCGCGCTTCCTCGGCGATGTGAATCTGCATCACCCGCATCACCAAGGGGTGCCCCACAGCTCCGCTGCGCAGAATCCCCTTCTGCATGTGGTCGATCGGTTCCTCCCCGGCCAGGACGCCGACAAAGAATCCGAACGGTGCCGATCGGCTGGCGAACAGCGCGAGCACCGGCACGATCTTGCGGAACCACGCAGGTCCGCCGGGCACGTCGATGCCGATGCGGTTGACCAGTTCCTGGAACATCTGGGTGTGGTGGCACTCTTCGGTCGCCTCGTGCGTCGAGTACCGGAATTCCGGTGAATCGTTCGGCAACGTGAGGGCGTAGTGCATCAGCCCGCTGATCAGGATCTGCTCGAACTGCAGTCCGACCTTCACCATGCTGGCCTGGCGATACATTCCGACGTGGATCTGCCGGTCCAGCGGCAGCGACTTGTACCAGTCGGTGTGGCCGAGCGGATCCTCGTCGGGCAGAACCCAGCGGGGATCGTCGGGAACTATCGCGTATTCGGGTTCGTCCCACGGAATGTCGAGGAAGGCGTCGAAGTGCTGATGCACCGATGCCGTCGACAGAGAGTGCAGGTTGTCTCGATAGAGCGTTCGTGCGTCGTCGACTGCAGTCATGGTGGTCCTTCCGCCTGCGTCCCAACAATCTTTACGCTACACAGCGTCACACATAAAACGAGTTAGTGCAACGGTCCGTCGCAGACACATGGAGAATTCTCTTCGAATCGACCAGGGCACAAAAAAGACTATCCAGACCAGTGCTACTGGTTTAACCTGTGGCGATGAGGACGATCACCAGCACGGAAGCCAAGACGCGGCTCAATGCGATTTTGGCCGAGGTGGAGCAGACCGGCATTTCGGTCACCATCACCAACCATGGTCGACCGGTGGCTGTGTTGACACCCGCGCAGCCGAGACCGCGAGTCTTCGGCCACCTGCGCGGCCTCGTTGTCCCGGAATCGTTCGACGAACCCCTGCCCGCATCGGAACTGGCGGCATGGGGGTCGCCGGCGTGACCTCGTTTCTCCTCGATACCAATGCACTGCTGTGGCTCGTCACCGATTCGGACAGGATGTCAGACGACGTGCGGAACACCCTCGCCGATCAGGGCAACGAGTTGACGGTCTCGGCAGCCTCGGCGTGGGAGATCGCCATCAAGACCCGAATCGGCCGACTCGACGGCGGGCCTCTCCTGTCGACGTGGGCCGAGACATTGTCAGCGATGAACGCGACCGATCTTGCGATCGACTCTGCGGATGCGTCGGCGGCCGGGCGACTCGACTGGCATCACAACGATCCGTTCGACCGAATGGTCGTGGCTCAAGCCCTCCGTCGCCATCTCACGATCGTCACGAGCGACCGCATCGTCCTGGACGGGGCATTGACCCCGACGCTCGACACTTGCGCCTGAGATTTCGGCGAGGTCAGCCCCACAGATGCCGTTGCCCGACAGCCGCTGCCATCGGTCCCAGATCGAATGTCGTCGAATCGGTCATCAGGTACGGCACGCGGATCTGGATCGCGTACTCGCGGTGCTCGAGCAGAACCTCGAGATGTGTGTCCGACGCCTCCTCGACCGTCCCGTCGGAGACGATGGCGTAAGACCGTATTTCGCCGGATCCGGATCGCAACCGGTCGACGAGTTTCTCGCACAGCACCGCGTTCGACGAGTCATCCCCATCAGGGATCGACGCCAGCACCCGCTGCCCGCCCGAGATGGCGTTGACGACGGCCACGGGGTCGAGTCCCCATTTCTCGGTGATGCGTTCGGCAGCGATCTCGATACACACGTCGAGTAGGTCGTCGAAATCCCGCTGGCACTCGGCGCTCGTCACTTCTCGCCACTTGGTCATCATCGAAAACCCCCATCGTCGACCGGCTACCCACCACTTCGACGGTTCGCGAGAGCAAACGGTTCCCGAAAGTCGTACATTCGTGCCACTTTTCTCGACGGCAATCAACGTCGACGCTTCGATGTGGCCCGTTCACCCCCGGGCGACGGCTATAGGGGGATCTGGTTCACCAGCAGTCGCGGTGGAGTCGACTCGGTGACCGTCGGTTCGTCGAGTCGATGCAGTACATAGCCGCCGAGGGTGACCGCGCATGCCGCGAGGAGAGCGCCTGCACAGACATCGGTCAACCAGTGGACACCGAGATACATTCGCGTGCAGGCAACGACAACGGTGACCGCGACGGCGATCCCGAGCAGCAGTGTTCGCACGGCCTTCGACCGCCGCGCACCGGCCATGAGGGCGAGCATCATCAGCAGGGCAGCGGTCCCCGTCACGTGCCCCGAGGGGAACGAGGCATCGGTCTCGACCATCAGCTGGATCGATTGCGGCGGCCGCTCGCGACCGACGATCAGTTTCAGGATCGCGCACAGCATCGATGCCGAGCCGACAGTCACCAGCATCACCAGTGCCGGGCCGTACCGTTTTGTTCGCCACACCTGAATGACGGCAACCACCAGGCCCAATGCGGCAGTCTCCGCCGGGCCACCTGCAGTGGTCACGGCCGTTGCCCACTCACTCAGCGCGTGCGATCGATGATCGACGAACCACTGGGCCACAGCCGCGTCGGCCCCGGTCAGCCACCCGTTGCTGTGCACCGCGAGGGCCAGAACCAGAACAGCGAAGGCGTAGCCCAGGGCGGAGAAGATCGTCGCGCCGGCTCGGTCACCGCGAATCCGCAGCACCGCCCCGAGCACGACGACGGCAGCTGCGATCGCCAGTCCTGCGGCTTCGACGTCGGCGGTGGCGACTTCGGTGAACATTTCGGTGGCCGTGGCATGCACGGCGGACATCGATGAGGAGGCAAGCACGGAAGTCAGTGTGCTGGGTAGCTCCTGAAGAACCGCTGAGAGCGAACCTTCGCTGCCGGGACGCAGCTGTCGCTGAGCCTGACCCGACCTCGACTAGACTCCCGATGCAGGAAGGGGAGAAAGCGGGTCGTCGCGTCGTGGAGGAACACCGATACAGGCGCATGTTCGCCTCCAGCCCCGTCGCGCAGGCTCTCTCCGACGCCGACGGATTGTTCGTCGACGTCAATGCCGCCTACTGCGAACTCGTCGGCTTGGCCTCCTCGGAGCTGATAGGTCGATCCGCGACGGTGCACACTCACCCGGACGATCTCGTACTCCACAGCAGCGTCGAGGATCTGATGGCCGTCGGGATGTCCGCAGACAAGCCTGTGAAGGTCGAGGTGCGGTTCGTACGACCGAACGACGAGATTCGCTGGGTTCTACTGACTCTCGTCCCCTTCACCGGCCCGTCCGATGCCGAGTGGACGCTCGCCGCCGTTCTGGATATCACCGAACGAAAGGAGGTCGAGGACGGCATCCTGAATGCGTCCAGAACAGATCAACTGACCGGGGCACTCAACCGTCGCGGCTGGTCGGACTACGCGGTGTCTGTCGTCGACAACGGTTCGGTCGACACAGTCGTCGCGGTTCTCGATCTGGACCATTTCAAACAGTACAACGACAGCTACGGCCACGCAGCCGGCGATGCGCTGCTCCGCGACTTCGCGTCGACAGCCCGCAGGTGCATCGGCCCCGACGGGCTTCTGGCACGATGGGGCGGAGAGGAATTCGTGATCACTCTGCGCAACTGCGATCGACGCGGCGCTCTCCTGTCGCTCGAAACTCTTGCCGCTGCCACCGCGTCTTCGGGTGTGACGTTCTCTGCGGGATATACACATCAGCGACCGAACGAAGGTCTTCGCCACACACTCGACCGAGCCGACGCACTGATGTTTCAGGCGAAGCGCGCCGGCCGAAACCGAATGGTCACCGACGAACCTCGCTGACACGCGGCAGGCGTCGAGTTGCTAGTTCGTGTACTCGTCCTGATCCGACAGGTTGAGGTGACATCCTGTTTGCGCGAACAGCGCAGCGGCCTCTCGTGATCCGAATCCGAATTGCACCTTGTCTGCACCGATCAATTGGACGTCGTGGTGACCGGGCTCGTCGACACGTACCCGCAATTGCGTCGCACCGACCCGAGCGCTCACATCTTTCACCACCGAAAGGGCCTGCGGCCATGCGCCGTCGGGGATCGGGCCGTCGAACACCACGTTGCGCAAGGCCAGTGCAGACGCGCTGCCCGGGTCGCCGGGAACGGCCTCGCAGGGGATTCTCAGCGGCTCTCTGTTCCACCGCCAGCTGAGTCCGGGCACGACGCCGACGACCCCATCCGCCATCTCGATCACCAACGGCTCGAGCCGCGCCGCCTCTTCCTCCGCGGTGCCCTTCGCATACAGCGCATCCTTGATCGCTGCCACGTCCTGATCGTTCACCGTCGGCTCCTCTACATCGGCACCGCATCCTGCAACTACGCCGACAATCGCGAGAGCTGCTGCGGCCACGCGAATTATTGTGCGATTCACTGCATTACCAAGTCTGGTCTACCGATTCCGATGACCGCGAGGTTGTATCCCGACGTTCTCAGCATGCCGTTGTCTCCTGATCTGGTGTATTCGGAATGGCCGGACGACCCGTCGCGGAGGACTCCTTCCGCGCTGATACCTGCCTCGGAGGAGAGCTGTTGGAAGTTGTTGTTGTACGGCCCGGCTTCGAAGAGCGCGAACGGTCCGAAGTGACCGGCGGTCGTCACCATGTCTCCGTCGGCGTCTATCGCCCACACGTGCTCGTACGGCATCCCCATCGACGACGGGGCGACAGCGTTCAACCCGGGTGAGCCGTAGAACACCGCGTCGTCGACCACCTCGGATCCGCCCTGCTGCAACGCTTCCGAGGTGGTCAAGGAGCCATAGGAGTGCCCGAACGCGCTGATGTGCGGATCGGCAACCGTGGACGCCGCGTCGAGGCCCCGGTAGTACGAGGAGAGCGTTCCGCCTGCCTCTGTCGCTCTGTCGTCGGACAGGACGTCGCCGATTCCATCGACTGCGTCGAGCAGTCCCGGACGATTCGAGCTCTGGGGTGGTTCGTAACCGATCCAGGCGACATTGGCCACGGTGTCGTCGACGTTTCCTTCCAAGTCCAACTGGTTTCTCATCTCCCCGTTCAATACCGCGGCCTCACTCACCATCGACGTCAACGATCCGTGCACGGTGGTGTCGAAGCCGGGAGTGGTGACGGTCACGTGGTCGGCCGTGTCGGGATTCCCGATGGCCACGGCCGCGAGAGCTCGTTCGTGGTCGCTGACGTCGTACACCGTCAGCAGTGCCTCCGGGTGGTCTCTCAGCGCCTGATCGATGGCGTCGAGACTCGCGAGCTTGTTCCGAACCAGCGTCAGCCCGGCGTCGTCGTTGGATGCCCATCCCCCGAAGGTGTTGGAGTCCAGCTCGGCCCGCAGCTGCGCCTCGAGTGCCTGCAGGTGCTCGCGGTCGCCGGGGATCCGGCTGATGTTGGCCTCGCTCCGTGCGACGGAGGGAATGCCGTCGAGGTTGCCGATGACGGTAGGATGCTCGGCGATCATTTCGGCGCGCTGAGCCTCGGGCAGCGCGTCCCAATAGGCATCGATCTGCTGCGGGCTCGCGCCCTCGGGCGGGTAC
Organism: Rhodococcus sp. AW25M09; assembly: GCF_000333955.1. Classification (GTDB taxonomy): domain Bacteria; phylum Actinomycetota; class Actinomycetes; order Mycobacteriales; family Mycobacteriaceae; genus Rhodococcoides. The sequence goes on from NZ_CAPS01000009.1 coordinate 29,653, forward strand.
GGCGCAGACAACTCCCCCAGCCTGGATCCTGCGTCCAGGCTCGAGGTCAGATCGGTTGCCCCATCCGCCTGCAGCGTTCCGGCCGCGATACTGGAAAATACCTGCGCCCCATCGGAATCGACGTCGAAAGCCTGCATGATGAGGGCATGTGCGCCATCGTGCAGTTCCCGCTTCACAGCCTCGCGGGCGGCGAGGGCCACCGGGTCGGTCGGCAACACCGCGAACGACGCATCGACGACCGATCCGTCCGAAGCGATCAGCATCAGGTCGGCAGAGGCCCTCGCTCGTAATCCAGCGAGCTGCGCTTTGAGGTGGGTGACGGCATCGATTGTCTGCTGGGTGAGTGTTCTGATGGCCCCGAGTTCGACGGCTTCGCGGTTCACTTCGTCCTGCGTCATCCCGTATGCGCCGCGAGCGGTGGCAGCGGCCTCACCGTCCCAGCCGGGCAGCCTGGCCAGGGACGCCAGATCTGCCTGAACGGTGGTCAGAGCATCCACTCGTGCGGTCAGTGAGGATTCGGTCGCGTCGAGCGCGCCGATGTCCCAGTTGTCTATCGCGGTCAGATCCATGGCTCCCCCCGGCACCTCGCCCGTCCCCACCGGCCCCGGTCATTAGATCATTCGGGTCGCGGCAGAGGTGGGTCTACAGCCGCAAACCCGAGTCCGACGCGGCAGCCACTACCGCGCTCTGCGTCGCGTCATCGGTCTGCTCGTAGCCGTGCGCTGCGCTGGCCAGGCCCGATGCGAGGTTCTCGCATGCATCCGCGAGGGTACGGCGGCGAACCGAGAGCTCATCGACGAAGTCCTCGAAAGCCGGCCGCGCACTCGGACCCCAGCCCTGCCCGCAACCCGCCAGCACATCCTCGGTCGCCCTGAGCCGCTGATCGGCGTCATCGGCAGCAGAGCGTGTGTTCGACGCGGCCGCCCACAGCACCGCAGGATCGACAGTTACCCCCTCCCCCATCATGTGCGGTCCCGCACCACTCCCCCTGGCGAATGCCCACTGTACAGAGGCAGCCGGCCGATGGTCGGAACGATGAAAGAGGGACGATGGGTGACACATTCGGGCATGATGTAGCGATGACTACCAGCGTCTTGGCTGCTTCGGAGTCGGGTGTGTCCGCAATTGCGTTGTGGACCTTGATCATCGTGGTGCTCGCGGCGATCGGTGCCGCGTGGGCGGCGCTGAGTGTGCGTCGTGTCGGCGCGAACGAGGATGTCATGTCCCGGGAGATGGCGGCACTGCACACGGCCGTCGACCGTCAGGTGCGTCAGTCGAGTGACAACGACTCGTGGAATCGCGACGAGGTGACCGCGCGATACCAGGAATTGCTCTTCGCCCTCTCGAATGTCGATCGGGTTGTGTCCGAAGAGATTTCGGCTGCCGTGGTGTCGACACCGGTGGGCGATCTCGGCGCTGCGACCCGATCACTGAACAAGGCCTACGACCAGCTGAATCTGGCGCTCACCGCGGCGCTGGTGGTTGCCCGCAGACGCGTCCATCCATTGGCGTTGGAATTGTCGACGGGTATCGATCGCCGGGTGCTGACGCCGCTGGCACCCGAATCCGGGATCCCCGCTCCCGCACACGAACGGCTGCAGAGCGAGCATGCGTACATCAAGAAGATGCATTCGTTGTTGCTGCAGGCGATGCGTGCCGATCTGGGTCTGCTCGATCCCAGTGTCGAGGCGACACTGATCTTCACCACGAAAGAAGTGGAATCGGGACTGCTGGCCGATCGGTCGACGGCGGCCGGGCGCAGTGGCGTGCAGCTGATCGACCTCCTCGAAGACTTCGGTGTGACACCGTTGCTCGGCGCGGACGACGACTACGTGATGTCCGACGACCTGCTGATCCAGTGCGAAGTGCTCTACGCCGCGGTGAGCACCACTTTCCAGGCGGTGATGCGCCACATCGGCGACGAGATCCATCTCGCGGTTCGCCCCGATCTCACCGACGAACGACTCGGCGAAATCTACGAGATCGCCGTCCGACTGGTCGAAGCCGGATTACGCGGAAACATCCACCGCAGAGACGGACTCGACGGCAGCAGCCTGTTCCTCGTCGAGCCGACGCATCGAGCCGGAATGGATCGGGTGTAGCGCCGAGCTAGACCGGCCGAAAGCCCGCCCCCGGCGCTCCCGATGCGCTCAGCAATCGCAGCGATTCGGGTGCGGACGCATATGCGGTGGGACTGATCAGTGGCTCGCCGGAGGCGTGACTGGCGATGCCGACGAGCGTGGTTCCGATCACCAGTGGCCCACCGGAGTCGCCCCAGACGGTGATGGCGTCGGACATCAGGTCGCTGCCACGAGCGTCGACGATGCTCCCACAGGTCAACCCACTGCCGAGGCCGGTTTTGCAGACCTGCTGGCCCACCGATCCGGTGCCGACGTCCGTCACGGTGACGCCGCCCAAGCTGGAGACGGGCGTGACGGCGGCGGGATCGAGAACGATGACGCCGTAATCCGGCCCCCAATGCTCGACGGCCGTGGTGCCGACCGGCGCGGTCGGCGATCCCACGAGAGTGACGGGGAGGCCGGGCCGGAGGATGCAGTGACCTGCGGTGAGGGCAACGAGCCGGCCGGCATTGTCGTATCCGACGGCAGCGATGGAGCACACCGTCAGGTCGTCGAGGCCTCCGGTGGTGACGAAACCACTACCGGGTCCGACGACCGGTAGTGGTGCGGCAGCAGCGGTTCCGGGGGCCATCGCGCTGACCGCCAGCACCGCGGCAGCGAACAGTCCACTGACACAACCGAGTCGAGCCTTCTTCATGGTGGGCATTCCTTGTCGACGAACGTTCGGGGCGGGACGCACATCGGCGGCCCGATCCTGGCCCTGTGAACGTACTTCAGGAACGCATCACGAGCGAACCGTGCGACATCGAATCAGCACCGCAACTCCCATCCCGATCGAAGCCAGGATCAACGGTGCAGCTATGGCCATGTTTGCGCCGATGGCGATGAACAGGACGAGAAGCGCCAGAGCCGCGAGAAAGTACACAGCGGCGAAACGTGGCGTCCAGAGAACTGTGCTCATGGATCCTCCTCAGCAGAAGCTATCTCACTCGGACAATGGACGAGACAGTCCCCGACCACGACCGTGGTCATGGAGCCCGGACCACGCACCCTTTCGTTAGCCAGAGTACTTAGTTGAACCCTCCAGTCAAGCGTCGGTCGCAACATCACTTCGCAGGTATGTCTCCGGCTTCGAGCGTGAACTGCACGACGTCGATGCGTGAATTCTTGAATCGTTCCGACGACCCGGTGAGGTACTGAACGTACTTGTCGTACGTAGCCTCCGAGGACACGGCAATCGCCGCCTCCCGCGAAGCAATCAGTTTCTCGGCCCACGTGTCGAGGGTCCTCGCGTAGTGCAGCCTCAGGGGATGCTCCCGAAGTAACTCGAAGCCTGCCTCGGCCGCCTTCGCTTTCACGGTCTTGACCAGCGTCAACTGCCCGCCGGGGAAGATGTCGCGCAGAATGAAACGGGAGAAGTGCGCATCCTCACGGGTGAGTCCACCCCCGCCGGAGGCCGGATCGGGCGGCGTGATCACGATGGTGTGCAACAACATTCGCCCGCCTGGCCGCAACACCGAGCGGCACTTGGCGAAGAAGGCAGAGTATCGCTGACGCCGAAAGTGCTCGAAGGCGCCGATGCTGACGATGCGGTCGACGGGCTCGTCGAATTCCTCCCACCCCTGCAACCGGATGTCGACGACGCGCTCGCTCGGCAGCTCGGCTACCAGCGCTCGGGCCTTGTCGTGCTGATTTCGGCTCAAGGTCAGACCGATGACGTTGACGTCGTACTTCTCGACGGCCCGCTTCGCGAGAGCGCCCCATCCACAACCGATGTCGAGCAGCGTCATCCCCGGCTCGAGGTCCAGCTTGCCCAGGGCCAGGTCGATCTTGGCGGTCTGCGCCTCCTCGAGCGTCATGTCCTCGCGCTCGAAGTAGGCGCAGCTGTACGTCATGCTCGGATCGAGGAACAGCGCGAAGAAATCGTCCGACAGGTCGTAGTGTGCCCGGACGTCATCGACGAACGGCTCCAGTTGTTCGCTCATCACGCGACGCCCTTCCCCACAGAATCGGTACCGATCACTCGGCCTAGTGCCCGGGCACCGCGCTCGCCCAGCATGTCTTCGTGTTCCACATCGACCCGGTGAACCGAGATCCGGCCGTCGACGAAGTCCGTCCATTGCTGCGCACCGTGCGAGCCGCGGGCGGCAAAATAGTGCACCGGCCCCTCGAACACCGCCGGTTCGTACGACGCCACCCAGCCGGGGGACGATACGACCGGCCGGAACATCCGGCGCAGATGATCCTCGGTGAGAAAAGCCAATTCGCTTCTCGTACTGCGCAATCGATCCACGATTGCCTCGAACGAGCCGCCTTCGACCCCGAGTTGACGGGCGAGATCTTCGATCTCGAACTCCGCGACACCCTCCGGTGCCGTGAGCTGTGCATCGACGAGTGCGAGCAGTGCCACGTCCTCGCCGTCCGACTGCAGTTGCGCCGCAACAGCATGCGCGATCACGCCGCCGAGCGACCACCCGAGCAGGTGATAGGGCCCGTGGGGCTGCACAGTGCGAATCTCCTGCACGTACCTGGCGGCGAATTCCTCGATCGACGACGGTGCGGCGTCGACGTTCGAGATACCCGGATCCTGTAATCCGTACAACGGGCGGTCTGTCTCGCCCAGTCAACGACAGGTAACTCCACGCGATTCCGATGGCCGGATGCACACAGAACAGCGGGGCACCGACGCCGTCGGCCCGGACTGGGAGCACCACCTCGAACGCAGCATCAGAGAGGGCACCGACGCTTTCTCCTGCGTCGAGTTGCGCTGCCAGGGCGGCGATCGTCGGGTGCATCAGCAACAGGCTGATCGGAAGCCGGCGATCCAGCCGGTCCCCGAGTGCATCCATCACCTGCACCACCGAGAGAGAGTGCCCGCCGAGGTCGAAGAAGTTGTCGTCGATCCCGATGTGTTCGGCGGCAATGTCCAGAACGTCGGTGAACTGCGCGTGCACCAGGTGTTCGCTCGGTGAACGCGGGGGACGCCGTTCACTCGACAGAACCGACGGGGTCGGCAGCATTCGTACATCGACTTTGCCGGACAACGTCATCGGAAGCGCGTCGACGACGGTGACGGTGGTCGGCACCATGAATGCCGGCACCGTTCCCGCCAAGAAGTCACGCACTGCCCGCGGTTCGACCGAGCCCACCACGTACGCAGCCAACGAGTGCGCGTGGCCGATCACGCTGGCCTGGCGCACCTCCGGGTGACGCAGCAGAGCCGCCTCGACCTCGGCCAGCTCGACGCGATGGCCGCGAATCTTGACCTGTGAATCCACTCGGGCCAGATATTCGAGTTCGCGTGCACCGGAACGAATCACCCAGCGCACCAGGTCGCCGGTTCGGTACAAACGGCCGTCGCCGAACGGATTGGCAACGAAACTGCTTGCCGTCATGCCGGTTCGACCGACGTATCCCTCGGCAAGACCTGCCCCGCCCAGGTAGAGCTCCCCCACGACGTTGTTTCCCACCGGGCGCAGACGCGTATCGAGCACCACTGCGTCGTAGCCCCGAATCGGTCCGCCGATGGTCACCGGGCCCGCCGCACCGGTCAGGCCCCAGTCACGCTGGTCCGTCGTGCAGGTACTCATGACGGTCCCCTCGGTGGGACCGAAGGCGTTGAACACCGAGCGACGACGCGACCATCGTTGCAGCAGAGCGGAATTGACGGCCTCGCCCGCCATGACGATCACCCGAAGCGATGGAGTTGCTGCCGAATCGGTGACCTGCAGGACGGTCGGCGTGAGGCACGCGTGGGTGACTCCGTACCGATCTATCAGCGCTTCGAGCTCCCGACCGCCGTGCACGTCGGACGGCACGATCACCGAGCCGGCCCCGGCTCCCACCGCCATCAGCATCTCGAAAATCGACGCATCGAAACTCGGTGATGCGAATTGAAGAACCCTGGAGTCCGGCTCCACGCCGAACAGCTCTCGCTGACTCTGCACGAGATTTGCGATGCCGCGGTGCGTCACCCGAACGCCTTTCGGTGCCCCGCTGGATCCAGAGGTGTAGATGACGTAGGCCACGCTGCTCAGCGGTGGTCGACGCGCCTCGACGTGGTCGAGCTCCTCACCGGTGATCGTCAGCCAGTCGCTACCGGCCGAACCGAAGTCCACGGACGAGATTCCTGTGACCGGGGCAGCGTCGTCGAGAATCTCCTGTATCCGTGCAGCAGGCTGCGACGGGTCGATCGACAGGAACCCGGCACCGGCCTTGGCCACGGCCCACACTGCGGTGACATATCCGACCGATCGTGGCAGCGCGACCGCTACCAGATCTCCCAGCCGGATGCCCGACCGTACGAGCCTGTCTGCCAATGCATTCGACTGCCGATCCAGGTCTCGGTAGGTCAGCGCCCTCGAGCCGTCGATCACGGCGACGTTCTCGGGCCAGGTATTCGCCGCCTGCTCGAACACCGTGGCCAGTGGGTACTGCTCGGGCGCGCTCTCCTGGCGAGAGACCCCGACCGATGGGCCCTGTCGGAAGTCCGCGCTGCCGAGGCGAATGTCCGGTGTGGTCGACACCAGATTCAGCACCGCGGTCAGACGCTCCGCGAATCCGGCGATCACGGCGTGCGAGAACCTGGTGGCGGAGTATCCGAGCTGTCCGGTGAGCCCGGCCTCGGACTCGTCGACCAGGACCTCGAGGTCGAATTGGGTGTCGGTGATGTCCACGCGCCGCGGGACGATCGGCTGGGACTCCAGTTCGATGCTGGGAGTTGCCGTGTCTCCGAAAGCCAGCAGCACTTGGAAGAGCGGGTGTGTGTCGACGGCGCGGGTAGGTTGCACTGCGTCCACCACCGACTCGAACGGCACGTCCGAGTTCGCGAACGCATCGAGGTCCCGGTCGCGTACCTCGGTCACGAAGTCCTCGAACGTCGTCGACGGATCGACGTCCGTCCTGAGCACGACGGTACCGACGAACATGCCGACGAGGTGGTCGAGCGCCGGGTCGGCTCGTCCCGACACCGGCGTCCCGATGGCGATGTCCTGGGTGCCACTGGCCTCGGCGAGTACGGCGGCCAGCGCTGCATGGACGACGACGAACACGGTCGCACCCAGCCGATGCGCGAGCGACCGGAGTCGAGCCAGATCTTCCGGGCTCACCGAGAACTCCACCGGCGTCGCCTCGTGTGACGCGTCCGGGGTTCCGGTCGGCAGGTCGAGAAATTCGGGTAGGCCGGCGAGGGTGCGACGCCAGAGCTCGAGCTGATCGGACGCCACCGCGTCCAGGACATCGTGCTGCCACAGCCGATAGTCCGAGTAATCGACTGCGAGCGTATCGAATTCGGGGGCCGAACCGGACGTCCTGGCCAGCAGAGCGATCTCGAGGTCTCGGGCCAAGGGGCTAAGCGACAGCCCGTCGATCGCGATGTGATGGGCGACGACGGTGAGCACCCGCTCGCCGCCTCGTTCGGTGCACACCAATCGCAACGGCGCTTCGACGGTCAAATCGAAGCCGTGCAGTGTCGATGCATCGACGCTCGCGTGCGCGTCGTCCAACGTCGACAGCACGATCTGCGGATCGAGAACAACCGTGACGGGACCGTCGCCGGTCGAGGGGTACACCGTGCGCAGCGGTGTGTGCCGCTCGAGTACATCCGCGATCGCAGCACGCAGGACGCCCGGATCGAGGTCGGCCGGAAGCGGCACCTCGAAGGCGATGTTGTACGCGGCCGATGCCGGATCGTATCGATTCTGCAGCCAGATTCGTCGTTCGGCCGGTGCCAGGCCGGAGTACGAGCGCGCGTCGCCGCGGTGCACCAGGGCAGGCAACGGTATGTAGTTCTCGGACAGTGATTCGATCGCCGATGCGAGCTGTGTCGCGGTGGGCGACTCGAAGATCGTGCGCACCGGAACTCGGGTGCCGAGCGCCGCACCGATCCGGGTGGCGGCCCGCGTCGCGGCGAGCGAGTCTCCGCCGAGGACGAAGAAATTGGCGTCGACGGCCGGATTCTCGATGCCCAACGTGTCGGCGAAAATCCCGAGGATGACGTCCTGCGCCAACGTGCGAACGGCACCCCCGTCGCCGACGGTGGGGTCCTGAGCATCCAACGCCCCGAGGTCCACCTTGCCGTTGTCGGTCAACGGAATCCGGTCGATCTGCGCGATGGCGGCCGGCATCATCGCGAGCGGAAGGTGCTTCAGCAGCCACTGCGCGGCCTCCTGCTCGTCGATACCCACCACCCAGGCGAGCAGTCTGTTCTCACGTACCGCCGCTGCTGCGCCGCGCACATCGGGGTGTGCGAGGAGAGCAGACTCGATGTCTCCCAGCTCGATTCGTACACCACGGACCTGAACCTGAGAGTCGCGGCGGCCCCGGTACTCCAGCAGACCCGAGACACCCCGGCGCACCAGATCACCGGTTCGGTAGAGCCGGGTGCCGCCCTGGCCTGCCACGAACCGCTCGGCCGTCGCCGCCGTACCGAATCGGTACCCGCGCGCCAACCCGACCCCGCCGAGATACAGCTCCCCGATGCCCCCGGGTAGCACCGGGTGCAACCGGTCGTCGAGCACGAATGCACCCACGTGATCGAGCGGTCGACCGATCGTGACCGGCTCACCGGCGCGGAGCGATTCGGCCAACGTGGCCACCACCGTCGCCTCGCTGGGGCCGTAGGCGTTGAGCATCGACCGTTCGGGTGCCCACGCGTCCACGACGTCCGAGCCCAGCACGTCTCCCCCGACGGCGACAGTCTCGATACCCGCCGTCGGCGGCACCGTCGCAAGCAAAGCAGGTGTGGACAGGTAGTGAGTCACGCGATGCTCGGTGAGAAATGCCGACATCTCGTCTCCGCCGAGCAGGTCGGGCGGCGCGATCACCATCGTCGCGCGGGCCCCGAACGCCAGCACGAGTTCGAGAATCGCGGCATCGAAGTTGACCGAGTATCCCTGCAGCACTCGAGAATTCGACGATACGCCGTATGGTCCCACCACCTGCCGCGCTAGCGCGTACACACCTTGGTGCGTCACCACCACGGGCTTGGGTGTTCCCGTGGAGCCCGAGGTGTGAATCACGTAAGCCGGGTGTGCAGGGTGCAGCGTTCCCAAGCGCTCCTGGTCGGTCACGGGCTGGTCGCTCAGTGGCTCCGCCTGATTCTCGTAGAGCCAGTTCACTCCTGGTTCGAGTCCACCGAAACCTATCTCGATGTGCGCCAACATCTGCTCTCGACGAATCGCCGGATAGCGCGGATCCACGGGCACGAACGCGCCGCCGGCCTTCACCACGGCCCACAGGGCAACGATGTACTCGGCCGATCGCTCGAGCGAGAGTGCAACAAGAGTTTCCGGTCCGACGCCGTGTGCGATCAACAGTCGAGCAATCCGGTTCGAGCGAGAATCGAGCTCGGCGTAGGTCAGTGATTGCAGACCGTCGATGGCGACAGAATCCGAGAGAGCACTCGTAGGAAATACGTCGAGCAGCGTCCCCTCGGGCTGCGGCAACGGCAGAGCCGGATCGTCGGCAAGAGCGAGGTCACCGATGACGAAATTGGGGTCCGCCACGGCTGCGTTCAGTATGTTCAGAATCGCCGACGCGAACTGTTCGACGGTGGCCTGCTGGTACAGGTCCAGCGCGTACTCGATCTGCCCGGCCAACGAGGCCGAATCCTCGTGCCCATCCTCGAGCACGAGGTTGAGGTCGAATTCTGAGGTACGGGTGGGGATCTCCAGCACCGCCACCGGCAGATCCTCCACCGATCGGTGCGGCGCGTTGGCGAAGGCCAGCATCACCAAGAACAGCGGATGCCGGTCGAGGAATCGGTCGGTGACCAGGGTGTCGACGATGCGCTCGAACGGAACGTCTGAGTGCGAGAACGCATCGAGGTCTGCGGTCCGCACTGCGCCGAGCAAGTCCGCGAAACTGGCGGCGGGGTCCACGGTGACTGCGAGAGGGAGGGTTCCGACGAACATTCCGACCATTTCGTCGAGCGCTTCGTGACCTCGCCCCGCAGATGGGGACCCGATGACCACCCGGTTGGAGGTGCCGAATCGACTCAGAGCGGCAGCGACCGCAGCATGGACCACCATGAACGTGGTCGAGTTGGTCGATCGGGCCAGCTCACGAATCCCCGCGTGCAGCTGTGCCCCGATCTCGAACGGAACCGCACCGGTGATCATCGATTGCACTGCGGGCCTGGGAAAATCGGTCGCTAGCTCGGCCAAAGCGGTATCGCTGCCGTCCAGGACCGAATCACCCAGGACCGAGGTCCAGAACTCGAGCTGCTCGTCGGCGACGGTGTCCACGTAGGCCCGATTCCATACCGCGTACTGGCTGTACTGTGCGCGCAGTCGTGGCCACGTCGGCGCGTGGCCTGCGCTGCGCGATGCGTGCGCGAAAGCGAAGTCGCGGACCAGCGGGTCGATCGACCAGCCGTCCATCGAAATGTGGTGCACGACGACTACGACAACGGTGTCACCGGATTCTTCCACGCTCAGAAGTGTTGCGCGGATGGGTACTTCGTCCGCCACATCGAATCCCTGCGCCGCAGCCGCCACTACCGCAGAGTCCAGATCGCGCTCCGACACGGCCTGTGCGGGTACGTCGACGAGGACGGTATCGGTGGGCCGCACCACCTGGCGCGGACCATCGCCGTCGTCCGGGTAGTACGTGCGCAACGATTCGTGGCGATCGGCCACGTCGCGAAGCGCCGTCAGGACCAATGCGGTGTCCTCGCCGCCGCTGACACGGATGGCAATCGGCATGTTGTATGCCGGCGATGCCGGATCGAACCGATTGACGAACCACATCCGCTGCTGCGCGTAGGACAGCGGGATACGTTCGGGCAGAACGGTATCGAGCAGATCCAGGGATACCTCCTGCGTCGCGGACACATCGATGGCCGCCGCGACTGCGCGGACCGTGGGGTCGGCGAACAGCGCGGTCAGTGAGATCGACGAACCGAGGCGTGCGAGAACTCGAGTCGCACTGAGCGAGTCACCGCCGAGCTCGAAGAAGGAGTGCTCGCGGCCGACCTTGTCGACATCGAGGACATCGGCGAACGCTGCGGCCACCGTGCGTTCAGTATCGGTCTGGGGTGCAACGTATTCGGTGTGCGTCGGCGCGGTGGGGGCGGGAAATGCCCGGCGGTCGACCTTGCCGCCGGGCGTCATCGGCAGTGCATCGAGCACCACGATCTGGCTGGGAACCATCCACGCGGGCAAACGGTTCCGAAGGTGGCTCTCGAGACCCTCCGAGGCTCCGGTGACGTACAGGACCAGTCGGTTCTCGCGGATCACCGCCGCAGCGGCAGTCACTCCGGCGAAAGTCGTTGCCGCGAATTCGATCTCGCCGAGTTCGAGACGTCGCCCGTTCAGTTGGATCTGCTGGTCGCTGCGGCCGAGGTACTCGAGCGACGAACCGTCGACGGCCCACCGGACGATGTCGCCCGTGCGGTACAGCCGCGCACCGTCCATGCCCGGGTCTGCGACAAACCGCAGCGATGTCGAGCCAGCCTGCCCGTCGTATCCACGGGCGATGCCGTCACCACCGAGGTACAGCTCGCCGACGCCTCCGTGCGGAGTGGGCCGCAGCTGGGCGTCGAGCACCAATGCGCGGACGCCCGGCAGCGGCGCGCCGATGGTGACGCGGCCATCGGCCGTCATCGGGGCCGACACCGTCGCAAGTACCGTCGCCTCGGTCGGTCCGTAGGCATTGAGCATTGTCCGCTCGGCAGAGGCGAAGCGATCGCGCAACGCAGGAGAGCACTCTTCTCCGCCGACGTCGAAGACCTCGATGGAGCCGAGGTCTTCCGGGTCGAGTGTCGCCAGCACTGTGGGCGAGGTGATCAGATGCGTGATCTTCTCGTCGTCCAGCAGTTGGGCGAGGGCAGGCCCGGCGTACACGTCGGCCGGGGCGAGGACGAGGGTGCCGCCCGCAGCGAACGCGGCGAGAATCTCTTGGATGGACGCGTCGAAGACCGGCGAGGCCGCGTGCAGCACGCGTGAGTCGGCGGTGACGGCGTACCGCTCGACGACGTTGGCGGCCAGTTGCGCGAGTCCACGATGGGTGACGCTGACGGCCTTGGGTTTTCCGGTCGACCCCGAGGTGTGGATGACGTAGGCCTCGTTGTCGAGGTGCACCGCCGGCTGAGTGAACGGTAGCGCCTCCGCGTCGAGCAGGTCCTCGATGGCGAACCAGCGGATGGCGCTCGGAAGGTGTTGCAGCACAGGTCGAGTGGTGATACCGAACTCGACGCGTGCATCAGCGAGCATGGCGGCCAACCGCTCGGCAGGCTCAGTGGGGTCGAGGGGGACGAACGATGCGCCGGTGGTCGAGACCGACCATACGGCCAATACGGATTCGTAGGAGCGTGCCAGCGCAACGGCCACGCGCGTCTCCACATCTACGCCATGCACGATCAACTGCGCCGCAACATGTTCCGCAGCCGCGGTGAACTCAGCGCTGGATCGATCGATTCCCCCTGCCCGCACCACTGCGCCACTCGTCAGCATCGAGGGCAGCAGGGCAGGTGCCGCGGTGGCCGCTGGATGCGCCTGCAGCAGTTGGGCCTTCTCCTCTTCGCCCAGCACATCCAGCTCCGACACTGTGAGTCCCTCGGGCGCACTCACCAGCGCACGCAGCAGGACGAGGAATCGGCGGTGGTGGGCGGCCAGCTCGTCGATGGTGTAGAGGGCCGGGTCCCCGAGGAAGTCGACGCGGGTACTCGTGCCGGCGACACCGGGGTAGACGTTGACCATCATGTCGTCGATGGGGCCGCTGGAGAGCACGCGGTATTCGCCGATGACGTCGCCGAGCCGAATTGTGCTGTTGTACATCATGATGTTGACCGTGGGACCGAACACACCGCGTCCCGCTGCGGCACTGCCGGTGCCGTCGCCGGTGGACCGCTGCATGTCCTCGACGCGGAACCGCTGATGACGAAGTGCGCCGGTGAGTTCCACCTGGATCCGTCGGAGTAGTTCTTCGACGGTGACCCCTGGTTCGACACCGATACGCAGCGGCACGACGTTGGACATCATGCCGGACGATTCGCGCAGTTTGGTGGTTGCTCGGCCCGATACCGGCAAGCTGAGCATGACGTCTTCGGTGTCGGTCATGCGCGCGAGATAGAGCGCGAACGTGGCGAGCACGACGGGGACATCGGAGGAGTTGTACCGATGTGCCACTGCGGCAACGGCTTCGGTGAGGTCTGCATCCAGAACAGCACCGACACTGACCGTCACTCCACTGGGGGCGGCAGGTTCGTGCGGGCTACCGGCCAGCCTGGGGGCCTCGAGGTGGCCGTCGAGTCGACCGAGCCAGTACTGACGATCGGTCTCGTAGCGGGAGGAACTGGGGTACGCGGCCTCGTAGTCGTAGATCTCGCGCACTCCGATGGCGCGGGTCTTCGGGATCTCGGTGCCCTGGATCAAGGCGGTGTACACCGTGGCGGTGCGCTCCTGCACCGAAATTGCGCCCAGGCCGTCCATTACGATGTGGTGAGCCCGGCTGTACCAGTAGTAATGGCATTTGCCCACCTGGATGATCTCGGACGCGATCAGTTGGTCGCGAACCAGATCCACGGGTTGCCGGTATTGCTCGTCCATGTAGCGCTGGGCATTCTCGATGGGATGCTCGCGATCGGTGAAGTCGCGGTAGATCATTGCGTACGGCACCCGGAGGTCCGACCACTGGTACGGGTGACCGTCCTCCACACCGATTCGCACGGCCGGCGATTCGAGACGCCGGCAGGCGATGTCCGTCGCACGAATCAACACGGAGGGGTCGATATCGCCGCGGATCTCGACGTATTGAGCGATGGTGAAGGGCACGTCCGGTGCCAGTTGCTGAGCGAGGTAGATATTCATCTGAGCAGCCGACAGGGGGAAGCGGCCGTCCTCGAACCGCTCACCCGACTCTGGCGACACTCCCCGACCTCCTCAACGCACGCGCCCTGACTACTTCGATTGGCCGGCGCGCCGCTCATAGCGTTGATGTTTCATCGCCCGTTACAAACTAGTCGACACGGTGTGAATGCTCTACCTGGATCGAACGGCAGGTACGCCAGATCTGCTACTCCCCTTTAGGCTGTGCACTCGAATACATTTCCTCGACCGAGAGGCCACCGACGATGGCAACCAGTTCCACCGATACCCGCGGTCGGAAATCGGGCAGAAAGCGGCCGATTCTCATCGCGGTGGGGGCATTTCTGGTCATTGTCATCGCTTTTGTGGTGTGGCTTGGTTACGAGTCCTATTCCGCGCAGTCGAGTCTGACCGCTACGCGCGACTCGGCCACACAGGCCAAGGACGCATTGCTCGACGGCGACTCGGCCGGAGCCGAGGCAGCAGCGGCGCTCGCCTCCGAATCCGCGAACGATGTGGTCTCGGCGACGACGTCAATCCCGTTTTCCATAGCCAAAGCCGTTCCTTACCTCGGCAGTCCCCTGAAATCGGTAGCGCAGATCAGCGATGTGGTGCAGGGATTGGCCGACGACGTGCTTGCCCCCGCGTCGGCAGCGGGTGCCAGTCTGAATCCGAGCAGCCTCGTCGAGGGCGGCGGCAAGGTGGACACTGCGGCTCTGCGGGACGCGCAACCGGTACTGCAGCAGACGTCCGCAGCGGCCGACGAGCTCAGTGAGCGTGCCCAGCAGGTGGACGAGCCCGCCTTCCTCGGCGTGGTGGACGAGGCCCGCACGTCGCTGATCGATCAGACTCACGAACTCGCGAATCTGCTCACCAACACCCGTATCGCCAGTGAACTGCTGCCGTCGATGCTCGGCGACAACGGCCCGCGCAGTTACTTTCTCGCGTTCCAGACCAATGCCGAGGCCCGCGGCACCGGCGGATTGCTCGGCGGCTACGGAATCATCCGCGCGGAGAACGGAACCGCCAGGGTCGATACGCTCGGCAGCAACAACGAACTCGCATTCGCCCAGCAACCGATCGATCTCGGTGCGGAGTACAACGCGCTGTGGGGTCCGCGCAACACCACCACCGACTTCCGAAACTCGAACGCCAGCCCGCACTTTCCGTATGCGGGCCAGATCTGGTCGTCGATGTGGACCGAGCAGACGGGTGAGGTGCTCAACGGCACCATCGCTACCGATCCGATCGCCCTGAGCTACATCCTCGGAGCCACCGGCCCGGTGACACTTGCCGACGGCGAGCAGATCACCGCCGACAACGTCGTCGAAATCACTCTCAGCACAGCGTATTCCAGGTTCGGTGACGATCAAGCTGCCCGTAAGGCGTACCTGCAACAGATCTCATCCGCCGTGGTCGCAAAGATGGTCAACGGCACCGCCCCCAGTAGCTCATTGCTCGACGCGGTCGGCCGGGCCGGCAGCGAGGGGCGCATCTCGATCTGGAGCGCCGATCCTGCGGAGCAGGCCGTTCTCGCCGGAACCAAGGTGGGCCATACGCTGCCCGACAGCCCCGCTCCGTACGCCAACGTGGTGGTCAACAACGCCGGCGGCAACAAGCTCGATTACTACCTGGCGCGCGACATTTCGTACACCGCTACGTCGTGCACCGATGGCACCCGGACATCGACGGTGACGGCCACTCTCACCAATACCGTGAACCCGGACGGGTTGACGCAGTACGTGGCGAGCACCTTCCAACCCAACGTGCCGTACGGCACCAACGAGGCGATCGTCTACCTCTACGGAACGCAGGGTGCGACCATCACCGCGATGAAAGTCGATGGTGTGACGGCATTCTCGATCCAGAGTGGTACCGAGCTCGGGCGCCCGGTGAAGGCTGCCTACGTGACGATCCCGCCCGGCGAATCTCAGACGGTCACGTGGGAGCTGCAGGAACCGTCGAGCGCGGGTGCCGCGACGGTGCCGGTCCAGCCCTTGGTGAATCCGGCAGCCGTCACCATCGACGTACCCCAGTGCTGACGGGTTAGATAGGTCGGAAGCCCGACCCCGGCCCACCGGCGGCATCGAGCAGATCGAGCGATGCCGCCGCGGAGGCGTACACAGTCGGACCCAACACGGGTACCGAGTCCGCGTGACTCGCGATTCCGACGAGTGTGGTTCCGCTGACGAGCGCGCCGCCCGAGTCTGCCCAGACGGTCGGTGTGTCCGTGGTGATATCGCCGCCGGCGCGCACCTCGAGCACTGTCCCGCAAGTGATTCCGGACGCAGCACCACCCTTGCAGACGCGCTGTCCCGGGGTGGCCCTACCGATATCCGTCACGGTCACACCGCCGGCGGACGACACCGGAACGACCTTCGCGGCGTCCAACACGATGACGCCGAAATCCGGACCCCAATGCCCGGAGGCGGTGGTTCCGACAGGCCCGACCTGTGGGTTACCGATGAGGGTGACCGGCAGACCAGGTGCCAGCACACAGTGTCCGGCCGTGAGACCGACGAGCCGGCCCGCGGCGTCGTACCCGACTGCTGCGAAAGAACACGCGGTGAGATCGTCGAGTCCCCCGGTTGTCACGTATCCGGTGCCGGGCCCCACCACTGCAATTGGTGCGGCGGTCGCCGGGGCTGCGAAAAAGAACACGTTGGCAGCGGCCACCACGCCGAGCATCGGCAGAACTCTCACTCTTCGTCACGCCTGACTGTCGGTGCCGCGCCCCGCCGTCTCGGGCTTGCCGCCGGGACGGCAGATGCCGAGCCGCCATGGCCATTCCGCGCTGACGACGTCGAGTTGTCAGCAAGGAGTGTGGGGGAAGTGGTCGGCGCGGCGGGGTTCAGCGTCTGACGCCCGAGCGTCTTGTCCGTCTCGTAGTAGTACGAGTAGCCCTCTGCGCCCTTGCGTCCACTGGGCATCATGGTGAGTACCGCGCCGAGGACGCGTGCCCCGATCTTCTCCAGGTTCTCCACCGCGCGACCGACCTCGGCTTCGCTGGTGTGACCGTAGCGGGCGACAATCAACGCGCCATCGCTGTGCGCCGTCAATACTGCCGAGTCGGTGACCGGCAACAACGGCGCTCCGTCGATGATGACGAAGTCGAACATCCCGTGCAGATCCGCAATCACTTGACGTGCTGTTTCGGAGCCCAGAAGTTCCGACGGATTCGGCGGGATGGGACCCGACGCCAGTGCCTGCAATCCCTCGAACTTGGTGGGTTGCAACACATCCTTGAGTCCGGCCTGGCCTGCGAGGACGGTCGAGAATCCGACCGCACCGATGAGACCGAGGTACTTGGACACCCGGGGGCGTCGCAAATCACCTTCGACCAGGGCGACCTGGTGCCCGGCCTCGGCCAACGCGAGGGCGAGGTTGACCGCCACCGTGGTCTTGCCCTCGGTGGGTACGGCGCTGGTGACGACGATGACACGGGGCGGGTGATCGACCTCAAGGAACTGCAGGTTGGTACGCAGTTCTCGGAATGCCTCCGCGCTCGAAGAATGCCCGCCGCCGAAGGGCACGACTGTATTGTCTGTGAACGCCTTGTCGAATGGGATCGACCCGACGAGCGCAGCCCCGGACGCAGCCTCGAGCCGCGCTCGGGTCTTGATGGTGTTGTCCATCCTGTCGCGCAGCACGGCCAGTGCAATACCGAGCAACAGGCCCACTGCTGCGCCGAGAGCGATGTTGCGCACCGTCTTCGGACCGATCGGTGCCGCAGCCTCCTTCGCTTCTTCCACCAGCCGGACTCCGGCGATCGGTGCACCACCGTCCTCCGGTGTCTCGAGTTCGCGGACTAGCGTCGTGAGCTGTACCGCCAGCGAGTTCGCGATGTCGCGGGCCAGGCCGGGCGAACTGTCCACAACACACATGTCAAGCAGGACGGTGTCCGGCGTCGAGGTAGCGGTCACCTCTGCGGCCAGCTCCGCAGGGGTCATCGCCAAGCCGAGTTCCGCGATGGTGCGCGCAGCAAGTGTTTCACCGGTGACCAGTTCCGAGTACGAGGCCACCCGCTGCTGCGAGAACAGGTTGCCCTGGTAGCTCTCGCTCACCGACGTCCCACCCGAGGTGGATACGAAGACTCGACTGCAAGACTGGTAGGTGGGGGTGGTCAGTAGAGAGACCGCGAGCGCACCCAGAACGGCGACGGCAACGGTGACGACGATGACCAGCCATCGCGTCCTCAGGATCCGGAGGTAGTCCTGGATTTCCACGTGGGGCTCCCTAATCTGTGTACAACGCTTTGATGATGGTTCCATGTATCGGATGTTCGGGCACGGTTACGGCATCGGATCCGACTTTCCTGTCAGCGTGAACTGCACGACGTCGATGCGCGAATCCTCGAATCTTGACGAGCTCCCGGTGAGGTACTCGACGTACTTCTCGTAGGTCGCCTGGGAAGACAGCGCTATGGCCTGCTCGCGCGAGGCGACGAGCCTGCCCGCCCACTCGTCGAGCGTCCGTGCGTAATGCGGGCCGAGCGCCTGCTCGCGGCGTAATTCGAATCCGGCCTCGGCCGCCTTCGACTTCACCATCTTCGCCAGCGTCAGCTGCCCGCCTGGAAAGATGTCGCGGACGATAAAGCGCAGGAAGTGTGCGTCCTCCCGGGTCAGACCTGCTGCGCCAGAGCCAGGTTGAGGCGGCGATACGACGATGGTGTGCAACAGCATTCGCCCATCGGGCCGCAACAGCGAGCGGCACTTCGCAAAGAAGGCGGAGTGCCGCTGACGCCGAAAATGCTCGAATGCTCCGATGCTGACGATTCGGTCGACCGGCTCGTCGAATTTCTCCCACCCTTGCAACCGGATGTCTGCGACCCGTGTGCTCGACAGTTCGGCCACGACCTTGCGGCCCTGGTCGTACTGGTTTCGGCTCAGCGTCAGACCGATGACGTTGACGTCGTACTCCTCGACGGCCCGTTTCGCCAAGGCTCCCCACCCGCAGCCGATATCGAGCAGGGTCATCCCCGGTTGCAGATCCAGCTTGCCGAGGGCCAGATCGATCTTGGCCATCTGCGCTTGTTCGAGCGTCATATCTTCATGCTCGAAGTAGGCGCAGCTGTAGGTCATGCTCGGATCGAGAAACAACCCGAAGAACTCGTCCGACAGGTCATAGTGCGCCCGAACATCATCGACGTACGGTTCCAACTGCTTGCTCATCACGTCACTCCCTTCGCCGCTGAGTTTTCGACGCCGAGACGAGGCCGAGTATTCGGCCCAGTGCACGGGCACCGACTTCGCCCAACATGTCTTCGTGTTCCACATCGACTCGGTGCAGCGAGATCCCGCCGTCGACGAAGTCCGTCCAGTGCTGCGCCCCACGCGAACCGCGAGCGGCCACATAGTGAATCTCGCCCTTGAACACCGGCGGGGTGTAGGACGCCACCCAGCTCGGAGCGTCGACAACGGGTTGATACATGCGGCGCAGATGATCGACCGTGAGAAATCCGAGTTCGCTTCTGCTCCGACGTAATTGATCCACGACTTCCTCGAACGACGCGCCATTCACACCGAGCTGACGAGCAAGATCGCCGACCCCGAATTCTGCGTTGTCGAGCTCTGCGGCGCCCTCGGGTGCGGACAGTTGCGCGTCGACAAGTGCGAGCAACGCTACCTCCTCACCGTCTGCCTGCAGGAGCGCGGCGACGGCATGCGCAATCACTCCGCCGAGCGACCACCCCAGCACGTGATAGGGCCCGTGCGCTTGAACAGTTTGGATCTCACGCACGTATCGCGCGGCGAACTCCTCGATCGACGATGGCGCGGCATCACCGTTCGCAATACCCGGAACCTGCAGCCCGTACAGCGGGCGGTCGGTCTCGCTCAGCAATGACAGATAGCTCCATGCAATGCCGATAGCCGGGTGCACACAGAACACCGGCGCGCCGACGCCATTGGCACGCAACGGCAGCAGTACATCGAACTCGCTGCCGGATGTATCAGTACCGGCCTCGAGGTGCGCTGCCAACGCAGCGACTGTTGGATGCAGCAGCAGCGCACTCACTGGAACCCGGCGATCCAGTTGGCCTCCGAGTGCGTCCATCACCTGCACCACCGACAGGGAGTGACCACCGAGATCGAAGAAGTTGTCGTCGATGCCGATGTGATCGGCAGGTACGTGCAGCACATGGGAAAATGCGCCGTGGACCAGTAGTTCGTGCGGCGACGACGGAGCGAGCCGTTCACTCGACATCACCGAGGGCGTCGGCAGCTTGGTCGCATCGACTTTGCCGGACAACGTCATCGGCAGTGCGTCGACCATCGTCACCGTTCGCGGCACCATGAACGCGGGCACTGTAGTACCGAGGAAGTCGCGTGCCACCCGCGGATCGACGCTTCCCACCACGTACGCGGCCAACGAATCCGCATGGCCGATCACGCTGGCCTGCTGCACATCCGGGTGACGCAGCAATGCCGCCTCGACTTCGGACAGCTCGACGCGATGTCCGCGGATCTTGACCTGTGAGTCCACTCGGCCCAGATATTCGAGTTCCCGCAGGCCGTCACGGACCACCCAGCGCACGAGATCGCCGGTCCGGTACAGCCGGCCCTCGCCGAAGGGATCTGCGACAAAGCGGCTTGCAGTCAAACCGGGTTGTCCCAGATAGCCCTCGGCCAGTCCGTCACCGCCCAGATACAGCTCCCCCACCACGTTGTCGACAACCGGTCGTAGTCGCGCGTCCAGAACCGCGGCGTCGAAACCGCGTATCGGTCCGCCGATAGTCACCGGGCCCATCGCATCCGCGTGCTGATTCCAGTCATGCAGGTCGGTTGTGCAGGTACTCATGATGGTGCCCTCGGTGGGTCCGTATGCGTTGAACACCGACCGCGCACGCGACCACCGTTGCAGCAGAGCTGAATTGACAGCTTCACCTGCCATGACGACCACCTGCAGGGATGGGGTTGACTCTGGGTCGGTCACTTGCAGGACGGTCGGAGTGAGGCACGCGTGGGTCACCTGGTGACGATCGATGAGAGCTTCGAGTTCTCGCCCCGCGTACACCTCGGCGGGCACGATCACCGCGCGGGCTCCGGCTCCGAAGGCCAGCAGCAGCTCGAATATCGACGCATCGAAACTCGGTGATGCGAACTGGAGGACGCGAGAATCGGGCGTCACCTCGAACAGATCCCGTTGGCTCTGGACCAGATCCGCGATGCCGCGATGCGTCACGCGCACACCCTTGGGTACCCCGGTGGAGCCGGAGGTGTAGACGACGTAGGCCAGATCATCGAGCCGCGCATGCCGCATCTCGAAGTGGTCGAGTGACGCATCGGTGACCGTCAACCAGTCGCTACCAGCCCAGTCGTTATCAGCAGAGCCGAGGCCGCCTGACGTGATGCCGGTGATCGGTGCCGCACGGTCGAGAATCTCGCGGATGCGCGCTGAGGGTTGCGACGGATCGATCGGCAGGAAACCTGCGCCGGTCTTGGCCACAGCCCAGACGGCAGTGATGAACCCGGCAGATCGGGGCACAGCCACCGCAACCAGATGTTCGGGCCGAACGCCGCCGTGAACGAGCCTGTTTGCCAATGCGTTCGACTGCTGGTCCAATTCGCGGTACGTCAGTACGTGAGAACCATCGACCACTGCGATGTTCTCCGGCCACTGCCGCGCGGCCTGCTCGAACACCGTCGCCACTGTGTAACGTACTGCTGCACTGTCCCGGTGGGCAACGACGGCGGGATCGACCTGAGCGAACTGGGCGCTGCCCAGTCGGATATCCGGTTGCGCTGCAACCAGTGTCAGCACCAAGGCCAGCCGATCTGCGAGTCCGACGGCAACTCCCCGGGAGAACCGCGCTGCCGAGTAACCGAGGTTTCCGGTCAAGCCGGCCTCGGATTCTTCGACGACGAACTCCAGATCGAATTGGGTCGATGCGATGTCGATGCGGCGCGGGATGGTCGCGCCCTCGCCGAGTTCGATTGTCGGCGTTGCTATATTGCCTACAGCGAGCAGTACCTGGAACAGTGGATGGGTATCCACGGCGCGAGCAGGTTGCACGGCGTCGACTACCCACTCGAACGGCACGTCCGAGTGGGCGAACGCATCGAGATCGCGGTCGCGTACCTCGGTGACGAACTCCTCGAACGTGTTCGACGGCACCACCTCCGTCCTGAGCACTACGGTCCCGACGAACATCCCGACCAGGTCGTCGAGCGCTGGATCGGAGCGGCCGGAGACCGGCGTGCCGATGGCGATGTCCTGCGTGCCACTTGCTTCGGCGAGCACGGCTGCCAGTGCGGCATGGACGAGAACGAAGACGGTCGCCCCGAGCCGGTGTGCGAGAGCCCGGAGGTCGGCGTGTGTGCCTGAGTCGACAGAGAACGGCACCGGACTCGCCTCGACTGTGTTCTTGACCGTGGCATCGGGGTTTCCGGTCGGCAAATCCAGGAAGTCCGGCAATCCGTTGAGGGTGCGGCGCCAGAAATCGAGTTGTTCGGCCGCGACCGCGTCCAGCACATCCTGCTGCCATCGGCGGTAGTCAGCGTAATCGACTGCGAGCGTGGTGAATCGAGGCGCGGCTCCAGAAATCCTGGCCGTGAGTGCTATGTCGACGTCGCGTGCCAACGGACCGATCGACAGCCCGTCGAGTGCGATGTGATGTGCGACGACGGTCAACACTCGCTGGTCGTCCCTCGTCTGCACTGTCAGCCGTATCGGTGGCTCGAGGGTCAAGTCGAATCCCTCGTTCGCCGATGTGATGGCGTGCTGCTCCCCCAACATCGAGACCACTGTCTGCGTTTCCACGACCATCGTCACCGGACCGTCGACAGTGGCCGGAAATACCGAGCGCAACGGCGTATGGCGCTCCAGAACATCCGCTATGGCAGCGCGCAGTACGTCGAGCTCGAGGTCCGCCGGGAGCGGCACCTCGAAAGCGATGTTGTATGCAGCCGACGCCGGGTCGAAGCGATTCTGCAACCAGATTCGACGCTCGGAGGGTGCCAGACCGGTGTAGGAGTTCGCGTCCTGCCGATGCTCCAGTGTGGGGAGCGGCGTGTAGTCGTCGGACATCGCCTCGATTGCCGAGGCCAGCAGTTGTGCGGTGGGAGCCTCGAACATGGCCCGCAGCGGGACGCGGGTGCCCAATGCGCTACCGATGCGAGTGGCTGCTCGCGTCGCGGCGAGCGAGTCACCACCGAGGACGAAGAAGTTTGCATCGACCGCAGGCTCGTCGATGCCCAGTGTGTCGGCGAAGATCCCGAGGATGACCTCTTGCGCCAACGTGCGTGCAGCCGCGGAGTCGGTGTCGATGAGAGACGGCGAGGTCAGCGCCGCGACGTCCACTTTGCCGTTGGTGGTCAACGGAATTCGATCAATACGGGTGATGGCGGCCGGCACCATCGTCAGGGGGAGGCGACCCAACAGCCACAGCGCGGCGTCCTGCTCGCCCACCCCCACCACCCAGGCGAGGATCCTGTTCTCGCGCACCGCCGCCACTGCGCCGCTCACGTCGGGGTGCAACAGAAGAGCAGACTCGATGTCTCCCAGCTCGATACGCACTCCGCGGATTTGCACCTGTGCGTCGCGGCGACCCCGATAGTCCAGCAGACCCGAGACCCCTGTCCGCACGAGGTCGCCCGTTCGGTACAACCGCGCCCCACCTGGGCCGGCAACGAATCGGTCAGCGGTCGCTGCCGGGCGTTCCCGGTACCCGCGCGCCACACCGACGCCGCCGAGATACAACTCGCCTATACCGCCGGCCGGCACCGGCTGCAGCCGGTCATCGAGAACGACAGCCGCGACGTGGTCCAACGGACGCCCGATCGTGACAGGCTGGCCGCTGTGGAGTGAGTCGGTCAGCGTCGCCACCACTGTGGCTTCGGAGGGACCGTATGCATTGAGCATCAGTCGATTCGGCGACCACTCGTCGACCACTGCCGCACCCAGCACGTCCCCTCCTACTGCAACGGTCTCGATACCGGACGTCACAGGTACCGTCGCGAGCACCGCGGGCGTAGACAGGTAGTGCGTCACTCGATGCGTGGTCAGGAACGTCGCCATCTCGACGCCGTCGATCACATTCGGTGGAGCGATGACCATCGTCGCCCGGGCACCGAAAGCGAGTATCAGCTCGAGGACGGCGGCATCGAAGTTGACGGAGTAGCCGTGCAGCACTCGCGAATTCGCAGTCACCCCATATCGGGTAACCGTCTGCCGTGCAAGTGCATGAACTCCCCCGTGTGTGACCACGACAGGCTTGGGCACTCCGGTGGAACCCGAGGTATGGATGACGTACGCCGGGTGCGCGGGTGCCAGCGTTGCAATGCGGTCCTCGTCGGTCAGAGGCAGATCACTGTATGCATCGGCCTGCCATTCCTCCAACCAGACAACATGCGCCTCGGATCCTCCGAACCCGACGCTGATGTCGCGGAGCATCTGCTCGCGTCGGACTGCAGGGTACTGCGGATCGACGGGCACGAAGGCACCACCGGACTTCGCGACTGCCCATTGCGCAACGATGTACTCGGACGAGCGGCCGAGGGACAGGGCAACCAGAGTCTCTGGACCGACACCATGTGAGATCAAGAGCCGCGCAATACGATTCGAGCGGCGATCGAGTTGCATGTACGTCAGTCGTTCGTCGCCGTCGATGGCAACTGCATCGTCGAGGACTCCCGCACCATCCGGCAACACATCGAGCAGCGTTCCGCTCCGCATCGCAGTCGGCACCATCGGCGCGGCCGCAAGCGGCAGATCGCCGACGACGAAGGTCGAGTCCGCGACTGCCGCGCGCAGAATCGTCAGGACCACTGATGCGAACTGTTCGACGGTTGTCCCCCGGTACAGATCGAGCGCGTACTCGATTTGACCAGCGATACCCTGCGATTCGGCATGGCCGGTGACAGTTTCGGTGAGCACCAGGTTGAGGTCGAACTCAGAGGTATGGGTGGGAACCTGCAGCACCGAGAGGGGCAGATCCTCGACCGACCTGTGCGGCGCGTTGTCGAAGGCCAACATCACCTGAAAGACTGGATGTCGGTCGAGGGATCGGTCCGTCGCCACGGCATCCACGATGTGCTGGAACGGGAGCTCGGAGTGGGCGAAGGCGTCCAAGTCAGTAGCGCGGACGGCGTCGAGCAGATCCCCGAAACTTCCGGACGGCTCCACCGTGACTGCAAGAGGAACGGTTCCGACAAACATGCCGACCATCTCGTCGAGTGCTTCGTGACCTCGGCCAGCAGAGGGGGATCCGATCACTGTTCGGTTGGACCCACCGAAACGACTCAACGCGGCAGCCACAGCAGCGTGGACGACCATGAACGTAGTCGAATTGGCGGTGCGGGCCATCTTTCGGATGGCTGCGTGCAACCGAGGTTCGATCTCGAACGGAATTTCCGCTGTGCGCATCGATTGCGACGCGGGGCGGGGGAAATCGGCCGGTACGGCCGCCAACGCGGAGTCGGTGTCGTGCAGCACCGAGATCCAGTACCGCAGCTGCCCGTCCGCAACGGAGTCCACGGTTGCGCGATTCCATACTGCGTACTGACTGTATTGAGCGGGCAGCCGTGGCCACGTGGGCGCATGGCCCGCGCTGCGAGATGTGTAGGCGGTAGCGAAGTCGCGTACAAGTGGATCGATCGACCACCCGTCCACGGAAATATGGTGCACTACCAGGACCACAACCGTCTCGCCCGTGTCATCGATAGTGAGAACTGTTGCTCGAATGGGAACTTCGGCCGCGACGTCGAATCCGGCGGAGGCCAGTGCTGCGATGGCGGGCACGAGCCCCTGCTCGGAAACGGTACGAACGGGAACGTCGGTCAGGACGTCTGCGGTAGGCCGAATCACCTGCCGCGGCCCGTCACCATCGTCGGGGAAATACGTCCGCAGCGACTCGTGGCGTTCCAGGACGTCACGCAATGCTGTGAGCACCAGGGACGAATCGCTACTCCTTGCTAGTCGCACGGCCACCGGCATGTTGTAGGCCGGCGAGCCGGTATCGAACTGGTTGAGAAACCACATGCGTTGTTGCGCAAAAGCCAGCGGAATTCGCGGTGGCACAGGCGTATCGAGAAGTTCGAGCGATACCTCGTCCACGATGGACGAGTCGATGACCGCTGCCACTGCTCGAACCGTGGGGTTGGTGAACAGCTCGACCAGGGAGATTCCGGGGCCGAGCCTGGCGATCACGCGGGTTGCGCTCAGCGAGTCACCGCCGAGCTCGAAGAAGGAGTGGTCGCGCCCCACTTCTTCGGCATCCAGGACCTCGGCGAATACCTCCGCAACAGCACGCTCCGTGTCGGTACGCGGAGCAACGTATTCGGCAACAAGGGTTGCGGAGGGGGTCGGAAGCGCACGGCGGTCGACTTTGCCGCCCGCCGTCATGGGCAGGGTGTCGAGCACCACGATGTGATGGGGCACCATCCATGCCGGCAGGTTTGCCCGGAGGTGGGCGCTCAAACCCTCGATGCGTCCGGTTACGTACAGGGCCAGTCGATCATCTCGTGCAACGGTGACTGCGCCAAGCACTCCAGGGAGACACGCTGCTACGGAGTCGATCTCACCGAGCTCGAGCCGTCTCCCGTGTAGCTGAACCTGTTGATCTCTGCGACCGAGGTACTCGAGGGAAGATCCGTCGACGGCCCATCGGACGATGTCGCCGGTTCGGTAGAGGCGCGCTCCAGGTACACCTGAGTCTGCAATGAACCGAGTCGATGTCGCACCGGGTTGGCCGTCGTATCCGCGGGCTAGTTGATCGCCGCCGAGATACAGTTCGCCGATACCACCGTGCGGTGCAGACCGCAGGTACGTGTCGAGCACCAGTGCGCGTACCCCCGGTAGCGGCGCACCGATGGTGACTCGTTCGTCGGGCACCATCGGCGCAGACAGAGTTGCCAACACCGTTGCCTCGGTCGGTCCGTAGGCGTTGAGCATCACCCGTTCCGTGGACGCGAATCTGTCACGTAACGGCGGTGGGCATTCTTCTCCGCCTACGTCGAAAACTTCGATGCCCTGCAGATCAGTCGGGTCGAGGGTCGCGAGAACGGTCGGCGAGGTGACCAGGTGGGTGATCTTCTCGATGTCTAGGAAACGAGCCAGAGCCGGGCCCGCGTAGACGTCGGCTGGGGCGATCACGAGCGTTGTGCCTGCCGCAAACGCCGCAAGAACTTCTTGGATCGATGCGTCGAATACCGGTGAGGCAAGGTGCAACACACGAGAGCTGCTTGTCACGGAGTACCGCTGAACGACGTTGGCCGCCAGCTGCGCGAGTCCGCGATGAGTAATGCTCACCGCCTTGGGCGTGCCGGTCGATCCCGAGGTATGGATGAGGTACGCCTCGTTGTCGAGATGTACTTCGGGCCGAGTGAAAGGGACGGGTGCGGAATCGAGGAGATCCTCGATCGCGACCCAGTCGACGGCACCTGGTAGTCGGTGCCGCAGTGCGCGCGTGGTCAGACCTAATGTCACCCCTGCATCGGTGAGAACCGCGGTCAGTCGCTCGGCGGGCTCGTGGGGATCGAATGGGAGGAACGATGCGCCGGCGGTCGAGATCGACCAGGCCGCAAGAACGGATTCGTACGACCGTTCCATTGCAATCGCGAAGCGGGACTCTGGACGGGCACCGTAAGTGCTGAGTTGCGCGGCGACATGTTCCGCGGCCGCAACGAAGCGCTCCCCGGAGCGGTCGACCCCACCGAAGCGGACCACTGCGCCCCTACACATCAGCGAGGGCAGCAATGCCGGCGCAACGGTGGCCGAGTGATGCGCGATGGGTCGGGCTGCCTGCCCTTTTGCCTCGAGCACCTCGAGGTCGGACACGGTGAGCCCATCCGACGCGTGAACCAGGGCGCGCAGCAGATGCAAGAAGCCCCGGTGGTGAGTTGCGAGTTCCTCGGCCGTGTAGTTGGCCGGGTTGCCGAGGAAATCAACGCGTGTGCTGGCTCCAGCCACTCCCGGGTATACGTTGACCATCATGTCGTCGATCGGGCCGCTGGAGAGTACTCGGTACTCGCCGATGACATCGCCGAGCCGGATTGTGCTGTTATACATCATGATGTTGACCGTCGGCCCAAATACTCCGCGTCCGGCCCCACCACTATTTGTGTTCACGCCGATAGCGCGCTGCATGTCCTCGACCCGAAAACGCTGGTGACGTAGCGCACCGGTGAGTTCCACCTGAATTCGGCGCAGTAGTTCTTCGACCGTCACCCCACGTTCCACTCCGATTCGAAGCGGCACGACGTTGGACATCATGCCGGACGAATCCCGCAGCCTCGTGGTCGCTCTGCCGGACACCGGCAAGCTGAGCATGACGTCATCGGTGTCGGTCATCCGCGCGAGGTACAGCGCGAAGGCAGCAAGAACAACCGGGACGTCGGAGGAGTTGTACCGACGGGCCACTGCGGCCATGGCGTCGGTGAGGTCTGCGTCCAATACAGCACCTACGCTCACCGTCACACCGGATGGTGGCGTGGGTTCACGGGGGTTGCCGGCAAGGCGCGGGGCATCGGAGTGCCCGTCCAGCCTGTCGAGCCAGTAGCGCCGGTCGGTGTGATAGCGAGATGAATCTGGATACGC
Organism: Rhodococcus sp. AW25M09; assembly: GCF_000333955.1. GTDB lineage: Bacteria > Actinomycetota > Actinomycetes > Mycobacteriales > Mycobacteriaceae > Rhodococcoides. Next base: position 58,076 of record NZ_CAPS01000009.1, read on the forward strand.
CGCTTCGTAGTCATAGATCTCGCGCACACCGACAGCACGGGTCTTCTCCACCTCGGTGTCGGTTATCAGGGCGGTGTAGACCGCTGCAGTGCGTTCCTGCACAGCTATGGCACCGAGCCCATCCATCACCACGTGATGTGCACGGCTGTACCAATAGAAGTGGGCTTCGCCGACCTGGATGATTTCGGACGAAATCAATTGGTCACGAACAAGATCGACGGGCCTGCGATATTGCTCGTCCATGTAGCGCTGAGCGTCTACGACCGCCCGGTCACGGTCTCTGAAATCGCGATAGATCATCGCGTACGGCGCGTCGAAGTCCGGCCACTGGTACGGCTGACCGTCATGCATCACAATTCGTACGAACGTCGATTCGAGTTGCCTGCATGCAATATCCGTAGCTCGGATCAGCACGGATGGATCGACATCGCCCCGAATCTCGACGTACTGCGCGATGGTGAACGGGACATCAGGCGAGAGTTGCTGGGCGAAGTAGATGTTCAGTTGGGCAGCCGACAGGGGAAAGTGGCCGTCGTCCAACGGCTCACCCGCCTCTGGCGACACTTGCTGCCCTCCTCGACATCCACGGCCCGACGGCTCTGCTGATTCAGCTCACACGCCACCGAGCAACGTCGACCCACGTCGCCCGTCTACAAAGTAGTCGACTCGATGTGAATGCTCTACTCGGGTGGAGCCTGCCTTCAGACATTTCATAAAGCGCAGAACGGCTCGTCCCCGCGAAGCGATGGGAGGTAAACAACGCTTCTAGAACTCGATCTGGACAAGATCTAGGGCTCAGTCACTTTCAGTGCAGGCAAGAAACGTGGAGTACCTGTCATTCAAAAGAATGATGCCGCAAACCCCAACATCGAGCACTTCGCCGACTTAGGCCGGTAGCGCTGATCGATCTCAGTAGATCAATTCTCGCGTTATGCGCCCGTCCGGGAGAGCCATTCGGTCGTAGGATCGAATCTGCGCTCGCACGGGTGGTACGGCATGATGTCCCCCATGCCGACACTGCGCCGACGTGACTCAAATGCCAACTCCAAGAGGCGAACTATTATCGGCTTGACAGTCGCCGCCCTGGTGCTCGTCCTGGTCGGAGCAGGTGTCTTCTACGACAAACAACGCGCAACCACCGCAGACGGGGAGTACGAGTCAACGTTCCAGGCTCCTACGCCTGAACCACCAGCAGCAGCCGGTACCTTTGAAATGCCTGCTGACCCGCGTCTCTTGATCCTGGGTGATTCGTATACCGAGGGCTACGCGGCCGATCCACTGAGCAACGGGTACGCGTACACCGTTACGAAACAGCTCGGATGGCCGAGTCAGGTCGATGGAATCGGCGACAGCGGGTTTACCTGGGGCGGAGGACCAGACGGTAACGGTGGCAACGACTACCTCAGCCGCATCAACCGCCGTGCCGAGGCGGGCGGATTCGCTCCGAACATTCTGCTCTTGCAAGGCGGACAAAGTGACTACCGAGCAGAGTCGACCGAGGTGTACGACAAGGTGCGCCAGACGATCGACGCAGCTCGCGCAGCGTGGCCCGACGTCCAGGTGATCATCCTTGGACCGTCACAGCCCCAACCGGGCGGGAACCTTCTCGACCGGGTGGCAACACCTATGGGTCAGGCAGCATTGTCCACTGGAGCTGCGTTCATTAACCCGATCGCACAACGCTGGCTGACAGAACAGAACAGTGAGGGCTATTCAGCAGCCGACGGGACGCAGCTGAACACCGAAGGTCACGTGTACATGGCATCGCGCCTGATCACTGCACTCGGCTGGATCGGTGTCCCGATCGTCTAGTGGCTACACAACTGGAAGCACCATCTGGAGAAAATGAGGTCAGCGAGGTCACGAGGAAGTACGGGATCACTGCCTCGACCTCGCCGCCGAGCGTAGGCCATCTGCTGTGCACCGAGATCAACGCTTGGCGTATCGGATACTACGCTTCGTAGCCGCAGTCTAGATTATCGTCATGCACGGCTGATCACCTTCGCGAGCTTGCCGGTTCCCACAGCTGTCCCTGCTCCCATTGACAGCAAGATGCCAACTGACCACCAGAACGGGACGGCACCGAACGGTGATTCCAGAACCACACCGACAGCGGCGATGGGCAGGATGGAGACCGCGAGTACCGCGCAGGTGAACAGCAATTCGTTATTACCGATTCGCCTGATGTTGGTCGCTATTCGAAAGGCAGTCGCGAGCAGGACCGCGGTGACAAGAACGAAGCCGACAATTCCAAACCGTGCGTAAAGGCCGACGAACCAGTTGTGCGGACTTCGCACGTTGGCGTACTGCGTTCCTTGGAGAACTGCGGCGGAGCCGGATTCGACGATGAAGTTCGGTCCCGGTCCAGCGCCGATCGTCTGCCGTGTCGACGTTTCAGCAGTCCAGTACAGCACCTTGTTCCACGCCTCGTTGCGGGCGGCGGCGGTACCCACCGCGCTCTTGGCTTCGACAGAAGACGCGCTGGATGAATCGACCGTAGCGATCAGTCGCTGCCCCACTACGGTGGAGGGCAGGAAGATGACCGCACCGAGAACGAGCGCCCCAGCGACCATGCCGAGCGCAGGACGCATCATCGTCTTGGACTCACGGAGCACGGCGTAGGTCGCCGCCAGACCCAGGATCACCGACGCAGCGATGGCCAAGTATCCGCCACGCGTATCGAGCCCCGATACAGCCAGGACACACACCGCCAAACCGAATAGCGAGCTTTTTACCATTCGCCGGAACAGCACGTTCCGGATCAACAGTGCTGTCGTGACACCAATGACTGCGCAGTCGATGTCTGGGCGAACTGTGCCGATCGGCACTTCCGCACCGGGGAAACGCGGGAATCCCGAGGTGTCGACACCAAGGCCTGCCGCCACGGCCGTCCAGGTGAGGTGGAAGATCAGCGCTCCCCATACGACCTTCATCGTGAGTGCCCGAGTTGCCTCGGTGGATCTCGCGAGTGAGGACGCCCCGACGATGCCGATGCCGATATAGACGTAGGGCGCTGCGTCCCGCACCCATTCGGCACCGAAATTGCCGACGCTGACCACCAGACGGAGCACGACATAGCCGAACAGGAACCAATACAGCGCTCCTGGTGTAGGGCGCGTGAATCCGCGCAGGGCGGGTTGCTGCGAGGCGGTGGTCGTCAGGATGTGATGGACGGTGCCACACGCAAGCAGCACGTCAGTCAGATACAGACCGCTTGCACCCGCGTAGGAACCCCACTTGGTCCCGGCCAGCATCAGTGCGACCGCGAGAGTGCAGGCGACGATGTACGGTGCCCTGACGGGCGCGAGGTCGAAGGACCCGCGCCGGTTAGACCGGACCGGAGGGTTTGCCAATGACATGCGTGGGACTCTATCGGGCCGAAGCGGTGGTCACGCGATGTGTTATCTACACAACGCCTGTGAACTTCGATGCCGCCGAGCGGACTGCTTCGCAGCCGACTTCGTTAGGCCTAAGGCCGTCCGGCAGGATTGGAGTCTAAATACCCCGTGGATCGGCGAAGAACGATTTGCATAGGTCAAGGTATCCCCGGCTCTAGCACGACGTGGCACCGGACAGTTGCGCGATCCGCTGAATATGCAGCGACCCATCGTCAGTTGTTCGGCGAGGTGCGGTGCGCGGATTCTGCCCGACCGCTGCGGCGGTCGATGTCAGGAGTCGATGTTGCACAGCCTCGGTCCACGCCTTGTACCGGTTGAGCCATTCCACCTGACCCGCAATCGAACCTTCGTTGTGGCCGGTATAGGAGAACGACACGGGTTGCCCGTAGTCGGGTGTCTCTTTCTTTAACCGGGCCGCGTTCGCGTGGTAGGCCATCGTGGAACTGGAGCGAAAGTTGTTCATCAGCAGCAGGGTCGGTGCGCCGCCGTAACTGGTCGAGTAGTCGACATAGCGTTGCCACAGCGCGGGCAGGTACGGAGTGATGCACGGCCCGTTCACTCCGTCGCGGATCTGCGTCTCGTTGACGCACCCGTTGGGTGGGGAACCTGCGGACTGCCGGCCTTCGCCGCCTGCCTCGAAAAGTGCGTTGCCGTGGTGGTGGTGCAACGCCGACCGTGCGCGGCCACAGGACAGTATCGGGCCGACCTGCGTCCAAACGATTCCGTCGTCGGCGGGTGATATCCACGTCTTGACGGTAATGTTTCCTTCCAAGCCGTGTACAAGTTCAATGGTGGTGCGCAACCACATAGCGGTGCCGCTGACACCAGTCAACAAGACACTGGGGTAGTAATTGTTTTCGTTGTAGCTGGACCCGTTCGCGGACATCGACAGTGACATCTTGCCGTTGGCTTTGGAGTAGCCACATGGACAACGGATCCTGCACAAGGATGCCGTTGGTGTCGACGAGGTAGCGAATGGCGAGTGCTCGGTCGCCGCTGCCCGGAGCCCACGAGGAGAGGGCTCGCACAGAATGCGGAGGTCAATATTGCCGAAGGTGAACAGTCCTTCGGCGGGGATCGCGGGCTTCCAGCGCAGCGAACCGCCGGTGAGGTCCGCGTAGCGGCTTCCTGCGGACTTCGCTTGCAGGGTGATCAATTTGCAGTGATCCTCGATGTTCGGATTCCACGTCTTGTCGATCACGTGGAAGTCGCGTAGGCCGCGCCAATGGCCTTCGCGAGCAGGATCGAGAATCGTTCGTAGGGGATCGTGGTGCCGTCGCCGTTGTGCAGTGCACCGTTGGAGTCACCCGACGAGTCAACGGAAAAAGGTGAACGCCGCTGCGCGGCCGATGTCGAGGCTCGGTCGGATCGGGAGCACCGACCAGTCGTTCGTCCCCCATTGACAGCGTCGATCGCGCCGAAGGCTTCGCCGAACATGTTGAGCATTGACTGATAGGGAGCACTACGATCGACATGAGCGGAGTCGTGCCGCGCCGACCGACGCACGCAGGCAATTGGACAACTTTCGTCATTCAAACGGCATACGTCCTCGTGTCGTCCGACCGTCACCCTCGAGTAAAAGTCATATGCTCATGTCATCAACTGCCCGCGACCCGACACTGACGGTCCCTGCCGTCGCGTCATGGGCTACTACTCAGACTTGGCAGATCGCCCCGCCGACCCAATCGGACCTTCAACGCGCTAAATTGAGCCGACCAATGTAGCATCTTCGCTGGCGATAGAGCGGAACCATCTCGAAGGCTCGACTGTCTACAACGTGAGATGGACTATCAACGTAAAGGATCGAGACTGGACATGGAAATCGTAACCCAAACCGCCGAACATCCTAAATCTTCTGACTCGACCTCCGCTATCTATAATCAATGGCGTGCTGACATTCGAGCAAACCGGCGGGATCCGAAGGCAATTTTCGTCATGACGACTCTCCGATTCACTAAACTCTTGATGGGGAATGGACCATCGTATCGAAAAGTCTCGATACCAGCGCAACTAGCATACAGATTCATGACCGAATTCATTCTAGGGTTAGAAATACGACCCAAAACGCGTATCGGTGGAGGTCTGACCATCTTTCACGGATACGGACTTGTTGTTCACGATCATTGCATCATTGGGGATAATGTGACACTGAGAAATGGAGTAACTATTGGACAAGCCAATCCCGGTGGCGGCGTACCCACTATCGGAGACAGAGTTCAAATCGGAGCGAACGCTTCAATCATTGGACAAATCTCGGTAGGCACCAACTCAGTTATTGGTGCTGGATCGGTAGTTGTGAAGAACGTACCGGCGAACTGTGTCGCTGCTGGGAATCCGGCACGCATAATTCGAACAAACCGAGAAGAAACTACCAGGACTTCATAATGCCCAGGGTTAGTGTGCTGCTACCGGCAAGAAACGCAGGCTCGACCCTCGTCACTGCAATCAGGTCGACCCTACTGGCAATGCCTAGGGATAGTGAGCTGGTGGTTTTCGACGATGGAAGTACCGATTCGACCGCCGATGTGCTGGAATCGTTCTATGACAGGCGACTCCGAACAATCTCGGGATCAAACACTGGCGGAAGTGGTGTCGCCAACGCATTGAACACACTAATTGAGAATACAGACAGCGAAATCATCGCGAGAATGGACGCGGACGACATCACCCTTCCGCACCGATTTTGGCTGCAAGAGCGGCAGATGGACTCTTCAGGCGCAAAAGTCGAATTCGGCAACGTAATACATTTCGGGGTAGGATTCTCAATTCCTAGACCGTCGAGACCTGTCGGAATCAGCATACGGGCGATGCCCTTGGCGCTCCTGATTTCCAATCCCGTGGCTCATTCGACGATGTTCGCAAGACGCGACGAACTGGTAAAGGCCGGCGGGTATCGTCCCGGTCCAGCCGAAGACTACGACCTTTGGTTGCGCCTCGCCACAGCGCGGGTCCCCATACACCGAGGCGCAACGCCGATACTCGCTTATCGCCACCACGCGAGTCAAGTTACGGCGAACACCGCATGGCTCGCTAAAGCGCGCATGGACCCAGCGGTAAAGTTAGCGTACCGAAACTGCCTCAAAGCCGTGCTGGGTGTAGATTCACAGGAAAAAGCGAATGAACCACTCGACCAGACTAATTACATCGTTGGCCTGAAAGCTGAAATATCTGCATTGCCTGATGGAGCCGATCGATCTTATCTTTCACGCTTCATGGCTGAAAAGTTCGGTAATGGATCTAGGTAGCTTAAGAATCATCAAGTACGGAGAAGCAATGCGGGTACTGATTGGATATAGTTATGCATCGAATAACCGAGATGCGGTAGCCAACGCAATTAACGACCTCGCGAAGGGGTTGTCGGAAGCTGGAGTGCAGACAGTTGTATACAAACAATACGATCCTTACCAAGAGAGGTCCCAACCGGTACCCGGGACAATCGCAGAGTCGTTCCGCAAGGTCAACCGACTGAAGGGGCAACTGCTGTACCTGGCGGGGTTCACCTTGCATCTGATTCGCACCGCATCAACGATCGACTGCGTCATTACGCTGGATACACCATCAGGACTTGCCTTTACGGGAAAACTCGCGAAGCTTGTCTCTCGTGGCAGAATCAAACATGTTGCGTGGATCATGGACCTGTACCGACTCCAGTCACGCAACCAAGAAAATAGCCCATCTAGTCGACTACGTGACGCACGACTAAAGTTTGAGACGGCAACCATAAAGTCTGCCGACAAGGTGGTCGTGCTGGGAGAGTGCATGCAGGTGGAGTTGCGGAGAAATGGAATTTCAGAATCCGTTGTACTGCCTATCTGGCACAACGCGAGCAGCACTCTTCCAATCCCGAAACCAGAAGCAAAGGCTGCGTACTACCGGAGTAGCGACTTTATCGTCATGTATAGCGGTAACGCTGGAGTAGCACATCCGCTAGACGGCCTAGTGAGGGCCGCGGAAATTCTGAAGAACGAAAAACAGATCCGCTTCATTGTCAGCGGCCATGGCAAATCCTACGACTCAGCACAGAAACTTGCTAGGCAAGCTGGCCTCGAGAATATCGAGTTCACATCAGGAGTTCCGTTCCACGAATTGAGCCTCTACCTAAGTAGCGCAGATATTCACGTAGTGTGTTTGAGCGAGCAGGCATTGGGCTCGTGCGTACCCTCGAAGGCATACGGAGCGATGGCCGCTGCGAGGCCAATTCTCTTCCTGGGTTCCGCAGGGTGCCAAGTTGCGTTGGATGTTGACGAGGCGCAGTGCGGCTACTGTATACCGACCGACGAAGCAGAGAAGATCGCAAACACCATATTTTCGCTCTACCGCCAACCAAGCCTCACCGACCAAATGGGCCGGAACTCCCGCCTATATTTTGAGGACCAACGGACTTTAGCAACTGGGGTCACACGATGGTCGCAGATGCTGAGGACAGTCATCGACTAACCTCGAACCGCTTCAGAGCCAGGAGCCAGATCGAATGAGACCGTCTCGGCAACGCGATCCAGTTTGAATCTTCTCTTGGAGAGGAACACGTCGACTGAAAATTGCACGCCGGCGCTCAACGCAATTGCTATGTAGAGCAGCACCATCTCATGGAAAATAAACGCCATTCCTCCGACAGCAACTAGGGTCGGAATTCCCGCTATTCGGGCGGCCACTATATCCCAACGGGCTTTGCTTGATTTGAGGTAAGCCGACCAGGGACCACTCGCAGAATAGAACGGGTATTGTATTGCTAAGATTGACGTATAGACTAGCGAAACCCCGGCAATTAAGTTAACACCGGAAAATTGCAACAATGAAAGCGCAAAGATGCAACAGGATGCAACTGCGAGAGTCACTGCACCTGCGGTCAACGACATACGAACCAGCGTACTGATATGCGAAACTCCACGGGAAATTGATACGAAGTTTGCAGTAGCTAAGGCGACCATGACGAGACCGACAGGCGCCAAAACAGACGAACTCAGTCTGTAATATCCCGCAGCCTCGATGGAGAACACACTGAAAGCCATAACGATGCCAAAGTTGAAGATAAGCTGAAAGGTCAGCGCCTCCAAAACCGAGTAAGCGACAAGGCCAGAACTAGAATTCTTGACCCTGCCAACTCCGCCTGATGTTGGGCGAACAAATCCCGCGAGCAGAATCCCGATTAACAGACTCGACAACGACGCCGCTGACCACGCTCGGAATACGGACGCACCATCGGCCAGCAAGCCGTTGAGACCATATGCAACTAGCGAGAGGAGCCAATACAGATCCATGGCCAAAGTTCGCGCAGGCTTCGCCTTCGCGAAATTAACCTGTCGCACATAATCCTGAATGACGATAAAACCGCCGGCTAGAACTAGTGCGGTTCGCACGTTCACGTCAAGTGATACAGAAACCAAAAGACTAGCGGTGCATAGCGTGAAGGCAAACAAAGTGACTAGTATCAGATAGTCCGTCTGAATTTGTGTTTGCTTACTCAAAAGCATCGGTTCGATAAACAATGCCCTGCTAAGCCCCAGACACACGGCTGTAACAGAGGCGTAAATCGCAGACTGCCCTACATCGGCGATACCACCGAAATGCGCAACCAGGAGGGTGAACGCCAGATTGTTGAGCGAGTAGACCCCCTGCGATGCAATGATCAAATTCCGTGGGTTCGCCAGTCGTACTGACAACCTATTTGTGTCATTTTTCTTTCTATGCCGATTCATTCTAGGCACCGATTTCTACCACGCCAGTGTCCCTGATCTATACAGCATTATCAGCCACTACTCGCTCATATATTCTGTTAATCGATCGTTGCCAAACATCTATGCCGAACTTCTGAATGTAGTTGGACCTTGCCTTCATTCGCATCTCCGCTCCCTGCCGCAGGACTGAATTCAGTGCCGTCGACAGGGAGCTATCTGCAAATGGACTGTAAACGGCCCCGGAACCATTCGCCGTAAGCGCCTTCACCGAGGCAAGCTTGTCGGAGACTATGAGCGGCGTCCCAACAGCAAGAGCCTCCAAAGCGACAGTAGGTATACCCTCACTCCACAAGCTGGGTATCACCAGCCCATCCGATGCGGCGATCAAGTCGAGGGTCTTGGTTGAGTCCGTCCTGCCCAACGTCCTAATATCGAGAGAGGACGATGCGACCATCTCGTTGACAGTGGAGTCAAGAGGCCCACTCCCGACAATGTCGAGCGCAAGGCCGACCGGCCATGACCGCAGGAGTTGCACAATTCCTTTTTCGTCCGTTAGCCTGCCCACGTAGATAAAACGATTTCGTCTTCTCGAACTAGGCTGAGCCCTCGCATTAGCAAAATTCGGTACCGTGACGATCCTGGATTCAGGGAGATACGTTCTGTAGAGGTCTTCGGCAGCAGAATTTAGAGTTATCAGAGTGTGCGGGTGCGCCAGAGTCGGACGTCTGGCGACGTCACCGAAACTTGCGATTGCCAGTGGCAATGTCGCCACCATCGATCCGCGATAGCATTTATGGACAACTGCTCGAATGCTGTTCCGGTCCAGGCACTCAGTGCAGGGTCTACCATCTCTGAACAGGGTTGCGGAAGCACAGACTGCACGGTAGTTGTGCAGCGTCTGCACAGTCTTCCGTCCCCAGAAAGACAACCAGTTCGATCGCCAGTTTGGGAATAAGTTATGAACGTGCACTACATCGGGATCAAACGAGGTTAATTGACTCGCAGGGTCTGAACCGGCGATGTTGGCGGTTGTTAGCGCCGCGCGAAGGCCGTAAAGGCGGCGATTTGATTCGCTGTCAGTCTCCTTTGAGATAAGTAAGACCTCGTGACCGGCCGCTCGCAACTGAATAACCTGGTCTGAAACCACTGTATTTTCACCACTGGGGCTTTGCCGGCTGTAGAAACTATGCACTACGGCAATTTTCATGCTTTCGCTCGCTTCATTTTCCACAGCGCCCGCTCTGCATTCACGACAAATCGCGGATTTCCAAATAGATAGCGCTTCCACAGCCGTCGCGGCTCGGTTGCTAAGCGGAACACCCACTCCAACCCAGAGTTCCGAATCCATTCAGGGGCTTCAGATGCCGTACCCGCTAAGAAGTCGAACGCCGCACCGACACCCGCTGTCGAGACCTGCAACCGGCGTGATAGTTCTGCGCTTGCGAAGTCTTGCTTCGGTGCACCAAGGGCAACCCAGACGAAATTCGGGCTGCACGGGGAAATTGCCTCCACGGATCTTTCGTAGAAGGTTTCATCTAGGGGTCCAAATGGTGGGGAATAGCTCCCTACGATCACGGCCCCAGGGTATTTGTCTTGAATAGAAGCCGTCAGTAGTGCCAAAGTCTCTTCAGAGGCTCCGAGCAGGAAGTGACGTAGATCATGCCGCCTGCCTTTGTCGAGTAGCATCTCGAAGAATGAGGGGCCTCGGACTGGCCTGCAAGTGACATGCCGACCAGTACGGCCCACTTTGAGTGCTCTGCGCATGTACCAGCTGACCGGTGTCCCGTCAGGGAAGTTGATTCCGGAGGAGCGCAACAGATTCTTATAACTCCGATCACGTGTCGCCTCTGCAACTGAGTATGCGTTCGCAAACCGCAGTGTTATGCCGTCGGATGCCGGATCGGCAATCGCAGAAAGCACGTCTTCTACGGCATCGCTCAACGTTGTGACTTGGAACGGTATACCCGCAACGAGTGCGGAGCGGCGATGAAGTGCATGCCCTTCGCCCGCCCCATTACTTCCGGTCATCACTCATCTCCATTAATCCGTCCTCGGTACCCGAGTTCGTGACAATCAGTACTGACTTGTGAACTGCACGATCCGCCGCTCCGTGGCGGTTGGTTGCTGCTGCGCAGGACGGCAGTCATCTATTGCTAACGAAACTGAGTCTACGGTTGGATACTGTAATCTCGCTTGCCGAGGTGATGGCCGCGTAGCACCGCGGAGGTCAGCACTCGATCGACGGGGTTCACGAACCCGAGATTGCGCCGATAATTCTGCGGCCCAAACCGTCGTCGAACGGCGGACCCCAAGGAATCTGCACCTGCCAACATTCGACAATCCTCGCCAGCTGAGACATCTCTCCAAAGTTGCGCAGCAGCCAGCCGTGGTCGATCCAACCCAGCATTCGTGGAGCGGCCAGCAGTTGCTTGAGGGCGTCGGGAGCGGCCAACTTGACTGCTACGACGCTATCGATGTCCCGTCTCGGCATCGGAAACACGCAGGCGCGAAGGGGAAGGGCATCCTCCGCTGCTGCCGCTACGGAAACGGCTGTGCGTCCGTCCGAGGTTCCCCGGTACGACGACACCGAGCCCCCGTCCGACAGGGCAGCCGAATTTTCCCGCAAGCGAAGCTCGCTCGCAGAGACGTAGACACGAGGATTGGACCCCAGGTCGACACGAAGCACATCGTCGGAAATCAGCGGATAACCAGCTTCCGCCAGCAAAGCGGCAACAGTCGACTTACCTGACCCCGACGGCCCGACCACGGCTATGGCGTCGCCTCGGACTTTCGCAGCACTTGCGTGCAGCACCGTGTGACCCTTCAAGCCAAGCCAAACTGCCAACAACGCGCCTGCCGCCATGACATCCAGGATGTCGTGATGTTGCGCCTCCAAGTCGGGGTGCGCGACGAAAACGGTGCCGTCGTCATTGCTCCCGAAATGTCCGACAGCGGGTATCAGCAACCTCGTCTTGCCACCGGAGATCTCGACACGGTGACCTCTCCCAGAGTTGTCCACGAGCTCGTTCACCACGAGAGCATCGCCGGACGGGCTTGGAACCGGCATCGGTCTACCTCTGACGATGGAGAGGTCGACCTTCCGATCAGCATCCGTGTCGACAGGGAGGTTCAGATCGAGGTCACTCGAGATCGAATATCCGTGCGCTCGGTACAGGTTCATTTCTTCCGTCTCGTGAGAACCAAGAAGCAGGCTGGCATGGAATACCATCCGAGCAGTGCGGCAACGGCCGCCGAGCCCACGTACAACGGCATATCCGCGCGGACGCTGAAACTGGCCATAATGTATCAGCCACCCCCTAGAAGGAACCCCATGCACTCCAGAGCTTCCTCATCGACCGGCCGAGCCGTCGAGCAGATCATCACCGCGGTTCGATTGGCCGCTCTGGTCATTTTCGTCGAGTTGGCCCTCCGTGTCACTAGCCTCGAACGCGTATGCCGGCTTCTCGATGTGTCATTCGACGTCTCGACCTGTGCCTCCACAGATCTTTACGACCAATCAGATCCCCACGTTGTACGCAGTCAGCGGCGAGTAGAGCGAGTTTCTCGGCGAATCGGTCTGGGAGACCGCTGCCTACGCCGGTGTGTGGTGCTCGCAGTCGAGATCCGAGATAGCACCCCAATACTTCGCATTGGTGTACGTCGTTTGAATGACAAAAGCTTTGCCGCGCACTCATGGCTCGAGCTAGCTGGAGGCAGCCTGGATTCGGACGCCAACCAATACCAGCCGGCAGTAGACCCCCGCCGTGCTCGCTGACCGCCGATTCGTGCAGCTCAGAGCCAGGGACAACGTGGGATTCAGGTGCTAGCCTTCACGCGGAGGGTCACATCGAATTCTGGGTCATCGTTGCACACATCTCGAACGAAAGGGTTCACATGGACAAGCAGCAGTACACCGCACCATCGATCGAAGACCTTGGCACCATTGAAGAACTGACAATGGCGTCCAGCTTCTCTTTCAAAGCCGACAACAGGACCGGCCTGCCGGTCGCGGGATCGTGACAACTCGGTGGTTGGGCGACGCTTAACTGCTCAACCACCGAGAACCCGGTTTCGCTCAACGTACGGAGTTGTGGCCATCACTCAGCCACGCTTGCTGCAACAGCATTGCTGATTGCAGTGTTACCAGGTTCTGCATCCAGGCGTCACGTAACCGGGACACGTCGACGTCCGGAGACTCAATCCCCGCTCCATCCCACTTAGCAGCAAAGCTTTTTGTGTCCTCACCGAACCTCGATCGGTTGAAGAACGCTTTACTCTCTCGATCAATAACGCTATCTGGCAACATTCCGTCAGACAACAGGCGCATACTTTGGCTACGCGATATACCGAAATAGTCGATGTGACCAAACCACGAGTCGATAAACTGGAAATCCAGGAACGGATCCACGGGGATACAGTCGAAAAGTCCCGCTATTCGATCTCTAGTTTCCAACGATACTTGCACCGCCCGCGTCTTCAGCTTTCTTCGCACTTCACTCTTCCATCCAAAATCATCATCAGCGGCCTGCTTGACGGAGGCGAAAAGTCCGTGAAGTGCGTCCTCCGTCAGCCAGGTAATGCCCGTCAGCATTGCGATTTCCTCCGCACCGATTGATCGCATGGATGGGAAAAGAGGTCTCACGACCCGCCTCATAGAAGTGCGACCAGAATATTTCAATTCCGATATTGAGCGACGAAAACGGTAAGATCTAGAATTCGCGAACAATTCGTCTCCGAATTCGCCGGTTACGAGAGACCCTCCCGCGGCGAATTGGTAGTCGAACAAGCTTGCGCCCGAGGCCGGCGGGAAAAAAGGACGCCCATTCATGGTGAGCAGATCAGTAAGAGGCTTTCCTAGTATGTCGAACTCAGTCGTAACGTCGTTTGTTATCCATTCAACCGGGAGGTCCAGCAAACGCAGATGATCGACAACGCGGTGTTGCCACACCGTCTCCTGGGCATCGACGTCCTCAGCGGGGTAGCGATGCGTCAAGGCCACCGGCCCTGGCAATCCGTGCTTCTTCGCAACCATCGCAGCCCTGGCGAGGAGTAGAGATGAGTCTCGACCACCGGAGAATGTGATAACGCACGGAGACTTCGTGAGGGCGTTCAGCAGTATCGTGTCAAGCACCTGGATCGGATGATCGGAAGGCCCGCGCCGCATCGGTGGTGAATTCTCCTGGATCGAACTGTCTGACATGCCGATCGGAAATCCATATGCAATTTCCCTATCGGTCAACTCCGGCAGCATGCCTGTCGAACCGAGGTAATCCATAACTTGCGATCTCCATTCGTAGCTACCGATGAACACCCGGTCGAGTCCGAAGATACTGTATCGTGAACCGACACGAATTCGCCATCAGATGGGGTCAGCCATGCAACTTCGCTCTCAAGATCTCGCCGTCAGCCAGTTGGATGACGAGACAGTACTTCTCGATCTGCGTAAATCATCGTACATATCGATCAAAGGGTCTGGCGTCGAGCTTGTTCGGCTCCTCAGCGACAACAGAAGCGAGACGGACCTAGTCTCAGCCCTCGTTGCAAAATTCGATGTGGGCGAAGCACAAGCAGCCACCGACGTGCGACAATTTTTGGACGGAATGCGTGATCGCGGCCTTCTCGACGAGTAGTTTGACCGAGAGTCAATCGAATGTGGAAGACTGCAAACGAAAAAGCGTAGAATACTCCCCCGCTTGCGCCATCAAATCTTCGTGTGTCCCGCTCTCGGTTATCCGACCCTCATGCATGACGTAAATTGTGTCCGCCAACCGCGCGCTCGAAATTCGATGAGTAATCAATACTGCTGTTTTTCCGAATAGCGTCTCGCGCATCTGTTGAAACAAGGCGTATTCGGCACGTGGGTCGAGAGACGCACTGGGCTCGTCGAGAATGACCATCGGCGCGTCTCGATACAGAGTTCGCGCAATGGCAATCCGTTGCCATTGGCCTCCAGATAGATCGGATCCTGGCTCGAAGATATTGCCGAGTAGCGTGTCGAGACCGTCAGGTAACTTCGCCGCAAACTCCGTGGCACCCGCCTTGGACAGGACAGAATGCACCCTCTCATCCAAATCGGCGTCACCGAAATCTGACAGTGCTACATTTTCGACAACACTCAAATGATACTCGACAAAGTCTTGAAACAAACATGCAACAGAAGCAGTGACAATCTGAGTGTCCCCCAGTTCCTCGCCGTTCCATAAATAGCGTCCAGATAGTGGCGAATAGAGACCTGCCAACACTTTTGCCAACGTAGTCTTTCCGGATCCATTGGAACCGACCAACGCGATAACTTCACCAGGTCTAATTGCAAGGTTTATGTCTTGTAAAGCAGCGGTGTTCGATTCCGGATACATGAATGCGATGTTCTCGAGGCGTACGGCAGGTGGGGCGTCCTGACGTACCGTGAGAGGAATCTCGCGCGAGTATTCACGCACGAACTCTTGATGGTCCTTGAGAAAAGGAACAGCCTCGGCCAACGTACCAACTGAGGAGAACGCGGTGGAAAACTGAGACGCCAGCAACCTGGACCCAACGGCCGCTGCAGCCGCCGAAGACACGCTCAGGTCACCGTCAGAAACAAGTAGAAACACGTACCCGAGCGCCAAAGCCAGAGCAACACTGTTGATAATTGCAGTCGCGACGGCGTCGAACTGTCGAGATCGAGCTGCATTCTTCAGCCTGACGAAGTAGTCGGTGTTGAGGGCAGTTTGACGGGCACTGAGAAAATCTGCGGTTTCGAATGATCGCAACTCTGCGGCATTCGGCTTCATCCCCATCAGCATTCGGATATACGAACGCCGTCGGTCGATCACATTTGCTCCAGTAGCGAACTGGAACTCCGTCCTACTGGAACGTGCGGCAAAGTACAGCGAGGGAATACCTGACATCAATATCAACGCAACGAGGAGCGGATTGATCGTGGCGAGCGCGATACACATACTGCCCGCTCCGATCACGCCCCCGAAAAGTGAGGACATCGCCGTCACCGTCTGCAAAGGTCGCGTCAGCGCGTTCTGCTGAATCCGTTCCAATGTCCCCAGAAAGTCGGGTGACTCGTACAACTCGAGTTCTACCGTAGTCGTCACAGACTGGAGATCCGACCACAGACGTTGAGACACACGTTCGCCCAGAACTCGCTGTTGCTGAACCTGGATCGCCGCGATGGACGAGACACCCGCAGTACAGACCGCAAGCAAAACCAGCGGAGCAACCAATCGCAACCCTCTGCCGGTCTCTGACGCAAGCAGAGCGTCCAGAGCGAGTTTGCTGGCAAATACAACGAGGACCGCCAGTGCAGCGCTCAAAATTTGTAACACGAATGTGAAGGACGCACCCCGCCGATCCGACTCGAAGACCGTTCTCACAGCGGTGACAATGTATCGGAGTCCACCGATTTTCTTGATGCGCGAGTCACCCATACAGCAGCCGTCTCGACCACAATCCTGCCAACGCCACGTTGATCACAACCCTGTGCCCTTTCGGTACCGCGCATAATCGCGAACAGCTGCCCGCAAGTCTGCAACTCCGCGACCTGCTCGCCGAAGTCTCGACATCGGCGGTGACAGCCGAATCAGACTATTCGATCGGTCACCGAAATCGATGGCGCGGGAACTCGGCCATAGCGCGGCTGCGAGCAGGCCGGCCTTCTTACTCCACGGTGCCGTCGATATCTGGATGAACCAGAAACTGGTGCGCGTCGTCGCGACCTGGCGCATCCGCCAGTCGGGTGAGGGTTCCTCGACAGCAGAAGCAGTGACGTCCAGCCCTACATCCGCGAAAAACTTGGAGGTCGACCGCAGCACTTTCCACTCTGCCGCCAAGAGAAATAGGGGCTGAACTCGATGCGCTTCAGTTGCTTCGACAAGCTCCCGATACTCGAGGGCCCGCAACAGCTCTCGGTCGGCGGACACTTCTCCGGTCTCGGGCCGGAGGGCGTGCATGGCCGCAATCAACGTGTGGGCGAGAACATTCGGTACGACAACGTGTTTACCGCCGATTGCCCTCCGTTCGGTGTTGGCCCACAACACCTCGAACGACTCGTGCGGCTGCAAATCCGACCCAGGAAAGTAGTGGTGCGCATCGACCTCGACGCCCATCACGTCATTCCTGAGAGTCGTCGAATGCCACAGTGCCAACGCCGGGTCACGGCGGCCGAAGCCCATCGCTTCCAGCCGCACGATGAACGCGGGCATGTCGTGCGGGGCGACCCAGACGTCCACATCGACCGAAGCCACTCTTGTTCGCAGACCCTGCGCCTGTAGCGTCGTTCCCTTGATGAACACACACCGGAGCCCTGACTTCTCCGCGACGTCGGCAATCAGCGGGTAGACGAGCTCCATGATGTGCTCTCGCTGCATCGGTCGCGCTTTCTGATCAGAGCCTGCAATCTGATTGCGGCCGCTGGCAAACTTGACAGTTCCCAACTGAGCCTAGTGTGTAAGCCCAACAATCTCGCGCAGTGCGTCCCCGCGCCTTAGGCCAGTACGATTGGGCGGGCGCTAAGATTCGACAGGTGCGCCAAGGTCTATACAGTTCTGTCGGGCGATGACGCTGAGAAGGCTGGCTGCGGTGGCCGGACTGTGTGTAGGTGCGTTCTCGATCAGCGGCTATTTCTTGTTTACGAACGCCGGCTACGACGAGCCGGCTGCAGTGGACGCCATTGTGGTTCTCGGCGGCGATCAAGACGGCAGAATCGACTACGCTCTGCGCCTCGCAGCAGAGGGGCTCACCGACACAGTTGTCGTTTCGGACCCACAAGGTGCCAGCGATTCGAGAGAGCCCAGCCGTTGCCCTGAGCCGAGCGATAAAGTGCGGATTCTCTGCTTTGTCCCCGACCCGCTGACCACGCGAGGCGAGGCCATCTACGCGAATCAGCTGTCTCGCGAGAATGGTTGGACACACGTGTTGGTCATCACCTGGCGCTATCACTTGCCGCGTGCGGGCTACATTTTCGGCCAATGCTTCGACGGAACGACGACGATGGTTCCCGTCGCCCTGACCTACCAATATTCGATTCCCCGTTGGCTTGCCGAATACGCGTACCAGTATGTGGGATACACGAAAGCCTTCATTCAGGGAAGGTGCTGAACGAAGGCTTTCGTGTGAGATGCAGACACGGTCTCGAGTTCCGCGAGGCCGGCCTTTGCTTCGGCTACGTTCGGACGCTGTCGACGTGCTCTCGATACCACTCGACCGTTGAAGCAATTCCCGCTTCCAAGTCGATCTGCGGCTTCCATCCCGCATCCCGCAGCTTGTTCACGTCGAGCAGTTTCTGCGGCGTTCCGTCCGGCTTGGATGTGTCCCACTCGGTTTCACCCTCGTAGCCCACGGCCGAGGCGACGATGCCGGCGATCTCCTTGATCGTCGCGTCCTCGCCGGTACCGACATTCACTTGATCGGGACCGTCATAGTGCTCCAGCAAATGGATACACGCAGCTGCCATATCGTCGACGTGCAAGAACTCTCGTCGCGGGGAGCCACTGCCCCAGTTGGTCACCGTCTCGATGCCGTCGCGGCGAGCCTCGTCGTAACGACGGATGAGAGCAGGCAGGACGTGCGAACCCTTCGGTGAAAAGTTGTCGCCCGGGCCGTACAAATTGGTCGGCATCGCCGAAATCCACGGCAAGCCGTACTGCTTGCGTACCGACTGAATCTGCAGGATGCCTGCGATCTTGGCGATGGCGTACGCATCGTTGGTCGGCTCGAGGTGCCCGGTGAGGAGGTACTCCTCCTTGATCGGCTGAGGAGCCAGCTTGGGATAGATGCACGAAGACCCGAGGAACAACACTCGCTGAACGTTCTGTGCGAGAGCAGCATCCAGCACGTTCACCTGAATTCTCAGATTGTCCGAGAGGAAGTCGACCGGGTACGTGCTGTTGGCCAGGATGCCGCCCACCTTGGCTGCAGCCAACACCACTGTCTTCGGCTTGGTCGCCTCGAAGAACGTGAAGACTGCATCACGGTCCTTGAGATCCAGCTCCGACGACGATCGACCGATCAAGTCACTGAATCCCGACGCTTCGAGCTGACGCCAGATAGCCGAGCCCACCAGACCGCGGTGCCCCGCCACATAGAGTGGAGCGTCACGATCGAGCGGACCTGGCGTGTAGTCGGGTCCGGTCGATTCACCTGCTGTCATGGAATTCACGCCCAATCCGGCAGCGACGGGCGGTCGATCCACGGGCGACCCTCGTGCTCGAGTGCTGCGATGTCGGCATCCACCATGATCTTCGCCAGTTCCGGGGTGTGCACCGTAGCCTTCCAGCCGAGCTTCTCCTCAGCCTTGCTGGCGTCACCGACGAGTGCGTCGACCTCGGTGGGTCGGAGATACCGCTCGTCGAACTTGACGTGCTTCTCCCAGTCCAGGCCGGCCCGCTCGAATGCAACTACCAGGAAGTCCTTCACGGAGAAGTTGCCGCCGGTCGCGAGAACGAAGTCGTCCGGCTCGTCGGCCTGCAGCATGCGCCACATGCCCTCCACGTACTCGGGTGCGTAGCCCCAGTCTCGGATGGCGTCCAGGTTGCCCATGTAGACGTTCTGCTCGAGCCCCGCCTTGATGCGTGCTACGGCACGCGTGATCTTGCGGGTAACGAAGGTTTCGCCGCGTCGCGGTGACTCGTGATTGAAGAGGATGCCATTGACGGCGAAGATGCCGTACGCCTCGCGGTAGTTCTTGGTGACCCAGTAGGCGTAGACCTTCGCCGCGCCGTATGGGGAGCGTGGGTAGAACGGAGTCTCTTCGTTCTGAGGCGGCGGAGTTGCCCCGAACATTTCGGAGCTCGACGCCTGATAGAAGCGGCACTGCAGGCCCGCCAAGCGCACTGCCTCCAGCAGTCGGATGGAACCGATGCCCGTGGTGTTGCCGGTGTGTTCCGGCTCGTCGAAGCTCACCCGGACGTGCGACTGAGCACCCAGGTTGTAGACCTCATCCGGCTGGATCTCGGTGAGGAGGGTGACCAGACGAGCGCCGTCACTCAAGTCGCCGTAATGCAGGAAAAGCTTGGCGTCCGTCTCGTGCGGGTCCTGGTACAGGTGCTCGATGCGGGACGTGTTGAACGTCGACGACCGACGAATCAGGCCGTGCACCTCGTAACCCTTGTTGAGCAGCAACTCCGCAAGATATGAACCGTCCTGGCCGGTGATGCCGGTAATCAACGCGCGTTTCATCGTTTCCACTCTTTCTAGGATCAGTGCCTGATTCCGATATGCAATGAGCTGGGTGCAATTCAACCAGTTTTCGGTGCCACCGCACCTGATGGACCCCGGTGCTGCGGTTCGGCACGCTGTTGCTCAATACGCCCCGTCGCTTCCGGCAACCGCCTTCAACGTCTTGGCGATGATCAGCAGATCGCCCACCATCGACCAATTCTCGACGTAGGAAAGATCCAGTCGGACAGCCTCTTCCCACGACAGATCGGATCTCCCACTGACCTGCCACAAACCTGTGACCCCCGGCTTGACCAGCAACCGCCGACGAACCTCACCGTCGTAGGTCTCGACCTCCCGGCGCAAGGGGGGCCGCGGCCCCACCGCGCTCATGTCGCGCTTGAGAACGTTGATGAACTGCGGAAGTTCGTCGAGACTGAACCGCCGCAAGATCTTGCCGACGGACGTCACACGGGGATCGTCACGCATCTTGAACAGAATCCCGCCGGCACCTTCGTTTTGATCGAGCAGGTGGGCGACCTGCTTATCCGCGTCGACAGTCATACTGCGGAACTTGATCATCGAAAACGGCTTGCCATCGATGCCCATCCGCTCGGATCTGTAGAACACCGGGCCGCGACTCGTGCTCTTGACTGCGATCGCGACTACCAACATGATCGGCGAAATCAGAATGAGCACCGCTGCCGCGAACGTCAGATCGAACGCGGTCTTGCTGAAGCGAGTCGCTCCGTTGTACTGAGGCTTCTCCACGTGGATCAATGGGAAGCCGGCGACGGGCCGCATGATTAACCGGGGACCCGCCACGTCGACAACTCCGGGCGCGACCACCAGGTCGACGTGTTTTTTCTCGAGGTCCCAGATCATTTTGCGGATACCTTCATTGCCCAGATGCTCGGTGGCAGTAACAGCAACGGTGTCCGCCCCGGACTCTTCGATCGCCGCCAGTACATCGTTCTCGTCGCCTAGAACTGGAATATCGACATCGTCGAGATGTACTCGGCCGTCAGCTGGTGCCTCGTATCCGGGCATGCAGATTCCGACCACCGAATAACCTGCTGAAGGCGCTCGCGCGAACGACTGAGCCATGGATACGGCGGCCTCACGGCTACCGACGATGAGAACAGATGTCTGGTAGTCGCCCCTGCTGCGAAAACTCGCGACAGTCTTGCGCCAAACCCAGCGGCTGACAAGCAGAGCCATGAGGCCGACCGGCAGCGCGATAGCCAGGTACAAGCGGGCGAATTCGATCCGAAACAACAAGGACACGATCGCAATTACACCGAACAGCCGAAAAGTCGCGGAGACAATCCGGCGATACTCTTCCGCCCCGTTTCCGATCACCCGCGGGGATCGAGTGCGGAATATGCCGAGGAATGTCAGCCATAGCCCCGCGAGCGCCACGGACACGCTGGTGTAGACAGTCGTTCCTGAGAGCCCAGACTCCTCGACGATCCCGAACCGTACAAGTTGAGCCAGCGCAACGGCAAAAACGACCGCCAGTACATCGGTCACACGCAGCTGAGCAATGTACTGAGCTTCCCATATGTGACGTGCTGTGAGAGTTCGGATGTTCGACCTCCGGGACCACGAGGGCGATCTCCCCGTAGATCGTTGTGCCGACCCAACTATAGCCACACACCCTCCTCCCCCGTACCAGATTTGCCAGCCCCACTCCGTTAGAGGCTCCGAACGACCGCCCGACCCGAAAGACGAACATACGTCGGGCACGCGTTTGCCCCGATCTTCTCACGTCGGTGCGACGTCGACAGGGCAGGCGATTCAGATCACAGCTAATCCGCCCCGACCCCGAAATCACAACGGATTCGCGACAGCACAGAAGCCGGACTGTCCATGAATCGTGGCGTTGAATCCGAAATCCATTGCAGAGGAGCACAATTGGACGATTTTGTGATATCTCGCCAGTCGCTGAAAGATTGCTCGAAAGCGTGGCTGCCACGTCGAGTTCGATGCGCCAACGACGGCGTTGCTACACCGGGCCGCGAATTACAATGCGATATTCATCCGAGTGAATGACGCTGTAATTGGCCTACGAACCGCGGCAATTCTCAGGGTCTGCCCAAACCTCGATAGGTCCAGCCAGCTTCCCGCCACTGTATGGGATCCAAGCAGTTTCGGCCGTCGATGAGCTTCTTGACGCGCACCACCGAATCCAGCATCTCCGGCTCCAACGCCTTGAATTCTTTCCACTCCGTCAGCACCAGCACCACGTCGGCGCCTTCGCACGCCCCGAGAGCGGAATTACTGTAGTTGAGAGTAGGGAAGAGAGCACGAGAGTTCTCCATCGCCTTGGGGTCGTACACGTTGACCGCCGCACCCTGCAGCTGGATCTGCCCGGCCACGTTCAGTGCCGGTGAATCACGGACATCGTCGGAATCGGGCTTGAACGCTGCGCCGAGCACGGCGACCCGGGCACCGAGGAGCGACCCGCATGCCTCGCGCGCCAGCTCCACCATGCGGGTGCGGCGTCGCATGTTGATGTTGTCGACCTCGCGCAGGAACGTCAAAGCTTGGTCGGCACCGAGTTCACCGGCCCTGGCCATGAACGCCCTGATGTCCTTGGGCAGGCAACCGCCGCCGAAGCCGATACCGGCATTGAGGAACTTGCGGCCGATGCGTTCGTCGTGGCCGATGGCGTCGGCGAGCACGGTGACATCCGCTCCGGCGGCCTCACACACCTCGGAAATAGCGTTGATGAACGAGATCTTCGTGGCCAAGAACGCGTTCGCGGATGCCTTGACAAGCTCGGCCGTAGCCAGGTCCGTCACCAGAAACGGGATCTTCTCGTCGAGCAGCTGCGCGTAGACCTTACGGGCGAGCTCCTCAGCGCGACCGGGCTTGGCACGGTCGATTCCGAGTACGAGCCTATCCGGCCGCAATGTGTCTTTGACGGCATAGCCTTCACGTAGGAACTCCGGGTTCCAAGCAACCTCGACGTCGTCCCCAGCGGGCGCGAGTCCGCGAGCCACTCTGCCGAGCCGCTCGGCCGTGCCCACGGGAACAGTCGACTTTCCGAATATCACTGCCGGCTTGGTCAGCAGGGGAGCAAGCGTCTCGACTACCTGGTCGACGTACTTCATGTCTGCTGCGTACTCTCCCCTCTTCTGAGGGGTGCCGACACCCAGGAAATGAACTTCGGCAAACTCGGCTGCCTCTTCGTACGAGGACGTGAAACGCAGGCGCCCGGCCGCCGTATTGCGTTGAAGCACCTCCCGCAGCCCAGGTTCCCAGAACGGGACTTCGCCGGCCTCGAGCTTGCGCAGCTTGGCTTCGTCTACATCGACTCCGAGTACATCGTGACCCAGTTCCGCCATACAGGCCGCGTGCGTTGCGCCGAGGTATCCGGTTCCGAACACTGTTATACGCATACTCGGCCAGTCTCCTTGGTGTCATCGGCAACCGCGACAGCGCCGCGATACCGAGTCGACATTGAGCGCTCCAGGCCAACGAACGGGTAACGCCGGCTGAATGGAAAATGAGCATCGGTTGGTTACCCGGCGGCCGAAACCGCAAACGGCAAGCCGTTACCCCAGGAGCACGCAGCCTCAATAGGCTCCGTCACTCTTGACCACGGCCACTGCCGTTTTCGCTACGATGAGCAAATCGCCTGTCATAGACCAATTTTCGACATAAGAGAGATCGAGGCGCACACTCTCCTCCCATGACAGATCCGACCGGCCGCTCACCTGCCAGAGCCCGGTGATTCCCGGCTTGACTAGCAGTCGACGACGCACCTCACCGTCGTACGTCTCCACTTCACTGCGCAAAGGCGGCCGGGGGCCCACCACACTCATCTCACGCTTGAGCACATTGACGAACTGCGGCAGCTCGTCGAGGCTGAACTTACGCATCACTTTTCCCACTCGAGTGACTCTCGGGTCGTCGCGCATCTTGAACAGCACACCGCCCGCTCCCTCATTGAGGCCGGCCAGCTCCTGGACGCGCTTGTCCGCATCCTGCACCATGCTACGAAACTTGATCATCTGGAAAGGCTTGCCGTCGATACCCATTCGCTCGGAGCTGTAGAAGACTCGCCCCTTGCTGGTGAGCTTGATGATCACTGCGAGCGTGATCAGGACCGGCGAGATCAGCAGCAACACCGTGGCCGCGAACAACAGGTCGAATGCAGTTTTGCCGAATCGCTTCGCGCCGTTGTACTGCGGCTTCTCGACGTGGATCAGCGGGAAATTAGCCACCGGGCGCATCACCAGACGAGGACCGGCTACATCCACGACGCCGGGCGACACGACAAGGTCCACATTCTTCTTCTCCAGATCCCACACCATCTTTCGCAGACCGTGGTGGCCGATATGTTCGGTTGCCGTCACAGCCACGGTGTCGGCACCGGACATCTCGATGGCCTCGACGACGCAGTGCTCGTCACCCAACACGGGAATCTCGGTACCTTCGACCGTGACCGTGGTGTTCTGGTCCGGTTCGTAATTGGGCAGACACATGCCGACCACTCTGTACCCGGCCTCCGGCGACCGCTCGAACGACCTTGCCATGGACAATGCCGAACTACGGCTCCCCACGATCAGGACGGCTGTCTGACATTCACCGCGAGAACGATTGCGAGCCAGCAACTTTCGCCACATCCAACGGCTCAGCAGCAAGCCCATCAGCCCGGTCGGCAGCGCGATGGCCAGATAGAGCCGAGCGATATCGAGTCGGAACAACAGCGATACGATCGCGACTGTGCCGAAAAGCTTGAAAGCGGCCGAGATGATCCGTCGGTATTCCTCGGACCCGTTCCCGATGACGCGAGGAGATCTGGTGCGAAAGATGACCAGGAACGTCAGCCACAGAACTGCGAGCACCCCAGAAACGCCCACATAGCTCGCTACCGACCAGGGCTCGCGAAAGTTGACCTCTCCGAACCTGATGACCTGCGCGACTGTCACGGCCCCTAGAACGACAATCGTGTCGGTAACGCGCAGGCCCTCCATGTAGCGAGCCTCCCAATCGCGGCGCGATGCAAGCCGGGGCAAGGTCTGCGAACCCGCCCGCCAGGATCCCGCACTCTGGGATTCCACATCACTGACCGACACTGCTTCCCCCCGGTACGCGCTCAATAGTCCGCAACGATGCACGGCGTTGCCCTGCTCCACCCCGGTGTGCTTGCAACGGCGTAAACCAGCCACCGATGATCGTTTTCTGGTGCAACACTATGTCCAACCGCGACAATCCGCATGGCCGGACCACCTGGGTCGACCGTGGAACTACGTCCGTCCTCAAACCGACTGGTCTAGAGGATATTGTCGATCGAGCCCGATACCGCGGCTGGAAACGACTCGAAAGTGGACGTGCATGCATGTTTCCATTAGTGCCGTTGGAACGACCGAGTGTCAACGGTTGTCAGTCGAACGCAGGACACTGAGGTAGCGCTCCTTCCGGCATCGACCCCGTCCGGCCTCGGTCGTCTCGGAGGTATCCGGTGCGCACGCTAACCTTGCACACATGTTCGCCTCGTCTGCTTGTCGCGTCGGAACCATTGCCGTAGTCGGCATCCTGACGCTCGCTGGTTGCTCCCAGGAGACACCGCGCGCGGTGGCAGTGCTCGATACCCCGCTTCCCGATATTGCCCCGTCGGTACTCGACCTACGTGGAACCATCGTCCAATCTACCCCGGTCGAAGGCCTGGATCCCGCTCTCGCAGACAAGCTCGGCGAGGCGCGCACCGTCATCTATCGGTCTGTCTCCGCATACGACGGTCAGGCATCGGAAGTGGCGTCGACGGTGTACCGGCCGCGCGGAGACGCGCCGGCCGGCGGCTGGCCCGTCATCTCGTACGGGCACCCCACCACCGGACTCGGCCAGGACTGCGGGCCGTCGCTCAGCCCGGATCTGCGGGGCTACGCACCCACCCTCGCCGCCATCGCCGAGGCCGGGTTCGTCGTGACGATGACCGACTTTCAGGGTTTGGGCTGGCCGGGCGAGCACCCCTACCTCGAGCCACGGACCGCCGGATTCAACATGATCGACGCCGTGCGAGCAGTGCGTAACCAATACCCGGACACCTCCGACAAATGGATGGCCGTCGGCGGATCGCAGGGTGGCCAAGCATCTTGGGCCGCAAACGAATACAGCGCAGACTACGGGTCGGGCCTGAACCTCGTCGGCAGCGTGTCCACCTCGCCTGCAGCCGATATCACCGGCTTTGCCGAGGCCGCTCGAAACGAGACGTTGACCGGTGCGCAAACCGCCTTCATGCCGCTGATCATCGACGGCCTTTCGGTGGTTCACCCCGATCTCGAGCAGAGCGACTACCTGCGGGGTGCTGCCGCAGGTGAGCTGACCGGCCTGACGTCGTGTGCACTTCCCGACACCGAGAAAGCGGCCCTGTCCACCCAACTCGACGCATCACAGGTGCAGCCGGCATCGGACGAGGCGACCGATCGACTCACCGAGTGGCTCACCGAGGCCTCACTCCCCCAGCGACGAGCACCGGCACCGATGCTGGTGATCAACGGATCCGACGACGAATTGATCCTGCCCGCATGGGTTTCCAAGGCCGTCGACGCCGGATGCCGCATCGGCGACCGAATCGTGCACCGCGAGATGGCCGGTCAAGGCCACGTCGACGCCGACGCAGGCGACGAGATGTACCAGTGGATGCTCGAGCGGTTCTCGGGCAATGATGCACCCAACGAGTGCCCCTGATCGATGAGACGCTGACGGCGCTTGCACCTACAGTGGATCGGGTGACCGACAAGACATCCCTCCTCACCTCTGCAGCGGCCGTCTGGGCATATCCACTCTGGAAGGCAGTGCACCGGGCAGGTGTGGCCGACGACATCGCAGCGGACGTGGCCAAATGGGCCGAATGTCTCGAAGTCGAGGCCATCAGCGCACTCGATCCCTACCGACGATTCGCCTACATCGCCGGCGCGCTGCCCGAGTTCAGAACCCTTGTGCACTACCGCATCAGGCACATCGGGATGGTTCAACGGTTAGTACTGAAGAAGCTCTATCCGGGACTGTCCACCCTGACGCTCGAAGCAGGATCCATCGGCCCCGGACTGTTCATCCAGCACGGCCTGGGCTCGATCATCACCGCAGAACACATCGGTAAGAACTGCTGGATCAATCAGCACGTGAGCCTCGGCTACACGGCCAAGGGCCGCCCGGTCATCGGCGACAACGTCCGCGTGGGCGCGGGCGCCGCGGTACTGGGCCCGATCACCATCGGCAACGACGTGACCATCGGCGCGAACGCCACGATTCTGCACGACGTAGCGCCGGGAACCGTCATGGTGTCACCGCCGGCCATGACTCTCGAACACGCGAAGGCCACCCGTCGCGCTCAGTTGGAACCGCCGGCCTGAATCACGGCATCGAGCGCGGGCTTGGGGCTGAAGTCCGACCGAACCAAACCAGCGTTGAGCTCGTCCACTGCGTTGCCGGTGTCGTAGTCACGGAAGTCGAACAGGAAGATCCCGCCGCAGTAGGACATTCTCCGCAGGTAGTCGATGCCGTCCACCAACAGCTCGGCCTGCTTGTCCTCGGAGACGCTCTCCGGTCCCGTGCCGGAGGCTGCCCCGAACTCGGTGAACCAGATCTTCTTGTCACGGTCACCGTTGACCACCATCGTCTCGCGGATTCGCGCGATCGCCGTGTTGGAGCTGTACGACTGCGCCGATGCCTCGCTCAGACGATCGGGGGCACTATAGGGATGCATCGCGATGGCGTCGAAGAAGGGCCCTGCGCCGGCCGCATACAGGCCCTTGACGAAGCTCGCCGGGCTCAGATCCGTCTCGTTGTCGATGGTGGGCGACGTGCCTCCGGTCAAAACCTCGATCGACGGGTCGATACTTTTGATTTTCTCGTAGGACTGCTTCAGCATCGGAACATAGGTCTGTAAATCCACGCCGGGTCCGAATGTGGCACCAGTATTGGGCTCATTCCAAATTTCCCACGTTCGAATTCGGTCTTTGTAGCGGTTTGCTGCCAATTTTGCGAACTCAGAGAACTTTTGTGGATCGGACGGCTTCGGGTGCATGACATTTCTGTTGGCCGGGTCGACGTCCCACCACGGTGCCCACGTCGCAACTCCCAGAATGTCGAGACCGGCGTCGGAAAACGCCTCGACCTGCGCGTCGGTAGAAACCCAATCGTAAACACCGGGATACGGTTCGATGACGGGCCAATGAATTGTGAGTCTGACCGCGCCGAATCCGTACTGAGATATCAGCGAACTCTGTTTCGTCAGCAGGCCTTTCGAGTCCGACGCAGTCACCGCTGTCAGGCCGAGATGTCCGACCGACGGCTGGCATCCGTCAGCCGTCGCAGCTGCCGTCGGAGTAGGTGCTACCTCTTCGTCGGCCGCGTGATCGGCCGACGAACACGCAGTCAACAGCAGCGACGTCAACCCGATCGATGCCATCAATGTTCGGCACCGCCGGCGTCTCACGGCCTGCATTCAGTCACGTCCTACTCATCTTTCGGTGATACCTGACACAAATCGTGTGCGCCCAGTAACGCTTTCGCGTCCTCCTGCGAATACTTAGCAGCGCTCGGGGAAATCACATTCGGTCGGTTCTTACCAGTTCGTTGTAAAGCTCAGTCTGTTTCGTAGCACTGCCAGACACGGAGATCGCACATGAATGTCGCCCTCGGCAAACTCGCATCAGGTTACAACCCGGTTAAGTCGACCTCTGATTCGGCGGACCTTCCCACGCTGATCTCGTCCTCCGAAGAAGCTTACGTCCCGGCAAAACGGACCGAGTGGCAGCGCAGCTACCGACGCAAGGTTCTGCTGACCGACGCCGCCGTCATCGTCGCCGCGCTCGTCAGCGCACAACTGATCAGATTCGGTGCCCCCGCAACCGACTCGCCCGAGACCCTCAGCGCATTGATCTTCTTCACGGCCTTTTCCGCCGCCCTCGGAATCGTCTGGCTGCTTTCGCTCGGCTTCGTTCAGTCCAGGGACCCACAACTGATCGGCAACGGTGCGGACGAGTACCGACGAGTCGTTTCGGCCACCGGATGGCTGTTCGGCGGCATCGCCGTCGCAGACCTTCTCGTCCAGTCCGGCATCGCCCGCGGCTACCTGGCCATCGCGCTGCCGATCGGCCTCATCGGTCTCTTGGCCGGACGCCGCTTCTGGCGACGGAACCTCGCCCGGAAGCGTTCGGCCGGGAGCTATCTCAGTGAGGTCATCGTGATCGGCAACGTCACGTCGATCAAGAGAATTTCGGGCAACTTCGACAACGCGGCCGACGCCGGCTACCGCGTGATCGGTGCGTGCATCCCCGGGTACATCGGTGCCGCCGGAGCAACAGTCGACGCGAACGGCCGAACCATCGAGATTCTCGGTGACGAAACCGCGATCGACAACGCACTCCGGAAGACGTCCGCAACAACGGTCGCCGTCGCAGCCGTCGAGCATCTCGGCTACGAGCGGATGCGTGATCTGGCGTGGAAGCTCGACAAGCACAGGATCGATCTGGTGGTCGCTCCCGGAGTGGCAGACATCGCCGGGCCTCGGCTCAAGATCCGACCCATCGACAACCTGCCACTGCTGCACGTCGACCGCCCGAAGTACGACGGTGCGACCAGGCGAAGCAAGACGGTATTCGACTTCGTCCTCGCCTCTGTCGCGCTGATCGTGCTGTTTCCCGTGTTGGCCGCAGCCGCCATCGCCATCAAGGTCGGCGACCGAGGGCCGATCTTCTATCGCCAGGAGCGAGTGGGCCTGCAGGGCGAGAGGTTCCGCATCTGGAAACTGCGAACCATGGTGGTCGATGCAGACTCGGCCATCGCCGATGCACGACAGGACGCGGATCAGCAGACCTCGGTTTTCTACAAGTCGGCCACCGACAGTCGGATCACCAAAACCGGCCGGGTGCTACGCAAGCTGAGCATCGACGAACTTCCGCAGCTGTTCAACGTGCTGGCCGGCGAGATGAGCATCGTCGGCCCCCGCCCGCTGGTTCCGGGCGAAGGTGCGGACGTGGAGAACTTCATCGAGCGCCGCGGCCTCGTCAAGCCCGGTGTCACCGGGCTGTGGCAGGTTTCGGGTCGGTCGGATGTAGCCGAGTCGGAGCGAATTCGCCTGGACCATTACTACGTCGACAACTGGTCCGTCGTTCAGGACCTCGTGATCATCTGGCGGACCGCTGCTGCAGTGCTCAAATCGGACGGCGCATACTGACGTGGCAGAAGTCCCCAACGAACAGCACGCATCACTGTCGCTTCATGGATTGTCCGTCTGTGTGGTGGCCTGCCACTACGCACCCGAGACGACCGGAAGCGCGCCGTACAACACCGCACTTGTCGAAGCACTCAGCAGCGCAGGTGCGGATGTGGACCTGATCACCGGAATTCCGCACTACCCGCAGTGGGTAATTCAGGATTCCCGCTACCGTCGCGGCATCATGTGGCGCGAGACAAAGGGGAACGTCCGAATACGACGGGTCCGCCACGCAGTGCCCGCCGCGCCGAATCTGATCGGCCGTGCACGGATGGAGCTGAGCTTCGCTACCCTGGCAGCACCTTTGGTACGCGCCTCCCGTGCGGACGTCGTCATTACCGTCACCCCCTCCTCGGGGCTCTGCTTGCCGCCTCTCTCGGCCACCGTAGGCGGCCGCTGGGAGTTGTCGTGCACGATCTGAGCGGAAACGCAGCATCCCAGTCCGGCACCACCGGCGGCACAGCCGGACGCGTGGTCGGATCCTTCGAGTACCTACTGGCTCGGCGCGCAGACTCGATCGGTGTCATCACCCCACGATTCCGCGATGTGCTCACCGAGAACGGCGTCGACGCGACCAAGATCGTCGACCTGCCTATCTTCACGCACATTTCTGGATCGACCGAGACGACGCATGAAGCCCGCGCGCGGCTCGGATGGACCGACACCGACCGACGCGTCGTGGTTCATACCGGCAACATGGGCATGAAACAGGGACTCGAATCGGTGGTCGGTGCCGCTCGGATGGCTCACGAGCAGTCGATGCCGATCACCTACGTGATGGTGGGCGACGGTAATCAGCGACAGCAACTCGTCTCTGCTGCTGGCGAACTACCGACGATGAAATTTGTCGACCCCGTGGACGAGGAGACGTATCCCAGTGTGTTGGCCGCCGCCGACGTGCTGCTGCTCAACGAGCGTCCGGGAGTCAGGGAGATGTCGCTGCCGAGCAAGCTGACGTCCTACGTCGCGGCCTCTCGGCCGATTGTGGCCGCAACCGAACCCGGTGGCATCTCACACTCAGTACTCGACGAATACTCCTCTGCGCTGTTCGCAACTCCGGGTGACCCAGCGGCCCTCAACCGCGCGGTGATGACCCTTGACGGCAACCCGGCAGAGGTCGATCGACTCATCCTTGCAGCCAGAGATCTTGGCGACGCGCGCTACAGTGCATCCGCCGGTCGCGAGGGGTTCAGGCGCTTCGCGCACAACCTGGCCCGCCGCGATCGGGAAGGAACCAGATGACACTGCGAGCAAAACTCGGCCTACTGTTCGGCGAGTTTCGTCCCACCGTGCTGCGCACCGTACCGATGATTGCGCGCCGCAAGCCAATCCTGGTGGGCCGCAACTTCCGCGTACGAGGCTCCGGAAACATCACCGTCCGTGACGGCTTCCTCGCCCTGGGCGTCAACAACTACGGCTTCGCCGATAGCAGGATGGCGGGCTTGCTACGAGTGCGTGGCCGCTTCGAAGTGGATGGCTCCGTTGCCATCACGTCCGGTAACCGGTGGGACATCGGGCCGGGTGCGACCATGACCATGAACGGACCGACCACCGTCTCGCCGATGTCCGTCGTGGTTGCGACCACTGAGATCACCATCGGAAACGAAGGAATGATCGGGTGGGACGTCCACCTGATCGACGACGACTTCCACCCGACCCGGTCCTCCCCCGACGCCCGGTTTCGGCACGCAGACAAGGGCATTCACATCGGAAACCACGTGTGGATAGGGTCGAGGGCCACCGTTCTCGCAGGGACGCGAATCGCCGACGGTTGCATAGTGGCCGCAGGTGCCGTGGTGCGCGGTACGTTCGACGAACCCAACTGCCTGATCGGCGGTGTCCCCGCGAAAGTGGTGCGCAAAGGCGTCGCATGGACCGACCCGGCCTTCGGCTACACCGAGACCGACCCCGAAGTCCCGATTTGACCCAGCACCACTGGATCACGTCGCTTGACCAATCGCGGGACGAACGCGAAGTCCGGCACGATCTGAGTGACCAATACTGCTGCAGCAGCGACCAATACCACTCCAACGGCCCCGTACTCCGGAGCCACGACAATGCCGCCGACCACGCTGATCAGTCCCATCCCCATGATGCAGAACGCCTGAAACCGCATCTCCGACGGCGTGGTGAGAAGCACGCCCGCGGGAAGGTGGATGCACTGCACCACCAGCAGGCAACCGAACGCAACCGCCAGCCAGGTTCCGGTCTTCACCTCGCCGCTGGAGAGGATGTTGGTCGCGAAGGGTCCGAGCAGCGAGATGAACACCGCCGCAACGACGGACACCCCGAAGAACACCAGAACGATCTTGATCCACATCTTGATGGTGCCCGCCTGATCGCCCCGCCGTTTGACGAACACCGGCCAATAGGCCATGCCTGCGGTGGAGAACACCGACCATCCCAGCGCGTATACCTGCGCCATCAGTGCGTATCTCGACAGCTCCTCGGGCGTGGACAAATGCGACAGAATCACCCGATGGGACTGCAAGCCCAGAGGCAGCCCGACGCTGGCGATCAGCATCCACAGAGAACCTGCCAGCAGCTTCACCTGGGCCATCTCCTGCACCGGCGCAGCAAACACCACCGTCCCCAGGCCGGACATACGCAGGGCGACAATCGTTCCCACCACGTTTCCGAGAAGTGCGCCGAGAACACCGGGTATCGCGAAGAAGATTCCCTGAGCTCCGGCGAGCATCAAACCGACCGTGATGAGCAGACCGAACACCGTATTCGACATCAGTACCAGCACTGCCAGCTGATTCTTGTTGATCCCAATGAGAATTCGGATACCGAGACCTGTCGGAAGACTCAATGCGAACAGACTCGCCGCGATGGTGATGACCCATCGATCATTGGGTCCCGTGGTCAAACCGATGACGGCCCCCCACTTGTCGAAGACCATGATCAAAACGAACACCACGATCAAGCCGGTGGCAATCATCGCGAGCACACGGTAGGCACGCTGAATGGTCCCGACAGTCACCGGGTCTTCGGACAGCTTTCCGGCCCGCGAACTCGCATTGGTCACCACGGCTCCGATACCGAGGTCCGCGAACGGAAAGAGCAGGCTCATCGTGGCGATCAACGATACGACGCCGAAGATCGACTCACCGGTCTCGCGCACGATGATGGCGGTGTTGAGCAATCCCAACAACGCCATGATCGGCGTCCCGAGAACCCGGAAGACGGTCCCCCACAGGACGGCTTTTTGCTCCTGAGAAGACAGACCACCTGCCGGTGCCGCGGTATCCACCAGCTCATTGGGGGCAACGTCCTGGACTGCCGCCGGGTGGACCGTGGAAAATCCCGTCTGTCCACGGTCCACGCGGTGCCTACCCGCCATTCGCCGGTGCCCTCCCCAACATCGCACGGACTCTTTCGCGGCCGTGAAACGCCACCCGAACCAAGAATTCGATCGCTCTCGACCGCAGGCGGGACTTTCGACGAGTGCCGTACGGGTAGTGGCCCAGTGTGTCCCAGGCCCGCCGAAGATCCGCGAAGCTCTCCTTGATGGGCCGAACTGTACCGGCACCCGTGGTGTCGAAATCGCACACGACGCGATCGAACGTGACCGGAGGCTTCGTCAGTGCCGCTCGCATCAGATACAGCTGATCGGCTGCCAACCCGAACTCTTCGTCGTAGGGCCCCAGCTGTTCGGCAAGATCGACACCCACGAACGAACCTTGATGCGGGATGGGTGCTTGGCCGATGGTGAAGTTGTGAAGGTCGAAGGGCATGAAGCCCCACTCACCCAGGTCGACACCGTCTGCGCCGACGCGTCGTACCTTGGCGTAGCCCCACTGATCCCGAGGGTCCGACAGATTCTCCACGATGTACTCGAGTGCACCGGGGTCGGAGAAGCAGTCACCGGAGTGCATGAGCCAGACGATGTCGCCGGTGGTCTGCGCTATGCCCCGGTTCATCGCGTCGTACCGCCCATTGTCGCGCGCGGACCGCCAGTACTGCAGGCCTGCGCCGATCGACTCGAGGTATTCCTCTACCTCAGGGCCGGACCCACCGTCGAGTACCACGTGCTCGATCGGGACCGAACACCGTTGGGCTCGAACACTGTCGACAGTTTTCCTCAGCCCGTCCAAGTCACGAAAACTGATGGTGACCACAGAGACTTTCTCGATCTTCGACGCCATGCCTATCTCATCTCTTCGTCAGCTGTGCAACGATTCCCATGGCCTTCATCAGCACCAATCGCGCCGAGCTCACGAGAGCAAAACCCCATGCCCACTTTCCCGGCCTCCCGTACCACACTCCCGCAGCGAGTGACCGGACCACCCCGCGTAACGACTTGCCACTGACCGCGGAGGACAACGGGCTCGTCAGGAAGTAGTCGCCTCTGCTGCGTCGATCAGATGGCTCCAGATACTCTTTGCCCCACTGGATGTAAGCCGCACTCTGGTCGGAATCGGTTCGCGAAAGAGACGCTGAGGTCATGTTGTACTCGACCAGCACATCTGGCGACTGAACGATCGGAATATCGGGAAAGCGACGACGTACATCGATGAGCCAGGACGGGTCGTCGTGTACCGCTCCCAGCGGCAGGTCCATCGGGACCGCTTCGGCGATCTCACGGGGAAACAGCAAAGTCGACGTCTGCGCACTCGCCCCGCCGAACCTGAGCGAGTAGAAGCGAACCAGGTACTGGTCCACGGGCTCATGAATACCGATCAAACGAACCGGCCACTGCGACCCACCACCATCGGCAGTGATCGTCCGAAAGCGGCAGGACGCAATCCACAGCGCCGAATCCGTTGGTAACGAGGATAACTGGATATCGAGCTTGTCCGGCAACCACACATCATCGTCGTCGAGCAGACCGATGACGTCTCCCGTGCTTTCGTCGATCCCCGACTGGCGCGCTCTGCTGCTTCCTGCGCCGCCACCGGTGTGAATCACGGTGACCCGATCATCTTCCGGAACAACGGGTTCAATATCGGAATCCACCACCACGACCACCTCGGAGACTGCATAGGTCTGAGCCAGCGCAGACCGCACAGCAGCATCGAGAGAGCTACGACCGATAGTGGGGATGATAACGCTGACGGAGAGTTTCATCGAAGAACCACCGAATCGTACTCATTCGCGGGTACCGGAGGAGGAGTCGACGCCCGGCGTGGGCCGGGCACGGGTAGATGTCGACTGGCGAAGATCACTGCAAGCAGTGCGAATGCCGTCAGGAGGTTGTACGACATCGGGGAGAACATCAGGTCCCACCCCGCCTGGACCGCTATCTGCACCGCCATCGCCGCCCAGATTCCGTACCGCGTCGAGTTCCAGATGACGGTGAGTGCCGCGATCACCAGGAACACCGGTAGGACTGCGGCGAAGACTCCGCCCTCTGCCCAAGAGCTGAAGAGAACGGAGTGCAACGAGGTGGCACCGTTCGCCAGATGCCAGAAACCGTAGAACGGCAGGTTCGGGTCGAAGCCGATGCTGATCGCGAATTCCTCACCACGAGCGAATACCTCGGTCGTCAGGTTGTCAGCACTACCCCAACCGAAGATCGGCTTGTCCAAAATCGCTGCTATTGAGAGAGGCGATTCGGTACGCCCTGCCAGGATTGCGGGCACACCGGTCGAATCCTGCAACTCGGTCTTTACTTTCACTGCTTCTCCGGCAATTCCACTGCGCGCGATCGCCGGAATCAGGGTCCCGAGGCCAGCACCGACCCCGGCGACGATCAGGATCTGCGTGAAGCGCGACATTCTCTCCTGAGCAAGCCAGGTCACCAGCAGAAATGCCGCGCTACCCAGGCACACCAAAGCGTGAGATCGGAAATTCAAGACCAAACTTGCTCCTGCGAGCAAGACAAGAAAAATCGCTTGAAGGTGAACGGGGACTTTGGCTCGAACGAGAATGAACAGCCCGATCAGGGTGGCCCACGGTGCGTACGCGTACTTCCAGAGTTCCTCGAATGTGGACAGACTGGCGAAGGGCAAACCCGCAGTGACGAAGTACAGGCAGGATCCGAGGGCAATCCCGGTCGCGAGCGAAAAGAGTCGTTCCAGGTCACGACCCGCAATCACCGTGATTCCAACGAAATAGATGGCGAACGATGCCCACTGAATTACGCGCTCGTCGAAAAAGCTCAGGTCGTTGAGCTGCGAGGAGACAATGAAACCGGCAAATGCCACTGTCGACAGGCCGATAACCAACCGATCACCACGAGATGTTGCCGTCAGGAACAGCGCCGGCGCGGCGAGAAGACAAACTCCTGAGAAACCGGTGACGGTGAAACCCATTACCTGCAAGCCCGAGGTCATGCCCAGCAGAATCAACACCCCACTCGAGATCACCCGCTTGCCCACGACTCGGCGAGCCTCGAACGACAGACCGATCGCGGCAGGTTTCCGCGAATCCAGCCTGGCTACCGTCGTCATGCGGTGCCGTCATCCCCGACTACACGCAGAGCGTCCGACTGCGACACCCCGGTACCACGCGCCAAAGTGTCCCTGTTCAGACCCACCACGCCGTCGATGGCAACATCGGTGATGGGAATTTGCGTGCGCTCGAACCATTTGCCCGAAATCGGAGCAAGAAACCTGGCCGGCGTTCCTCCGTACACCCCAGGTTTCGGATCGGCGATCGACTTACCGGTCATTGTAGAGTGCGCTGCAAGAACCGAACATTCGGGCACTTTCGCACCTTTGAGAATCACGACGTTGCTGCCGACGGAAGTGTGGTGCCCGATCTCGATTCGGCCGACGGTCTGAATCATGTCGCGCATGTTCGGCTCGTGGCTCTGCAGAGTGCAGCGCTGTCCACCCACCGCGCTGTAAGCGCCGACCTCGATCGTGCCGGAACAGTCGAGGTAGGACCGGCTTTCGATCCGAGCCCCGTAGCCCAGTGCCAGTGTTCCGGCCTCCGGATCGAGCGCCTGGTAAGCCGGGTGAGCAGAAATCCAGTTCCAAGAACCGATCCCTGCCTCGTTCTCCAGGTGTAAAAGTGACACATTCTTGAATGTGTTGAACGGACCGATCGACACATTCTCGCCGAGTTCCGCGCGCCGAACCCCCGACACCAGGCACGGCCCAATTTTTGCCGACAGTGCGACATCGTGGCCGAAAGCGTTCAGAATTCGGTTCTTCAACCGGAGTGGTGGCAACAACCAGATGAAGAGCTGGATCAGCCTCATCGACAGGGCCTTTCGCTTGAAACGGGGTGACGGTCTGTTCGAGCGAGCGCACGCCACTATCGGCCGATACACTGCCCACGATCGGGACGATGGAAGCCTAGCAATGCTACGACTCTCGGTCTCGGCTTCACTGTTGGCTCACACCCTGATCGCGGTCTCACTCCGGTACCGTTACAAACGCCTCGATCCGTACGGCGGACTGGTCGACGCGCATTCCACCCTCGCTCTCGCTACTCGTGACCTGATTCGCAAAGGACAACCTGCGTGACCGACTCCACTGCATCAGTCAGATCCCTCGGCGCACTACGTGGGCGCTCCTACGACAAGGGCCGGGGTTTCGTCCATCAAGCTCTGTGGGTGGCGTTCTCTTCTCTCGTGTTCACGAAAGTGTGGTGCCCCAACCGCGTCCGTTGCGCCGCACTACGTGCCTTCGGGGCCAAGATCGGCACGGGCGTACTCATCAAACACGACGTGCGCATCCAGTGGCCGTGGAAGCTCGAGATCGCCGACAACACCTGGATCGGCGTGGGGTGTGACCTCTACAACGTAGAGCAGCTCACAATCGGTTCGGATGTCTGCGTGTCACAGCAGGCATTTCTCTGCACCGGCAGCCACGACCATCGTTCGCCGGTGTTCGAGTACGACAACGGCCCGATCGTGATCGAGAACGGTGTCTGGGTGGGGGCACGCGCACTCGTTCTTCGAGGAGTCACGGTGGGTGCCAACTCGGTCATCGGTGCCGCAGCACTGGTGTCAGCCGACGTTCCTGCATCGTCCTTCGCGCTCGCCCCGCCGTCGACCATCCGGCCGATTCGGCCACACTGACGTGCGTATTCTTCACGCAGTCACCTTGTTCAGCCCCGACGGCGCATACGGTGGGCCGGTTCGAGTCGCCCTCAATCAGGCATCGGCACTGAGGGAATCCGGTCACGAGGTCACCCTCACGGCTGGTGTTCGCGGATTCGATCCGATCCCGACCGAGCAGGAGGGCGTTCCACTGGCATTGAAGGGGGCGCGAAACCTCGTCCCCGGCGTCGGTTTTGCAGGCCTCGTGGCACCGACCTCGCTCACCTGGTTGCGCAAACACCGAGCCGAGTTCGACGTGGTACATGTTCACCTCGCCCGCGACCTGGTGATGCTGCCGTTCGCGGCGACCGTACACAGATTGGGCCTCCCGTTCGTCGTCCAGTCGCACGGCATGCTCGCACCCAAGTCCAATCCACTGGCTCCGGCGCTCGATTTTCTGTTGGTCCGACGCCTGCTTCGCCAGGCACAGACTGTGTTCTGCCTCACTGATCAAGAGCGAGAAGGCATTTCCGACGTAGCCGGCGACGGAGTGAATATCCAAATGCTCAACAACGGCGTCCCCGAGTACGAAGCGGCCGAATCAATTGATGCGGTGCCCGAAATCCTGTATCTGGCCCGCCTGCACCCGAGAAAACGTCCACTCGATTTCGTCGACGCTGCGAAACAAATTCTCGACAGCGGTTTTTCGGCTCGCTTCACCCTGGTCGGACCCGACGAGGGTGAAGCCGAGCAAGTAGCGGAGTCCATCGCCAGCAGACCCGAGATCACCTGGGAAGGGCCACTTCCTGGGGGCACGGGCCCCGAACGGATGCGTCGCGCGTCGATCTACGTACTGCCGTCGGTCAACGAGCCGTACCCGATGTCGGTCCTCGAAGCGATGGCCGTCGGCATCCCTGTCGTAGTCACCGAGGAGTGCGGACTGGCCGCCCTAGTGTCCCGCACGGGTTGCGGACTCGTAACGGTGCCGGGTAAAGGCCCGATTGCACAGGCAATGCAGACATTACTGACCGATCCCGCACTTGCCCGGGCGATGGGCGAACGAGGTCGTGCCTCCGCCAGAAGTGAACTGAGCATGAGGTCGGTGACGGCCAGGCTGTCCGATACCTACGCCGACGCCGCAGCTCAGCGAGTTCGTCGTGGGTGATCGTTCGAAGGCCCTTTGGCGGCGTTTGCGAGTAGGGAGCCGAGCGGCGAACGCCGCACTCGTCTTGGTGCTCGTCGTGGCCGTCTCTCTCGTGGTCGCAGCCGTCGTCCGAGACGACTCATCTGCCCCCACCGTCACCACTGTCGACAGGCCGGTACGGATTTCGGTGGTGGGCGATTCCTACAGCAGGGGCCTTCCGGACACCCTCGTGTGGCCGGAGCTGGCCGCAGAATCGACCGGGTGGTCGATAGACAACGTCAGTATCTTCAGCGCAGGATATGTCGCAACCGACGGCAACGGAACCTTCGCCGATCAGATCGACGCGGCACTGGCCGGCAACCCGGACGTCGTTCTCGTCGTAGGCGGGATCAACGACGTCGGGAAGCCACCGGAACTCATCACACAACGCGCGATCGACACCCTCGGCGAGTTGGCTCGCCGAGCACCCACCGCCAGAATCGTGGTCATGGGCCCGATATGGCACGAACTCCCGGTTCCCGAAGCTGCCGGGGTCATCGACAATTCGGTAGGTACCGCGGCACACACGCTCCGGTTGCCTTACCTGAGTGTGGTGGGTGAGGATTGGTTGGTTCCGGAAGGAATGATTCAGGAAGACGGCATCCATCCCACCGAGGCCGGCCAACGAGTACTAGCCCAGCAGATCGTTGCGTCCCTCGAAACGACCGGAGTTCCCTTTGTCTGAGCAATCACGGCATTCAGCGGCTCCCAGCGGCAAACCACGCCGGATTTCGCCCACCAACGTCCACCGTGGGCGCATGATGACCGGTGGCGTCGTCGCACTGGCGATGGTCGTCGTCATCGGAGTGGCCGCAGTGATGTTCGGCCACGACAGCGCGTCGTCCGACCCCGACTCGGCTGTGTCAGCAAGCGAGCCGACGACCGACTTCGGCGCATCCCAGTCGGCACTGTTCGTCGGCGACAGCTATACGGTCGGGCCCTCGTCCGTGCCGGATTTTGGCTACCCATGCCTCACCGCCACCAATCTCGGGTGGAATTGCAATTTGGGTTCCCAACCCGGGACTGGATACATCAGCGGCGGACCCGACCACCGGTTGCCCAGAGTCCTCGGCGCGCTCGAAGTAGCGTCACAGAGCGCTTCAGAGCGTCTTCCGCGTCTGCGAGAGAACTTCGACGCCGACGTAGTGGTGCTCGACGCCGGCCGCAACGACCTCCAGTTCGGCCCGATCTACTTGAGCAACATGTTCCTTTACACCGTGGAGCGGGCGCGCGAAACTTGGCCGGCTGCACGAATTGTCGCCATCGCACCGTGGTTCATAGACGACCCCGACGTGGAGTTCGACTCTGAGGAAGGCCCGGTGAGGGTCGGGCCGTATCTGGAGGGGAAGCTCAGGGAAGTACCGGAAAATGCGTCCGTCACGTTCATCGATCCAGGTACTCTCGGATGGTTTGTCGGCGAAGACGTGAGCTCGCTCTTGGCGGACGACGGGATCCACCCGAACCCCGAAGGCCACAAACGAATTGCCGAAAAGCTCACAGCCGCCTTGATCTCCGACGGATTCGGGCAGCTGCAATGACGCTCGGCCCGACTCCATCGAAGTTCGAACTCGACGGGATCCGATGAACAGCACCCTCTCCGAATACTTCCGCATCCTGACCGAGCGTTGGCGTTGGGTTGCCGTCGTATGCCTCGTGGTTGTGGGTCTCGCAGCGACGTACCTCCTTCTGCAGCCGAAGTCCTACCAGTCGCAGTCGACGGTCTTCATCTCGACCCCACGCGACGATTCCGATACCTACTACCGCGGTGACCTGTACGCCAAGGAACGCCTTCCGTCGTACGCCGCGTTGATCCAAAGCCAAGATCTCGCCAAGAGAGTCATCGCCGATCTTCAATTGGACAGCACGCCGGAGGCGATGATCGCCAGCACGACGGCCACGCCGATCCCCGGCACCGTCTTGATCCTGCTGGCGACGTCGGCCGGCTCACCGTCCTCGGCCCAGGCCATCAATCAGGCCTATCTCGACGAGTTCATGGCCGAAATCGCCTCTCTCGAAGCCATTCCCGGGGCTCTGACACCTCGAGCCGAACTGCTGGTCGTCGAACCACCGACCAGTTCGGACCTGCCGGGCGGGTTCCCTCCTTCCCTGGTGCTCGGTGCTGCGACGGCAGCAGGGCTGATTGCCGGCGCGACTCTGGCGGTAGTTTTGGCCCTCGCCGACTCACGTATCCGACGACCGGAGGATGCGATCGAGGCAACCGGTTTACCATTGCTGGCAGCCTTTCCCGCTCAAACATCCAAGACGACGGGAATCGAACCTGGCCGCGAACTCCGCGACTCCTTGCAAGCGGCTCTCCCGGTGGACCGGAAGCACATCGTGTTGGTGACCGCACCGGATGTCTCGTCCGGCTCCACGTCCGTTGCCCAGCAACTCGCCGATTCTCTCCGCGATTCGGGAGAAAGTGTCGCGTTGATCGACTTCGACGTCCGGACGAAGTCCACCGGCACGCCCGACGATTCCGTTGTGTCGGTCGTCGACGTGGTCGAAGATCTCGTGGCACCCGACGACGCCCTGAGCAACAAGGTCGACGGAATCACCGTCGTTCTCCAGGGCCGCACGTCCGAGAACGCGGCTCGAGTGGTCGATTCTCCGCGCGCAGGCCTGTTGATCGAGCGAGCCGCACAACTGCACGGCTGGGTCATTCTGGATTCCGCTCCGACCAGCAAGTTCAGTGATGCGCAACGGCTAATGCGCTTCGTTGATGCAGTGGTGATCGTGTCTCGCAGCGGCCGAACCAAGTTCGAAACTCTGAGGGAGACCGCTCGACAATTAGCGCCGGTCGGTCCGCAAGTTACCGGAATTGTCCTCAATGGTTGTTCCACGGCAGATATAGACCGCATCGGCCGATCGCATACGCCTCTCCGGTCCACATCGGTCGACCGATGACCGATCTCCGCCCAGCAACTGAACCAGCCCCCGGAAACCAAGGAGACCTTCGCTAACAATGGATATCAAAAGGGCGTTTGTAATCCTGCTCGAGCGCTGGTGGATCGTCGCGGTCACACTTGTGATCGGTATCGGCGCAGCGATAGTCGCAACCCTGGTCACCCCGCCGCAATACACCTCGAATACACAGCTCTTCGTCTCGACCACCGGTGGCACCAGCTCGACCGAGTCCTACCAGGGTGATCAATTTTCTCAGCAGCGCGCCACGTCATACGCGCAGATCCTGACCAGCGAGATCCTCGGCCAGCGAGTATCGGATGCGCTGGGCCTGAGCCTGAGCGGTAGTGCAGTGGCCGGCCGAGTAACCGCCACCGTCGTCCCCAAGACGGTGCTGCTGGATGTCAGCGTGACCGACTCGTCCGCTGACCGGGCTGCCGAGATCGCAAATACCCTGTCCGACGAGTTCATCTCCTACATAGTGCCTTTGGAGACACCGACCGGCCAAGACCAGGCCCGAGCGACCGTGACCATCGTCAATGGAGCCGAACCAGCGACGAGACCCACGACACCCAAGCTGACGACCTACCTCATCTACGGCGCTGCCTGTGGGATTCTGATCGGCCTCCTACTTGTCATCGTGGTGGCGACGCTCGATCGGAGGGTATCCAAGCGATCCGACGCCGAATCGCTGACCGGGCTACCGGTCCTCGGCCCGGTCACCTCGGTCATGCAAAGTCCGGAGGGTCGTCGTACACAGCTCGACAATTGGACCAGCCCCGAAGCCGAGGCGTTTCGTAAGATTCGGGTCCACGTGCAATCGATACCAACGGGCCCGCAGGTAATTCTCGTGACCAGCTCCTCGGCCAAGGAGTCGACCATCAATTTCTCGGTCGATCTCGCTGTGGCACTGGCAGAATCCGATCGGCGGACGGTGGTGATCGAGACCGATTCTGCGCACCCCACGGTAGCCGAGCAATTGAGCCTGCCAGACTCCGCAGGACTGGTCGAGGCGTTGGCGGACACCGCTGATCGGCCGGACGCTGCAGACCAGCTCGCTGCACCCACCACCAACCGGAATCTCGACGCGATTGCGGTCGGTGTCGGTGTAGACGCAACTCCGATGCTCTCCACGGCGGCGATGCGCGAACTGGTGGAGAAGTTGAGGCAGTCGTACTCCTACCTGGTGATCGATGCTCCACCGGCGGCCGCGAGCGGCGCAACGGCCGTCCTCTCCGGATTGTGCGACGGAACACTGCTGGTCATCGACACCAGGCTTGCGCGCGATCGCGACGTTGCTACCGCAGTCCGAGAGTTGCAGGGCTCGGATGCTCGGCCGATTGCCGCAGTTCTGACGAACTCGCGCCGCAAGCGCTAGACGCGATCCTGTTGCTCGACCAGATCACCGGTGAGCGACTCGAGCAACAGGATCGGATCCGTGACAATCAGATTCATTGCCTCTTCGATCTTCGCTCGCTCGAACACATTGTCGTGGAACGATACCGAGTAGGTGCGTTCTTTACCTACGACGCCGCACATGACCGTGATGGCATCGGGTGCCGAAGG
Source organism: Rhodococcus sp. AW25M09 (assembly GCF_000333955.1). Lineage (GTDB taxonomy): Bacteria > Actinomycetota > Actinomycetes > Mycobacteriales > Mycobacteriaceae > Rhodococcoides. The sequence continues at coordinate 102,123 of NZ_CAPS01000009.1, forward strand.
ATCGAGCAGGCCTGCGAACTGGCCACCCTCACCTTCGGCCCACGGAACCCGGTCCCACGACGGCGGTCGACCCAGATCCGAGTACATGAGCTTGACCTTCGGTTCGCGCAACACACGATCCGCCGCGGTCGGGTCTGCCGCGGACTTGATCCGCACACTCGCCGATACGATCCCGAGCACGGCCAACGGGAGTCCGGAGGTGTAGACGGCGTTCAATACCCGAGCCTGCGGCTCGATCGGGCGGGTCCCGGAAATGGCCACGTTCAGCCCAACGGCGAAGTTTCCGTTGACAGTCGTCTTTGCATCCAGATACCTGCGGCAATTGATGGCGATCGTGACTGCCGGGGTGGACTCGAGACCTACCCGGTCCATCGCGCAGCGCACCAACCACAGGGCCACCGTGGCCGCGCCCGCCGACGGAGCATTCTTCTTCCGCCATGCTGATACCGCGGCTTCAGAGGCCGCCGTGGACTGCCTGATCACCACCGCGGGCGATGGGCTCCACGGAACCGTCTCACTGCTCTCGGGCCGGCCTATCCCCTCGAGGGACTGCTGATTCAGGGCCTGCATTGCCTTTACCGCCCGCCACGCGTCGCGCAGCCTCAGTGGATGCAACGCGAACCATCGCAACAAAGCTCGCGGAATGACATGTCGAGACTCGGGCTCGAGAGACCATACGCTCGCGCCGTCGCTGTCATCGAGATGCAATGCCTCGACCAGGTCGACGAAGAGCTTTCCATCACTCAACCCGTGTGCGGTGTCGATGAACAGGTACTCGCCGCAGATGGTGACCTCCAGCGGCAAGCGTTCTCCCGCTCGACGTCGCACATCCGCGATTGCTGCTTCCAGTTGTGCAGACGTCGCAGCCGGCCCGACCTCTCGGACCGCGTCGTCACCGATCGATTGCGCAATTCCCCAGGAGACTGTCCCTGGCTGCGGCACGAGGCCGATCCGAGTGTGAGTCCCCGAATCCACAAGGCTCTGAAGCGTGGCCCGGACGGCATCGCCATTCACCCTCCGGGCCGGGCCGGCCACGCCGATGTATCGACTGTTGATCATGCACAGGTCGGCACCCGTGACCCTGTAGGTGTTATCAGAATTAAGGGACAAGGATGAAACTCCAATCCGACAAACCAACTGCGACGTTCCGTCGTCCTCACAATTTCACGAGTCGGGCGGAACCGGCAATTCGCCGCCTGGAAATCATTCGTTTGACCGCGACCGATCCACGACCAGAATCAGTTGATGAGTGCCCGAACCGCGGCCAGGGAGGGCTTGGCAGAGTTATCCGTCCTGATCAACCCGTAGTTCTCTTCGAGGTTCTGACTACCGGTATTGATGTCACGGTGGTCGAAGATGAAGATGGGCCCACCGTTCGGCAAGGACCTCAAGTAGTTGATGCCGTCCACCAGAATCTCGGTCTGTCGTGCTTCGGTCACACCGTACGGAGGCTGCCCGGGAGTAGTGGACGCACCGAACTCCGTCGACCAGATCTTCTTCCAACCGTCTCCGTTGACATACATGAGGTACGAGATCATGTCGATCGAATTTCGGGGAGTCCACCAATCCGTGCCAGCACTCAGAAGATCGGGCGAACTGTACGGATGGTTTCCGATACCGTCCAACGACGCCCCGGCCTGATTCGCATAGAGGGCCTCGACAAAACGTGCCGGGCTGATGTTGGTGCCGTCGTCGATTGCCGGCGATAATCCGCCGCTGATGATCACGGCGTACTGATCGACGGCTTTGATTGCGGCATAGGACAGCTTGAGCATCTGGCTGTACTTCGCAGCGTCGGGCTTCGGCGCGAAGCTGTGAACAACGTTTGGCTCGTTCCAGATTTCCCAGTTTCGAATCAGGCCCCGGTAACGCTCTGCCGCCAGACGCGTGAAGTTGGCGTACGTGGCCGGATCGGCAGGGCCGGGATGCAAGAAGGTCCTGCCTTCAGGTATCGCCGCCCAGGTCGGCGTATAGGTCGGCACAGCCAGTATATTGAGACCAGCGTTGTATGCGTCCACTACCAGTTTGTCGGTGCCCGCCCAATTGAATACGCCTCGAACAGCTTCGACCTGGGGCCACTGGATCGGTATACGCACCGCCGGAAAACCGCTTTGCTTGATCGACTCAATCTGGGCTTGCCGCACGGAATCGGAGGTCTCCAAGGTTACGGCAGTGACACCAAGTGTGCGCGGGCCCATCGGCCCCGACGCGGCCGACGCGGGTGCCGGCAGAGCCACCGACACGGAAGCCGCGACGATCAGCGCGACAGAGGAAGACACCGCACGACGAAAAAATGGCCTACTTTTCGACGCACTCGGCGAGAGGGATCTGAAACTGATATTCACAGCGAAGGCCTTACTCGAGAGTAAACAGGTGTGGCTCTTGCGGACAGTCCCACAAGAGGAGGAAAGCAAAGGTTCGAGTGCCACCGAAGGGCTTTGACCTATATGTACACCAGGCTCGGAAATAAACAAACACGAGAAATAGCGAAACCTGGAGACGTATGACAATGAACCGCGCAAACAATCTGCGAGTTTCTTCAATTGCGATTTTCGCAACCATCGCCCTGACATCTGCGTCGTGCGCGAGCCAGACGTCGGAAAGTATCTTGGTACCGGAAGTAAGAACATCTGCGCCGCCGACGGGCACCGAGGCCGACAACTTCACGGTGTACAGCAATTTCACAGCCCTACCCGACGGCCCAGCCCCGAGCACGTTCGAGACCGGCCAGGCCGCTTCGGTAGCACCGGTGCTCGACCCATCCATGAATCTGCGAATCGCCAATGGCAAGTTGACTTTCGCCCCGACCGTCGACGGGCCCGCGGCCGCGTACTTCAGGACAGGCGACCTCGGCAAGCCAGTGACATCCGTGGGTATGAAATGGACTTTCACCGCGCAACCAGGGGATACACCCGGTGTCGCCGCCATGGCGATCGCCGACAGACCGGCAGATCCACTGGGCGGCGCATCCCCCCTCATGCCCCTCCACTTCATCGTTACCCGCGACGGGTGGAACTACTCGGTGTCTCCCGGCACGTCCGGCGGCGGAGCCGAATTAATTACCATCGCCGCAGGAAGATTCAGCTCTCCGCTCGCCGAAGATGGAAATACAATTCATGAAGTGCACATCGCCATTCGTGGCGATACCGCAGCTATCGATTTACCCGACGGAAACCGGCAAGAAGTTCAAGATCCTCGAATCGAGGCATGGGCATCTCGATACGCATTCTTCGAGCCGTACGCCGACCGATCCTCGACAGACTCCATTACGGGCTTTACCGAAGTGTGGGCCGACCTGTGAAAAGGAAATAACAGAAGAGGAGCAAATAAACCGAACAGTTCCGACTTTATTGCCTGGTCTGAGTATCGTCACCGCCGACTATGCGCAATCATGACTGGATGCCCACCACCGACCCCTTCCACTCGCTGGTACTGCTCAACTCGGTCTTTGCCTGCGCGACATGGAGCCTGACGAAGCCGAGCTGGGCCGCTGCCATCACACTGACGGCCAGCTCGATCCTATGGCTGTTCTTCAATCACCCAATCGAGGGTCGGGTGCTCTACTCAATCGACTACCAGACGGGCTTGACGGAGTCCGATTTCGTCTCGGCGGCAGGGCTATTGCTTGCAGCCGTGACGGTAATTCGCATAAAACGCCGTCCGGTTGCAACGCCAGGAAGCCGCGGGGAATCAGAAGCGGAACGACCCAGCCGGTAGACACACCGAACCGGCGCTTTCCAGATCCGGCTCGTCGGCAGGAGCCATAAAAATGACCGGAACCTGGGCTGCATTACCGCCGCAAACCTCAGGACGCCACTGTTCACCCGATCCGCCGCGCAATCCCGGCCTTTCGGGGCATGGAACGCCATTCCAGTTGTGACAGGATCTGCGCATGACGAACTCGAAGCCGGCATCCGCTCGACGTTCCGATGCCCTGTCGAAAGCGCGCATCGTGCAGGCAGCGACCGAGATGCTCGATGAGGGCGGTACCGACGCTCTGACCTTTCGCACGCTCGCCGCACGACTGTCGACCGGCCCCGGAGCGCTGTACCACCATGTCAGCAACAAGGAAGATCTGCTCGCGGCAGCGACCGAAGCCGTCATGGCATCGGTCTTCGAGTCCTCGCCCGACAACGGTGCGACAGAGCCGGGTGTTCGCGGCGTGATGATGAGAGCGTTCGACGCAATCACCACGCGGCCGTGGGTGGCAACGCAACTCGCCGGAGCGCCGTGGCAGCCGGCCGTCATGCATCTCTTCGACCGCATCGGAACCGAACTGGACGCACGCGGAGTTCCAGAGCATGCACAGTTCGACGCCGCTTCCGTGCTCATGTACCACGCTCTCGGGGCTGCGAGTCAGCGTCATGCCGGGAGGCAACTGGCCGCCACGGTGACCGACCGTGCGACTTTTCTCGACTCCACTCGCTCGGCGGTGACCGATACCGGCGACTATCCGTTCCTGACGCGGATCGCGTCGCAATTCGCCGGCCATGACGACAGAGAGCAATTTCAGGCCGGTGTCGACATCATCCTGGCCGGCATCGACCACCCCTGAACCGGCCCAGTTCGCCACTTCTGCCCTCTCCGCTTGACAGCTTTGGAACACTGTTCCATCCTTGCTTGGAACAGCGTTCCAACAACAGGCGGAGACAGCCATGAATCCATCCATCACGATCATCGGGGCAGGACTCGGCGGCCTGGTGCTGGCACGAGTACTGCACGTTCACGGAATCGCCGCCACGGTGTACGAGGCTGACCCCACGGCTGACGCTCGCACACAAGGCGGGCAGCTCGACATCCACGAGAACGACGGGCAGGTCGCACTGGCCGCGGCCGGGCTCACGGGCCAGTTCCGCGCCATCATTCACGAGGGAGGCGAAGCGACTCGCGTACTCAGCCCCAATGGCGAGGCTCTACTCGACGAACCCGACGACGGCACCGGAGGTCGACCGGAGGTGCTGCGCGGAGACCTGCGACGCATTCTGCTCGACTCCCTGCCGGCCGACACCGTTCGATGGGGGCACAAGCTCACCTCCGTCCGCCCACTGGGCAACGGACAACACGAAATCGAGTTCGAGAACGGAACCACCACGGTCAGTGATCTGCTCGTCGGCGCCGACGGCGCGTGGTCACGAGTCCGATCCCTGCTCTCCGCCGCCGTACCCGACTACGTGGGCACCGTCTTCATCGAGACCTACCTCCACGACGTCGACGCACGGCACCCCGCCACCGCCCGCGCAGTCGGTGATGGCGCGATGTTCGCCCTGACGCCGGGCAAGGGGATCGCCGTGCACCGAGAGGCAGGCGACATCCTGCACACCTACGTCCAGCTCAACCGCAGCGCTGAGTGGATCGACGCGATCGACTTCACTGACGCGGTCTCCACCAAAGCAACGATCGCAGCCGAGTTCGATGGGTGGGCAACGGAATTGACGGCGTTGATCACCGATGGAGAGACCGCGCTGGTTCCTCGCAGGATTTTCACGCTGCCCAACGACCACGATTGGGGGCGCACCCCGGGAGTAACCCTCGTGGGCGACGCCGCACACCTCATGCCTCCATCCGGAGACGGCGCGAATCTGGCGATGTTCGACGGCGCCGAACTCGCTCGCGCGATCTCCGATCACCGCGGCGACATCGAAGCAGCCCTGTCGATCTTCGAGAAGGCCATGTTCACGCGAAGTGAAGCAGTGGCCGTCCAGGCACACGAAACGCTCGACCTGTGCCTCGGGGAACAATCCCCGTCCGGGCTGATCGACCTGCTCACCGGCGTCACCTCGGGTGATCGCCTCTCGCAGTAGCAGATTCGCTGTTCGACGCAGTGTCGAGTGCGAGGGCGGCAAGGAGCCGCAGTCCGTCTTCGCTGGCGCTGCCGGCCGCGGCGTTCAGGACGATCATCTCCATCCCCGGTTCTCCCGGCAGCGCGAAGTTCTCCTGATGCAGTTCCAACAGACCCACCAGAGGATGGTGGTAGGCCCTGCGCCCGTGCGTCCGCGCACACACATCTGCGCGGGCCCACAGTCGACGGAATCGATCACTCCCCATGGACAATTCACCGATCAGCGACGCCAACTGCGCATCATCGGGAAATTTGCCCGCGGCGAACCGAAGGTGCCCCACCACATCCAAGGTGCAGGTGTTCCAGTCGGCGTACAGCCCGCGTTCGGCTTCTTCGAGAAAGATGTGCCGCGCAGTGTTCAACCCCGGTATGGGTTGGCCGTACAGCACCTGCGCCATCCGATTACCGGCAAGCACGTTCAGACGGTGATCCATGACGAATGCAGGCGCTCCCTCGACCAGATCGAGGACGCGCAGAAGTTCCGGTCGGACGCGGCCCTTCGGGATTTTCACAGGTCGACGGCGTCGGCGGGCGAGCCGAAGCAAGTGCGCCCGTTCGATGTCGTCGAGACCGAACACACGCGCAAGGGCGTCGAGAATCTGCTCGGACGGCTGTGTGGCGCGGCCCTGCTCGAGACGAACGTAGTAGTCGATACTGACGCCCGACAGGTGAGCGACCTCTTCGCGCCGCAGTCCGTCGACGCGCCGATACCGGTCGACGGGGATGCCGACCGAAGCCGGATCGACGCGGGACCGCCGAATTCTCAAAAAGTTCGCCAAATCGTCCACACCTCAGTATCCCCCGGGTATGTCCGTCGAGAGTGGTACCGCCGATACCAGGAACACCGACCACAGGACATCGCACCCCTGAACGACAAGGGCCTGACGAGACAGGGTGAAGACGTCACTCGAACACGAATTCTCTCGAAAACCAGGAGCAACCGTGAAGACTCTCGTCGTCTACGCCCATCCCGAACCGAAGTCGCTCAACCACTCACTCGTCGAGCTCGCCGTCGTCACCTTGGAATCCGCAGGCCACGAAGTGCAGGTGACCGATCTCTACGGCTCCCACTGGAAGGCTGCCCTCGACGCATCGGACTACGGTCCTGCAGCATCGTCGCCACTGCGGGTGGCTGCAGATTCCGGACGGGCCTTCGACACAGGCACTCTCACACTCGACGTCCGCGCCGAGCAAGAGAAGTTGTTGTGGGCCGACACCATCATCTTTCAGTTCCCCCTGTGGTGGTACTCGATGCCCGCGATACTCAAGGGGTGGGTGGATCGAGTGTTCACCTACCACTTCGCCTATGGCGTCGGCGAACACAATGACACCCGATACGGCGAGCGCTTCGGCGAAGGGACACTCGCAGGCAGGCGAGCGCTGCTGTCGGTCACCGTGGGCGGCCCTGAATCTCACTACTCGGATCGAGGCATCAACGGACCGATCGACGACCTGCTGTTCCCTATCCAGCACGGCATCCTCTACTACCCGGGGATCGACGTGCTGCCTCCGTTCGTCGTCCACGGATCAGATCGATTGACGGCCGAGGAGTACGCCGTTACCGCAAAGAACTGGGAACGCCGCCTACTCGAACTCGAAACGACCGAACCGATTGCGTTCAGGAAACAGAACTTCGGCGATTACGAGATACCGTCCCTGCGCCTCAAAGAAGGCCTGGAGCAACGCGGGCAGTCGAGTTTCGGGTTGCACGTGAGTGGCCCGGGCATCACTCCACTCCGAAAGCCCATGTTGGGATAAACCCCTGGCCGAGGCGTCCGATGGAGCGTCAGGTGCACACCCTTCGGTCAATCACCGCTGAACAAATCGTCGGCCAAATCCGCGCCGACGACGATGTCGCTGAATTCGATGCTGATGTACGGCATGTTTCGTCGCACAGCTATGCCCGACTCCGCATCGAATGCCACGGCGCTCGGAAAGCCCTGCCACCCCGGCGGTAGCTCGAACTCCCACGCGGGCCTGCCGCCGACCTCGACAGCAGTCCCTTCGGTGTTATCAGCGATCAGAGTGCTGAACTCGACATCCCAGTTCTTGTGCACGTCGACCAGGGATTCAGGGTGTACCTCGAGACCGATCGGCGGAGTACCTTTCTGCAGGACGCCGTCCACTCGGGACCAGTAGTCGCCGCGCCGGTTGATGATGTGCCGGGCCCCTTCTCGGTCTGCCATCCGGTACGACCTATATGGGCGATACCAGAACCGAATCTCCGCTACCCGATCTCCCCTGGTCTCGACAGCCCGTCCGTACCGGGACAGCCGGGAAGATTTCCGGTACCGGTCCACGACGGCACCCCACGAAGATTCGGACTCGAAAGTGCGCGGCGGATCGACAGGCAGCGCGGACCCTGTCCGAACCACTGCGACGGAAAAAATGCCCTGGCTCAGCACATCAGGGCTGACGTGAGACTGGGTCAGATGATCGGCCAACGCAAACGATCCAGCTACCGAGGGGTATCCGTCGTTCTGCGGTGGCGGCCCATCGATCCCGATTCCGCCGATCGCACGCGCGGCCTCGATCACCGACTCCGGTGCACCGCCTTCCTCGGAGTCGTAGTGGTAGGGATCGAAATCGGCGACGACCTTTCCGTCGGACCACCAGACGAACCGCTCCCCCGAACCGAGGCTACTGTGCGACAGGATGACCCGGCCTGCGAACAACGGCTGCAAGCATGATTCCGTAGCTCCCACGTACTGCGAGTTCTGTTGTACGAGTAGTACTTTGTTGTCACCGAACTCCATGACACCGATGAGCTGAGTATCGAGTCCGTCGAGCTTGCCTGCTTCTTCCAGATCGAACTCTGCCGGCAACAGATCCGTGATGCCCTCTGCCGTCACGTGTTCGGTGTTGTCCGCGCCCAAAGCCTGCAGTACCTCAGCGGCCGACGCATCGCAGATGATGGTCGAGACGTATCCGTTTCCGATCCAACCCTCGTACAGATCCGGGATGAACACGTACTCCTCGTACGAATGCATACCGCACGGTCTCACAAATCTCGCGTCGAGACCATACGACATTCGAGAAACCGCCGGGCCGACACGTCAGCGGTTTGCCTCCGGGCGCCGCTCCGATGCGGCGCTGACGCGATAGTCGGCGATGATGAGTCCGTGCCGACTACCGATCCGTTCCACGCGCTCGTTCTCCTGAACGCAGTGTTCGCCTCTGCCGCGTGGTCTCTCGCCAAGCCGTCGTGGCCGGCAGCGATATCGCTGGGTGCCGTCTCGATTCTGTGGCTGTTCTTCAACGCCCCCATCGAAGGCGCGGTGTTGTACGTGGTCGACGCGGACAGAGGCTTGACCGAGTCCGACTTCATCACGGTTGCGGGGTTGATCCTGGCGGCCGTGACGATTGCCAGAGTCCGGCGCGGACGGAGATCACGCGCCGACTCCTGAGAACCACAAGAAAGGGGTGACCCGGGTATCGAACCCGGGCCACCCCAGCTCTCGACGCCTCAGATGAGAGTGACTGCAGCGAACACAGCAACACCGACCAGCACTGCACCGGTGAGCGCCTGCACCCGACGGTCCACGACACACATGAGCGAGAGGAACCCGGGCATCGATCCACCCCGGCTGGTGTGCACGATGGCCAACGCGCTCGGCATGCATCGGCCGAGCGACACCGTCACGAACAGCACCGCACCCAGCGCGGGCGAGCCCATCGCTGCCACGCCCAGCGCCATCAGGTAATACGCACTCGACCGAATGTAGATCAAGAAGCCCGGTCCGATGATGGCACCGAACACCAGCGATACCTTCCAAGGTTCCATACTCCGCCGCAGATGACGCGGTAGCTGCTGCCGCCGCATCGGAGTCGGCATCGAGATCAGGCCCAGCTCGTGCAATCCGTATGCGAAGGCGAGAACCGCCCACACTCCGAGCATCGCGCCGACAGGCACAGCACCCGAGACGACACCCCCGACAGTACCGATCACGGTACCCGTCACCGAACCTGTGACGACGGAACCCAGTGCATGCCAACCGAGTCGACGGACCGGCGTCGAGGATCCCTTACGCCCAGGCTGCTTAGGTGCTACGACAACCCCTGCGACAGACATGCCGCACGTCGACCAATTGGCCGCGAGCGCGGTAACGGCTCCGGCGGCAACGACGACTCCGGTCAAACCGGCCGAAGCCGTCGGGGTGAACGCAAGCGCTGCGCCAGCTCCGATCGCCGCGGCGGCCGAGATCATGACGGTGCGGGTGCCGAGCCCGACCGAACCCTGCAGAGACGGCCTGATCTGGGGCATATCCTGCTGGAGCGCAGTGTGATCGATGATCGTGGTCATGGATACCTCCTCGATGATGTGGTGATCCACGTCAGCCGACGTGAACCGTTCCGGACATGTACGGGTGAATCGAGCAGTGGTACTCCACGTCACCCGGCGTGTCGAACGTGAACCGAAATGTGCTGTCTCCGTTGACGCCGCTGTCGAAGACATCGTCTGCGTGTACTTCGTGGAGCAGACCGCCGTCGTCGAACTGCCACTCAACGGTGCCCCCGACCGGGATGCTCACCTCCTGAGGGTCGAAGCGGACATTGCTGATGAGCACGGTCGCGTCGATGTCGGGTTCGGACGAGCAGCCCGCGGCCAGCAGCAGGATCGACACCGCGACGACCGTTCTCACTCCTCGACGACGACCGTGCCGAGCATCATCGGGTGCGGCGTGCAGTGATAGTCGAATGTGCCTGCCTCCTCGAAGGTGTAGGAGTAGCTACCTTCGGTCAGCAGTTCGCTCCGGAAGGTCTCGTCGGCCGTTTCGACGACGTCATGGGGCAGGCCGTTGTCGTCGAAGATCCACTCCACCGTCTCGCCCTTCTTGATGGTCACCGACGCCGGGTTGTAGCTCATGTTCTCGACGCGGACGGTCGCTGCGGGAGCATCGCTTCCCGAGTCGCTGCCACATGCCGTCAACCCGAGCAGCGCAACGAGCGCGATGGCCAGGACAAGAATCTTCTTCATGGGTTACCTCTCATCGGATGTACATCAAGTTCGCCGTCATACCGGCCTCGAAGTGATAGGCGTTGTGGCAGTGAAACATCCACTCACCAGGGTTGTCGGCGTCGAACTCGATCGCCAACGAGGACCCGGGTAGGACGTTGACGGTGTCTCGGCGCAGCCCGCCGTAGTCCGGTACGGAAAACGTGTGTCCGTGCGTGTGCATCGGATGCCACATGGTCGAGGTGTTGTTCATCGTGATGCGGATTCGCTCGCCCTGCTTCATGACGAGCTTGCCCGCATCTGCACCGGCCATGGCCCACACGTAGCGGTCTCCGGCCTGCAGCAGATCCACCGAGAACTCACGATCGGGTGTTCTGCTGCTCAGTTTGGTCTTCTCGGCCGGTCGAAGTGCGCTCTCCGGAACGAGCTCGCGTCCCAACTCCGGAATCGACCCGCCGACATCAGGATTGGCCATGGGCGCCGCGTCGGTGCTGCGCAGAACCGTCGAGGCATACCCCGGCCGACCCTCTACCGCGGCCACCATCGGCCAGGCACCCGACGCCACCGTCACCAGGACGTCGTACCGCTGCGCCATCCCGATGAGAATCGCATCGGTCTCGACCGGCACCACGTCGAAACCATCGACGGCCACGATCGTCATGCGATGCCCGGCCACAGCGAATCGATACGGAGTTTCCGCTCCTGCGTTGATGATGCGCAAGCGCATGCGGGAGCCGGGTGCGGCCTCGACGACGGCCGGATCGTTGGGCGGCCGGCCGTTGATCAGATGCAGCGGATACGCGATGTGCTGCGTCATCCCCCCGAGAGCCTCGGAGTCTCCGTGCCCCGAGGACGTCAGAGAGGTTGCGACCGTTGCCTCGTCGGCACCGATCGGAGCCGGCGCAGCGGCGCCGCCGTGCCCGGCATGACCGCCGCCGTGCAACTCCGGGTTCAGCGCTGCCATCACAGCATCGGGCGTGGTGCCCAGCCCGTCGACCCAGTCGTCGAGGACCAGCACTGCATCGACGTCTGCACCCGTGACGTCATCGGGATCTTCCACGATCAAGGCCCCGAACAGTCCACGATCCGCCTGCAGACCCGAATGCGAGTGATACCAGTACGTCCCCGGATCCGGCGCTATGAACGCGTAGTCGAAGGTGCTCCCCGGAACTATCGCCTGCTGCGTCACCGGTGGTACGCCATCCATGTCGTTGCGAATACGAATGCCGTGCCAGTGAATACTGGTGTCGCTCGGCAGTGAACTGGTGACCGATGCGCGCATCGTGTCGCCGGCCGTCAGCCGCAGTTCCGGTGCCACAGCACCGGTCCCGTAGGTCCACGTGTTGACCAGACGCCCGCCCAGGTCCACTGCTGCCGGGCCGGCGGCGAGGGCGTAGGTCGCCGCCTTGCCGGAGGATGCGCGTGCGGCTTCGGCCGCGGCGACCTCCGGGTCGGTGGCCTTGATGTAGTCGAGCTTGGCGGTGGATCCAGATGCAGCATCCGAGGAGCTACTGCATCCGGAAACTCCGAGTGCGCCGATTCCCGCCAGGCCGACGCCTGCTGTCGCGAGGGACAGGAAACGGCGTCGGCCCAGCGTCGACCGGGTGTCCGGTCGACTCACTCGATCACCTCGGGCGTCACCAGACCCGTGACCGGGTTGACTGCACCGTCGATGTCGACCGAACTCACCTGCTCGCCTGTCGCGGCATCGAATCCGACCAGCTTCTGCGGTGCTACGCCGTCGACCTCGGCTCCGTCGCCCAGCACGTAGAACGTGCCGCCGTCGACACTGAACGCCATCGACGAGAAGCTCTCGATTCCGATGTCCGCCAACGTCAACGAACGAACGGGGGCAAGATTCGAGGCATCGGACAGCACAACTTTGGCCACCGAACCCCCTCGTGCCGAGTGCGGATGGATGATGCTGTCGGTGTAGGTGATGGCCAGCCGCGAGGCGTCGGCATTGATGACGTTCTCCGCGAAACGCCCCGACGGATCACCGGCATTTCCGATCGGCTCCACAGTCTCGGTGGGGAGTCCGTTGGAGAAGTCGAAGACGAACACGTCGCCGGTCGCACCGACGAGCAACGCCTTCTTCGCTTCCTCCGCGAACGTCGTCTTCCGGTTGCTGACGAAATCGTCCGTGAGGACCTTCTCGCGGCCCACCTCGGTCGGTACGCCATCGTCACCGACGTTGATGTGCAACAGTTCCCGGGTGTCCTCGCACACGCTGTAGAGGTCATGGCCGACCATCCAGGTGAACGGCCCGCAACCGACGATGCGAAGTGCACCCGATTCCTCGCCTGCCTCGAGGTCCACGACGCGAATGCCGTAGAGACCGTCGTCCCAGCTGACGAAGTACTTACCGTCCGAGGTCACCGCATTCGATCCTTCACGCGAGTGCACTCGCGCCACATCCGGTAGTTCCGCTTCCTTCGGTTCGAGCAGGTTTCCCGAATAGGTGCTGACGGTGAAGTCCGCGGCCCCTCGCGACCCGCGTGGTCGCCAGACCTCGGCTGCGAGAATGGCCGGGTCACTGCTCGTCTCGCCGACGAACCCGTGTACCACCGGATCCCAGATTCCCGCCCCGACGGTCACGCGCGTCGTGACCTTGCCCGTCGCAGGATCGATTGCATTGACGGTCATTTCGAGCTTGCCGAAGCCGCCTTCGATGCCGAGTAGCTGGTCTGCACCGATCGGGGTGATCTCTCCGACGTGGAGCGGTTCGGGAATCTCGCCGGTGATCTCCTGATCCTGATCACCGAGACCGATTCCCTCGCCGGGCGCGGTGAAGTCGACGGAAGGGTAGGTGACCTCGGTCGAGGAGGCCGAGTCCTCGGTGTCCCCGCTCGAACTGCACGATGTCAGGGCCAGCAGCGCCGCCAAGGGTGCGACGGTGAGAGCCGCAGCGCGGCGTGTCCGTGTCACGAGCCGGCACCTACCTTCGGGCGAGCGGCGGGACGGGCCTGGCAGTCCGCGCCGATGATCGGGGCCATGGTGCAGGTGTACGCCTGCGATTCATCGGAGACGCACCAGATGATCTCTTGGTCGTAGCTGCCGCTGACCGGGTTGTACATCGTGGCCTGCATGTCGGGCTCGCCACAGAACGAGTTGGAACAACTCGGTGCGCCGCAGCAGTCGTAGTAGGCGATGAGATACGTCTTACCGTCGGCGGGGTTGGTGCAGCACCCGACCCAGAATTCGGCTCCGGGTTTGGACCCTGGTGCACAGGTGGTCAATCCACCCCCTTCGCATGCAGCGCAGGAGGTTCCGTCCATGCTGCACCAGCGCCAGTAGTCGCACTCGGCGGGATTGCTACCGTCGTACTCCGGCACCTGAGGTTCGGGTGCCTCGGCCGCGGGCGCCTCCTGAGCGTAGGCCCGGGAGACCGGAAGAGCGCTCACCACAGCCACACCCGAGGCACCCAGCGTCCATCGGCCAATCTTCGAGATCATGGATCGGCGCGAAACACGTTCGGACAGTTTGCGTCCCGATCGGCTCGCGAAACTACCTCCGCCTCCGGCCATCCATTCGGCCTGCTCGGCCACTGTCTTCTCGTCGACCGGATATCGCTGCTCGGTGCTACCCGCATGCGCATCGTGGGGATCGTGGGGATGTGCGTGATTGTCCATGTGCTCTCCGATGTGTGGAAGGGATACGGGTGGGACTACGCAGCGCCTGCATGATTCCGGGCGGCCTGGGTGTGCAGGTGTTGCAGCGAGGGCGTGCCGGATTCCAATGCGTTGAGCAGACTTTCGACCTGCGCCATGTGATTGCACAGGCCCTTTGCCTTGATCTTGCCGTGCTCGTCGAGAATGACGCCGAACGGCGTGGTGCCGATCTGGTACGCGATTCCCACGTCCCGACCGTCGACGTAACTCAGCTCGGAGCCGAGGCCTGCACCCGAGAGGAACTCCGCGTGTTCGGCTGCGGTGCCGTCGGAGATCATGACGATGTCGAGGTCTCCTTCGCCCTTGGCCATCGACTTCATCCCTGGCAGCAGGGATTTGCAGGTGGAGCAGCCGGGAGCAGTGAACAGCAGCAACTGCGGCCGCTCACGATGACCGCCGACGCTGACGGTGCGACCCACATGGTCGGTCAGGCCCTGGAAGCTCGGTCCTGCCTGCTCGATCTTCGGGCCGGTATCCATCATCCGCGCCCCGAGTGGCCCCAAACGTACTTGCACTCGGCCGATTTCGCGGGCCAGCCCGAGAATCATGAGCAGGAGCCCGGCTACGGCCACGGTGAGGACGAGAACCATGGTCACGAGAAATACAGTCATCGATGTGCCTTTCGGAACGAGAGATCAGTAGCGGCTGGTGGACGAGATGGCGCGAAGCTCGATTGCGGCGTTGGTGAGGTAGTCGTCGATCGGGCGTCGGCCGAACGACATCACCGAGCGGGCGTAGACCCCGACGCAGACGAGTGCGACGACGAACAGACCGACTCCGGTACCGGCGATGCGGTCGAACGTGCCTATGTCGGGAGTAAGGATGACGGTGGCGGCGAGCACCGCGAACGACGCTGCGCGGGCCGAGTGCCACCACCCGATGTGGGCGATCTCCTCACCCCCTGCCGAGAATGCGAAGCATCCACAGTCGAGGTCCCGGCGGCCACGGAGCAGGTTGATCGTCAATCCGGCGAAGAAGGCGAGAAACATCGCCGACGCGACCGCGCCGGTCACCACCGGAGCGACCCCGAGGATCAACCCGACACCGAGCACGATTTCCAGCCAGGGCAGGACTCGACCGACGATCACGGCCACCCGATCGGGAAGCAACCGATACCCCCGCACGGCACGAACCATTCGCGGGTTGTCACCGACCTTCGGTATCCCCGCCACCAACAGGACTGCGCCGACAACGCACGATACGACTGCCCAGAGCATCGCCAAGTCCTCACCTCATTCGCCTCACGCCGTCCGTCGCTCGGTCGGCTGATACGAACTATGCGAGGTGGATGCGTCGGCGGCGCTTCTCCTGAGTTACATACGCGGCGACGTCATGTGATGACACGAAAGGGCGATCACTGCTGGTCAGTGGCTTGAGGTGCATCAATCTGTGCGACAGATCACTGAATTTCGAGCGTTCGGCTCGATTTTGGATCGCCGATTCTCACTTGAAGTACCAACGTGTGAAACCACCGAAACACGGAAGAAACCACCGCGTCGTACCTTGTGTTTCTCAGCCGTCTCCATTCCAGCCAGGATGATGATGAACACCAGCGCACTGCGTGCCGCCCTCGAACAAGCCGCACTGACCGAGCGGCCCCTCAACCCTGTGTACTCGCCGTTGAGCGCACTCGGGCGCAAGCAGCTGACGCCCGTCGATCTACTGGGCCAATCGATGTCGACGATGGCACCCGCGACGTGCATGGTGTTCATCGCTCTGTGGATGTCGTCGGCCGACGTGGGTGGGGCCGGGCTACTGGGCATCATCGGTGCCACGATCGTGATGACACTCGTCGCATTGTGCGTACGACAGTTCACGCTCAGACTGGCGGCATCGGGCTCGCTGTACAGCTTCGTTGCGCACGGTCTGGGAAAACGGGCGACCTTGACGGCCGGGGCAGTATTGCTCTTCGCCTATGTGGGCGTGTCGATTTCGGTCCTGTCGAATGCGGGCGCGAACCTCGTCAAGGTCGCCGACGTAGCGGGGGTACATCTCGGCAGTGGGTCGGTGAACATCGCCAGCATCCTCGTCGCGCTGCTCGTCGTCGCGATCGCAGTCAGGGGGGTGCGCTTGGCAAGCCGGACCATCCTCGTCATCGAAATCTGCACTCTCTGCCTCATCACCGTGCTCTTGATGCGCGCACCGGTCGCCGTGACCGCGATCGACCCCTCGACCACCGCACCGATCGGTTTCGTTCTGTTCCTGACGATGCAAACCGTTCTCAGCCTGGCCGGCTTCGAAAGTGCCGCATTCTTCGGCCCCGAGGCCCGAACACCCCTGCGCTCGGTGTCGCGAACAGTGCTGCTGTCACCGATCCTCGTCGGGGCGCTCTACGTGTTCGCCGGCTGGGCCGGGATGACCGGTCACGCAGGAACACTGATCGGCGCCTACTTCAACGGCGTCGATTCGGGCGCGAGCCTACCTCTCGTCATGGCCGTCAACATCGGTGTCTGCTCGTCGTGGATTGCCTCGACCCTGGGTTTCGCGCAGGCCGGCTCGCGGTTGCTGTTTTCGATGAGCGTCGAGAAGATCGTCCCCAGCTTTCTCGATCGCGTCCATCCTCGTTTCCGGACGCCATGGGCGGGAGTCGCGCTCTTCGTCGGCGTGTCCTTGATCGGTTCGTTGTGGCACAACCCCCATCACGCGACCGACAACTACGACGTCGTGGTCGAAATGGCGCTCGTCCTCGCTTACACGATGGTCTCGATTGCCGCTCTACGATTTCTCGGCCGCATTTCCGAGCACACCGTCTGGACGCGGATGTTCGGATTGTGTGCGGCTGCAGCCGGGTCCGGAGTGTTGGTCTTCGCCGTCCTCGACACTGTCCGCTCGGGGGCCTGGGGATATCTCGCGTGGATCGTGGCGCTCGGAGCGTCGGGCACGATCTGGTATTGGTTCCTGTGGCGATTTCGGCCCGAGAGCATCGACGCCATCGGGGTATTCGACAGTGTCGAAACGGCCGATCTGTTACCAGGATCGGCCGACCTGGAGATGAGCGCAGCAGGAAAACCTGTTCTGACTCCTCCTCATCGCGGGGGGTAACCGTGGTGACCGAACGACACGATACGCGCCGGGGTGGATCGGGAACGGGGTTCGGGGGACAACAGCCGAAGGCTGTACAGAAGGCTTTGGCCATGTTGGAAGCGGTGGCGTACCTGGGCGCCGGCGCGACTGCGAAACAGATTGCAGCGCATACGCAAGTACCGCCTGCCACCGCCTACCGCATGCTCAATTTCCTGGTGGCCGACGGCTTCTTGGTGCGAATACCGGACCTGTCGGGTTTCGCCCTGGGGCAACGCACATCCGAATTGGCCTATGCAGCATCGGATTCTGCACATGTTCGCACAGTCGACGAGGTTCTCGGTGCCATGCGCAGCGAGACGCGTCATGGACTCTACGTCGCCTCGTTCCGTGGCGGCACCGTGCGCATGGTCGATATGGATCCCGACCACGAGGTCGTCTCGGCACCGACGATCATGCGCAATCCCCATGCCCACGCCGTCGGGAAACTGATGCTCGCATACACACCACGGACGGTCGAGACGCTCGAACTGCGGGCGGTCACCGCTCACACCCTCGTCGACGACCGCTCCCTCCATGCCGACCTGGCGCGAATCCTCGCCACCGGAGTGTCGTTCGAGGACGAGGAATCGCGGATCGGCCGCGCCGTCCTGGCCGTACCGATACGCGCGCGCGGTGCCGATGTCGTCGGCGGCCTGTGCCTTCAAGGAATCGCGGGCAGAGTATCGCCGGCCAATTCCGAACTGCTCGACTTCCTGGTACAGGGGGCCAAGGACTTGGAAGGATTGCTTTAGCGTCGGTACCGACCCGGAGTCGATCATGGGCCCGATAGTCTCCTGAGACTGCACCCCAACACCGACGGAGACTCCACATGCCCCAGCTGAAAGCCGTCAGCGAGTTCACCGGCAAGTGGTTTGCCCTGATCGTCCTGGCCGCCGGAGCACTTGCCCTGATCACCCCCGACACGTTCAGTGGCGGCACCGCGGCCGTGCCGTGGCTGCTCTCGATCATCATGCTCGGCATGGGAATGACGTTGCGGCTCTCCGATTTCGCCGTGGTGGCGAAGCGACCTTGGGCTCTGCTGCTCGGCGTTGCCGCCCAGTTCGTCGTGATGCCGCTACTCGGGCTCGGAATTGCCAACCTGCTCGGTCTCTCTGCTGCACTGACCGCGGGAATGGTGTTGGTCGGCTCCGCTCCGGGCGGTACGGCGTCCAATGTCATGGTCTACCTGGCCAAAGGTGATACGGCGCTGTCGGTGGCGATGACGTCGGTATCGACGCTGCTCGCACCGATCCTCACTCCACTGTTGGTGCTGTGGCTCGCCGGTGAGTACCTGCCGGTCGACGCGGGCGGACTGTTCGTCTCGATCCTGAAAATCGTGCTGGTGCCCGTCGTACTGGGAGTTGTTCTGCGGCTGCTGTTTCCCACGATCATCAACCGCATGCTCGACGCCTTACCGCTGATCTCGGTCGCCGGAATCACCGCCGTCGTCGTCCTCGTCGTGGCGGCCAGCGCATCGACACTACTGTCGATCGGTGCGCTCATCGTGCTGGCCGTCGTGCTGCACAATTCGCTCGGACTCGCCGTCGGGTACGGCATCGGCAAGGCCTGCGGACTCGATGCCGCCAGCCGACGCGCGATCAGCATCGAGGTGGGAATGCAGAACTCCGGACTGGCCGCAGCTCTTGCGTCGGTACATTTCAGCCCCGCGGCCGCCTTGCCCGCAGCAATCTTCTCGGTGTGGCACAACGTATCGGGATCACTTCTGGCCAGCTACTGGTCTCGTCGATCCACCGAACCGAAGCAGGCCGAACGCGAGGCAGAGTCGGCACCCGCAACGGACTCCTGACGTGGGAGGATTGTCCGGTCCACAAGTTGCAGCGCAACCGAGCTCGATGAAGGGTGGGAGCATCATGACCAGTCCCGTTGTCCAGGGAAACGCGATGAAGCGCCGCAATCCCGTCGTCGTGTGGATTCTGCTGCCGCTCATCACGTTGGGCATCTACCACTTCGTCTGGTACTACCTCATTCACCGCGAGATGGCCGACTTCAACCGCCGCAAGCCCGATGCACCTGTCGCCGGGCCGCTGCTGGTTCTACTGCTACTGGGCTGGACCGTCATCGCGCCGCTGATCAGCTACTTCAACACCGGAAACCGCATCGCCGACGCCCAACGCGCCGCCGGCCTCCAGCCGACCTGCAGCTCGGTCGTCGGTCTTCTGCTCACCTTCGTCTTCGGTCTCCAAAGCCTCTACTACCAAATGGAACTGAACAAAATCACGGCACGCTACGACGACGTCGAGCCGGGAACCGTAGTGCCGCTCGCTGCGTAGGTGTCGACCTCGAGCCCCAGGTGGCCCTTCCGCGATCACGTCGGCAAACGATGGCATCACGTGGTCATATTTTGTATCTCTTGATCTTTCGGTACAGAGACGACCGTGCTATACCGAGATTCTTGGCCGCTCGAACCCTGTTTCCTTCACACTCTTCCAAGCTCTTGACTATCGCTTCTCGCTCCAAAGATTCGAGAACCCCCGATGCGGAAGTCGATGGGTTGCTCACCTCGTCAGGGAGATCCACCACCCTGATAGCTTCGGAAGATTGATTGTGTAGACATTCCGAAAGCACAAGGCGCAGCTCCGCAAGATTACCCGGCCAGGAGTAGTCGGCGAATCTCACGACAACATCGTTGTCGATTCTCGACACTGCACCGTTCGACATCTCCCTCAACATTTCGCCGGCAAGACGAGGGAGCTCCGCGGTACGGTGCCGCAGCGGAGGGATGTGTAGAGAGTGTGCGAACAGGGGAAGCAACGAGTTGAACGGCAGGGCCCCCCGATCACCCTCGTCCCCCGACTCCCCTGCAATCACACCGATTCCGACCAAGTTGTTCTCGCCATCGAGATACTCGAAAAGCTCTCGGATCACCACTATTTCGTCGGCAATCAGGTACTCCGGTCCTTGGATCAGTAGATACACAGGGGAACCACTGCCGCACGTCACAATCTTTCGTTCCACAGCGGACCGATCGAACCCTGTCTCGACAAAGACCACCTCGACATCGTCGTAAACATCATGAACAGCACCGATGATCGAAGTGGCCTTCCCCACCCCGTCCTCACCGCTGATGATCAGCGATTCCCGCCTTTCGACAGCCTCGCGCACCAGATTGCTGTACCGGTTCCACGTCGGGATCGACAACTGCTGCAGCGCGGGCCTTCGCAAGGGCTCATTTTCTGCCGGCTGATGAGACGACATCGAGAGAGTCGAATTGTCATCGATTACTTTCACTGCTCCGCTGGGCGTGCAATCGAGAATCGACACGGCTACACCTATGACAGAGCTGCCCGAAGATATTCTCGTGGTCTTCATCCTGACTACACGTCGTGCAGAAATCTCTATTTCTTCTGTCGTTTTCTGCGCCCGCTCGGCCAGATACAACGCGTGTTGGACTATGGACCGCTGCTCGTCGGCATCGAATATCATCTGCGCTTTACTGGTGCAGATCAGTACATTCTTTCCCGCGACGATTACGGGTACTCGAGACTTGGCCTCCATCTTCGTGAATGCATCGAACAGGACACGCTGATTGAGTTCTCGATCGCGAAGTAGTGCGCCTTCGATAGTCGATGCAGCGGACCGGACGAAACTGTGCAGCAGAGGGCTCGAATGCTCGACCAAGCACGTCAAATCCAGCACACCCTCGATATGGCCGGACAGCGGATCTCGGATCGGCGCACCCGAGCACGAGTACCTGTGAAAGCGCTCGTGAAAGTGCGAGGCACCGACGATATGAACCGAACACCCCGACTCGAGGACAGTGCCGACACCGTTGGTTCCCACTTCGCCTTCTGCATAGCTGAAGCCCGGAGAGAGCGAAATCGAATCGACCAGCGAACCGATCGAGGAATTGGTGTCCAGTCGCGAGAGCACACGCCCTTTGTTGTCCGACACCGCGACGCTCAACGGCACGTCCTCGGTGTACTCGATCAGCTTTTCCAGGACCGGACGGGCGTAGTGGACCAGCCTCGACGCCACATCGACGTCGGCGATGTACCGAATGTCGCCCCCTTCGGGCGAAACGCCGGCGGCCTGTGATCGACGCCAGGAAGCAGCAACGAACTCCTCCGAACCACCTGTCCATCCGTCTTTCCTGCCGAGCCGCAGGCGAGTAGGTGCGTTGTTCGAGTCGACATCGTCGGCAATCCCCATCATGGCGTCCTCCATTCCACGGGCCTGCTTCTGCACCGCAACGCAGCAGACACTCGGTCTTACTTCCATACAACACCTCGATGCCCAGGGCTGGGGTGTCCCAAGGTAGGACACTCCGAGCCCTGGTCTTCGGTGTGATGCTTGCCATCGATCATCACGTAAGTGATGGCAATCACTCTAGTTCCCAACCTTTTCGACGACTCTAGGAGCCTCGATGGAACATCTGATCAACATCGACAACGGTGGAACCTTGACCGACATCTGTGTCGGCAGTGGATCCGATTTCGCGTTCACGAAGGCACTGACCACTCCGGTCGATTTGTCACAATGCCTCTTCGACGGAATGACCAAGGTGTCATCGGTCATTTACGGCGAACAGGATCTTCGACGACTGCTGCATTCGACTCAGCACATCAGGTACTCCTCCACCCAGGGGACGAACGCGCTCGTCGAGAGGAAAGGTCCCCGACTCGGGTTGATCGTCGACGACGCCGCGATCATCGACGAGCTCCGCTCCGACCCCTCCTCGACATCGCTCTTCGACGACATGGTCGGCCCGCGTACTTCGGTGATATCCGAGGGACCCGACGTAGAGGTGCTGAACGGCAACTTGGTCGCTGAGATCAACCGGTTGACGACTGCAGGTGCCGAGCGACTCGTGCTGGCCGCGAAAACCAAAGAGCGAGAAGCACTGTTCAAACGCGTAGTTCTCGAGAGCTTCCCTCGGCATCTACTCGGATCCGTCCCTGTCCTGTTCAGCTGGGAGTTCGCGTCCGACGACCTCCGATCACGTCGGATCTGGTCCGGAATCATCAATTCATACCTCCACCCCACCGTCGAACGGTTCCTCTACAGTGCCGAACGACGTCTGCGCACCTACAAGGTCAAGAACCCGCTACTCATCTACCGGAATGACGGACAGTCCTCGCGAGTAGCGAAATCTGTTGCACTCAAAACTTATTCATCGGGCCCACGCGGCGGGCTGGAAGGGACCCGGGCCTTGGCCGCCGCGTACGAGCTGCCTCACGTGCTCATGATCGACGTGGGTGGGACGACCACCGACGTCGGATCGGTCGACAACTACACCATTGCTACTGAACGGCGGGGCCGCATCAACGACATTCCGGTCTCGTACGAACTCAGCGATGTCCAGTCCACCGGTGTGGGTGGCAGCTCGATCATCGAGGTCGAAAACGGTGAAATAGTGGTCGGACCGCGCAGCGTCGGCGCGGCCCCCGGCCCGGCATGCTTCGGTTTCGGCGGCAAGAAAGCCACGATCACCGACGTCAACTTGCTCCTCGGGGTTCTGGACCCCGACACCTACCTGGACGGTGAATTGTTCCTCGACGCGGAGCGATCCCGCACCGTGATCAGGGAAAGCATCGCCGAACCACTGGGCCTGTCCGTCGAATCGGCGTTGGTCGCCATGGCCTCCGCATACGCGGCCAAGGTCGCGGACGCCTTCGCGCCATTCGTCGAAAGCCCAGAGACCACCACCCTGGCGGCTTTCGGCGGCGGCGGCCCGATGAGTGCCTGCGACGCTGCCAGGATCGCGGGCGTACGTCGAGTTCTCGTCCCACGACTGGCCGCTGTCTTCTCCGCCTTCGGCATCGGCTTTTCGGACATCTCACAGACCTACGAAACCAACATCACCGACTGCACGCCAGAGGAGATCGACAAGGCGGTCAGCGAATCCGTCTCCCGCGCAACCAGAGACATGTTCCAAGAGGGATATGCCATCGCAGACTGCACTCTGGAGTGGACCGCACTCGTAGAAGATGCGCAGGAGGTCGCCATCCGCAGCCCGTTCGAGCGAGAAATGGATGTCAGATCGATCGATGGCAGCAAGACCCTGTTGGTCCTGAAAGCTGTTCGTGAGCTGCCGCATTCGATCGTCAAGGGCGGGTTCCCCGACCAGAAGACACCGGCGGTGTCGACTGCGAACCGCTGTGTCCGAACCGCGGCGACACTCGTGGAGGAACTTCCGATCTATGAGCTCGACCAGCAGATCGCCGGGGCCGTCGCCTCGGGGCCGGCCATCGTGGAGGGTCAATTCTTCACCGCACAGGTTCCGACCGGATGGAACTTGGAGGTCTCCGATTCTGGTGACCTGATTCTGACGGACGCCGTGTAGCCGGACCAATCCTGACATCTGCATTTCTCGAAACGAAAGAGAAGGAAACCATGCGCATTCCCATGACCGAATATCTCGCGATAGATCTTGACTCCGAACTGTGGCTGTGCCGGATCTGCGAGCAGGACCTCGGCGATGCCCGCGGCAACTACAAAGAGGGAACTCTGGTGTACGACAGGGATCCTCGTGAAATTCACCCATCGATTCTCGATCCAGAAAAATACGAGTACACCTTTGCGCCTGACCCGCTGTTCTGCCGAATTCTCGAATTCTACTGCCCGGGCTGCGGTACCCAGATCGAAACCGAATACACCCCTCCGGGGCACCCTCCTACCGTCGACATGATCTGGGACATCGATGCCCTCAAAAAGCAGTGGTCCGATCGCGAGGGCGATCCCGAAACACTGATCAACTACGGGCCTGGAGAGAACGCCGTCTCGGAACCGCGTACCCCCCATGCGCACACACATTCAACCACTCAGCACTGATAACCGGATCGAAGGAGACTTTCATGAAACGCATTTCCGTTGATATCGGTGGAACGTTCAGCGACTGCTTCTTTGTCTGGGACGACGTCTACGTCGAAGCGAAAGCCCTGACAACCCACCACAACCTGGCTCTCGGCTTCAACGAAGCCCTCGACCTGGCATGCTCGCGAGCCGGGGTGAGCCGTAGCGACGCCCTCCGCGAGGTCGACTCGGTTCGCTATGCCACCACGCTCGGCACGAATGCCCTGATCGAAGGCAAAGGACCCAAGGTCGCGGCGCTGGTGACACACGGTTTCGAAGACACCATCCACCTCTCGCGCGGCCGTGGCTACGGAGAGGGCCTCGATGGCGTCAAACAGGGCGACATGGCAGATGCGCAGCGCCCGGACCCATTGGTACCTCGGCACTTGGTCCGATCCGTGAAGGAACGGGTCGACGCGGTAGGCGAGGTGTTGGTTCCGCTGATGGTCGACGACGTACGTCGCCAAGTTCGGGAGTTGGTGGACAACGGTGCCGAAGCCATCGTTGTCGCGCTGACGAACGCAACCGAGAATTCGTCCCACGAACAGCAGATCCTCGAGATCATTCTCGAGGAATATCCGACGCATCAACTCGGCGCGATACCGGTTCTGCTCAGCAGCCAGGTATCCGGGCGCAAGGGTGAGTACGTGCGCGCCACGTCGACGATCGTCGATGCGTTTCTGCACAACACGATGTTCCACGCGCTCAATCAGCTGTCGAGCAACTTGCGCGATTCCGGCTACGAGAAGCCGATGCTCGTCATTCACAATTCCGGTGGCATGGCCCAACCGAACTCGACCGACGCACTGCAAACGATTCACTCGGGACCGATCGCGGGGGTGGGTGGAGCGCAACACCTCGCGGAATCCACCGGGATCGGCGACGTCATCTCGATGGACATGGGCGGGACATCCTTCGACATCGGTTTGGTGCCCGAGGGCGGCGTTCGACACTACGACTTCCAGCCGACTATCGGCCGATGGCTGGTGTCGGTACCGATGATCCACCTCAACACCCTCGGTGCCGGGGGCGGCTCCATCGCATCGTTCGATCGCATCCACAATTCGGTGCAGATCGGTCCCGAATCCGCAGGCTCGGACCCCGGCCCCGCATGCTACGACCGCGGTGGACTCCAGGTCACGGTCACCGATGCCGACCTCGTACTCGGCTACCTCGATCCTGAGAACTATGCCAACGGATTCATCGCGCTCAACAAGAAGCGCTCCATCTACGCCATCGACGAGAACCTTTCCGACGAGCTGGATTTGGCCGCGGTCGACGTTGCCAAGGTCATCAAACGTACCGTCGACGAGCAGATGGCGATCGGCATCGAGAAGGAACTTCGTTCCCATGGAGGACTCGTCGAGGACTACACGATGCTCGCCTACGGCGGCAACGGCCCCCTCCATGCCTGCGGGATCGCGGCCAAAGCCGGCATCAGCAAGATCCTGTTCCCCCCGTTCGCCTCGGTGTTCTCGGCACTGGGCGCAAGCAACATGAAGCCGCTGCACATCCATGAGCGCAGCTCCTACATCGTTCTCTACGAGCCGCGCGAGCGCACGATCTACGACCAGTACGAACTACTCAACACCTACATCGAAGAACTCGAAGCCAAAGGCGCCGAGGACCTGGTGCGGCAGGGCTACAGCCGCCAGGACGTCAAGTATCGCCTCGAGATGGACATGCGATACGGCAACCAATTGGTCACCACCGCAGTCTCTTTCGAGATCAACCGGGTCAACGGCGTCGCTGACGTGCTGTACCTGATCAGATCGTTCGCCGAGATATTCGGGCAACGCTACGGCGAAGGCACCCAGGCTCCCGAAGCCGGCGTTCGTGTCCAAACCTTGCGCGTCGCCTCCTACATCGAAGGAGACGTCATCGAATTCGACTCCATCGACGCCGGTGGCGACCGCAAGGTACCCGCATCGGTGGCCACTCGACAAGCGCACTTCACCGAGATCGAGGGGCCGGTTCAAACACCGGTCTACGACGAGACGGCACTCGATCACGCCTACGTCGTCACCGGACCGGCAATCGTGACGACCGAGAGCACCACCTACCTCGTCGAACCAGGTTGGCGACTCGAACCCACAGTGCAGGGTGCCGTCTGGCTACTCAAAGACTGACGTGAAATCGAATCAACCACAGTTCTTCGTAAGGAGCCTGAACGCATCATGACAATTTTGGACAACTCCAGCGGCGCGACCTCCAACCACGACCAGGCACAGAAGCTCAGCGAGCAGGAGCAGCAGTGGGTCGACAAGTTCATGGACGAAACCACTCTCTTCCTCGGTCCCGATCCAGAGATCATGCGCAACCACAGGATCGCCCCACGCACCGAGCACGAAAACTATTGCCTGACAGAAGATACCAACCCCATCGAGGCCGACCGCATCCGCAAGCGACTCGCCGGCGCACTCGACGAGGCCTTCGAGATGTGCGAAAGCATGGGGGCAGCCCCGGGTGCGAAATGGGCTGATCTCTCCGTCGCCGTCTACACGGCCGAAGGCGATGTCAGCTACCTCTCCAACCGTGGAGTGATCGCCTTCTCCGCGGTGCTGCACCACCCGATCAGGTACATCATGAAGAATTGGAAGGACGAACCCACGGTCGGAATTCGGCCCGGGGACGGCTTCTTCCACAACGACTCCAGATTCGGCATGGTCCACAACACCGACCAATCGATGTTGGTTCCCGTCATGCGTGACGGACGAATCATCGCCTGGGTAGGCGCAACCATCCACGAGGGTGAAAACGGCGCATGCGAGCCCGGCGGTATGCCGTCGGGCTCCGAAACGCCGTTCGACGACGGATTGCGAGCCTCACCCATCAAGATCGTCGAAGGAGGCCATCTTCGACGAGATCTGTTGACCTTCCTGCAACACTCGACCCGCGACCCCAAGCTGATGCTCGCGGACATCAAGGTCAAGATGGGTGCCGTCGGACGGGTGATGGATACCGTCAACCGTCTGATCGACGAGGTCGGCGAAGAAGCGTTCGTCTCTACTTTGCGAACAACGGTGGAAAACGTCGAGGCAGAAGTACGGTGCCGAATCGCCGAACTACCCGACGGAACAGTGACATTCAATCAGTTCGTGGACTCGACCCTCAAAGAGAACATTCTCATCAAGTTCGCCTGCAAGATAACGATCAAGGGCGACCAGATGACCGTCGACCTGACGGGAACCGGCCCAGAGATCCTCAACCGAGCCATCAACTCGCCACTCGGATCGACCAAATCGTTCATGACACAGGCCATTCTGTCGTACTGGTGGCCCGACCTACCCCGCAGTACCGGCGCGCTCTCTCCGATCGACGTCATCTCCGAGGAACACACGTGGGCAGACGCAGGTTACGACGCCCCCGTCGGACAATCGTTGCAAGCATCGTTCCGTGGATTCTCTGCCCTGCAGACCGCTTACGCGAAGCTTCAGTTCTCCTCCCCCACCAAGTACTCGAATGTCATTGCTCCGTGGTTCAACCAGATCAACGACTTCCTATGGGGTGGAACGACACAGCACAGTGAGCAGGTCGGAAATCTGTGCGCCGACCTCAACGGAATGGGTGGAGGGGCCAAAGCGTTTCGGGACGGCGAAGACGGGGTGGCACCACTGTTCTGCGCGATGGCAGACATCGCCGAGCAAGAAATAATGGAGGAGGAAGTCCCGTTCCTGCAGCTGGTCAGTAAGCGGCTCGTCAAAGACAACCAGGGCTTCGGAAAGTTCCGCGGCGGTATGGGATACGAGATGATCGTCGCTTCACGCGGTACGCCGAGCTGGGGATTCATGACCGTCACCTCCGGTTCCAAATTCTCCTCCGTCAGCGGAATGTTCGGCGGCTACGGATGTCCCACTTATCCCTTGTCGATGGTCAAGGACATCAACATCTACGACATCATCCGGAAGGACCCCGCGCAGTTCGACCTGTCCATCGAACGCATCATGAACGAACAGCCCTACGAGGGAGGGACATACATGACAGGGCACATGGGCTTGCAGTTCGACGTCGCCAAAGAAGGTGAGTTGTACATGATCAGCCAAGGCTCCGGCGGCGGATACGGCGACATCCTCGAGCGCGACCCAGAAATGGTGATGGCCGACCTTCAGCTCGCACGCATCTCCGACAAGGTCGCCGGCGAATTGTACGGTGTTGTCTACGAACCCGACACGTTCGTTGTCCGAGAAGACGAAACGGTCGCACTGCGTGCACAACTGCGCAGAGACCGCCTCGAGCGTGGAAAGCCTTACAAAGAATTTGTGGCCGAGTTCGTCAAGCCCGAACCACCGAAGGATCTGCTGTATTTCGGCTCCTGGGGCGACGACAACGACCAACTCGTTGCCACGCATTGGGGCAAGAGCAAGCCCGAACGAGTCACAGCACCGCTCAGCGAGCTCCCGTTGATCATGATTCCAGATCGTCGAGTTCTCAAGATCGAAGAACTCAACAAGCGTGTGCGTGAACTCGAAGCCAAGTGCGGCGAGGAAGTTCAGCACAAGTCCTGACCCTTTCGACTCCGGGCGGTGATGCTTGTGTCGACTACGTCGGCAGAAGCATCACCGCCCGGGATCGGTCCATCCACCACGGAGCAGACCACCAATGACCACCAGCCTTCTTTCCGCAATTGCCGCGCCGCAATCGGGGCGGCCCACGGCACTGCTACTCGACCACCACGAGTACGCACAAGCAGTACTTCTCCGAAACCGGCCGGTCCCCTGGGACGAACCCGTGGCCTACGCCCGGTTCTTCGATCAGGCACAGGGCCTGCTGAATCCAGACCTAGCCATCCTCGACCTGAGCCACTTCTATGCTCATCACCTTCGACAGGACCCCGCGCTACAGGCTGCGATGGCGGAGAAGAAGCGAACCGGCTTCGCACTGCGCACCATGCTGGCGAACAAGGTCCTCAGCGAAAAAGCCATCGATCTTGTACGAACGCTGACTGCAATGGTGTCGGGACCGGTTGTATTGCAGATACCGTCGCCCCTGCAGTGGCTGCAGGCGACACATTCGTATGCACGTTCCTCCGACATCGACGCTCTCGATGCGGACGACGCGGAAAACTCCTCCATGTATGTCGCGGACTGGTTGCGCGGATTCGCAGCACTGCCCCTCGCGGCAGTACTTCTCGATGACCGATCTGCCTCGGTCATATCGCCTACCGCCGTCGGATTCGACGCGTACACACCGATCACGAACGTCACTGCACACTATCGGCTCGTCGTCGGAATGCGGGAATCACACGGTGTCGACCTTCATCAAGAATCCGCTCATGGGAGTGAGTTACCCGAGGAATACTGGTTGGGAGCAGCAAACACCTGGCCCGCCGCAGATTTTCACATCTCCCGAATTCCTGCCACGGCCATACCAGAAACAGTGCTTGATCAACTTGGACAACTCGGCTGACGCCGCGACGATCACCGACCCCGCTGCCAGAGAAGAATCAGAGGACGGCCCCTAGCTTCGATCCTTCGTCCTGCTGACGTGGTGGCCTGATCGGTTCGAGATTGTCGTTTTCGACTGCGTTCACATCGATCGGGCGCGATGTGGCGGCGGGTGTCGATCGGTTGAACGCTCGGTTCCACGGCCCGAGAGGCTGACTTCCATGTTGGTGGGATGGGTGGTCTGGATGCGGTCTTCGCATCGTGCGCGGCGCGTTGTCGATCGCTGTGAGCACACGCGGAGCATCGCAGGCCAGGACCGAGACCAGTCGGGACACCGTCGGATCCGATGGCACCTGCCCGAAGACGCCTGCGTGTTCTCGCAGGGTAGCGATGTCGGCGAGGCAGTCGCCGCCGAGTGCCCATTCCCCCGAACTGGCACTCGGTCGAGCTCAATTCACGT
>NZ_CAPS01000008.1 GCF_000333955.1 Rhodococcus sp. AW25M09
CGCGCGCCGCCCCCCGGTTCTCGCCGCCGCCCCCCCGGTTCTCGCCGCCCCCCGGTTCTCGCCGCCCCCGGTTCTCGCCGCCCCCCGGTTCTCGCAAACGCGCGCGCGTTTGCCAAATGCGAGCGGTCTAGGCCCGAATCCGTAGCGAACTCGAACGCGCCTAACGAATGCGCGCGCGTTTGTCGACGCACCAGCCGGATCAGTCGACGTAGACACGACTGCGCGGCGGGCCGGTGGGGGCACTTCTCCCACCGTCGCGCAGTGCGGCCACAGTCCATCCCGCCCCGACCAATGACAAGGCCAATACAGCTCCAATTGCGATCATGCGACAACAATGGACTGCAATCGGAGTGAATAGTGCAGTCCAGCGTGCAAGAGTGGCCTGTATGGATCTTTTCGACGCATCGGCGATCTCGGCCCCGGAGTTGGCAGCACGGATCGGCCCGTCGACGCTGCGGAACAGATCCGGTGGTCCGCTCTACCTCGAGATCGCCGACGAGTTGCGTCGGTTGATCGAAAGCGGCGAGGTGTCTGCCCAGACGCGGTTGCCCGCCGAGCGGGCGCTGTCGATCAGTCTGGACGTCAGCCGAGTCACGGTGGCGTCGGCCTATCGCCACCTCCGTGAAGGTGGCTGGATCAGCGCCCAACGGGGCTCGGGCACATACGTTTCCCCCACGAGTTCGATGCCGGCGTGGAGTACGCTCGCCGGCGATCGTGACACTGCGACACTGGAATTCGTCAACGCGTCACCCTCGGCCTCTCCCCTGCTGGCCGCGGCGTACGGCGTTGCGTCCGAGAGGATTCGAGACCGGTTTGCCCTGGGTGGCTACGCTCCGTCCGGCCTGTTCGAGCTCCGCGAATCGATCGCCGCCTACTACCGAGGGCGTGGAGTGCCGACCACCGTGGACAACATTCTCGTCACCTCCGGTGCCACCGACGCCATTCATGCGGTGTTGTCGACCTTCACCGAGCCGGGCGCCAGAGTGCTCGTCGAGCACCCCACGTATCCGGGTGTCGTCGAACTCGTTCATTCCCTCGGTGGCCGATGCATCCCGGTGCCCATCGACCCGGACGACACCGACGAGTTCGTGCCGGCCGCAGACCGCGCCGCACGGCAGAGTGCGCCGACGCTGGCGTATTTCATGCCCGACTTCTCCAATCCGTCGGGAGCTCGACTCCCCCTCGGCACTCGCAGACAGTTGTCCGCGACCATGCACCGCCATGCAGTACTGACCATCGTCGACGAGGTAGCAGCGGACCTGTCCCTCGACGGGCCACCCGACATCGAACCCTTCGGCGCAGCCACTCCGGACGTCGCGACGGTGACGATCGGGTCCACCAGCAAGACGGTGTGGGGAGGTGTGCGAGTCGGCTGGGTTCGAGCCGAAGCAGGCTTACTGGCGAGAATCGCCGCAACCTATGCGCGACGCCAACTTTCGGCGTCCATTCTCGATCAACTCGCTGCGGTCGAGTTGATGGGCAAGTACGACGAGGTACGCCGAGCGCGCGCCGATATATCGAGAGTCGCACGCGATCACACCGTTGCTCTGATGCGAGATCGACTGCCGGATTGGCACTTTCGAGTCCCGGATGGAGGCCTGGCATTGTGGTGTTCCCTGCCCGACGGCATCCGATCCAGTGCCCTCGTCGCCGAAGCCCACTCTCACGGATTGCTGCTGGCACCCGGACTGCGGTTCGGTACGGGATACGCGTTCGACGATCATCAGCGCATTCCCTTCACCCGTTCACTGCCCGAAATCAGCTCGGCTGTGGACATCCTTGCCCGCCTGTCCTCTGGAATCGGTCAGACCCCGGCCAGAGCGTCGAGCAGACCAGAGGCGGTGGTCTGAGGACACCGGCTCTCGCAAACGCGAGCGCGTTTGCCAGTCGCGAGCGGATTCGCCCACGATTCCGCTCGCCTCTGACGAAGGCGCGCGCGTTTGCCTCGCACGATCCCCGCGGTCAAACCTCGGCTTCCACTACGCGCTTGATTGCCGCCAAGGTACGGGGAATACCGTCGAGTGCGGCCTGGCTGCGAATGTCGATTTCCTTCTGCGCATCGTCCCCGAACTTGCTGTGGAAGAAGTCGATACCGCCGGGCAAGAAGCGCCAGGACTCGGTGAGCTGGGTGCCACTGTCCACCGCTTCGAGGGTGTAGCCCCAGCGAACGAAGTTGTCGCCGACCACCCACGCGAACTCGCGACCTGGTTCGGCTGCAGCAACGGTCGACACGGTCTCCCAGGTACGTTCCGGGGTGACGTTGCGACCGGTGAACGTCGAGCCGACGCCACCGCCATCGGGCTCGTTCCACCAGCACTTCTGGCAGGTCGGGCTCCACTCGCCCGTCCGGGTGACGTCGGAGACGGCGGCGTACACATCCTCGACCGATGCGGATATGGCGATGGATTCCGAGAACTCGAGTGCAGTAGTCATCTCACCATTGTCCCTCGAGGCCGACGCAGCTCTGAGCGGCGTCACTGCCCACAGCAGAATTCGTGGCGTGCAACAGAATTCGTCACCACACTCTGATCATGAGCGAAACGCCACGAATGTTCCCACCCGAGCTCCGCAACCAACTCCTACGTCACAGGGTGCTCGTGCTCGACGGCCCCCTCGACGACGACAACGGCACCGTCCTCACCACTCATCTGCTGACGCTGGCTGCCGAGAACTCGTCGGCCGACATCGCACTGTGGATCCATTCCCCGGGCGGATCGGTGCCCGCCATGCTGGCCATCCGTGACGTGATGCGGCTCGTACCGTGCGATGTCTCGACGCTTGCACTCGGATTGGCCTGCAGTGCTGGTCAATTCCTTCTGTCGTCGGGAACTCGAGGAAAGCGCTACGCCCTACCCCACTCGCGGATTCTGATGCATCAGGGATCGGCCGGCATCGGCGGATCGGCGGTCGAGGTGGAGGTGCAGGCCAACGATCTACGGCATACCCGAGATACGGTGCTCGGTCTCATCGCCGACGACACCGGGCAAACGCGCGAGCAGATCTTCGACGACTCCCTGCACGATCGCTGGTTCACCGCTGACGCCGCGCGTGAGTACGGGTTCGTCGACGCGATCGTCGATTCGTTCGATCAGGTCATGCCCGCACGGCGAGTGTCCTTCGGAATGGAGATGGCACGATGAGCACGTACACAATTCCCAATGTCATCACCCGAGATTCGCGCGGCGAACGCGTGGTCGACGTCTATTCGCACCTCCTCAGTGAGCGCATCGTCTACCTCGGCACCGGGATAGACGCAGGTGTCGCGAATGCGATGATCGCGCAGCTTCTGCACCTCGAAGCGGACTCCCCCGACCAGGAGATTTCGATGTACATCAACTGCGAGGGCGGCGACACAGCTGCGATGCTCGCCGTGTACGACACCATGCAGTTCATCGGATCCCCCGTTGCCACAACATGCGTGGGCCAAGCGGTTGCAGCGGGCGCAGTACTGCTCGCTGCCGGAGCACCGGGGCGACGCTCGGCACTCACCCACAGTCGGGTGGTGTTGCATCAACCTGCAGCGCAGGGCCGCGGCACCATTCCCGATCTGATTCTGGCTGCCGACGAGATCGTCCGGGTTCGCGCCGAAATGGAGGCAATCCTCGCCAAACACACCGGACGCGACGCGGCGAAGCTTCGACATGACACCGATCGCGATCTGGTGTTGACCGCCCCTGCCGCCCGCGACTACGGCGTCGTGGACCAGGTCCTCGAGGGGCGTCAGGCAGCCATCAACGTCGCGTCGCCCCGAGACAGGTCGTGATGCGCGAGGCGTGAGATTTCCGCCATCGACGTTCCCAGTGCTCCGACGACGGCCGCAAGGATTTCACTCGATGGGTCCTTGCGGCCACGTTCGAGCTCCGACAAGTACTGCGGCGCAATGCCTGCGCGCGCAGCGGTGTCGGCCAGGGTGTCTCCGCGGGAGTGCCTGCGCTCGCGTAACCGTCTACCGACAACCTCGCGCCACAGTGGTTCCACTGCGCGTGCTGCTCGACGCTCATCGATCCTGATCACCTCGCCCATGATCGGAGCCTAGGCCTCGATTCCGAGATGGGTCGTCCATTCTGCTCAGAGCAGAGAGCCTGGCCTCGGGAATCTCTTCGCGAAACGCGTCTGCCAGGGCGTCTCCATGGCCCGATGCGAATAGTTGCGCCGGACGTAGTCGACGGCTGCACTGCCGGGCACACCGTCGAGCGCGACGAGACACGCCAGCGCTGTGCCCGTGCGCCCCATACCACCGGTGCACGCGATCTCCACTCTCTCGATTGCGCTGCGGTGCAGCACTTCTTGCAGCACAACCCTGAGCTTGTCCGATTCCGACGGCAACCAGAAGTCCGGCCACCGAACCCATCTCGAGTCCCAGTCGAACCCGCCTGGATCCTTGCCCTGTAGGTAGACCCCGAAACCCGGTAGTGGGCCGTCGGGCATCGAATTACGCAGGGCGCGTCCACGAACGAGGCTGCCCGACGGCAACCGCAGCACGCCAGGACTATGTGCATTCCACACTCAGGTCGTCCTCTCGCAGCATCCAGTTCCTTTACATATTGCATCGCTCAGCCCCGAAGCGAGGAAGTATCAGCAAGGGGCATACTCCGGAGATGCACCCATTTTTCGAGCACCGTGAGCGTGTATTGACCGGTAGCTGGAGCCCATCGGACGGAGTCCGGGTCACATCGTCGACCTTGCCCGAACCGTGGCTGATTGCGTTGGACCGACTCGGCCAAGACCTGCATGTGCGTCAATACGGCTCTCGCATCGAACATATCGACTGGGCGGCCATGTACGACCCGGACGGCGGCGCGGTGTGGCTCGAGAGTGCAGTCACCGTGGAGGGGTGCGATCCAGGTGGCCTCGGCGGCAATGGATACGGTGCGCAGGTCGACGCCGACGTCGACGAGGCGCTGGTGTCGATGGCTGACCTGGTTCAACTGAGAGTTGCCGAATCCCACACCGCCTGGCCGTGGGGTGACGAGGGTGGCTTCATGGGCCCTCACCTCGTCGATGGTGTCGCGATGTGGATCGACCGAACTGGCGGTTCGACACCGATCGGCACTCTCGAGGAGAGGCGCTAGCCCTATTCCTTTCTGGAAGTATCGATACTGCGGTATCGCTCGCGTCACCAGCACGTACCACTCACCGGCCCCGCCTCCGATATGGTGCACACGATGACAATTCTTCGTGAGAGGGCAACGGCCCCGTTCGTCCGGTGAACCCCCACAGGCCGCGTAGAACGCGGACCGATGGATGGGCCCTCCACTATCTGGCGCAGTGGCGTCAGCGAGTCGAATATGTCGAAATCGGTCAGTCCAAGACGATGCCGTGGTGGGAGCGCCGAGTTCCGTGGGTTTGACTACACCAGCGCTCGCCTACGCACCAAGTTTCGTCCACTCGATTGTGTGTCGAAAACCTATGCGGTGGCGCATCACCGCACCCGGAAGCGCCTTTCGACCATCTGCCCCAGCTCGTCGAAGCTCAGTACCGGGTCCTCGACCGGGAACGGTGGCGGCAGTGCTGCCGCCGGGCTGGGCCACGGGCGGTGGAGAAATCCGATCAACGGATTGGTGACGATCGAGACCGCATCCCACAGTAGATCGTGCACGCTTCGCGGCGGCGCGAGCCCCACGACAAGCAGGCGTCCGTTCGGAGTGAGAACCCGCTCGATATGGCGGAGTGCGTCGTCGACATCGAGGTGATGCAGCACCGCAACCATGGTGACAAGGTCGATGGAATCATCCGCCCAAGAGTCGAATTGGTGATCGTTGATGATCACATGTCGACAGCGGCGGTAGTCGCCTGTGCGATTCGTCGCATGTCTCGATCGGCATCGGCCCCGACGACGTGATCGAAATGAGGGGCCAAGGCGAGCACCAAGCCACCTCGACCACAGCCCATATCGAGTGTACGGCCACGCCCACAGGGAAGGTTCGCCAAAATCCAGCTGTGGAAGTAGTCATTGTGACTCCAGGGGTGTCGCTCGTTCAGCTCCCGTAGCCATTGAGCTCCATTGCGTCCCAGCCGGAACTCCCCGATTCGTCTCGACACCGAGAAGCCAGTATTCAACACGAGGTGCTTCCTGGACTACGTGCTGACGATCCGTCCGCCACAGGCGTCTTGAACATGTTCAAAAAGAGGTCTACCGTGAAATTTGAACACGTTCAGAATTGAGGAGGATCGATGGCCCGGACGTCCGAGACGAGGGACAAAGTGGTCGAGGTAGCTCTACGCCTCTTTCGCGACGAAGGGTTTCAAGCAACCACGATGCGTCGCATTGCTGACGAAGCGGGCATTTCTCTCGGGAACGCGTACTACTACTTCGCCGGCAAGGACGAGCTGGTCAACGAGCTGTACGTGGTGATTCAGCGCGATCATCGCGACCGCGCGCTCAACGTTCTCGTCGACGGCGCATCGCTGTCCCAAAACCTTACTGCTGTGCTGCATTCCGGTCTCGACGTCATGGCCCCGTATCACGCATTCGGTGGCTCCTTTCTGCACCTGGCATTGCCGACGAGCACCAGTTCCAGTCCCTTCTCGGAGGAATCGTCCGATGCCAGATCCATGGCCATCGACCTCATGCGAATCACCTTGGCCGCATCGAAGCAGAAGGTTCCGGCGTCGCTGAACGACGCTCTCCCGGCACTGCTCTGGATGATCTACATGGGCGTCACTCTGCACTGGGTGACCGACTCCTCGGACAACCAGCAGCGAACACGCACATTGGTCGACGGGCTCGTACCCGTCGTAGCAAAGGCGGTACGCCTCGCGCGACTTCCGGTGGCCCGGGGCTTGGTCACCGACGTCGCCGGTCTCCTGAAACGAATGACATCGCCAGAAGGGTTGAACCAGTGACCGAATCACCATCGACCGTCGTACTGTGTGGCGCGTCCGGCTACATCGGCCGTTATCTACATCGGTTCTACGAGGATCGTGGAATCCGCATCAGGACCATCGGTCGCGGAAGCTCGAGCGACGCAACGTGGTCCGACCATCGCAGCATCGTCGGGGTGCTCGACGGTGCCGATATGCTCGTCAACCTCGCCGGTCGCTCGGTGAGCTGTCGATACAACAAGTCGAATGCAGACGAGATCATGTCATCGCGCATCCAGACGACGGCCGAGCTGGGCCGTGCGTTGGCCGACGTGGAGACAGCACCGGCATTGTGGGTCAACGCCAGCACCGGAACCATCTATCGCGATTCGCGCGATCGACCGATGGATGAGCACACCGGTGAACTGGGGTCGGGATTCTCGGTCGAGGTTGCTCGCGCCTGGGAGCGTGAGCTTTTCGATGCCGATGTGACTATTCGTAAAGTCGCGCTTCGTTTGTCGATCGTGTTGGGCGCAGGCGGCGGAGCGATCAATCCGATCATCGACCTGGCGCGAGTAGGATTCGGCGGCAAGATGGGCGACGGCCAACAGATCTTCAGCTGGGTTCACGTCGCGGACGTCGCCCGCGCACTCGATCATCTCTACGACTGCCAAGAACTCGCTGGCCCCGTCAACGTGGCCACTCCGTTTCCGGTAACCAATGAGACTCTGATGCAGCAGGTTCGGACTGCAATGGGCCGCAACCACGGATTACCGACACCGGCGTGGCTGCTCCAGTTCGGTGCGCGGGTGATCCGCACGGAGGCCGAGTTGGTCCTGAAGAGCCGATGGGTGGATCCACAAGTGCTGACACACAGCGGCTTCGAGTTCGAGTATCCGAAGTTGGACGATGCTCTCGCCGACATTGCGACGCGAACACCCCGAGGTCTACTCCCCGTCGCCCTCGGATGACGTCGGGGAGCT
>NZ_CAPS01000007.1 GCF_000333955.1 Rhodococcus sp. AW25M09
ATCGAGCACAACCGCGGCCACCACGTTCGCGTCGCCACTCCCGAGGACCCGGCGAGCTCGAAGTTCGGCGAAAGCTTCTGGGCCTTCCTCCCCCGCAGCGTGTGGGGCAGCCTGAAATCGTCCTGGGAACTCGAGAAGGCTCGCATGGAGCGACTGGGCAAGAGCACGTGGAGCATTCACAACGACGTGCTCAACGCCTGGCTGATGTCGGTCGTCCTCTATGGCGTGCTCATCGCGGTGTTCGGTCCGATCGTGCTGCCGTTCCTGATCATTCAGGCCATCTACGGATTCTCGCTGCTCGAAACGGTCAACTACCTCGAGCACTACGGACTGCAGCGTCAGAAGAAGGACAACGGCCGCTACGAGCGGTGCACCCCCGAGCACAGCTGGAACTCCGATCACATCGTCACCAACATCTTCCTGTATCACCTTCAGCGACACAGTGATCACCACGCCAACCCCACCCGTCGGTACCAGACTCTGCGCAGCATGGATGGAGCACCCAACCTGCCGAGCGGCTACGCGAGCATGATCTCGCTCGCCTACTTCCCGCCGGTGTGGCGCAAGGTGATGGACCACCGCGTGCTCGACCACTACGACGGTGACATCACCCGCGTCAACATCGCGCCGTCGAAGCGGAAGAAGATCCTCGCCGCATACGGGGCCGAGTGATGGCCGCCTTCGAGTGTCCCGTGTGCGAGTTCGTCTACGACGAGGCCAACGGCGTTCCGCGTGAGGGCTTTCCGGCCGGAACACCCTGGTCCGATATTCCCGACGAGTGGCCGTGCCCCGATTGTGGCGTCCGCGAAAAAGCCGACTTCAGGAGCAAGAAATGAAGCTTTACCGTTGTGTGCAGTGCGGGTTCGAGTACGACGAAGAGCTGGGCTGGCCCGAGGACGGTATCGAACCCGGCACCAAGTGGGATGACATTCCCGACGACTGGTCGTGCCCCGACTGTGGTGCCGCGAAAGCCGATTTCGAGATGGTCGAGGTAGAGCGCGGGTGACTGCTCGTCAGCCCGGCAACGTCGTGATCGTCGGCACCGGTGCCACCGGGTACACCGCCGCCAAAGTCCTACGGGCCGAGGGTTTCACGGGGACCGTCACGCTGATCGGTAGCGAACAGGAGGCCACCTACCGTCGTCCGGCGGTCTCCAAGGAGCTGCTGCTGGGCACCAAATCGGTCGATCAGGTTCTGCTCGGTGCAGCCATCGACGATGTCGATGTTCGCTCGGGCGTCACCGCCACCGCCATCACCGATTCGGCGGTCCTCCTCGACGAGGGAGATCCGGTTCCGTACGACGCCCTGCTGTTGGCAACGGGTTCCCGGGCCCGGCAACTCGATCTCCCGGGTTCGGCGCACGCGTTCACCCTCCGCAGCGCGGCCGATGTGGCACCGCTGCACGCCGACATCCTCCGTACCGGATCACTACTGGTCATCGGCGGCGGCCTGATCGGGTGCGAGGCAGCGGCCGCGGCCCGGTCACTCGGAGCCGAAGTGACGGTGCTGGAGGCCGCATCGGCTCCGCTGAACCGAATCGCACCGGCCGCGATTTCGCAGATGTATCGAGACCTGCATGCGGACAACGGGATCATCATGCACACCGATGTCGCCGTGACGAGCCTCGAGAAGCAAGACGACGGCACAGTTGTCGCTGCCGCGCAGGACGGACGCAGCTGGTGCGCGGGCACAGTGCTGGTGTCGGCCGGTTCGGTACCGAACATCGAGCTCGCAGCCGAGTTCGGACTGCACACCGGAGCCGGGATACTGGTCGACGAGGCCATGCGAACCTCGGCCACCGGCATCTACGCCGCGGGTGACGTCGCCGAGGTCCCCAACCCGATCCTCGGCGGCACCTATCGAAGTGAGCACTGGAACGGGGCCGTCGACCAGGGCACCCGGGCCGCACGGTCCATCCTCAATCTCGAGGTCGGCGATCTCGATGTTCCGTGGGGTTGGTCCACTCAGCACGGCGTCAACCTGCAGTTCGCGGGTTGGACCGACGTCGACGACGAGTACATCGTGGTTCGCGGGTCCATCGACAGCCGACGCTTCACCGCCTGTGCGGTACGCGGCGACACGCTCGTCGGAGCAATCGGAGTGGGGTTCCCCAAGGACATCCGACAGATCAGAACGCTCATCGCGAGCGGAGACCCCATCGACAGGGATCTACTCGGAGAAGATTGGTTGGACCAGCCGCATGCGGTCGTTCGATAGAGTCGTTTTCATGCCCGCAGCCGAACAGACGTCGACCCCCGGTCGGTACCGTGAAGCGGCGTCCACTCTCGCGCGCGACACCGCGCTCGATGCGCTGCGCGAGTTGTTGCACGAGCGCAACTGGCGCAACGTCACGATGAGCCACATCGCCAAGGCTGCGGGACTGAGCAGACAGAGCCTGTACAACGAGTTCGGTTCACGGCGCGGCGTCGCGCAGGGGTACGCCATCAGATTGACGGACCTCTTCGTCGCCATGTGCGAAACGGCACTGTATCAACACGAGAACGACTCGTCGGCCGCTCTGCGACAGGGCTTCTCGTCGTTTTTCCAGTTGAGTGGACTGGATCCACTCGTACGGTCGCTCCACAACGGCGACGCACCCGAGGATCTCCTGCGACTGATCACCACCGACAGCGCGGTGCTCATCGAGCGGGCGGGCGGGCGGCTGTCGGAGACATTCCAGCGCGGATGGGTCGGCGCAAGCCCACGACAAGCCGACGTCGTCAGCAAGGCCATCGTTCGACTGGCCCTGAGCTATATCCCCGAACCGCCGGACGACATCGACGCCGCAGCCGATGATGTGGCGCTGCTGCTCGCGCCGTTCATCGATTCGATCGCC
Organism: Rhodococcus sp. AW25M09; assembly: GCF_000333955.1. Classification (GTDB taxonomy): domain Bacteria; phylum Actinomycetota; class Actinomycetes; order Mycobacteriales; family Mycobacteriaceae; genus Rhodococcoides. Next base: position 2,837 of record NZ_CAPS01000007.1, read on the forward strand.
GCCGAATAGACGGTCGGCACCGACCTCGGCTCGACATTGCACTCGAGCCC
>NZ_CAPS01000006.1 GCF_000333955.1 Rhodococcus sp. AW25M09
TTGGGATGCGGCGCTGTTGCAGCGCACGCTGCCGTGCGTCTGACGGGCCAACCCATCGAACTCGGCGTCCTCGCTGCAGCCCAGCTCGGAGTTCCGGTCTCGGCCGTGACACTCGGCGCGAACAGCGGTGTTCTGGCTGCCGGCGAAGGCCCTGCCATCGTGCTCGGCGCGCTGGTGACCATCGCGGCTGCGGCCGCGGCATCTCGGTCGGCAGCTCCGCGACGAGTCTGACTCTGGCGGGCCTACGGCGGCGCAAGGCATTCGGTTGTTTCGAGTTTCTCGCAATGGGGAACAAGGCTGATGGAACGATCGGCACGGCGCGAAACGGATCACGACGATGACAGATGACCAGGTCTGGCGCCTCCAGGGTGCATGCATCGACGATATGGATGCCTATGACTCGCAACAACTTCCTCGCCACGGACGCAAACGCGCCGAAAGAGCGTGGCGCTTGTGTGCCGACTGCCCGGTGTTGAAGAACTGCGCAGAGCAGACTGCTCTCGATATCGAGTCGGGGCGAATCCCGGTCGGCGTTGTTGTGGCCGGTGCCGCGTATCACGACAATGCGAGCAACGGTCGTCGCACGGATGCGTACCGAACTCTCGAGTTCCTCATCGGTCGCCCGCTGTCGAACCCCGCCGCCTGATAACGGCTACATAACAGAGCGCTACACATCGAGTAACGCCAACAGCTCTGTTCGACGCGAAATCGGCGGGTCGTCTTTCGACTCACCCAGGTCGGGTCGGCACGCGGCACACTAGCTGGCATGAACGCGTCGCACCCGCAGCACTCCGTACTGCCTGATGATGTGCGGACGGCACTGGGCCGGCGCGCGCCGATAGAGCAGGCCAAAGGAATGCTGATGGCTACCCACAGCATCTCTGCAGACGCTGCGTTCGCGCTTCTCATCCAGTTGTCGCAGCGGAGCAATCGAAAGCTCAGAGATGTGGCACAGGATTTGGTCGACGAAGTCTCGCGCGAACACCGCTGAAAAGAAACGACCTCGCACGCTGTTGTTTCAACGTGCGAGGCCTGAGCAAACTGGCAGTCCGGACTGCGTTATTGCCTGTGTGCCGTATGCCCTTCGTTGCCTGCCCGAAACATTCCCAAAATCGAGTCGAGCTCCGAACTTCAGAACCGAGCCAAAACCGCCCGAGCACAACGCACTACGGTCGCTCGGTCGTAGGACATCACGTAGTCGAATTCGCGGTCTGCGTCGGCCTCCCCACGGTGGAGGTCCACCGCCGCGAGCACTCCACAGAAGTGCGGTCCGAGAACCACCACGTTCCACTCCTCGACGAGCGGATCCTCGGGATCGAGGGGTGCATGCACGATGCCGCCCTCTTGGACGTATCCCATCCCCACGCCGTAGACGCCTGCGTACGAAATCTGATCGGCCATCGACACCCACCGCGCACGAGTGGTCTCGGTGAAATGTTCTGCCCTCTGAAAAGTACCGAGTATCAACGTCTCCGGGCCCGACGCGGAGGCCTGCATCTCGAGTGACGTGCTCATCGCAACCAGCAGTCGCTTCGTGCTTCGGATGGTCGTCTTGCCTGCGAATGCGATGTCGCACGGTGATTCGGCAGCATTGGACGGAGTGCTCCACGTGGGGAACGGGGGCATCGTCTCGGCAGCCTCGGTCGGAAGTTCGTCGGCCGACTGCGCGGCCGGATAGAGCTCGCCCACGCCGTAGGTTGCCCCGAGCCCCAAAGCCCGGGTTCGATGCAGCTCGGTGTCGACTCCGCTGGCCACGACCACTGCTCCGGTTCGTTCGACCTGAGCCGATACGGCATGGGAGGTGCGCGCGGTGGACAGATCGGGGCGCCTGGCGACCATGGATGCGGCGAGAATGATCACGTCGGGTTCGATGAGCGGTAACAGAGTCATCGATTGGGGTCGCCGGCCCACCTCGTCGACTGCGATCACTTTGCCCTCACGCCTGGCTCTGTCGATTGCGTCGAGCGTACGGGCCGGGCTGTCCACCAACGCTGCCTCGGTGACGACCACTATGTCGCGGCGTAATTGTTCCTCGGTGACTGCATCGATCGCGGCAAGCGATTCGACGTCCATGGAGACAAGCATCGGGAGGCGCAACGACGTGTTGATCCGTGCCACTTTCCACGCAAGAACGTCCAACTCACGCTTGGCGTCCATCGCCCGTGCGGCGCGCTTGAGCGCCTCGGCGGTGGCGAGCGGACCGTCTGCAGGTCCACGCAGCTGAATTTCGATCGCTGCGAGCGCGCCGTTGTCCAGTCGACAGACCGGGGCGAAATACGGCTGCACCGTCAACTCTCCCGTGTCCGTGTCGACTGCAGATCCTGCTTCTGGCAGCGCAAACGTCACCTTTCGAGTCTGTCACGGAAACGCTGCCCCCGTCACTGGGGTGCTGTCCGATTTTCAAACCTGCTCCAGGTGTTGCTTTCCGAAACCATGCTCGACGACGGAGGTGTCACCGAGGCGACCCCACTATCTCGTTTGGATAACGTTCGATATCACTTCGATAACGACGGACGTGACAGCCGAACGTCCGGCGGCTCGTCCGACAACGAGCGGAAAACGGTCCGAATGCCGGTGATGCACATGACTTTCGGAGCCCCCACCCGATTTACTTACCAAGGCATACAACAAACGTACCGCCCGGCTTGTGACTTCTCATAGACTTCGAATGAACCATTTCCGACATTCCTTGCGCCGCCCTAACGTCCTCCTCGGTTGCCGGACACCGGTGCCGCCGGATGCCCCGTGAGGATCCGGAGTCGTTCTGGACTTGGAGGATCGATCGATGACGCTCAACACCTCGACCCGCTCTCGCACCATCGCCTGCGCAGTAGCCGCCGTTGCCATTGCAGGAGCGACGGTCGGTGCCGCCAATGCCGGCGCCGCCACCATTTCGCCGGCCGATACCGCCTTCACCGCCCCCGGCACGATTGTCGTGAGCACACCGGCATCGTTCGGGGTGCCCGTGTCCTGCTCGATCGATCTGTCCGGAACCACCAGCCAGGATGGCTCCTCGGCGTCCATCACCGACGCGAAGATCAGCGGATCGAACCGGCTCTGCAACCTGCCGCAGCTGAAAAACCTGCCCTGGACGCTCACCCCGACCAGTGCCACCACCGGCGAGGTCTCGAACGTGGGCTTCTCACTCCTCGGATACAACTGCGGACCGGCCACCCTCGCCGGTTCGTTCGACAACATGACCAACACTCTGACGGCAGCCGATCAGCCGATGTCCGGAAACTGCACGATCAACAGCCTGTCGGTTCAGCCTGATCCGGCCTTCACCCTGTCCTGATACTCATCGCTCGACCTCGTCGCAGAACAACACACCCATCGAAGGAGAACACGTGAAGATCCGCAACAAGAGTGTCGTCACCATGGCGGCACTGGCATCGTCTGTCGCACTGGCAACGATGGTGGCCGCCCCGGCCAATGCTGCCGACACCCTGCCCATCACGTTCCAGGCAGACACCACGACGCTCATCGCCAAGACAGGTCAGCCGGTGGTGTTCCCGACCACCGACCTGGTCACCGACGTGGACCTGGTCGGCGGAACCGTGACCGGTTCGCTCGCACTCCCGCAAGCATCGGCCAACCTGAAGCTCGGCCCCGCGACGTTGGCGAAGTTCACGATCTCGATCGTCGACGCAACCCCGGTGTCCGGCACCCTCGTTCAGGGCGGACCTGCCGAGGCACCCACGTTGGATCTCGACGTTCAGCAGAGCTTCAAGATCCGTATCGACTCGGTGAAGCCGCTGGGTATCGACACCGGCTCGGCAGGATCTTCCTCGCTCGATCTGATCCCCTCGGGTGCCAACTGTGTCACCGCCGAGACCACTGCCGATCTGACCGGTTCGCTGGACGCCATCGATCTGATCCAGAACAACCAGACCGACTCACACGTCAAGGGCACGTACACGATTCCGCAGTTCCAGAACTGTGGCGCGTTCACCTCGGTGCTGAACGCCATCATCGCCGGCCCGGGCAACACGCTCGACGTGCATCTGACCAACCCGGTCTTCGACGTCGGCACCCAAGCAGCCATCGCCTCCACAATGGCCAGCTGAGAACAGGGACGGCCCGTGCGGCGTCGATCGGTTCCCGGTTCGGAACCGATCGACGCCGTCACAGTTGTTCGTCGACTTCGCGTGCGGGGAGTTGCCCGTCCTCGCGGGTGACGACGCGGTCGCCGCCGAGCCGTTTGGCGCGGTACATCGCTCGATCGGCGGAGCTGAGGAGTGCCTCGATCTCGGCGGCGACATCTCGGGGGTCGACTACGGCGTGGTCGACGCCCATCGACGCGGTCAGCGAGGACCGGTTGTTGGCTTCGCACAGTCGAATTCGGAGTTCCTCGGCCCGTGCTGTCACCGAGTCGAGACCGGCGACGGAGACGATCGCGAATTCCTCACCGCCGAGTCGGGCAGTGATGTCCGGGGCGGGGAAAATGTCGAGAATGCGGCTCGCGGTCAGCCGGATGACGGTGTCGCCGTGTTGGTGCCCGAACCTGTCGTTGACCGATTTGAAGTTGTCGAGGTCGATCACCACAGCTGTCACTGTCGATTCTGGCCCCGATCGCAGACGGAGGTTGCCGATCGAGGCGTCGAATCCCCGTCGGTTCTGCATACCGGTGAGGGGGTCGTAGAACGCTGCGGTGGCGTCCCGGCGCAACAACATCAAGAACGTGTGCACGATCAACGGTGCCGAGAACATCACGAGCACGAGCATCACCAGGTAAAGAGTCGATTCGAGCCCGAGTTCCGGCTCCGTCACGACTGCCACTCCGTAGAGGACGCCGGTGGTGAACAGGGCGAACACGTTGTGGGCAGTGAGCAATTTGGGTCCGTGAAATCCCGCGACGTAACTGCCGATGACGGTGAAGAGGGCTGCCAAGGGCAGAATCGTGGTCGCCATACCGATACTGAGGACAACCGCCGCGAGTACGACGTCGGCGTACAACACGAATGCGATCGACATGTGCCACGTCGGCCATCCACCGAGTGTCCAGGCGAGACCGACCGGCGCGGCGGTCACGACGCTGAACCACAGCGCAGTGCTACCGAGGCCGCCCTCGCCGAGGCCCGGCGTAGCCAATCCAACCGCCGCCGCTGCTCCGAACAGCCAACACCAGATTCCGATGAGGACTTTGGTGATGTGCAGCGCCTGCTGGGACCGCGCATAGGCGACGTTCCACCCGTAGTCGACGGGGAGCGACCACCATTCGCGAAGACTGTTCACGGTTCTCGAGCAGCTTTCTCAGTGTTCAGGCGTGAATGCACCAGTGAACCACAAATGAGACCAGCTAGTTTGCGAAGCGTCGAACTCGCCGAAAGCGCTATCCGCGCATACCGTCGGCCAGCTCGAACACTCGTCCGGCGTAGGTGCTCACGAAGGCGTCGAGCGCTTGCTGGGACAGCGCGGGGCAGCCTGCACGGCGGAAGAAATGCTCGAGATCGACGAGCCGATCCCCCATCCCGACGCGTCGTCGATCGAGCTCTTCGAGTTCCACCACCAAGGCCTCGAGTTCCTCGACTTTACGCAGCACGTCGTCCATCGGATCACCGGTTCCACTTCGCTGGGATGTACTCGAATCGGGCGGCGGAGCCGGGCTTCCCTCCCAGCTCCGCCGAAAACAACAATACGCCACATCGAACATATGTGCGAACTACATTTCGGTGCAGATTCGGCGTCGGTTTGTATCAGTCATCTCGCGCACAAACCGAGAAGATGGCCTACAGTTTGTGACATGCTCCAGATGAGGGGTCCGAACGGGGTTCGACCGCCAGGCTCGACAAGTCCAATTCACTTGGCACTCTTAGCAATTCTTACGATCGCCGTGGTCGCGCTCGTCATCCTTGCGGTCTACGAGGGCCGCCTCTGACCGCGCACCTGAGCGTTCACTATCGCCCACGATCGGCGGAATCCCGAGGCCGGCGACCGATCGTGAACAGTCACGTCCGCGGCAGCGCCCGGCCGAGTGCACCGATCGAACGTCGACGACGCCTGACCACCTCGATGATCTCGTCCACCACGCGTCGAGTATCACCCAGCGCCTGGACGGCGGAGTAGCGCAGTACCAACCACCCCTCCAAGACCATCCTGTTCTGACGTCGCCGATCGTTGTCGAAGGCCTGACCGGAGATGTGGAACTCGCGTCCGTCTATCTCCACGATCACCCGCGCTCGATAGTCCACAAAATCTCCGAAGTAGGGCCCCACCCGCGCGTTGATCTCCATGAAGAAGTGCCGGGCAGACATCGCCCTCGCCACGACTCGCTCGGCTTCGGACCGGGTCCCGAGGCAGCACAGACGCAGTTGCTTCCGCACTGCTTTCATGCCGGCCATCCCGCGGGACTTCTCGCAGCTGGACGCGATGCGACGCCGCAACTCGGGCCGGGCGATGGCCGTATCGAAGAACCGCTCCAGCTCCTCACCCGTCAGCGTCGCAGCAACATCGACGAACACCTGGGCCAACGTCACCACCGAAAACCCCTGGCACACATCCGATGTGGGGAGGCGTCGGCGATGGATCTTCACCCAGTCCGGGGCACTCTGCCGGGTCGACGGCGGCACCGTGGCAGCGACCCCAGCGGGCTCGACCTCGAGCAATCCCCATATCCATGCCGCCGTCAGATGGCTGAGAACTGCAGTCGGCTTCCACAGTGTCACCGCAGTGCACAAGTCCAGATAGTCCGGCTTCTCCGTCGCATAGATTCCGGGGAGCACTCGAATCAGGTGCCCGGACGCCGTTCGACGAGTGATGGTGCTGCGGCTCATCCCCCGAGCCATCAGGTCGACCGCTGTACTTACCCCCATGCAAATACGGTGGACGATCGACGACGGCTGCGCCAGTGTCATTTTCGAAACCTGTGGATAGTTCGCAGTTGTCCACAGGCCGGCCGCACCTGGTTGTTCACTATCGTCGACGATCGGCGGAATCCCGTCGCCGGCACACGATCGTGAACCCTCAGGTCCTTCATCAGGGGTCCAACGTCACCAGCGCGGCCGGATCTGCTGCGAGTACCGCCGTCCGCAGCGCACATGGACAGGCCAGACATCCGGTGTATGTCGGGCGAATTCAACAGCTCGTCTCGGAATCGGCACGAGCACGGCTAGCGAATCGTTACACCCATCGCTGCCGCCACCTCGGCAGCCATCTCGGCAGCCGTGCCTGCGGTGGGGTGTACTCCGTCGAAGGTGGCTCCGGGTTTGCCGAGCAGCGGCGCGAACTCCGCGACAGGTAGTCCGCGATCTGCGGCGAGCGCTCGGATTTCGTTGTTCAGATCATCGGCGTCAACGGTGCGCGCCGACGGCACCGTAGCGATGACGACTGTGTCGACCTCGTGCGCTCGTTCGAGGATGGTGCGCAGGTTGCCGACGATCTGATGGAGCGGCACCGACCTGGCCAGGTCGTTGGTTCCGCCGTTGACGACCAGGACGTCCGGTTTCGCCGCCAACGCTTCGTCGATGCGGGCGAGGATCTGCGTCGTCGTCGCGCCGTTGATTCCCAAGTTGCCACCGTCGGACGCGGGTGCGCCGTCACCGCAGACGAGGTAGGAATACCACGCGGTGTTTCCGTGAATTTTCCAGTCGACACGCGAATTACCCTGGGCCATAGAGTCTCCCAGTGCCACCAATCGCGGACCAGTGTTGTCGACGCACCACCCCACGCAATGCGCATTGCGGACCGTCAAGGCCGGCTTCTTCAGCGGCCCTGCTACGAGCGCAGCGGTCGACGCCAGCCCGAGTGCCCCGGCGATCCACAGTCGAGTTCTTTGCACGCGGGAATTGTGCCCTATGGCGCCGAGATGCGGATCGAGATCAGTCGACGGGAAAGAACCGGTGCGCGCGCTGCGCCGGCGGTCTACCGGCGCAGCGCGCTGCGGGTCAGGATCCGAGGATTGCGCTCACTGCAGTGGAGGCACTGTCGGCGCTTCCGCTGCTGATCAGCTGGATGATGACGTCGGCGATGATCTTGGCGATGAATGCGTCCATTGTTACTCCTGTTGTGAAGTACCCCCGACGGGATACAAACCGAACTGCGACTGTCGTGACCTTCGATCGGCAACGACGACACGGAAGCTAGCAGTCCGATGTGTCCAGACGATGACGCCGTGGGATCAATCACAAGGATCGGCCGTGTGTACAAAATCAATGATTTGTCCACTGCGATGACAAATCCGGTGTATTGTCCATTCCACAGTGATCGGCATTACAAAGGAGTGGCAATGACCGCATCGAACATCGACGACCAGGCGCAGGCCCCGGTCGCCGAGTGGCACGACCGCAAGCGATATCTCTGGCTCATGGGCTTGATTCCGCCCACCGCTGTGTTCATGGCCACCGTCCTGGTGTGGGCCTTCAACCAGCTCGGTTGGAATGCGGCCGCCCCCGTCTGGTGGTGGATCGGTGCCTTGCTCGTCTACGGATTGCTCCCGATCCTCGACCGGTTCTTCGGTCCCGACGGCGACAACCCGCCCGACGAGGTGATGAAGGCACTCGAAGAAGACAAGTACTACCGCTACTGCACGTATGCCTACATTCCGTTCCAGCTCGCGAGCCTGGTGTTCGCCTGCTACCTCTGGTCGGCCGACAACCTCTCCTGGCTCGGCATCGACGGCGGGCTGGGCCTGATCTCGAAGATCGGCCTGGCGATCAGCATCGGCGTCATGGGCGGCGTGGGCATCAACAC
>NZ_CAPS01000005.1 GCF_000333955.1 Rhodococcus sp. AW25M09
CGAGACCGGCACCGCCGCCGATACCTGCGCCTGCACCGATCAATGCGTCGAAGGCACCACCGAACGCGGCACCGAGTTCGGCACCGATCTGCCCGCCCACCGCCAGCGCCGCAGCGAGTGCTGCTTGCAGGGATGCCGCAATCTCGCCCGTAACGTCGATGCCACCGGTCAGGCTGCCGCCCGCTGCGAGTCCGCCACCGGCGACTGCGCCTGCGGCCAGCCCGAGACCGGCCGACAAGCCTCCGCCGAGGCTCGCTCCCCCGGCGAGTGCGCCGTCGAGGCCTGCGGATCCGCCGGCACCCAAGATGGCCGAGAGCTGGCTGCCGGCTCCGGCGAACAGTCCCGATTCGGCGACCAGCGGAGCAACCGCAACGATGTCCGCATGGGTCACATCGCCGAGGCCCGCGGCGGCCAGAGCCGTCTGGGGGTTGGCGCAGTATGCGGCGGCAGCCTGGTCATCGCGCAGCAGGCTGAGGATGAAATCGAGTACGGCGTTGGTAGCCATCTGGGTCTCCTTGACGAGGGGTGCTTCGTGGTTGATCACAAATCTAGGCATCGGCGGGCCCCCGCCCAACGGGGGCGATCCCCCTACTCCCCCCGGGGTTGCCAGGGGGGTTTCGTTAGGGATCTTGGTGCTTTAGGGGATTTCACTCGTTCCACGCTCTAACCTGCTGTGAGACGTAACGAATAGCCAGTGCCGGCCGACAATGCGAGTGACGGCAGTACTACCGACGGCTGGGCGAGATGAAGGCGGCGACACGAACATGAACGCAGGACTCGGCATCCGTATCGGCTCGGCGACGGCTGTAGCTGCCCTCGATACCGACCCCGTCTCCTCGGTGGTCAAGCGTTCGGCGCTCCACCTTCGCCCCGGAGCGGCCCCGAGCTTGGTCGAACTGTGGGATCGATCGAGGCGGAATTCTATCGGTGGATTCGCCGACCGGGTCGGCGATCCGGTGGAGCTGATCGACGACGACGGACGCACGCACCTCGCCGAGGATCTGTATGCCACCGCTACTCGCGCACTCGTCGCCGAAGCCTCCGCCGGATCGGATTCCACCCCGACCGTCGTCGTCACCCACCCCACCAACTGGACCGCATACACCGCCGAGGTTCTCGGTGAGGCGTTGGACCGCGCAGGGCTGGCCGACGTCACGCTGGTACCCGAGTCCGTTGCCACGATGCGGTGGCTCGAGGTGACACGGGGGCCACAGTCCGACGGCCTGGCCGTGGTCTACGACCTCGGTGCCAGCGCACTCGACGTGACCCTGCTACGGACCGGCTCCGACGCAGGCGTCGTCGGCACGGGGGTTCACTCACCGGAGTTCGGCGGCGCGCAGTTCGACCACGCGATCATGCAGTACGTCCTCGACACGGTCTCGGGAAGCCAGTCCTTCGATTTCGATCCCTTCGACCCCGACACCGTCGGGGCTTTGGTGGAATTGCGAGCCCGCTGCAGCGAGGCGAAGGAACAGCTCTCCTACGACACGTCCACCTCTCTGACCGTCGAACTGCCCGGTCTGCAGACCGAGGTTCGTCTGGTGCGCTCCGAGATCGAAGAACTCGTGCGTGCATCGCTGATGGCGTCGATCGGAGTCGTGCGTGACGCCGTCACCGCCGCCGGGCTCGAGGTCACCGACATCGACCAGGTGGTGCTCGTCGGTGGCAGCGCAGCCATGCCGCTGGTTGCCGAGCTCATCTCGTCCGAACTGCGGGCACCCGTCGTGGCCGGACCGCGCCCCGAACTCACCGTCGCCGTCGGTGCCGCGATCCTCGGCAGCGACATCGCCGACGCCACCGCAGCCGACGACGCGGCAGCCCTGGCCGCGGTTCCCGCCGCGTCCGTGGCTTCCGCAGCCACGGCGGCTCCGATGGCACGCCCGACCCCCAGGCCCGCGCCGACACCCACCGCCGTCCAGTCCGATGAGGGCATGTCCGGCCGCAAGAAGGCCGGCCTCGTCGCTGGATCCGTCGTCGTCCTCGCGCTTCTCGCAGGCGGTGGCCTGTCGGTGGGCACGGCGCTGACGTCCGACAACACCACTCCGGCCGAATCCAACGCGGAGACCTCGATCTCGGGAACCACGACACCGGGGACCACCGCAGCGGTGGCAGACGTCGCCACGACGACAGCAACCGATGAAAATGGCTCTGCGCCAGCCGCATCCGATGGTGCCCCGCGCACGGTGGTCAACTCCGACGGCTCGGTGACGCAGATCGACCCGGCCACCGGCGCCCCGGTCGCTGGTGCCCCGGCCGCCGGAGCACCCGCCCCTGCTCCCGCCGGCAACGGCGCAGCAACCGTGCCGACCATCCCCTCGGTCGCGGCCCCGACGGTTCCCAACTACCAACCACCCGCCGTGCAGCTTCCCCCGGCACCTCAGGCTCCGAACGTGCAAGTCCCCAGCTACCAGGCCCCCACCTTCACCAACCCCCTCCCGAACACCGCTAACACTGTCGACAAGACGCTCGACGGGGTACTCAATCTTCCGGGCCAGATCCTCCCGATCGGCTGACGCCCGACCGTGACCAGCACCCGATCGACACTCGTCGGCGTCGAGCGCGCCGATCGCTTCGTTCGTGATGCGCTCGGCACCAGGGGGTTTCATGTCGTCGTCGGGGTGAACGGCTCCGGTCGCTCCGCTGTTCTCGACGCGGTCGCGGCGTCGGTAGATCCGTACCCCGGCAGCATCGCCGACGCGCCGTCCGGGGCGACGGTTCTGATCGACGATGCGCACCTGTTGTCGGACCAGCGGTTGGACGAGATTGCCGCTGCCGCAACACGCTCGGACATCACTCTGATAGTGGCGACCGCACCGCGCAGGTTCGACTCTCGGATCGAGAAGATGATCGCTTCCGCTGGTCCCGCTCGACTGACACTGGTTCCACTGGACAAGACGTCCATCGCCGCGCGTTCGGCCGCAATCGCACGGCCTCTGTCGGCCGCGCTGGCCGGTGCCATCGCCAAATCCACCGGCGGAATCCTGGCCGCAGTCGACGCGGCGTTGACTGCACTCGGCAGTGATCGCTCCGATCCGGCTCCCCTGCGAACGGTGACCGAATCGGTTGCCGAGCAGCACCGCCGGATGTTGATCGAGACCACCGACGACACCCGCGCACTGCTACTCGCAGCTCGATTCGGGATGCCACCCGAGCCCGCCACGGCCGCGCAGATCGTCGCGCGCGAGAGCGAGGCCGAGTCGCTTGTCGACCTCGCGTTCGGCTCCGGCGTCCTCGATTCCACCGGAACGTTGATTCCATCGGCCGAGGCCCCGCTGATCGAGTTGATCGGCGATCGACGCTGCCGCACCCTGCTCGACTCCATCACCGATGTCGCTGCCCGATCCCGCGTGCTCGACGCCATCGCCGCACGTGCGTTGGCCGAGCGTGGCGTCGTCCACGCGGGTCTGGCGGATTTTCTTGTACAGCAAGCCGATTCGGCGTCGATCGAGACAGCCGGAGCCCTGTACGACGCAGCGGTGGACGCCGGCTTCGACTCGTCGGCACTGGCGGCCCGCAGGTCGGAGGTCGCGGCCGCCACCGGCGACCTGGACGAGGCGGGTCGCTACGCCGACGTGGTACTCGACATCGCCGCGGACTGTGATTCTTCGGATCTGCGCACAGCGGTGCGGGTCTCGGCCTCGATTGCGGCGCAGCGTGGAATGCTCTCGCGCAGTGCGCAACTGTTCACCTGGCTCGGCGACGATCGGCTGGGGCCCGATGTGGTGTGGGCGGCGCTGTCCGCTGCCGCGGCCGGTGATCGCAGCGCCGCAGACCGGTCGATGGCCGCGGTGTCCGCCCTTGCGCCGACCTCCAGCACGGCGTCGGGCACCTTGCTCGTGACCGGTGTAGTCGAGTCCATCGACTCGCGCAGCGCAGCCGCAGCGAGTGCCGCCGCGAACTCGATGATGCGCGCAATAACATTGATGGGCAACGTATCCGACCGATCGTGCATCCCCGACACTGCTGCGGCCATTGCCGCCGTGCATGCCGTGCACTGCGGCGACCTCACCCGCGTCGACTCCATTCTGACGCGAGCGCTCCCCGAACATCGTCCAGGATCCGAGGCACATACCAGGTTGAGCCTCATCGGAGCCTGGGCGTCGATGCTGCGCGGAGATGCAGCCGATGCGAGCTCTGCGATCGACGCTCTTCGGATTCCGGTGTCGCACGTCCGTAATCAGCTCTTTCTGCACGCGATTCGGGTGGGCCTGGCCCGCAGATCCGGTGATGCAGGATCACTGATCACGGCCTGGACCCACGCACAGAACGTGATCTCCGAGTACTCCGCAGACCTGTTCGCGCTGCTACCCCTGGGCGAATTACTCTTGGCAGCAACCCGACTCGGCCAGGTCGACCGCGTCGAACATCTCGTCACGCAGGCCAACGATCTGCTCGCGGCGCTCGGAGATCCGCCGATCTGGGCGTCCGCGCTGCATTGGTATCAGGTTCAGGCCGCCATCGTGGCCCAGACACCCGACGCGTTGGTGCCGCACGCCAAGTCTCTGGCCGCGGCCGCTCCGACCCATCCGTACAGCGCCGCACTGGCTGCCGCCGGCCGCGCCTGGCTCGGCGTGTTGCAAGGCAGACCCGATGCGACCGCTGTCGAGAATTCGGCGCGCACGCTGACCACCTTCGGGCTGCCCTGGGATGGAGCCCGCTTGGCGAGCGAGGCCGCCCTCACCGTCACCGATACCGCGACGGCCACCTCGTTGCTGCACATCGCCCGGTCGCTGCGGCAGCCCACCACACACCAACGGGACAATCCGGGAACTACGCCCACACCGAGTGGTTCTCTGAGCGAACGCGAAGCCGAGGTCGCGGAACTGCTCGTACTCGGAGTGACCTACCGCGAGGTGGGCAGCCGCCTCTACATCTCGCCGAAAACCGTCGAACATCATGTGGCTCGAATTCGGCGCAGGCTCGGGGCCGAGTCTCGTTCAGAGCTGATCTCGATGCTGCGTGCCATGGGCTACGGGGCTTCGACCAGCGCAACTGTCAGCCCTGTAACTGTGCAAGGCCCCGAAGCGACATAGGAACAGAGAATCACTCCCGACCGAAAACAGGTATGACCCCATGACAGAGCAGCCCCGCCCTGTGCGCGTCGGCGCACCGGACGTCGGCCTCTATCTGGACGACGATCGTGCCGTCGCAGCCGAGATCGATCCCGTCGCACCTCGTCCGCTCGAGACGACCGACGCACCCATCGACAGTCCCGAACAGGACCCGCCCGAACCCGGACCGGATCCAGCGGGTCGGGACGCCTCGGACTCCGGCCGAACGCCGAAGGACCGATCGACAGGGGCAAATCCATGAGCGGTGCAAGACATCTCGGCATCACCATCGGCAATACCAGGTCGGTCGCGGTCCATCGCGCCCACTCGGACGAGGAACCGACGATCGTCGTACTGCCGACGACACTGAGATTCGACGAGGACGGGCGCGCACATCTCGGTGAACCCGCCGACACAGCACCGTTCACTCGGTTCGTGGACCTGGTCGGCCGGCAGGAGGACCTCGACCCCGAGGCCGAGGCCTACCGCGCCGAGGATCTGATGGCCAACGCCGCCAACTGCCTGGTTTCCCTGGTGGCTGCCACGGTCGAGTCCGGCGAGACGCCTGTGACGACCATGACGTACCCGACGCGATGGCCGCGCGACAGCGTCGCTCTCCTGCGCGACGCCCTCGACCACGCCGGCCTCACCTCGGTCGCCTTGGTGCCCGATGCGAAAGCCGTCAGCACGTTCGCTCAGCGCAACCCCGGGTTGGGTGCCACGGTGATCGACATCGGTGCCACCGGCACCGACATCTCCACATACCCGGGAGGTGGAACCGTCCGCACCACCGCCGTGAGCGGGGATGTCTTCACCGACGCACTGTTCGATCACGTGGTGACCGATCGTGAGCACATCGACCTGTCCGACGAGGCAGTCCGGAGCGCCCTGGCAGGCGTCGTCGCCTCCTGTGAGGCAGCCAAACACACACTGAGTACAGCCGAGGACGCCGTCATCTCGGTGGAACTGCCGGGTCTGTCGCACACCACGACCATCACGCGAGCCGAGTTCGCGAACCTGATCGAGCCGGCGGTGCGCACCCTCGACGTGCCGCAGACCGACACCATGGTGCTCACCGGAGGCAGCGCAGCACTCCCGCCGGTGGCGGCGGAGATCGCCGAACGATCCTCGGGCCCACTGCTCGTCGAGCCGCTCGCCGCAACCCGCGGCGCACTGATGCTCGCAGAGATCGAGGATGTCGACGGCAACTCCCTGGTCACCGGTGCCGCGCCGGTCGTCACCCGCAACGACGGCAACGACTCCCTCGATACCGACGCCATTCCGGTGGTCGCGCCGGAGAAGTCCCTCGCATTCTCCCAGGCGATTCCCGCGGCGGCACCGTTGTTCGGAGCGTCGGGATTCCGGTCCGAACCGATCGAGCCGGCCCAGGACAGCGCGTCGGACACCGGAGACATGGCCGCCCCGTCGTCCGGTGCGAAAACGGGACGCAGCGAACGCTCACGAACCATCGCCACCATCATTGCCGGCGCTGCTGCAGGCGTGGTCATCGTCCTCGCCATCGCGGCAGTCAGTGGAGTGTTCGGTGGTTCGCCCGCGGCGCCGCCCCCGACCGTCACCGATGCCGGCTCGCCGGTCGTCACCTCCACTCGCACGCCGTCGACCACGACTGCTTCTCCCGCTCCGCCGGCGATCGTGGCACCGGTGGTCGACGAACCGACCTACGAGCCGTACGTTCCGCCCCAACCCGCACCCCTTCCCGCCCCGCCGCCGGCACCCGTACCCGAGCCCATGCCTGAGCCGACGCCTGAGCCCGTCGTCACCACCACCACGCCCGCGGCCACCACGACAGCGGTGACCACTACCCCGGCCGAGGCGACTACGACGACCGCCACCACAACCGACACGACACCTACGGAAACTCAGCCCTGAGCTGCGACAACACTGGCTACGCGCCTGATGCCCTATGGTAGGTCGCTGATACCTAGCACCCGATGAAGGGATTTCATGCGTAACACCGGGGCGCTGCGTGCTGCAGTGCTGTGTTCGACGGCTTTCGTGATCGTTGCTTCGTTTTCCGGAACAGCGGCCGCCGATCCCGTCGTCCAAGCTGCCGCCGATCAGCTTCCCGCCGAGCTCGTCGAGGCCGTGCAACGAGATCTGAACATCTCCCCGCAGGAGTATCTCGATCGGGCGGCTCGCGCTCAGGAACTGTCCGCCTACGCCTCGGACTTCCGGGCCAGCCGTCCGGCGGATTTTGCCGGTGCCTGGATCGGGCCCGACGGCAATGCCGTCGTCGCTGTCACCTCACCTGCCGCAGCACAGGCCGTCGCCAAGGACGGTTACGCCACAGCGCAGTCACCGGTGTCGGCGGATGGGCTGGAGAAGTCGCTGGCAGATCTCAACAGTTGGATCGCCGCCCTCCCTCGTGAGATCTCCCAGCAGATCAACGGAACAGCAATAGATTTCATCGACAATCAGATCGTCGTCGACCTGGTGAACAGCCCGATCGGTAGGGCCCTCAACCTGCCGACGCTATTGGCCAATATCAAGGTCATTCTGTCTCCCGGAGGAAACGGTCCGGCCGATCCGACCCCCATGGGCGGCGACACCTACGTCACGACGCCCGGGCCGATCGGCCAAGCGCCGACCACCGACATCAGCATCTGCTCGTTCGGTTTCAATGCCGTCGACGGCTCCGGTGCCGCGGTCAATCTCACTGCTGGACACTGCAATCCGAACAAGGCCACCGGAGTCGGCGGCGCGCCGGTCTACCTTCCGGATCCGTCGGACATCGCACGCAGCACGCAAATCGGGACGTTCGATCGATCGAGCCTGGGCGCACAGGACGGCCTCGACTGGTCGGTGATCGCCCTGAACGACTCGGGCATCACCTCCGGTCTGGACCGTCCTACCGTGCGCGGAGCCAACGGCAGCACCGTCGCCATCACCGGAACAGCGGCTCCCGTGATCGGAGCGCCGGTCTGCAAGTCCGGACAGTCCTCGTCGTTCACCTGCGGAATCGTTGCCGCAGACCGCGTCGAGACTCAGCTCTACATGGAGGACGGCACGTCCCGTACCGTTCGTGGATTCGCCAGCACCGCATGCACTCTGGCGGGTGACAGCGGCGGTGCGATCGTGACCGGAACGCTCGCACTCGGCATCACCAGCGGATCCAACAGTGGCGGCGCACCCGATTGCAACGAAGCCAACCTGACTTTGGCGCAATACGGCGGCACCGCGAGCCTGGGCATTCCCATCGATCAGGTCATAGGAGCCACCGGGGCAACCCTGCGAACCGAGTAGCGCGGTCATGCCGGAGCCACGTAACCCCCTATAGTCGTACCCGAAGTGAATGGCATCACATCGTGGTGCCTTGGGAGGGGTTATCCATGCGTCGCCGTGCGCTCGGACTGTCGATCGTTGTCGTGTCGTGCCTGATGGGAATGGCGGTGTCCGCGCCACGGGCAGCTGCCGAGCCACTGCTGTCGCCCGCGCTGGCCGAAGCCGTGGCCCGTGACCTCGGCTTGAATCCGCAACAATTTCTCGACCGAGCCGATGCGGCTCGCCGGTTGGCAGAGTTCACCGCCACCATCGGTTCCGAGGGCGTCACGGGTTCCTGGCTCGACGACGACGGTCGACCTGTCGTCGCGGTAGCCGGCGGACCGACTCACACCGAGGTGGCCGACGCGGCGTCGGCTGCCGGTTTGTTGGTCGACGCATCCGCAATCGACGTCCCGCCCGCCGTGCACGTCGCGGTTCGACCACTCCTGGACCTGTTGCCGTTCGACCCTTCGCTCACCGCCGGTCCGATTCGTGCCAGTTCCTACCTCGGCGGCGACAGCTTTCTCGCCGGCACACCGGCCGGTCTCGGTCTGCGCTGCTCCCTCGGCTTCAATGCGCTCGATACGAAGCGCGGAGCCGTCAACATCACCGCCGGGCACTGCGATCCGGGCACGGGCGCTACCGGTTCCGCGTCCTCGACGGGTGCGTACCCCATGTACGGCAGTCTCGTCGGGTCGAAATTCGGCTCGTTCTACCGAACCAGCCAGTCGCACAACGATTACGCCTTGATCGACATCGACGACAACAACATCGGATCATTCGAGGGCAACGCGGTGCGAGTTCCCGGCGCAGGTCCACTGCACGTCACCGGAACAGTGGACCCCATCGTGGGTGCACCGGTCTGCAAATCCGGTTCGCGAACCGGATTCAGTTGCGGCACCATTCTTTCCACCGGTCGCAGCGTCGCCATGGGTGAGGGCGTTCTGGATCGCAGCTTCAGCACCTCCATCTGCGCCCTGCGCGGCGACAGTGGTGGACCCGTCGTCAGCGGCACCCTCGCCGTCGGCATTTCCAGCGCCTCCACTGTGGGCGATCAGCCATCCTGCGAGTTCGCGACCCTCTTCACCATGATGCAGGGCCAGCGTCCCGAACTGTTCGCCACACCCATCAACGACGTACTCGCCGAGAACCCCGGCCTGAGCATCCGGACGTCGTAGACCTCGGTCACGTTAATTCTGTTGTTCCAGCAGAACCGATCCCGACGGTGTGTCCTGCACGTTCGACGCCGATCCGTCCGACTCGTACACCGATACCCAGTCGACGTCCACGTAGGCGACTTCGGGAGTTCCCGCCCGGCCGCACTCCCCCACACCCCAGTATTCGAGCTTGGTGCACGCCCCTGCTTGAGCCTGAATCCCGAGCCACATCGGAGTCCTCCGGAATCGACGCACCCAATGGGGTTCGCGCCCATACCTTTCCGTTGACCATGTATCTGATCTGTTCTGGGTCCCATTCGACTCCGACGGTCTGCCATTGGTTCGTGTCCAACTGTAGGTCCGCCTGCGAGAAGTGATGCTCGTCTTTTTCTCCACTCCAGTGCAGGAACGAGGACATCGTCTGCCGGGTCCCGTCTGCACTTTCGGCGATGTCGATCTCCGGCGGCCAGACCTCATCGGCAGGCCACAACAGAATGTGATAGCTGATCTCGTCCGAACGGTCTGCGCGCAGTCGCACATCCCACTTGCCGTACTTCTGGGACACCGGCGAATTCGATGCGCCGCCGGTCACCCAGCGACCATCCTTCTGCTCTGCGCGCAGCCGAAGCGCACCACCGCTGACAGAGGCCTGCTCGTAATCCCACCAACTGGCCGGGTCACCTCCGGGACGGCCGTAGTAGGCACCCCAGTTGTCGCCGAGATCGCACCTGTCGAAATCGTCGACGAAGATCTGGTGCCAACCCGGCGGGTCCTCCCTGGGCACCGCGTCCCCCGACATCACGTCGGCCGCCATCGGATCGCACCGTTCACTGCTGACCAGGGCAGGTTCGAAGTGGTTGGTCTGCGCGCAGGAGACCGTTGTCGCTACGACCAGCAGAGACACCGACAGGACGCGTCCAATACTCACTCCCAGATCGCAATCTGCTGGAACCGTACGATCACGACGGCCGCTGCCAGCACCAACAGCACGATCAGCACCACCGACAGCACTCCCGCGCGGTTCATGCGGCGGCTGCCACCGCGCCCGATCGCGCCATCGGTCGGGACCTCACGTTCACGCAGTACCGACGAAACGACGAGTGCCACGAACAGGGCACCGAATGCGAGAAATCCCATCCACAGCGCGATCATTTGAGCACCACCGGCGGAGTGGATGTGTTCTGCAGGATGGTCAGGTCGGCGGTCTCGACCACCACTCGATACTGGTCCGATCCGACCAACACGCCCAATTGTTGGTCGACGACCGACTGCGAGTACCCGTACTGCAGATAGATCTGCGCCGAGGACTGTCGGGTCGTGAACACGAAATCGGGATTCTCACTTCGCACACAGCCGCTGAGATCGTCGAGGCACTCGAACGACTCCATGGTCGCCACTCTGACGTCGTCGAAATAGCGAGCGGACACCAAACCGGCGGCTGTTCCGATAACCATGATTTCCGAGCCTTTCGGGACCGACCGCATCAGCGCGTCTCCGTATCGAATCTGATCCTCGTCGGTGTGCTCGAACGAGGTGTTCAACCCTCGAGTTGCGGTCAATATCAGGGCGATTCCCAGAATCGCGGCGGTTGCGGCAATCGTTCGTGTCCAGTGGCGTGGTGCAGCCGCTCGACGCGTGAGCCGGCGGAGGATCGCGAACGTGCGAACCAGTGCGTCCGCCGCATAGGGTGCGACGAACGGTGAGGCCAGCACGAAGCAACGGATCACCACTTCGCCGCCGTAACTCTGCACCAGAACCAGGCCGAACGGCACCATGCACAGCAGACCACCCATGAGCCACGTCGTCCGCTTGCAGTACGTCAACCAGCCCGCGAACGCGAAGACGAGAAGCGCGCCCGAGGCCGCAAGCCGCAGATACTGCATTTTCTGGTACAGCGGATCGGCACCGATGCGGTCGCTGACGCCGCCCTGCACGGCACCGGATACCTGCCCGACGTCGCCGAGCACGTAGGCCAGGTGGCCCTTCCAGTAGTCGACTGCTCCGTAGCTGAACCACGCCACGAACAGCGCCACAGCGAACAACCACAACAGGCGGTATCGCGTTGTGCCGGTGAGCGAAAACAGGAACAGGGCTGCGATCAACACGATCGGTGTCAGCTGGTGGGTGATGACGATTGCCGCGATCAGGACGACCATCAGCGCCTCGACGGCAAGGGTTCTGCCCGCACCGAATCCGCGGACGGTGCCGAGAGTGCGTCGCGGTACTGCGACGATCCACAGTCGCCAGGACGACGGTGCCGCCGGAAGGGGCGCGACGCGCAGCTGCCAGAGCAGCAGGGCGCAGATGGTGAGATACAGCATGGTCGCGGTCGGCTGCGGCGCGAAATAGTCCTGCTGGTACCAGTTGAACGACAGGTAGAGGATGACCGCGATCCACGCGACACGCTTGCGCCCGGTGAGTGACAGTGCAATCGAATACAGCGGCAGCATGGTCAAGCCGCCGTAGAAGAGCGGAGCCCACAGCAGCATCGGAGACAGATCCGACAGTCCACCGGCCCCGGACATATGGGCACCGGCCGAGAAGAATCCGGCCCAGCTGAACCGCGCGTCCGACGGCGGCGGCAACCCCTGCAACGACGCGATGATATCGATCAGTCCGCGGTGGGTGTACGCCGTCGGGACCGATGTGACGCCGTCGGCCAACGACACGTACATGGTGGTGAACATGATCAGCGCGAGACCGGCTGCGCCGAGTACCACCGAGTCGAGACGGGCCCTGGACAGGGCAACTGCGATGACCGCCGCCACGATCAGCAGCGCGACCAGATAGCTGATGCCGATGTGGGTGATGACCCCGAGCGCCCCGGACGCCTGAGGTCGCAACACCTTCGTCGCGTGGGCGAACAACGCGACCGCAACGACGAGCGCACCCAGCAGCACGCATCGGGTCACCACCACGGCCCGGGCAGGACTCGGACGAGGCGCAGCGCTCACCAAGGTCCGCGACGACCACAGAATGAGGGCGGCCGAGACCGCACAGATGTAGAGCTGCACCGTCACCGGCTTGAGGTTTCCGGTCACCACCTCGGCCTGGGCGATGATCAGCATCGTCGCGAACGAGATCGAGACCGTGACCGACCCCACCAGAGCCGGCTGCCGAATGCGCAGCAGTACCGCTATCGGAGCGCCGGGCAGCAGGGTCACTGCAGCGACCACCACCGCCACTCGTAGCCCGTTCGGCAGCGCGTCCGCATGATCGGATCCGGCCAAGATGGCCAGCAACGTCGACGCGATGGCCACCGCAGCGGCGGCAAACAGCAGCGCCTGCGCACCCCGGAAGCCGGCCTGGGGACGCGCCGACTCTGCCGTACCCACGCCGTCAGGTGTCTTTGCCGTGTCGGCGACGGTCACGAGTTGGTCCCAGGCCTGCGGACCGTGATGGCCTTGACATACAGGAACGGGCCACACAGATAACCGAACAGCTCGATGAGCTTGAGGTCGCGGGGCATGGGCGGAGCCCCGACGGCGAATCGGTTCTCCTCGGGTGCAAGGAGCATACGAAAAGCGGTCGGGAGTCGGCCGAGCAGCGCGCGCGCCGGTACTCCGCCGTCGAGGAACAGCTTGGTGACGATGGCGGCCATTCCGCTCCCGTACCCAAACATCTGCTGCCGTAGTGCGGCATGATCGGCCCGATGATGATGACCGACGACGGCCGTCGGCGAGTAGACGATCGTTCCACCGCGCAGCACAGCTCTTCGGAACAACTCCAGGTCCTCGCCGCCCTTGGTGGGGGTGCCGGGGCCGATTCTCTCGTCGAAGCCGGCGAGCGACTCGAAGGCCCGCTTTCGGAACGACATGTTGTTACCGCTGCCCATCTCCCCGGCTGTGTACGGGAACAGGGCCGCGGTTCCGCGCTCGCCCAACTCGTCCGGCACCGCGCCTGTCGATGCCAGGGTCCAGACCGTCCGCCGAGCACCCTTCTCGAACAAGCCGGATTCCTCGAACCAGCGCTGCTGATCCGTCTCGACCGCAAGTCCGACGACGCGTCCGGTCACCCCGACCACGACGCCGTCTCGATCCGCCGAGTACACATCGGCCAGCGCCGCCAGCCAATGCCGATCCGGCTCGGCGTCGTCGTCGGTGAACGCAACCACCCGGCCGGACGCGTGCCGCACTCCGGTGTTTCTGGCTCGCGACACCCCACGACGCGGCTCTGGCACGACGATGCATCGGGGATCGTCTATCGACTTCAATGCGTCCTCGACCCGGCCGGAGGTCGGTGCGTTGTCGACCACCACGAGCTCGACGGCCGGGTAGGACTGGCCGAGCACGGCGTGGACCGTGCCCAGCAAGGACGGCCGGCCCACGGTGCCGACGACGACGGTGATGACGTCGCCGTCGCCGAATCGATCTCCCGCGCCCAGCGGGGCAGGCGACCGTCGAGGAGCCAACACGTAGCCGGTGCCGGCCAGCGTCATGGCGAGCAGGGCCGCGCCGATCCGCCGTGGAGTGCGGCGGCGCAAGTCGCCGTTGGTGGTGTGGTCGAGCATCAGAACTCCGATTCGGTACGAGCGTGTGCGTGTGGATGCCCCAGCATCCGAAGTCATGGGTCGCTTCGCCGGCTCCGCTTCGAAACCGACTGCTTCGATTCAAGTGCTGCGCTTGTCCCCGATTGCTGAACTGTAGATGTCGACGAATCGCTGCGCGCGATGTTCGGAATCGAACCGGCCGGCGGCTTGTTCTCGCGCGGTCAGGGCCAGACCGCGGGCCAAGTCCCGATCGGTGACCATCCTGCGCAGTTGCGCGGCCAACGAGTCTGCGTCACCGGTGCGCGCAACCAGACCGGTCCACTCGTCGGTGACAAAATCGACCAAGCCTCCGGTGTCACTCGCCACGACCGGCACCGCGCAGGCCTGGGCCTCTAGTGCAATGAGCCCGAAGGGCTCGTCCTGCGACGGGCAGGCCAGCACGTCCACGGCGCGCAGTGTTGACGCCACCATGTCGGTGCGGCCCAGGAATCGATACGCACCGGGCAACAACCGGGCGGCCGCCGTCTGCAACTCGGCGAGGTAACCCCCGTCATCCTCGCTGGGCGCGCCCACTATGGCGAGATGCGCGTCGACTCCGGACCGGCGTACGCGGGCCACGGCGTCGATCAACACATCGAGGTTCTTCTCGCGGTCGATGCGTCCGACCGCCGCGATCAACGGTGCGTCGGGATCCGCGGTCATGCTGGATCTCAGGTTCGGATCACCGGCACCGGGCGCGAACGCCGTGGTATCGATTCCTTGGTGAACCACGCTCGCTCGACGCGCGGCACGAGCCGGCAACTGCTGTGCTGCCGCGCTGCTGACCGCCACCGTGCGAGTCGCTGTCATCGCTATCGCAGCAAGCAAAACGCGTCCCGCACCAGCCGGGACGATGTCGTGGAATTCGACGATCACCGGCTTCCGCGCGAGCCTGGCCGCGAGTACCGCGTCGAGATGGAGTAGCAAATGATTGGAATGCAGCACGTCGAAGTCGCGGGCCGCACGGCGCAGGATCGACACTGTGCGCGCACTCCTGGGTCCTTGAGCGACCAGCTGGCCGAGCGGGTGCAGCGACATTTCTCCCTGTCGACGGATACCGACGCGCTGTGGCAAATCCAACGGAAGAAACGGGAGGCCACTGCTGCGCCACCACTTCTCGGTGGCACTACCGCCCGGCGCACCCAAGGTCACGGTCACGCCCCTCGCGCGCAGCGCAAGCGCCAGATTGCGGAGGCTGTGATCGGTTCCGCCCACCGACGTCGACAGCGACACAGCGAGCACCTCAACTCCGCTCAACTCGCGCGCCACGCCGGTATCCTGTCTCATAGTTGGTTTAAGTACAATCGATCGTACTCAGAGTTGGCTGAAATGCCCATCACGACCATAATGTTGATATTCCTCTCGTAAACAACAAGTAATCCCGTCTCTCGGAAGTGACTACGCGATGAACGTGGACTTTCCCTCGCACCACACGGTTCACGAGACCGATGTCGCGATTGCAGGCAACTGGACCGTCGTCGCCCTCGGCCCAGTCGATCACGGCGGAGTGGACGGCATTCGCCGCGCCCTTCGCACGACGATGAGCGTCGGTCCCGCCGCCCGGTTGGGGCTCGTTCCGGATTCGAGGTCCCGTCGCTGGCAATACGACCCGGAACGCCTGCTGCGGGCCGTCCGACAGGGTTCGGAGATCACCGAAGACGACTACGACCGCGAAATGTCTGCGCTGTTGGATGTCCACGACCCCGCCGAACCGATCTCCATCACTGTGCACGGAGAGCATGTTCTGTTCTGTATGAATCACGGCATCGGCGATGGCCAGATGATCATCAACCTCTCCCACACCTTGGCCGACGTCGACGCACGCAACGGCGTCGTGCCGAAGTGGGCGACGAGCGCTCGCACTCTTCGTCCGCTCACCGTGGCGGCGATGCGCTCCTTGGGAACCGATCCTCGACGCCTCCTCCACCTTCTGCGCTCCCGACTCGGTCCCGCGATGCGTGAGCGACGGAACGAGCGCACTGCAGGCAACGCAGACACCGTGTCCATACCGGCGAGCTCGCCCACCCAGACGGCTCCTGCCGCGCACGATTCCATTGGGCCGGATTCCATTGCGATGACGTCGTCCGTCGAAGTGGTGGCCGACGCAGCGACGATCGGCTGTACCCGTGAGCTGATGAGGTGGCGCGATGAGTTCCGCCCCGGCCAGTCGATCTCTATCTTGTTCTTTGCCGCCCTCGACGCCGCATTGCGCGACGAAGGAATGCTCATCGACGATGTCGCCAAGGTGCTGTTCGACGTGCGCAGGTATCTCCCTGCTGATCGGACCACCCTGGCCAATCTATCGGCCGGCATCGACGTCGACCTCCCCGACACCACCGACACGGTCCTGCTCTCACGCCAATGGCGGCGAATCATCGACTGCGGGCAGCCGGTCGCGAACCTGATGATGGTCGGGCTGCGCTCGAAGCTCGCCCGACTGCGCTCAGCGAGCCTTACCGAGACCACGCCGCCCGACGCACCCGACACCATTCGCCTGGCCCTGTCCGATATCGGACGCCACGCCCGATTGAACGACATCGACTTCATCGGAGAGGCAAAGGCTTCGTATCGCGTCATGGTGACCCCCGCAAGCCACGGACACATAACCCTGACCACTGCGCGACTACGCGACTCCATCCGCGTCGCCGCGTCTTTCCACTCGACGTTCGTCGATGCGGACGTCGTCCGGCGGGCACTTCGCGCCGCGTGCTCGATGCCCATCTCCCTACTGGACGCGAGCACAGCTGCCCCTGAGGCCAATCCCGCTGCCTGACAACGAACGAGGGCCCACGACCTCGATGAGATCGTGAGCCCTCGTTTCGGAACGAGTTGGGTCTACTTGGCGTACACCGTGGTGCCCGGTGCCGCGTTCAGCGTGTTGATCAAGTCGATGCCTGCGACGACGAGGGTCGGGCCGCCGGCCGTGATGGTGCCCGCGAGTGCACCAATCGGCGCACCGACGAGCGCTCCACCGATGCAAGTAAGCACTGCGACAGGGATGCCGACTACCGTCAGCGCCGGCGGAGTTCCACCGATGAGGCAACCAACGCCCGCGCCGACGATCGTTCCGCTCAGGCTGCCGATTGCCGTGGCAAGCGCGAGCTGCGACTGAAAGTTCTCCTGCGCTGCGTAGTTCTCCTCGGGCGAGGCGACAGCCGTTGCGCCGATGCTGCGTGAGTTGGCCGACGCCTTGGTGAGATCGAGCTGCGGGACCAGACGCAGGGTCTTGCCGTCGTTGTCGAGGTTCTGCTCGTACGGGAAGTTCAGTCCGCCCAGGTTGAACGACAGCGGGAGCGTCAGGAGAGTGTTGTCGGCGGCGTCGAGGACGTCGACCGTCTTGCCGTCGTCGGCGATCTTGAAGACGCCTGCATCGATCGTGGTGACGATCGTGCGGTCTTCCAGATCGACGGTGTAGTTGGTATCGGGAGTCGTCTGCTCAGTCGGGGACTGTGCGTACGCGGTTCCGCTGGCCAAGCCCATCGCAACTGCGACGAGGGCCGACGTAACGACCAGTTTGCTGAGTTTCATGTGGAGTCTGTTCCGTTTCTGTACAGGGAATGCTTGGCAGTACCGATAGGCAACCGTCAAACGCAAAGTCACCCCGATGACGCTTTTGCGACCTTTGGTGCGAGCAAATGGTAACCCATGAATCCGACCGTTCGTTGTCCTTTCGTCACCGTCTCGCCGCCCATTAGTTATCAGAAGTCACAGAAATTTCGAAAAACCGCAGAGCACAGGGCCACGACACGTGATCATCACGCCGCATATGTCGGTCGAACAGGTGAATACGAGACAGAACAGACACGTCCACTCGAGAGGCACCGATCCCCTGCCGGGAAGCATTTCGGGCAGGTAAGGACTGCCTTCCCGACAGCACCTCGAGGGCATACGCCTACCGTGAGCTGCGAGACAACCTACCGACGAGTTCAGCCCGCCCGTCGGACGGCCTCATTTCGGCATCCACCAGCATCGCTTGCTCTGATCGATGTTGAGTTACCCGCCAGTAGATAACTACTGCTACCAGCGAGTAACATCGGCCGTCGTATAGTTCGACCGGCCGTACCCGCGGTAGCTGCTCCAGCTGCCACCTGAACGAAAGGCCGCGCCATGAACGCGCTGACGATCACGTTGGGCACAGTCGGTGCTCTGCTGAGCCTCGTCTGTTGGTACTCCTTCATCCGTGGCGGACTGAGGATGTTCAACATCGTCCGACTGGGCCAGCCCGCCCCCGACCGCTGGCGCCCCATCGTGCCTCGCTTCAAGCAGATGGTCGTCGAGTTCCTCGCCCACACCAAGATGGTCAAGTTCCGCACCGTCGGCTGGGCACACTGGCTGGTGATGATCGGCTTCATGGCCGGAGCAGTGTTCTGGTTCGAGGCCTACGGCCAGACGTTCAACCCCGAATTCCACTGGCCCATCGTCGGCAGCTGGGCCGTCTATCACCTGATGGACGAGATCCTCGGTCTCGGAACCGTCATCGGCATCCTCACCTTGATCGTCATCCGTCAGCTCAACCATCCCCGCAAGCCCGAGCGTATGTCGCGCTTCGGCGGCTCCGGATTCCGCGCGGCGTACTTCGTCGAGGCAGTCGTCCTGGTCGAAGGACTGGGAATGATCTTCGTCAAGGCCGGCAAGATCGCCACGTTCGGAGACGCGAACCCCTACACCGACTTCTTCACCATGCGGGTGGCCACACTGCTCCCGGCCAGCGTGGAGATGGTGTCGATCTTCGCGTTCATCAAGCTGATGTCCGGCATGATCTGGCTCTACTACGTGGGCCAGAACATCAATTGGGGCGTCGCGTGGCACCGCTTCACCGCGTTCCCCAACATCTACTTCAAGCGCATGGACGACGGCAGCGTCGCGCTCGGACCGGCCAAGCCGATGATGTCCGATGGCAAGGTTCTCGTGATGGAAGAGGCCGACCCGGACGTCGACGCGTTCGGCGCAGGCAAGGTCGAGGACTTCAGCTGGAAGGGTTGGCTGGACTTCACCACCTGCACCGAATGTGGCCGTTGCCAGTCGCAGTGCCCCGCGTGGAATACAGGTAAGCCACTCTCCCCCAAACTGCTGATCATGTCGCTGCGCGACCACAGCCAGGCCAAGGCGCCGTATCTGCTGGCCGGCGGCAAGAAGGACATGGCAGGCGACGAGGTCGGACTCGTCGACGCCGAGGGCAACGTCGATCAGGCCAAGCTCGACGCCATCCCGCAGGCCGCCCGGGACGAAGCCGATCGCAAGCTCGTCGCCGATGCCATCGAGGGTGGCATCATCGATCCCGAGGTGCTGTGGAGCTGCACCACCTGTGGTGCCTGCGTCGAGCAGTGCCCGGTGGACATCGAGCACGTCGACCACATCATCGACATGCGCCGCTACCAGGTGCTCATCGAGTCCGAGTTCCCGTCCGAGCTCGCAGGTCTGTTCAAGAACCTGGAGAACAAGGGCAACCCGTGGGGCCAGAACTCGAAGGACCGTCTCAACTGGATCAACGAGATGGACTTCGACATCCCGGTCTTCGGCCAGGACGCCGATTCGTTCCAGGACTACGAGTACCTCTTCTGGGTCGGTTGCGCCGGCGCCTACGAGGACCGCGCGAAGAAGACCACCAAGGCCGTCGCCGAGCTCCTTGCCACTGCAGGCGTGAAGTTCCTGGTGCTCGGTGCGGACGAGACCTGCACCGGCGACTCCGCTCGCCGCGCGGGCAACGAGTTCCTGTTCCAGCAGCTCGCGATGCAGAACATCGAAACGATCAACAATGTGTTCGACGGCGTGCAGCAGAACAAGCGCAAGATCGTCGTTACGTGCGCTCACTGCTTCAACGCGCTGGGCAACGAGTACCCGCAGATCGGTGGCGACTACGACGTCGTCCACCACACGCAGTTGCTCAACCGCCTCGTGCGCCAGAAGAAGCTGATCCCGGTGGCCTCGGTCAGCCAGGACATCACGTACCACGACCCGTGCTACCTGGGCCGTCACAACAAGGTGTACGACGCTCCCCGTGAACTCATGGCCGCGTCGGGCTCGAACCTCAAGGAGATGCCGCGCCACGGTGAGCGGTCCATGTGCTGTGGCGCCGGTGGCGCACGCATGTGGATGGAAGAGAACATCGGCAAGCGCATCAACATCGACCGGGTCGACGAAGCGCTCGCGACCAACCCGAAGAAGATCGCGACCGGCTGCCCGTTCTGCCGCGTCATGCTCACCGACGGTGTCACCGCACGCCAGGAAGGCGGCGCTCACGAAGGCGTCGAGGTCGTCGATGTCGCGCAGCTGATGCTCGAGTCCATCACCCGGGTGGAGTCCTCGGTACTGGCCGAGAACATCAAGGTGATCCCGCGCGAGCTCACTCCGGAGGAGAAGCTCGAGACCGAAAAGGCGATGGAGGTCCAAGAGACCGAGCGCATCGAACCCGTCGAAGAGCCGGCCGAGGCGAAGACCGCTCCCGCAGCTCCGGCTCCGAAGGCCGGCGGCGGACTGAAGATGAAGGGTCTCGCCAAGGCACCAGGAGCGAAGGCACCCGGATCTGCAACCAAGGCCGAAGAGCCCACGGAGGACGCTGCACCTACTGCCAAGCCCAAGGGTCTCGGCATGGCCGGCGGCAAGGCACCCGGAGGCAATGGTCTCCAGATGAAGGGCAAGGCACCCGGCGCAAAGGCTGCTGCACCGGCACCTGCAGTGGAGGCTCCCGAGGCCACAGCCGCACCTGAGGCTGCCGAGTCGACGCCCTCCGTCAAACCCAAGGGCCTGGCCGTGAAGTCCGGATTCAAGAAGCCGGGCGCGAAAGCACCGGGTAAGCCCGCCGAGGCCGCTTCGACCGCTGAGGCAAACACCGCGGAGGCACCAACGGAATCTGCCCCCGCAGCAAGCGAATCCAAGCCGACCGTCCAGCCCAAGGGCCTGGCCGTGAAGTCCGGATTCAAGAAGCCGGGCGCGAAGGCACCGGGCAAGCCCGCCGCTGCACCTGCAGCGACACCGGCCGCTGAGCCGGAGACAGCAGAGCCCGAGAAGGCCGAGAAGGCCGAGCCGACTCCGGACGCCGAGGCACCTGCCACCGAGGCTCCCACGGCTGAGGCTTCGGACACTGCGGGTGACGCCGCATCCAACGGTTCGGATGATCGGACTCCGCCCAAGCCGAAGGCCGGTGGACTCGGATTCGCTCCAGGAGCCAAGGTTCCCGGTCGCCGGAAATAACCTCACACCCTCTTCACCGACTGCGCGCCCCCGCTCACTTCAGAGCGGGGGCGCGCAGTCGTCGACAGGGGTGGTGTGGTTCGCCCCCGCAACGCTGGACGAATCGGACATCGTGAGTAGGGTCGGACTCGAACTGCATACCCGAGAAGTAGGAGCAGGCATGACCGACGATGCGGACAAGCTCTTTCGCCGCTACGACGAGTGGTGGACGGCCTTGTCCCCCGACGACCGGGCTCATGTCGAGAAGTGTTGCGAATCCGGCCGCACCGACGAGCGTCTCTGTGCACTCATCCGCGAGAACGACGGCCCGTCCAAGGCAGCGTTCGAGGCGGGTAGCAAATTGTCCGAGGGCAACAGCAAGTACTGCGCTATCCCCAGCGCGCTACTCGAGTTTTTCGAATCGAAGCATGCCCACCCGCCCAGGTGAGCGGAAGTTCGACCCCTGCTACGAAGTCCCACTCACCTAGCAGGACGCCACAGCTGCAGCTCAGGAATCCCGGGCGGCGTGAATCCCATGACCTGGCCGTAGAAGGACAGTTCCGATTCTCGCGCATTCACCTGCGTTTCGAGCTTACGGAATCCGTGCGACTCGCCCTTGTAAGCCAGGTACGCATGCGGTATTCCCTTCTGCACCATGGCGTCTCGGAATCGTTCGGCCTGCGAGGGCGGAACGATGGGGTCGTCCAAGCCTTGCAGCAGCAACACCGGGCACGAAAGCCCGGCGACGTTGTTGACCGGGGCGCGGGTCCGGTAGAGGTCGATGGCCTCGGGTAGTGGTCCGATGAGCCCGTCGATGTAGCGGGATTCGAAGTCGTGCGTTTCGGCGACGAACAGTTCCAGCTCGGCGACACCGAAATACGAAGCCCCGCAAGCGAATACGTCGGAGGACGTCAGCGCGGCCAACACCGTCCAACCCCCTGCCGAGCCACCCTCGATCGCCAATCGGTCGGGGTCGGCGAGGCCGTTGTCGGCCAGCCCCTGCACTGCGGCGATGGTGTCTTCGACGTCGACGACGCCCCATTGACCGCGCAGCCGGTTGCGGTATTCGCGGCCGTATCCGCTCGAACCCCCGTAGTTCACATCGACGACGCCGATGCCGCGGCTGGTGAAGTACGCGAACAGCGGGTTCAGAGCCGGTGCCACATGCGCCGTCGGGCCGCCGTGCACGAACGCGACGTACGGCGGGAGTTCGCCGTCCAGTCCTTCGTAAGACGGGTTGGACGGCGCATAGGCGATGGCATGCACCTCGCGGTTCGGTCCCTGGAACGTCACCTGACGCCCCTGCGGCAGATACGCGCTGTCGGGGACGGATTCGAAGCCCGAACGTACGGAGTTCAGTTCGCGAGAATCGAGGTCGAGCGCAAACAACCCGTTGGTCACCTGCGCTCCGCCGCCCTTGATCAACACGGTCGATCCCGAACTCCCACCGAGACCTACCGACGTCACACCGTCGAGCACGATGTCGTCGAGCGTCCCCGACGCCGGATCGAGTACCGCGAGGGTGTCGGTGCCGACGGTCCGCACGGTCAGCAACTTCCCGTCGCTCAACACCTCGTACCAACTCGATCCCAGCCGCCACAGCGGGGCCCCGAAATCTGCATCGAGCGCCAGCAGCGGTGTGATCGAACCGTCGATGCGGACCGAATACAAGTTCCACCAACCACTTCGGTCACTGATGGCGTACAGCGATTCGTCGTCGATCCATTCCGGCTGCATCACCGATTCCTCGGTGGAGCCGAGCAGCACCGTCCAGGATTTCGGATCGGCGAGGGAGGCGACACGTAGTTCGGTTCCGTCCCAGGGCATCTGCGGGTGGTTCCAGGCAATCCAGGCGATGCGGGTGCCGTCGGGGGACAGTCGCGGGAACGCAAGGAAATCCGAGCCGGCGACCAGCGAGCGCACCCCGTCGCCGCCGAGGTCGATGGCCACGATGTCACGAGACACCGTGCCCGCGTCGTGCATCTCCCGGACCGCAATGACATCGGTACCGACCACCGACAGTTCGGCGTACCGGATGCTCGACGCCACAGCCGGTTTCGGAGTCAGCGGGACGGGTGCGCCGCCGGGGGTGAGCCGATAGACGCGTTGGTCCGAGAATTCGGCGAACACCAGGTCGCCGTTGTCGGTTGCGGTCCAGGCTCCCCCTCCGTATTCGTGAACACGCGTCCGGGCATTGAACGGTGCCGGCAGAATCGGCTGCACGCCTCCGTCGACGTAGCGACAGATCGCTGTGCGGCCCTCTTCGGTGGGACGCAATTCCGACCACCAGATTTCGCTATCGACGAAGCGACCGCCCTCGACGGGGTGTCCGGCCGAGGACAGGTCGGCTGCAGTGATGGGCGAAGGCCAGGATCCGAATGCGAGAGCAGTCACGGCTTCCAGCCTAGTGAACTGACGTGTACGTAACGCAGTGTTCACCGGCCCTTCAATCGCGACCTGGATGATGGAGGTCAAGTACCACGAGGGGGAACACCATGCGCCGGACCACTACCCGATCAATGGACCACGAGATTCTGGACTTCGGCCGCACCTGGCAGGGGTACGGCGGTGGCAGCGACGAGGACATCTACGTGGCGTTCGGCGTCGACGCGCCTACGTACTTCCAGCGGCTGCGTCGAGTTCTCGACACACCCCTCGCGGCCGAACTGCCAGCGGCAACCCGCATAGCCATCGAGCAGATCTGTACCGTCAGACTCGCCTGCTGACGCAGGCTTCGAGACGGATCACAGCTGCACCCGTCGCAGTAATATCGCTTGCCTCGGCGCTCGATTCGATGCGAGAGTCCAGTCGTGAACAGCACTGACGGTAGCGACGCTCGGCCCGAAACACACCTGCGCGCGTCGAGGTAGTTCACGGCGACGATCGACTGGTCGAGGCCAACAACGTGTTTTTGACCTCGATGGTCGGTCTTCCGCTGGCTGCTCGGATAGAACCGAAGGACATCGCCGCGGTGGTAGAGCCCGGCCGGACGCTCGGCTCCTACCTCGGC
This sequence comes from Rhodococcus sp. AW25M09, assembly GCF_000333955.1. GTDB lineage: Bacteria > Actinomycetota > Actinomycetes > Mycobacteriales > Mycobacteriaceae > Rhodococcoides. Next base: position 24,199 of record NZ_CAPS01000005.1, read on the forward strand.
GATCAACTCGTCGGAACCGCGACTTCGGCAACGAGCTCGTTGACCGTTACCGGCGGCGCGATCGTGCCCCATGCCGCGGTCACCGGCGTCGGCGTCCTGCCGACCCACACGCGCAAAGGTGTGGTGACCTCGCTGATGCGGCATCAACTCGACGACATCGACAGCCGCGGCGAAATCCTCGCAACGCTACGGGCCTCCGAGGCGACCATCTACGAACGCTTCGGGTACGGAGTCGCAAGTTCATCCGTCTCGGCCGAGGTCGACACCCGGCGGGCGCAGCTCCGACAATCGGTGCCGGTCGGGGATCAGGTTCGGTTGGCCCGGCCGTCCGAGTGCTGGGAAATTCTGAAAAGGATCTCCGAAGACAATCGACCGGATCGGCCCGGAACGATCGACCGGCCCGCAGGCTGGTGGGCAGAGCTCGAACTCCGCAGCGTCGCTCGGACCGACCCGGCTTACGTGGGCCTGTACGGCCCGATCGGCGCCGAGACCGGATTCGTTCGATACCGGCCGATCGATACCGGAAGCTGGTTCGGCAGCGGGCCTCGTACGGTAGTGGTCGACGACTTCTTCGCTCCGACTCCGGAAGCAGAAGCGGGCCTGATCCGTTTCCTGCTCACACTCGATCTCGTGGACCGAATCGTGTTGTCAACGTTACCGATCGACACCTCACTCCCGTTGATGTTCGAGGATCGACGGGCATATCGGGCAGTGGGCGAAAGCGACGAGACATGGCTGCGGCTGGTAAACGTCGAGGCAGCGTTAGCGGCGCGGACGTACGAGGGCGACGGCACCGTCGTGATCAGGGTCAACGACGCTGTGCTGCCCCACAACACCGGTTGCTACCGGATCTCGTCCGAGGATTCCGCGGGTAAGAACGACTCGGGCACTCATCGGGTCGAAAGAACCGACGCGGCAGCGGACCTGGAGGTCGACGTGTCGACCCTCGCGGCGGCGTTCCTCGGCGGCTTCAGCTGGCAGCGCATCGCCGGAGCCGGTTCTGTCGTAGTGAATCGACCTGCTGCGCTGTGTGCCGCGAACCGACTCTTCCGAACCGACCGATCCCCCTACGCCGGAATATCGTTCTGAGCGCTACACCGGCAGCAGCAGTTCGGGACTGTTGTTCTTCACGCTGTTCACCGCGGTGCTCACTTCGTAGGGCTCGAGCCGCGGTTCGGGAACCGAGGCCAACATCTCCTGCACGTCGCCGAGGTCGGTCACCGTCGGATCGAGCCAGCTCGCGCGCAGATCCGGCGGGAGCACCACCGGCGAGCGATCGTGAATGTGGCCGAGCGCATCGGCGGCCGGTGCGGTGAGCACGGTGACCGACCATATCCAACGATCATCATCGTCGTCGGCCTTGGCGGGGTCACGCCACAGCTCGTACAGACCGGCCATGGCCACCACGTCGTCCAGATGCAGGAAGTACGGCACCTTGGCACCGTCGCGCTTCTCCCACTCGTAGTACCCGTCGGCGGGCACGATGCAGCGTCGACGGCTTGCGGCCTTCTTGAACGACGGCTTCTCGGTGATGGTCTCCGACCTGGCATTGATCAGTCGGGAACCGATTTTCGCGTCCTTCGCCCACGAGGGGATCAGACCCCAGCGCACCGACCGCAGTTGCCGCACGGCGGCAGACTCCGGTTCGTCTTTCGGCGCACGTTCGAGCACCGTACGCACGGTCTGCGTCGGGGCCACGTTGTACGACGGCGGCACCTCCTCGCCCACGGTCTCGGCGATGTCGAACACCGCCTGCAGGTCACTGTCACTCCGGGTACTGGCATACCGTCCGCACATAGGACAGATTGTTCCATCCACCTCCGACAACCACTACGACTACAGGTTGCGGAACTCCGCCAGGACGGCGTCGAGGTGATCGCCCAGACGCATTCCCGAGGTAACCCACCGTTCGCATGCCTCGTTCCACAGGGCCATCGTCATTCGCGCCGTCAGCGAGGCTTCGTTGCGATCGACACCGGCAGCGACGAGCCCAGCAGACAACGCCGCCTGCATGTCGAGCTGGATCACCTGTTCACGCCCTCTGAGTCGGTCGCTCGCAGCAATGACACGGTGACGCACCACGAAGCCGTCGCGGTCGAGGTCGAGCGCGTCCGCAGCGGCGTTCAGCGCATCGTGCATCAGCGACCCGAGATCGTCGGCGTGATCCTCGACGACCCGCGCCACAGCATCGAGCAATGCAGTTTCCCCGGAGAACAGCACCGCATCTTTGTCTGCGAAGTAGCGAAAGAACGAGCGGGCGGACAGGTCGGCCCCATCTGCGATTTGCGCAACGGTGGTGTTGTCGTAGCCCTGCTCCGCGAAAAGTCGCATTGCCGCGGACGCCAGCCGATCTCGCGTGCGGAGCTGACGTCGGGAGGCGGGCGCAGACACCATTCAAGTACACCACCTCTCGACACTGCTTGCGATTATGTCATAGTGTGACATAATGACAGCAACTGACAGACCGATTCTGATCACCGGAGCAACCTCTGGCCTCGGTATGCAGGCAGCATTGCGCCTGGCCGAACGTCACCCCCTCGTACTCACCGCGCGGTCGAACCGACGGCTGGCCGAACTCGAAAGCGCGATTCCCGGCCAGACGTACGTCGTCTGCGACCAGTCGAGCCTGGACTCGGTACGCGCCGCGGCCGAGCAGATCAGCGGGCCACTACAGGCAGTCGTATTGGCTGCCGGGGTTCAGACGGTGGACACCTCGGCGCGAAGTTCGGACGGATACGAGCTGACGTTCGCCGTCAATGTGCTTGCGCCACATCTGCTTCTGGGAATGCTGTCGCCGCACGCGCACGAGACGACAGTCGTGCACGTCGGATCCGGCACGCACTACGGACAATTTCGACGCTCGTACGCCATGGTGCCCGCGCCGCACTGGGCATCGGCTGGGCAATTGGCCACGACCCGCGGGATCGGCGGTGGCGTCGCATACTCCACGAGCAAACTCGCGTTGCTTCACCACACCCACGAGCTTGCGCGACGCGCACCGAAATCTGTCGTCCCCATCTGTTTCGATCCCGGAATGATGCCGGGGACCGAGCTCGCGAGGAATCGTGGGACCGTCGCGCAATTCGCGTGGAAACGGGTGATGCCGATCCTGCGACCGCTGCCCGGAGTGTCCACACCCGAGGTGTCGGGCCGGAACTTGGCCACCCTCGCACTGGCGACCGAGCCGCGTGGAGACTACGTCGAGATCGACCGTCGGACTGCCTCCTCGGACGAGTCCTACGACGAAGCGAGAGAACTCGAGCTGTTCGACGAGCTGAACAGCCTGGTCGGCCTCGATCCGACCGCCGCCGCACCGTGGTGGTCCGGTCGACCCGATCCGGCTCACGGTTGAACGCACGTTCGCGGCGAAACAACCCCGCGCGAAACAACCTTGTGGAAACCGATACCGCCCACCTGGCACGATGTGACGGGTGACCACTCCGCAGAGCAACTCCCAGCCGCGTTATCGCACGCTGCAGCAGTCGACCAAGCTGCAGAACGTGCTGTACGAGATCCGTGGACCGGTACACGCCCACGCCGCCCGTCTCGAGGCCGAGGGACACCGCATCCTCAAGCTCAACATCGGCAATCCCGCTCCGTTCGGGTTCGAGGCCCCGGACGTGATCGTGCGCGACATGATCGCGGCGCTGCCGGTGGCCCAGGGCTACTCGGAGTCGAAGGGCATTCTGTCGGCGCGGCGCGCCATCGTCACGCGCTACGAACTCGAACCGGGCTTCCCCGAACTCGACGTCGACGACATCTACCTCGGCAACGGGGTGTCCGAGCTGATCACCATGACGATGCAGGCGTTGCTCGACGACGGCGACGAGGTGCTGATCCCAGCCCCGGACTATCCACTGTGGACGGCGATGACGACGCTGTCCGGCGGCAAGGCCGTCCACTACATGTGCGACGAGGAGAACGGGTGGAATCCCGATCTCGCCGACATCGAGTCGAAGATCACGCCGAAGACCGTCGCACTGCTGGTGATCAACCCCAACAATCCGACGGGTGCGGTGTATTCGAAAGAGGTGCTGCAAGGCATCGTCGAATTGGCACGAAAGCATCAGCTGCTGTTGCTCGCCGACGAGATCTACGACCGGATCCTCTACGACGACGCCCAGCACACCTCGCTGGCGAGCTTGGCTCCCGATCTGCTGTGCCTGACCTACAACGGACTGTCCAAGGCGTATCGGGTGGCCGGTTACCGCGCGGGGTGGCTCGCGATCACCGGACCGAAGAAGCACGCTGCAGGTTTCATCGAGGGCATCGATCTTCTCGCCTCGACGAGACTGTGCCCCAATGTGCCTGCTCAGCATGCCATTCAGGTCGCGCTCGGTGGCTATCAGAGCATCGAGGATCTGATCCTGCCCGGCGGTCGCCTGCTCGAGCAGCGTGACGTCGCGTGGCAGAAACTCAACGCGATCCACGGCGTGTCGTGCGTCAAGCCTCGGGGCGCGCTGTACGCGTTTCCGAGACTCGATCCCGAGGTGCACGAAATCTACGACGACGAAAAACTGGTCCAGGACCTGCTGCTGCAGGAGAAGATCCTCGTGGTTCAGGGCACCGGATTCAACTGGCCCGGTCACGATCACGTGCGCATCGTGACCTTGCCGTGGGCCCGAGATCTGGCGGTGGCGATCGAGAGATTCGGCAACTTCCTCGCCTCGTACAAGCAATGACGCTCGAAAGTAGTTGAAAGTGATGCAAAAAACAGCGGGGTGATCCCGCCTGAACCACAAATGATCTGTAGATTGGCGGACGGCACTTCGGTGCCCGCGAGCCCTGGCCGTACCCTCCCCCCCTGGGTCGGTCAGGTGGTGGCGGGGGACGCCCCCCTGCTCCCCGCCACCGAGCTCCTCGCATCTGCCACTAATCTGACACCGTGGAACCACACGGCAGTCATCCCGACGGCAGCAAAACCGGTCTCGGCTCTCACGTCGGGCATGGGCACGGACACGGACACAGCGACAGCCCGGTTCCATTGGGGCCGATCGCTGCCAAGGTCGTCGTCGGACTGCTCGTCGCCATCGCCATCGCCGTCGTCGCCGGTGCCTTCGCGCTCTGGCCCAGCGCGCAAAGCGTCGACATTCCGCTACCGTTCCAGACCGCCGGCGGCGGTGCTGTGTCCACCGAGGCCGGCACCATCACCTCGCAGAGCATCGGATCCTGTGGCAGTCCTGACGCAGGCAGACCGTTCACCGGCAACCCGACACCCGCGGTCAACGACTCGTACGAATGCCAACGCAGCATCGTCGACATCACCACCGGCGAGGACGCCGGAAAACGGACAGTCCTCGAGATCGCGCCGGGGCCCGGCCAACCGACTCTGAGCGCCGGCGACAAGATTCGGCTGGTTGTCCAGAGCGATCCCTCCGGCGGGGTGCGCTACTCGTTCAACGATTACTCCCGCGGCCTGCCACTGGCACTGATCGTCGGAGTGTTCGCCGTGGTCATCTGCGTCGTCGCCCGCTGGCGGGGATTCCGCGCTCTGGTCGGCCTGATCATCGCGTTCGCTGTACTGGTGGTGTTCATGCTGCCCGCACTGCTCGACGGCGCGCCCGCCATTCCCGTCGCCCTCGTCGCCGGTGCGGTGATCCTCTACACCGTGCTGTACCTGGCGCACGGGGTGAATCTGCGCACCAGTTCGGCGCTACTGGGCACCCTCACCTCGATGGCGGTGGCGGCAGTGCTGTCCTACGTCGCCATCCGGATGACCCACCTGACCGGGTTGTCGGAGGAACAGAACACCGCCGTACAGACCTATATCGGCAACGTCAGCGTCACCGGCCTGCTGTTGGCCGGCTTCATCATCGGCTCGCTCGGTGTGCTCAACGACGTCACGATCACGCAGGCGTCGGCGGCGTTCGAGCTCGCCTCGGTGGACGAGACGGCGTCGCGGCGTGAGATCTTCACCGCCGCGATGAGGGTGGGGCGCGATCACATCGCCAGTACCGTCTACACCCTCGTGCTCGCCTACGCCGGTGGTGCGCTACCGCTACTTCTGCTCTTCAGCGTCGCCGACCGCTCCATCCAGGACGTGCTCACCGGCGATTCGGTAGCCATCGAGATAGTCCGCTCCGCCGTCGGCGGCGTCGCCCTCTCCCTGTCGGTGCCGTTGACCACGGCGATTGCCGTGCTGTTGGCGCGTCCGATCAGCTCAGGGCGAGCACCGAAAGACGCCCGCCCTGTCCGCTCCCAAGGTTCGGGTCGACACAGCGCATAGAGCGGCTCCGCCGCATGTGAGTGGGACTTCGACCTCTGCTACGAATTTCCGCTCACGTGCGGCGCAGCCGCTCGTCAGGCAAACGCAGCAGCGACGGTCTCCGAGAGCAGAGCACCGTTGTGCGTGCTCAGTCCTGCCTTCAGGCCCGAGTCTGCCTCGCACGCAGCTTCCCAACCCTTGTCGGCAAGTGCGACGACGTACGGCAGAGTGGCATTGGTGAGTGCGTACGTGGAGGTGCGCGGAACAGCGCCGGGCATGTTGGCGACGCAGTAGAACACCGACTCGTGCACCTTGTAGGTGGGATCGGCGTGGGTGGTGGCCACGGAATCCTCGAAGCAGCCGCCCTGGTCGATCGCGATGTCGACCAGAACCGAGCCCGGCTTCATGCGCTGAACCAGGCTGTTGGACACGAGCTTCGGGGCTTTGGCTCCGGGCACGAGTACTGCGCCGATAACGAGATCGGCGGCGAGAACCGCCTGTTCGAGCTCATAGGCGTTCGACACCACCGTCTTGACCGCCCCGCGGTACTGGTCGTCGATGGCACGCAGCGCCTTCACATCGAGGTCGAGCACAGTGACGTCGGCATGCATGCCGAATGCGATTGCGGTGGCATTCCGGCCGGACACGCCGGCTCCGATCACCACGACGTTGGCGGGACGCACTCCGGGCACTCCGCCCATGAGAACTCCGCGTCCCCCTTCACTGGACATCAGGTGATAGGCACCTGCCTGCGGTGCGAGGCGTCCGGCAACTTCACTCATCGGCGCGAGCAACGGCAGTGAACCGCCTGCAGCAGTGACAGTTTCGTAGGCGATGGCGGTAGTTCCCGACTCCAACAGCGCGTCGGTGCACGCCTTGGACGCCGCGAGATGCAGGTAGGTGAACAGCACCTGACCCTTGCGCAGGCGTGAATATTCCTCGGCAATAGGCTCTTTGACCTTCAGCAGCAGCTCTGCTTCTTCCCAGACCTCGGCGACGTCGGTGCGGATCTGGGCACCGGCGGCCTTGTAGTCGGAGTCGGTGAACGACGATCCGGCTCCGGCCTCGGTTTCGATGATCACTTCGTGTCCTCGCGAGACCAGTTCATGCACGCCCGCCGGGGTGATGGCCACCCGGTATTCGTGGTTCTTGATCTCGCGTGGAATTCCGATCTTCATGGCGGCCTCCTCGGTGGTGGTTGACGTGAAGCTGTAGCTCCTCCGTGTAGGCCAACTATGAATTATCTACGAAATACCCGCAATCGATGTGAATATAATTCTGTATAGTCGGAGAATGGTGAGTGATAATTCCTTCAAGACAGGTGAGTCGGGGCCCCGGCCGAACGATGTTCGGTCCACCCCGCTGGACCGAATCGATCACATTCTGCTCGACGAGCTTCGCCGCGACGCCCGTACACCCAACAACGCTCTCGCCGCCACTGCGGGTATCGCGCCATCCACCGCACTGGCACGAGTTCGCGCTCTCGTCGAACGCGGCGTGATCCGTGGCTTTCACGCCGACATCGATCCCGAGGCGCTCGGCCAGGGCATCCAGGCCATGATCTCGGTCCGCCTGCAAGCAGACGCTCGACGACGCATCAGCGAATTCGGATCGAAGATCGCCTCCCGAACGGAGACGCTGAATATCTACTTCATTGCCGGTGCCGACGATTTCCTCGTGCATGTGGCAACTGTCGATACCGCCACGTTGCGCGATTTCGTGGTCGAGAATCTCAGTGCCGACCCTGCCGTCGCCGCAACCGAGACGATCCTCATCTTCGAACACATCAGACCGCGAAACACCCCCGCGGACAAGTGAACTCGATCAGGGAGCGGCGGGTGCCGGCCCTGGCGGTGGGAACACCGGGAACGTGAAGTCCGGGAAACCGGGAAACAGCGGCGGCTGTTCCGGCGTCGGCGGAACCGACTCCACGGGTGGCGGCGGTGCCGGTTCGGACGTAGCGGTCTCCGGTTCCGGAATCACCGGCTCCGGAATCACCGGCTCCGGGATCACCGGTTGCTCGAACGTGGGCTCCGACTGTTCCGTGGTCGGCTCGACAGTGGTCTCGGGTAGCGGTGCGGGAGGTGGCAACACCGGAGCAGGTACCACCGGAGCCGGCTCCACAGTGGTGACCGCCGGAACCTCGGTCTGTGTGCGACTGACCGAGGTATCGACCACCTGCGGCGTGCCCTGATGGGTGAGCATGAACCCGGATGCAGCTACCACTGCGGCAAAAGTCAGCGCGAGAACACCGCCGGTACGAAGCCTGCGCCGAGCGCGGGTGCGATCGTCCTCACCATCGTCGTCGTCGTAGTCGGCATCGAGCCAGTAGACGTTCTTGAGCTGGAACGGAACCGGCTTGCCGTCGTCTTCGATCGAGGAATCGGTGACCGAGTGCGTATTGGATGAGTGCGTCACAGTCTCTGCTGCAACAGTTTCGGCTACCTCGGGCTCGTCGACCGGATCCTCGGCAGGCTGCGTCCCCACACCGGTGCTCAGTGCCGCAATACCCTCCTCGAACCACCCATCGCGCTGATCGTCGTCGAGAAGGTCATCCACCACAGCCGTGTCCGACGCCGATTCGACGGCGGCGGCATCGGTGAACTTCGAGAACTCGAAATCTGCCGCCGCGCCCGTGGTTTCGGCTGGAGCGTCGGTGACAGAAACGTCCGCCGGAGCGTCGGTGACAGAAACGTCGGCCGGAGCGTCGGCGACTGTGCTGTCGGTGGCGTCGGACGCGATCCACGGACGGGCCGGAACCGGACGGACCACCGAGGGCTCCGCAGCAGCCACCGGCGACGCAGCATGCAAAGCCTCGGTACGAGCGGGAACCGGACGGACCACCGAGGGCTCGGCTGCAGGCACCGGCGGCGCAGCATGCAAACCCTCGGCACGAGCCGGAACCGGACGGACCGGCGCGGCCAGCGGAGGACGAGGCGGTGGTGGGCGAAGTCGCGGGGTGCGCGGTGGCGGAGTCGGGGTGGACGGACGCACCGAGACCTCTGCCGACCCGGATTCACCCTGTGCTGGAGGCAGCTTCACGTGCGCCGCCGGGTTCGCATCGGCGACGGGGCGCGATGCGGTGCGAGTGCGCGAGTGCGGCCGAGCGGACAGAGCCGCTCCCCGTGCTGCGACGGTCTCGGGCTCGGTCGGCACGATCGACGGCAGTTCCAGAAGCGGTCCGACGCGCTTCTGGACGATCGGCATGCGAGCACCGCCGCCGATCAGCACGACGGCGTCGATGGGGGCGTTCGCACCCACCATCACTCCACGCGCGAACTCGATCGCTTCGTCGAGCAGATCGGCGATCAACAACTCGAAGTTCTCCCGAGAGAGCAGAATCATTCCGCTCGCATCGGGCAGGCACACCGCATCTTGAGTCGACAGGCGTTCTTTGGCTATTCGGCAGCGCTTCTCGAACAGCGCGATGTCGGGGTCGGTCGACTGCTTGCCGAGGCGCTCGAGTTGATTGTTCCGCACGTAGGAGTCGAGCAGGTCGCCGCTGTACTCACCAGATCGCTGCGAGGCGATGACGGTGCGCTGCACCAAATCGACGACACTGACGGTCAGTCCGGAACTGCCGAGGTCGAACAGAGCGACCGAGCGGCAGTTGCGAGCCTCGCCGGTTGCCGCCAGGTACTCGACCACGGCTTCCACCTCGTGGACCAGCCGATAGTTGTGCAGGTGTGCACCGGCGAGCGCGGCGTGCAGCGCGTCCGCCTGTCGCGGGTCGCGGTAAGCGACGCCGGTGGAGATTTCGGGCTCGCTTTCGGCTGCGGCACCGATCGACTCGACGGCCAGGTGCGGGAGGTCTCCGTCGGCACTGTCGATGAGTTCGTTGCGGAAGAACAGCGGTCGCTCGATGTCGGTAACCAGCCCGGAACGCTCGGCAGCGGGCACCGAGAACTGCTCGGCACGGGGCTGCGCCGTACGCACAGCCCGGGTCCCCATGGACACCCCAAGCAGCACAGTCACGGTTGTCGGCCTCACTTCGTCGGCGATGGTCATCGGACGTCGTACACGGCGCCACCCGACTACGGTACCGTCTCGCGGTCAATTGTACGGAGGGTGCCTACCGGCCCGTCTGTTCTGCGGCGCTGTCGAAGGAGTCCACGTCGCTGGCCAGTCCTCCGAAATCGGTCTCGGACTCACCGACAGAAGGCTGGTACATCTCACCGGAGTAGGCGTACTGCTCGATGTAGAGCTGCTGGAAAGACAGTTTTACGGGTCCCTCTCCCGCGGGCAGATCCGGTGCAGCGGTCTCGCTCAGCGGGGGTGCAATCTCGGCAAGAGTTGCCTCGAAACCCGGGTCCGTGTTGATCACCGACCGAGGTTCGTTATCGAAGTCCGCAAACACCGCGAACATCAGTGCAACGACCACGACACCGACCGATACTGCGGCTGCGCCGACCTTCAGAACAGCCTGCCTCGACCACTGCCGGTCCGACAACGTCGAGAAGTAGGCAAGGACAGGTGCGGCGACAGCACGGCGAGCGTCCCACCGAAGTTTCGCTGCCGACCCGTCCCCCGGATTCGAACCCTGCGGAGTCGAATCCTGCGCTACTTCCGACTCGCGTACCGTTGCCGGCTCGAGGTTTGCCTCCGGCTCGAGTTTTGTCTCGGACACCGGTTCCGAATCCACCTTCGGTTCCGGGTCGCGCTCCGGTTCCGGTTCGCGCTCCGGTTCCGGTTCGCGCTCCGGTTCCGGTTCGCGCTCCGGTTCCGAATCCTGCTCAGGTCCGGGCTCATCGAGCGTCGGGCCGTGTTCCGGACCGGCATCCCGGCTCGTCTCCGCTCTGATCACTGCGCCCTCGGCCACCGGCGATTCCGAGTCGGGCAACGTGACCGGCACCTGCCACTTCGTGCTGACTCGCCGCTGGACGAGTGGGCTGTTGGCCACTCCACCGAGCAACACCACAGCGTCAGGAGTCTCGGTACTCGCCCACTCGAGCATGTCGTCGATCAAGGGGGTCACGGCATCCTCGAACTCGTCGCGGCCGAGGATCATCGGTCCGTTGTTCGGTGCACGCACCCCTGCCGACGTCGTCAGGAGCTCTCTGAGTTCGCGAAAGAACTTTCGGTAGGACTCGACGCCTTCGTGGCCTTCTGGTTCCGGCAGTATTCCCTTCGTCATCACCAAGTGCTGCACTACGTCGTCGAGGCGCTCACCGCCAAACGTCTCCGATCGAGCGTGCCACCGGATGGTTCCTTCCACCGGGTTCATCGCGAAAGCCGACGTTCCACTTCGACCGAGGTCCAACACCAGCACATTCGTCGCATCGGCGAGGGTGTCGAGCGTTCGGACGAAGGACAGCAACGCCCACGACTCGTCCAGCGTTTCCACAGACAGACTTCGCGACGTCACGGAGTCCATGTACCGCAGTTCGTCGGCCATACGACCGGTGAAGACGATGTTCTCGAACGGACCCCGTTCTTCGATCCGGTCGATCAGGTCGTCGATCGTCCTGTCGAAATCGGTGGGCTCGAGACCGATGGATTCGACGACGCGGCGGTCGCCCTCGAAATAGGCGATCCGCAGGGCGTCCGACTCCACGGCCACGCCGCAGACTGGTCCCATCGCGTGTGTTCCTTCTATTGCTACCTCGTGAACGATCGATCGCAACCTATCGTACGCATGCCCGCTAGGGCAGAAACGTGCAAATCGGACCGAAATGCGACATGCGGGACGTAGGTCACCATACTTGCAGTCGGTATGCGGTATCGATAACAAACAATCTGAGATATTGTTTGGACGGGTCTGGGGAGACTGCGGGTCGAATTATTTTCAGTCGGCCTGTACGACTTGCGAGACCAGCCGGTCTCGCACCCAAGCGATCGGTGGAGGTACGTCACGATGGAAACGCTCAGTCCGCAGTTCGATGCACGCATCCGAAGCGTGCTGGACAAGCTCGGCAAGATGCCAGTTGCCGCGTCCGACATCGACTCTGCGTCCGATCTGTACGACAGTGGCTTGACGTCTCATTCGAGCGTCAACGTCATGATCGGCCTCGAAGACGAGTTCGACATCGAGTTCCCGGACTCGATGTTGCAGAAGTCCACGTTCGCGAGCATCGATGCGATCAGTGCCGCCGTTTCACAACTAGCGGGCTGAGTCCATGACCGCGTCCCCTCATGTTCGCGCTTCGAAGCTGCCCCTCAGCGATGTTCTCAAGACCCTCCGCACCTTCGCGGCCGAGGTAGATCGCGAGGGTAGGTTTCCGAGCGAGTCCGTCGAAGCTCTGCGCTCGGCCGACCTGTTCTCCGCAGCAATACCTACTGCGTTCGGTGGCGGTGGCCTCTCGCTCAGCGAGCTGGCCCGAATCGCGCGTGACCTCGGTGCCGAATGCGCCTCGACGGCAATGATCTTCGTCATGCACCAGTCGCAGGTCCTGAGCATCGTCCGCCATGGCGGCACCCCCTCGTCGGACGCGTTGCTTCGCCGGATCGCTGCTGATCAACCGCTGGTGGCGTCGGCGACGACCGAGATCAACATCGGCGGTGACGTGCGTTCCAGTAGCTGCGCTGTGGAGTACGACGGAGATCGCATCCACCTGGCGAAGACCGCTCCGGTGATCTCGTACGGCGAATACGCGGACATCGTTCTTGCCACGGCACGGCGATCGGTCGACAGCCCGCCGAGCGATCAAGTTCTCGTTGTGTGCGAGAAGCCGCATGTCACCCTCCAACGCACCGGCAACTGGGACACGCTGGGATTCCGCGGCACCTGCAGCCCGGGCTTTCAGCTCGACGCCGTTGCGGATCGGTCGAGCATCCTGGGCGACAGCTACGGCGAGATCTCGTCGCAGACCATGCTTCCGGTCGCGCACGTACTGTGGGCCTCGGCTTGGCTCGGCATCGCCGACGCAGCCGTGTCCAAATCACGGAAGTTCGTCCGCAAAGCTGCAAGTAGGAATGCCGGCACCACTCCGCCCTCTGCTCTGCGGCTGGCCGAGATGTTCGTTGTGCACGAGCAGCTCGTCGACACGGTCTTCGGTGCCGCCGCGAAATTCGAGGCCATAGCCCACTCTCCCGAAGAGCTGGGTTCCATAGCTTTCGCAGTGAAGATCAACAACGTCAAGGTGACAGCATCGACTCTCGTCATCGACATCGTCGGTAAGGCCATGCAAATCTGTGGCATTTCGGGATACCGCGAAGACGGCGACTTCAGCATCGGACGGCACCTGCGCGACGCGCACGGCTCGGCGATCATGGTCAGCAACGAACGCATTCTGGGGCACAACTCTCAGCTCGCGCTTCTCTACAAAGGTAAATGATGACGCAGACACAAGACCAGATCTCCGAACTCGACACCGAGCGCAGCGAGTTCAGACAGGAACTCGTCGATGCAGGTCTGTTGATCCCGTCGACGGTGCTCGGCCTGTACGGCCGCTCGGGCGAGTTCGAGGACATCGTCGAGTCCATCGACCGCCGGGTCGTGGCCGCGAGTGCGGCAGAGCACGGATCCGGTGTTCCGCGGTTCCGCTTCCCACCGGTGTTTCCCAGGGAAGCGTTCGAGAAGACCGACTACATCGCGTCGTTCCCCAATCTCACCGGTGCGATCAATACGTTCGACGGCGACAACAAGGCCCACGCCGCCCTGCTCGCCGATCGGTCAGAGGGCAAGGATTGGGACCACCACCTCGAGTCAGCGGGGACGATGCTCGTGTCCGCTGCATGCCACCCGTCGTACTCCATGCTGCCGCCCGTCCTGCCCGAGGAGGGCACGACCTACGACATATACGGATACTGCTTTCGGCACGAACCCGCGGTCGATCCTGCTCGCATGCAGGCCTTCCGCATGCACGAAATCGTCCGGGTAGGCACCGCCGACGATGCTGTCGCCCATCGCGAGCGGTGGGTGCAGCGTGGTCTGGAAGTACTGACGGACCTCGGTCTGGAAGCAGAGCCGGTCATCGCCAACGATCCGTTCTTCGGCCGGGCGGGCCGAATGCTCGCAGCCAACCAACGCAACGAGAACCTCAAGACGGAGTTGGTCGTTCGGCTGTACGGCGATCTGGACGACGGAACGGCCGTGGTCTCGTGCAATTGCCACCGCGACCACTTCGGCCACACTTTCGGAATCAGCACCGCCGACGGTGAATCGGCACACAGTGCCTGCGTCGGCTTCGGTATGGAGCGAATTGCGCTGGCTCTGCTACGGACTCACGGTGTCGACCGAAACAAGTGGCCGAGTTCGCTTCGGTCATGACAGCAGCGATCGACATCGACATCACTACCAGCCATCGGAGAGCGCGGTGAACAGATCGAGTACGGCCACATCCGACGCGGATGGTGCCGAGGACGGTTTCGACCGGTTCCCGATGACCGAAGCAGGGGTGCCGGGGCGGCAGTCGACCTGGTTCGGTCCAGCGGAGTCACCGCTGCTCGGAGCCGTACACATTCCCGAAGGATCGGTCGCACGCGGTGCCGTCGTGCTTGTTCCCCCGCTCGGCAAGGAGCAGGTCGACTCGTACCGAGGACTCGTCCTTCTCGCGCAGCAGTTGTGCGCGGCAGGCTTGCTGGTGCTGCGATTCGACTACCCGGGAACAGGGGACTCCGGTGGCGCTCAAGACGACGACGGCATTGTCGACAAGTGGCAACGAAGCGTGGTCTCAGCAGTCGAGTTCGTGCGCCGATGCGGCGTTCGGGATGTCGCGGTCGTAGGGCTGCGGGTCGGGTCGTTGCTCGCCGCGTCGGTGATGAGCGAGTGCGGCCCCCTGACCGGCATGGTGTTCTGGGATCCGGTGGTGAGCGGGCGGTCATACCTCCGCGAGCAGCGTGCTCTCTACGCAATGACCGTCGCGCGGGACGACGAATCCGACCCGCGCGTCTCCATCGTCGGCGCGGTGTTGCACGCCGACGTCGCCTCAGAATTCTCGACGCTCGATTCATCGAAAATCGACCGGTTCGGCTGTCCGGTACTGGTTGCCACTCGAAGAGAACGCGCCGACTCTCCGGCTGTTCGCAGACTTGTGGACACCCAGCAGGCGCAGCAGCACTCGCTGAGCGATCACGACAAATTCCTCGAGCCGCCAGCGTGGGAAGTGGTGATTCCCCGCGCCGACATCGACATGATCACGCAGTGGGTTCAGACCAAGTTCACGACTGCCGCCGAGCAGGTCACCGTCCCCGTCCGACGCACGGCCGTCGTCTCGACGCCGAGAGGCGATGTCGTCGAGACGATCGAACGATTGGGTGGCAGTGAGCTTTTCGCTATCCGCACGACCGCGGCCGAAGCTTCCGACGGGTACCCGGTCGTGGTCCTGTACGGCACCGCATACGAACACCGAGTCGGGCCGGTGCGGTTGTGGGTCGAGTTGGCTCGTACGCTCGCTTCCGCCGGTATCAGCTCCGTCCGTTTCGATCGCCGCGGCACCGGGGAAAGTGGCGATGTCGGTGTCGACGACGCCCCCGAGCTCTACAGCGAGCTGGGCGACGAAGATGCGCTCTGCGCAGTCCGAGCAGCAGGGACAACGCCCGACAACATCGTCGTAGCAGGTCTGTGCTCCGGTGCGTGGTACGCCGGGTACGCCGCGCATCGCGAAAACCTGAACGCGGCAATTCTGATCAACATGCGCGAATGGACAACGCGGCGGGTGAATTTCACCAAGAGAGCAGCCATTGCGAAGAAGCAGGGCTTGACTGCCACTGTGCTCGACCGGGCACACACGGCAGCCGTCCGCTTCAAGAACTGGTCTCAACCTCGGATGCCGTATCGCCTGTGGCTCGCGCTCGGTCGTCGCGGATGGATCCAGGTGCCCGAAATCTCGCTCGGAGTCTTGCAGCGGGAGGGAGTGCGCGCGTCGGTGCTGCTCGTACCGGACGACCGGGAGTGGTTCATCGACAATCGCGGGCCGGAGAGTCTGCGCCGCTTGCGCCGCCGAGCCCAGCCAACTCACTCACCCTCGGTGAAAGCGTACGCGAGCGGAGATCACACCCTCTTCGGCCGCGATGTCCGCGACACGGTACGTGCCGAGATGCTCGCGACGATCGGTGAAGCTCTGGGCGTCGAAGTCGAACCGTATGTGCCGCTCGTGAAGGTGAACTGGATTCCGTTGTGAAGCATCGCGCTCCCAGGATCTCCCCTCCCGATCACGCCCGACTCGATCAGCTGACCTACTACCCGGTCGAGCCAGTTCGTTGGGACATGGGCTTCAACAGCCGCACCGCGCCTTTGCGGGTAGCGCCTGCCATCGACTCGATTTCCGACGACGACCCGATGTTCACGTCAGCCGAGGCATCGGGGACTGCAGTCGCCGGCTCCAAGCCCGCCGGACGCAATCTGGCGCTCAATTCGTTCGCGATGATGTTCTCCACCATCGCCACCGGAGGGCTCGGACTGGCTTTCTGGGCGGTAGCAGGTCGTCTGTTCCCGGTAGAAGAAGTCGGCAGTGCATCGGCGGTGATCGCGTCTGCGGTGATGATCGCGACGTTGTCGAACCTGAGCCTGGGCTCGATGTACGAGCGATTTCTCCCGACAGCCGGGGTCCGCGCCCGGTCTTACGTGTTCCGCGGTTACGCCTCCGTGCTCTCGCTGGCGCTGATTCTCGGATGCGTATTTCTGGTCGTGGCGCCCTTGGACGAATTGTTCACCACCACCACCGAAATCGCGACATTTCCCATCTTCGTGGGCGTGCTGGCGGTGTTCGCGCTCCAGGATCAAACGTCGTCCGGCCTAGGATTCGCGCGATGGGCAGCGGCGAAGAACGTCTTCCACGCGGTCGTGAAGTTGGCGGTGCTCGCGGTTACCTACGAAACCGGGCGCAGTTTCACCATCATTGCTGCGTGGGCTGTTCCGGCGGCCATCGCGGCGGTCGTGCTGTTCCGCGCGTTCGGGAAGAAGCTGAACTCCGATCCGAGGTACCGGCTGGCACCCAGCCTCCCGCCTCGCAAGGAGTTGTGGTCGTACTTCGGATCGGCCTACGGCATCACGGCCCTCGGGACTTTGGCGCCGCTGATGATCCCGATCATCGTGGTGAGCACACTGGGTGCCGAACAGAACGCCTACTTCTCACTCACCTGGTCGATTGTCAGTGCCATGTACGTCTTGATCGGAGTGTTGGTCGGACCCTTCGTTGCGGAGGCCGCTGCGCATCCCGAGCAGTTCGCCAAATTGGCCAAGCGATTCATCGGCCTGCTGTGCATCGTCGCCACCGCGGGTTCGGTATTTCTCGCGGTAGTCGCCCCGTTCGGGCTGGGAATCGTCGGACCGGCCTATCGCGAAAACGGAACCATCATCGTCCATCTCGCGGCCGTTACCATTCCTCTCGCCGTGGTCGGTGCCCTGTATGACGGTCTGGCCCGCGTCCGACGCCGAATGCGGCTCGCGGTGCTCGTTCAAATCGCGGCCACCATCATCATCGTCACCGGGTCGCTGACCTTGTCTCCGACACTGGGCATTGCAGGCATCGGCTGGTCGTATCTGGCCGCCGAGGCCTTCGGTGCCCTGGTGCTGTTGGTGCCCCTCATCAGGTGGATCAGGGACCTTTCCCGCGGCGGTGACACCCAGCCGTCGGCACAGTCCGTCGAGCCACGTGCGGGGTCGGCAGCGCTTCGACGCCCAGTTGCCGGCGTGACATCGGGCAGTAACGGACATCACCCTTAGCAGCTAGCCTGGCAAACATTCTTAGAGTACGTTTATGCGTAGCTTGACAATCTGAAAGCATCTTTTAAGCTTTCAGACAGGAACAAGAAGAAGCGTTTCGCGGGTTGATCAAACCCCCGGAGCGTTTGTGTGACGTCGGCGGGGGTCGCGTCGCATCGGTCCGATACAGCTGCAGTAGCTCGATCAGCTAGCGCCCACCGAACTCGAACATGTGGAATGGATATGTTGAATCGTCAGAATCCCCGCGTCAGTGTCGTCATCCCGACGCTCAACGAGGCCGCAAACCTTCGCCACGTCCTCCCACTGCTCTCTCACGACTACGAACTCGTGCTGGTCGACGGTGGTTCCGTCGACGGCACCATTGACGCAGCTCGCGAGATTCGCGCAGATATCCGCATCATCCAGCAGACTCGCAAGGGCAAGGGCAATGCCCTCGCGTGCGGGTTCGAGGCAGCTACCGGCGACATCATCGTCATGTTCGACGCCGACGGCTCGGCCGATGCTGCCGAGATCCCGCGCTTCATCGAGGCCCTGACCGCAGGGGCCGACTTCGCCAAGGGCAGTCGGTTCTGCGACGGCGGCGGCAGCCACGACATCACCCCGCTGCGCCGCGCCGGTAACGGCGGATTGCACCTCGTGGCCAATACCTTGTTCGGAACCAGATTCTCCGATCTCTGCTACGGCTACAACGCCTTCTGGCGCGACCTGGTGCCGGTCCTGGACCTGCCCGTCGTCGACCAGCCGGGCGCCGAAGGGACGATGCTCTGGGGCGACGGCTTCGAGATCGAAACCATCATCAACTGCCGTTTCGCCGAGGCCTCCGTCCGCATCGAAGAGGTGCCGAGCGTCGAGCTGGCCCGCATTTACGGTCAGAGCAACCTACGCACCTTCTCCGACGGATTCCGGGTGCTGCGCACCCTGATGACCGAGCGCATGCGTGCACGGCGGATCAAGCGCAAGTCCATCGTCCGCCCATTGCGAGAGTCGATCGACGCCCGTACCGACATGGACCTCGAGTTCGAGGCCATGGAGTCGTACAACGAGGTGCTCGAACTCCGCGAGAAGACGGCGTGAGTCTGCCGACTTCCTCGGTCGTCATCTGCGCGTACACATCGGCTCGATGGTCAGAGCTCAGCGCTGCTGTTCGCGCCGTTCTCGGCCAGACGGTTTCTGCCGACGAACTGATCCTCGTCATCGATCACAATGCGCAGCTGGCCGAACGCGCACGCACCGAATTCCTACCGCTGCACCAGACCGTGAACGTGGTGGAGAACAACCATCCTCGCGGCCTGTCCGGTGCGCGCAACACCTCGCTGGACCTCGCGACCGGTGACATCGTCGTCTTCCTGGACGACGACGCGTCACCGCGCACCACAGAGTGGCTCGGAGCCATTCTGTCCCATTACTCGGACGATGCCGTGTACGCCGTCGGGGGCTCTGCATACCCGGTATGGCCGGACAAACGTCCGGCCTTCTTACCGGCCGAGGTAGTAGGTGAACCCGGCGAACTCGATTGGGTCGTCGGGTGCACCTACCGCGGGCAGCCCACGGAAGTCGCTCAGGTCCGCAATCTCATGGGCGCGAACATGTCGTTCCGCCGCGACCCCATCGTCGCGCTCGGTGGATTCGTCTCCGGCATCGGCCGCATCGGGCGAGTTCCGCTCGGTTGCGAGGAGACGGAACTGTGCATCCGTCTGCGCCAGAATCACCCCGACGCACAGATCGTGTTCGACCCTTCGATCGTCGTCGATCACACGGTCAGCGCAGACCGCACTCGACCGCGCTACCTCATCACGCGCAGCTATGCCGAGGGTGTGTCGAAAGCGGCAATCGCCCGTTTGATCGGAGCCGAGGACGCGCTGTCCTCCGAACGTGCCTACACCGCCAAGATCCTGCCTCGCGCGGTCGGCCGAGAGACCAGTGCTGCGGCGCGCGGCAACCCTGCGCGGGCCTGGGGCGCGATGGCAGTGGTAGCAAGCGTCGGTGCCGCCGGAATCGGTTATGCCCGAGGCAAACTCAGCACGAGCCGCTAGCGACACGTGCACGGTAGTTCGTAGCGCACTACGAACTACCGCTCACGACCTTCGGAGCCACCGACGCGCGGTCCACGGAGTTGAGCGCTCGAACATGGCCTCGCGGTGCACTCCCGCCACGGCTGACGAGGGTCAGCCTGCGGGGCTCGTCGGGTGCCAGGTGGAACCACGAGTCCGACACCTCGAAGCCGTCGACGTCGACGCAGACGTACTGCGCCGCCCAGTCCGACCGCACCGTCAATTCCCATGTACCAGTGCTTTTTTCGATGACCTCGGCAGTCAGACCCACCGTGTTCTGCCGACTCTGCGGGCCGACGAGCGCAGTGGTTCGCGCCACCTCGACGCCACCGCCGTCGAGGAACAGCACGGTGATGGCCGAATAGGTTCGACCACCGAAGCGGTACGCATGATTGACGTCGGTGAACGCGCCGACGATGGAGTCCACAGTCAGTTCGATCGAATCGTTCGCGTCGACGCTCACCGCCACCTCGAAGTCGTGGCTACCTCGAGAAGCGTGCAGCACCACTCGAATCGTGCCCGAGCGTGCCGGTCCGTCGTTGACCAGTTCCACCGAGTACCCGTCGAGTCCGTTGTCGGACAGCAGCAGTGCCACGGGAGCGCTCGCTCTCGCCAACGCATAGAACGGAGCCTTGGCAATACCAGCGGTGTCGATGATGCCCCAGCCGGCACCGGGCACGGTATCGCGGAGCGTCAGCACGAGAGCTCCGGAGCACCCGGAGGAAGCACGACGCCAATGCCCGAACGCCTCGGTGAATGCTTCGACCGTGGCGGCTCTGCCGTAGTCGAGGTACAGCTCCGCGTCGTCCCGGCGGATCGAGTGCGGATCGACGCCGAAGATCTCGCGCACGTAATGATCGCGCACGTCCTCGAAGTCCCAGGACGAGCCGCGATCGCGAGGAACAGCAGCCTTCCACTCCGGGTGGTGACCGGCAACGGCCGCGGACCCGAAGAATTTCTCCACCGACGCACGCTCCGGGGGCACCGCGAACGCCAGACACTCCGCTGCGAAACGTACGCCGGCACTGCGAATATCGGACAGCGGACGGAGATATCCACCGACACCGAAGTAATGGGCGATGCCGTCACCCACATGGGTGTGCAGTTCCCCCTCCACGCTGGACGGGCTCGACGTCACGTAGGCCACGGCAGGCAGGCGATCGGCAATGAACTCCGGTAAAACACTGTCCAGCATCATCATTCGTTGCCCGTCGGCAGCGAGACCCAGCATCGTCGGTTGTTGCTGCGTCTCGCTTCCGCCACTGACGACCATCAGGGACGGGTTCGCCGACACAGTATCGGCGAACGCGTCGAGCTCGCGCGCGACCGAAGCAGTGAAGACCTCGTCGGTGGGTGGGTCGACCGTGCCGAACATGACGTCCTGCCACACCATGATGCCCAGTTCTGCACACAGCGACCAGAATTCGGGCTGCTCGTACACCAGGGTGCCGACCACCCGCACCATGTTCAGGCCCGCCTGCCGGAGCTGTTCGAGCGCAGCCCGCAGGTCCGCCTCCGACGACCACAGCCGCACCGGGTTC
Organism: Rhodococcus sp. AW25M09; assembly: GCF_000333955.1. Classification (GTDB taxonomy): domain Bacteria; phylum Actinomycetota; class Actinomycetes; order Mycobacteriales; family Mycobacteriaceae; genus Rhodococcoides. The sequence goes on from NZ_CAPS01000005.1 coordinate 45,601, forward strand.
GGCGGCGTCCAGGTTCCGCCGCGGCAGAAGACGTCCTCGCCGTTGACGACGAGTTGCGCGCCGCCCGCCGTGCGGTCCAGCTCCACCGTCCGAAACCCGACGACTCCGATGGGGTGGACGGTGCCGTCGATCTCGAGTGCGACGCGATATGTTCGTGGCCGGCCGTGCGTGTGCGGCCACCAGAGTTCGACGTTCGGCAGCGTCAGAGACGAGTCGATGCGGTCGACCGAACCGAGCTCGACTGTGTGAACCAAAGACTTGTCGTCGTAGATCAGAACTCGAGCCACGCCCGGATGCTCCAACTCGGCGCGCAGAACCACGATGCCGTCGGTACCGGACACCGCCGTCGACAGTTCTCTGCGACGAACCTCGGGGATCGCCGTCATCGTCACCGGCCGCCACGGTCCGACTGGTACCGGCAGCGGACCGTACACGGGTGCACGTCCCAGCATTGTCGTACGCTCGTGCCGAAGACCCTGCGCGGCGATCATCGAGGAGCGCCAGCGGCCCCGGGGACGCCGAGACTTCAGTTGCGAGGCAAGCGATTCGATGTGGATGGCAATGCGGACGCTGGTGCCGCAGTCGGCCAGATCGACGGTCTCGGGAACGAACATCGACGTCACCGCCGTGCGGTGCACACCGTCTATCCAGATGTGGGCACGAGTGGCGATGCCGCCGAACGTCACTCGCGCCCGACGATGATCAGGGGTGGGAACCTCGGCGACGAACCACCAATCGTGCTCGTCCGGGTTCGCCGCGCCGACAGTGTCTTTCAGCGCACTCGCCACGGTGCCCGGAACCATGGCGTCGAACCAGTCGAGACCGGCCGGCAAATCGCCGGGGTCGAGAACGGAACCGGCGTCGGTTCGGGCCAGCCGCCACCGAACGCCGTCGAGCAGATCGATCACGCCGCCAAAGCACCCGCAACGAGATCCATGGCTGCTGTCCAATTCTTACTCATCTCGATCAGCGGCTCGTCGAGCACCACGTCCCGGCCACGTGCCGCGCGCGCCATCCGGAATTGCACGGCTTTGGCACCGGAGGCGGCGTCGCGAAAGTGCCGCGCCGCGGTGGCCGCGCCCGTCACGCCGCGGCCCTCGAGATATTCCACATAGTTGGCCGCGAGTTCTGCAGTGGCCCCGAATTGACGAAGTAGTCCGAACGACCACAGGTGGAATGCGTCTGTTCCCGCAGTTTGCACGAGGGGGATGTCGGCGACGACGCGCCGGGCCAACGCGTCGACCGGATTCCCCGGTGCCCGACGGGCCATATGCGCGCGAGCGACGTCGAGGTCTCGGTCACCGACACCCGCGTCGAGTACGGCGGTGTCCACTCGAATCTGTTCGACGTAGGGCAGCAATACCTCGGCATGCGGCGCGGGAGCGAGGTTGAATATCCCGTCGAAGTCGGCTCCGGTGAGCTCGAAGTAGCCGCGGTTGTGGAAGTAGCCCATCACCTTGTCCTCGTGGTTGACGAGGTTCGGCACGATGGTGGTCTTGGTGTGCTGGTTTCGGTAGCTGGTGCCGGCGGTGTCGGGCAGCCAGAAGCCGTCGACTTCGACGGTGACATGAATGCCGTCTTCCAGGCCTTCGACGACGTGCTCGAGCACTGGTCGCCACACGTTCATCTCGGCAACACCGATGCCGTAGAGAGTGCGCAGATCCTCGGGCACGATCTTCACGAAGTCCCATTGCCGACCGTCGCATCCGGCACTCAACACGAAGGCGAGAGCGGGAGTGGGGTCGGCACCGAAGGAATGCAGTACCTCGATCCACAGGTCGACGTAACAGTTGGTTTCGGTCCAGATGCGATCGTGATTGTGAATCGGGTGGGGTCGGTAGCTGATGGGGTCGAGTTCGAGAACACGTAGCCCGTCCCTGAGCCTGTCCAGCACTGCATCGTTCGACATGAAGCCTCTCCTACCGGATCAGATGTCGGACGGTCCCCGAGCCGCATTTGTCCGTATTACGTGTATTCAGACTTCTAATCCTAACGACTCGGTCTGTTCCTCGCATCGAATCGAGCGGTAGGATTGTTTTTGCCGAGGCAAACTACTTTCTGGACCACCACCTCGACAAAAGCGGTATCGGCCCCCTGAAACGGGGGCGAATCACACAGCGAACAGTCGGTTCCGCGCCGGTAATGTCGGTGCGCAGCTTGTTCGTGATGACACTTGCATAATGGCTCTGAGCTGGGCACATGCCGAGTGTAGACAACACCCGACACATCCATGCCCAACTCGGGCACACAACAGGAGGTACGAAGGCGATGCGCCGTTTCGTTCGTAGCGCAGCGCTGGTCATCGGCTGGACTCTGATCGCAGTCACTCTTGGAATTTTTGCCGTCAGGCAAGCAGGTGTAACGGAGATCACTTTCGTTGCATTGGTTGTCGGCGCGCCATATATCGGTGTTCTGTCTCTCGCTGCGGTGATCCTGTTCGCTGCCGCTCGCTCGCGGATCGGATCGGCCGCTGCCCTCGTTCTCACACTTGCCGTCGTCGGCGTGCAGGTGCCGATGTTCCTGGCCGACGGGCCGGACAACTCCGGACCCGAGCTGTCGCTACTCACCATCAACGCGGCACACGGCGAGGCCGACGCGGCAGCCATCGTCGCCGCGGTCCGTGACAACGACGTCGACGTCCTGGCAGTACAGGAGTTGACTCCCGAGGAAGTGACCGATCTCCAGGCGGCGGGCATCGACGACATGCTCCCGTTCTCTTTCAAAGCTGCACTACCGGTGGCCGACGGTACCGGCCTGTGGAGCCGCACACCGCTGACCGATGGCACCCGTCTCGACAATTTCGGATTCGTGCCGGTCCAAGCTCGAACCACCGTCGACGGGCAGGATCTGACTCTCGTCTCGTTCCATGCGATGTCGCCCGCCACACCCCGACACACCGCCGAATGGGATGCCGACCTGGCCAGAATGCGGTCGATCATGGAGACCTACCAGGGCACCGTGCTCGTCGCCGGCGATTTCAACGCCACCAACGACCACCGACAGTTCCGTAGGTTGGCGTCCACACCGTTCTCCGACGCAGCCGACGCGGCGGGCGCTGGACTGTTCCGTACGTTTCCGTCGGAGCGGCCGCTCGCGCGCCTCGATCACCTTGTGACGAGCAGCAACGTTGCTGCCCGGTCGGTCCGGCCGTTGGCGATTCCGGACAGCGATCACCTGGCTGTTCTCGCAGAGGTACAACTGCCCTGAATAACGCGCTCCGGTCAGAAGCGCGGTAGCTCGATGACCGGTACCGGCGGCAACTGAATCTGCGGCAACTGAATCTGCGGAAGGCCGGGAATCAGAGGTGGCGGAGCGGGTGCAGGCGCGGGAGCTGCGGGCGGCACGTAAGCCGGCTCGGAATTGGTGCGAGCCGGGGCCTGGGCAGCCTCGGTGGTCGGCGCCGCAGTGGTGGTTGAGGGCGGCGCAGTGGTGGGCGGCACGGTTGTTCTCGGCGTGGTCGGGACCGCGGTGATCGGAACCGTCGTGTCCACAGGCGCGCTCGTCGGTTCCGTCGCACCACCGCCGTAACCGAGAGACAAGCCCAGAGCAGCGACAGCCACCAGACCGCCCGCGACGAGGACCGCGCCGCGGACCTTGCGCTTGGAGTCGGCCGGCCCTTCGGCTGCGGGCTCTGGGCTCAACCACTCCGGAGCCCCGGACAGCGAGGCGGGCTCGGCTGCGGACTGCCGGACGCCCTGTGCAGGTGCCGGGGCGGGGGCAGCTCGACGCGCCGCGTCGGCCACCGGAGTCGCCAGAAGCGCCGCGCCGCGGGCTGCCACCGATTCCGGATCGGCCGGCGTGATGACCGGCAGGCCGATCCACGCGTCGAGAATCGAACCGACCAGCGGAATGCGCGCTCCGCCACCGATGAGGACGAGCGCGTCCACGTGTTTGGGTGACCGGCTGATGACATCGCGTACCAACCGCGCCGAGTATTCGATCGGAACGGTCACCAGCGACTCGAACGCTTCGCGTGAGATCAGGATGACCCCGCCGTCGCCGGGTAGGCACACGGCACCGCTGGTGGAAAGCTGTTCCTTGGCCACCCGGCAGCGTGCGGTGAACTCGCTCAGCTCCTGATTGTCGGCTATGTCGACGCCCTGCTTAGCGAGCTGATTGTCCGAGATGAGTCGATCGAAGTCGTCACCGCTGATGTCGATGGTGCGCTCGGCGAGCAGAACTTGACCGGTACCGCGGTCGATGACACTGATCGTCAAACCGGAGCTGCCGAGGTCGTAGATTCCGACTGTGCCGAAGTGTCCCAGCTCGCCCGACGCCTCGAGGTACTGCAACGCTGCCCTGGCCTCGGGAACCAGTCGATAGTTGTAGAGCCGCTGACTGGCCATCGCCTGCTGGATCTCGCCGAACTGCTGCTGATCGCGGTATGCGACGCCGGTCGCCTGCACCGGACCACCGTCGCCCGGTTGCGAGAGCACAACCCCGATCGATTCGGCGGCCAGATCTTCGGCTCGCTCCCAGTAGGCATCGACGGTGTCATGGTGAAAACCCATGCGACCGGAGTTCTGAGGGCGCACGTCAGGTCGAGCCATGCGAACCGCACTGGCCCCCACCGACACACCGAGAACTTCGGTCATTACCTGCCTTTTGTCGACATCCCCGTGAACCCACGCCGAGACCCGATGTCACGAACGAGTCTCGATCCCCCGATTGCACACTGTAGCGCGTCCCGCGACTGCGTCGCAGCGCTGTCGTTGCCGAGCTGTCCGGCCTACTCCGCACACTCCGCTCGTGTGCCCTGCTGGGCACCGTTCGACACCACTACAGTTGCGGCATGCGCGTTCTGTTCGTCTGCACCGGGAACATCTGCCGCTCGCCGACTGCGGAGCGCCTTGCTGCTGCCTTCGCCGCGGAAGGGGGGTTCGAGCTGACCGCGAGCAGTGCCGGAACCCAGGGCTTGACCGGACACGCGATGGACCCGACTGCCGCGATGGTCCTCTCCCACCTCGGAGGCGATCCGGACGGATTCGTCGCCCGACGCCTCACACCGGCGATCGCGACAGAAGCCGACTTGGTCCTGACGATGACAGCGGCTCACCGCGATGCCGTTCTCGCCCTCGCACCACGGCAGATGCGTCGCACGTTCACCTTGCTCGAGGCGTACGGTCTGACCGCCGCCTCGGGCGCGCAGTCGGTCGGCGCTCTCGCCGACGCGCGAGCGGTACACCGCGTCGACACGCTCGATATCGGTGATCCCTACCGCCGCGAGGAGTCGGAGTACGAACGGGCCGGGGAGTTGATCGCCGAGGCGCTACCGACCGTCCTGCGGTTGTCGACCGAGTGAGCGTCGCCTCCCATCGTTTCACTCGCTGAGGTAACGTTCTCGCATCATTGCCGACCATCCGGGTTCGGCCACGGCGTTAGGGTCTGGGCATGCGCGACAGAATGATCGCGTTCGCAGCTGTGGCCAGTGCAGGAGTGGCCGTTGCCGTCGGATTGACTATCGGCGCCATGGGTGGCGCATTCGACGATACGAGTCAGACGGTTCGCCCGCCCGCACTGAAGTCGGACAACCTGAACTCGGTGTCGACGACACCGACCTCGACGATCGTCATCGTGCCCCCGTCTCCCACCTGGCGGGTTGCAGAGCCCACCACCCCCCGTCCTACGACAACCACCCCGGACCGGTCCGAGACGACGACGACGACGACCCGAAGCTCGCGCCGCACCACCAAGCCCGAACGAACGACCGAACCCGACCGAACGACCACGTCGGAGGACACCTCGGACGAAGAGACCACCACCACGGAGTCCGATTCCGAACCCTAGGCGTTCGGCTCAGCTCGGCGTCGGCAGTGCGGTGTTGTCGCCTATTCGCAACGCAGCCACCAGTTCTCGATAGAGCGCGTCGGTATTCATGAGCTCCTCGTGGGTGCCCCGGGCGCGAACCACTCCGTCCTCCATCACCAGGATCGTGTCGGCATCGAGCACGGTGGACAATCGGTGCGCGATGGTGACGACGGCCGCCTCGGACGCGATTGCTCGGATCACCTCGTGAATGGCTGCCTCGGTGCGGCCGTCGACCTGGGCCGTCGCCTCGTCGAGCAGAAGAATCTCGGGCCGCCGAACAATGGCCCGTGCCAACGCAATTCGTTGTCGCTGTCCGCCGGAGACGGTGGAGCCGATCAAATCGGTGTCCAATCCGTCGTCCAGCGCACGGATCGCCGAGTCCAGATGTACCGACTCGAGGGCCGCCCAGATGTCGGACTCGGTGGCCTCGGGGTGACTGAACAGCAGGTTCTCCCGGATCGAGCCTGGGATCACCGGGGTCTCCTGCTCCACGTAGGAGAGCCTGGCCCGCACCTCGTCGATGGTCAGCTCGTCGTACGGAGTTCCACCGAGACGGATTTCACCGCTCTCCGGCGTCAGGAAACGCAGGATCAGCGAGAACACGCTCGTCTTGCCTGCACCGGACGGCCCGACGATCGCCGTGTGCCCACGCGCCGGCACCTCGAGGTCGATGCCGCACACGGCAGGCTCTCTACCCGGCGCGTATCTGGCTGTCACACTGCGAAACTCGATGGCGGGCGCGCGCGCTGCGGTTCTCGCCGACCGCACTGTTCCCTCCCGACCCACTTCGGTCACCAAGTCGTCGATCTGGCGGATACGGGCAGCAGCAGCCATGCCGGCCTGCAGAGCGGTGATGTTGGTCGCCAGAGTCTGGACCGGACCCATCACTTGAAACGCGTAGAGCAGAAACGCGATCAGACTCGACACTGCGAGCGCTCCGGTACTGACGCGATAGCCGCCGAGCCCGAGTATCCCGATGATCGCCAATTGCACTCCGCCGCCGGCGAAGGTCCACGCCAGCGCCGAGATCTTCACCGCTCGCACGCTGTGCTGCGCGGAAATACGCGCCTCCGAGATGACACGTTCCGATTCGCGCACCTCGGCCCTGCTCGATTTGACGGTGCGGATGGCGCGCAGAGTGCCGTCCAGAATTCCGCCCAGGCGACCCACTGCCTCTTGGGACTGTCTCTGCGCCACGGCAATCGGCGGCATGAGGCGCGAGAACAGCACGGCGATCGCGATGATGGCCGACGCGATCGCACCGAGCAACACCACGTCGAGAATCGCCATGAGAATCAGCGCTCCGACCAAGCCGACCACGCTGTTCACTATGGCTACCAATGCATTCGACGCCGCCTCGCGCAGGAGGACGGTGTCGGAGGTGACCCTGGTGACGAGCTCACCGGTGGGCCGCGTGCCGAGACTGCCGACCGTGGCTCCGAAATACTTGCGCACGATGGACTTGCGGGCATCGAGCACGATTCGTTCGGCCAGCACCCCCAGCACGATCCACTGCAGGTACAGCACCACCGAACCGACGACGAGCAAACCCACCAGCAGCACGATCGGGGCGATCAGCGAAGCATCGCTGCCGAGGCCGTCGAGTACTCCCTTCGCGACCATCGGCGTAGCCAGCGCAGCACCGGTACCGACAAGACCGAGGGCCATTCCGACCACGAGGGTCCGGCGGTGCGGTCGTACGAACTGCCACAACACTCGAAGGTTGGGGAGAGTTATCTTCTTCTTCTCCGCTGTAGCGATCTGCACGTCGACCATGTGACCAGTGTGCCGGAAGGATCAGGAGCTCTGAAGCGCGTCCCAGATCATGTGTACCGTCGTACCGCTCTCATCCGAGGTGACTGCAGCGCTGTCGGCCAAGGCCCGCATCAGCGGAACACCGCGCCCGCGGTTGGGATCGGAGCTGTGCGACGCCCAATCTCCCCGATCGGTCACCTTCACGTCGATCCGTCCCTCGGCACCACACAGCACCCGGATGTCGAGAGTGCCACGATCGGAATGGTCTCGATACGCGTGCTCGACACTGTTCGCTATGGCCTCGTACGTCGCCAACACCACGTCGTACGCCCGATCCTGATCGACGCCCACACCGTCCAACCACTCCCCGAGCTCACGACGAAGTTCCGACGCTCGATCCGCATCAGCCGGTTCGCCGGTGAACAGAAGTTCTTCCATTCGCGCGCCTGCCGTCGAGATCGAACTGTCGGAATGTGAGTCGTCACCTCCGGAGAGTGTCGCCATCATGAGTCCCGTCTACCCAAAAGTTCAAGATCTACCCTTGTGAATTGCAACGAATGCTTCGTCGACCGTTGCGTAGATGCCGAACACCTCGTCGAGACCGACCAGAGTGAGCGGGCGACCGGTGGCCGGACCATCCGCGACCACCGCAAACCCGGCCCCACCGCCGAGTTGCTGATGCGTCGACGCCAGCAGCGACATGCCTGCAGATGCGAGAAATCCCACATCACTGAGATCGATCACCACGGCCGTCGGCGACTTCTCGAGCACCAGAGCGACCGATTCGGACAAGTCGGGAGCAGTCACCAGATCCAGTTCACCGGACACGGCCAGAATCACATCCTGATCACGCCACTCCACGATTACATCGAAGTGCTGGGGCCCGGGGCCCATATCGTCGGCAGTCACACGGCGACTTTACCCCGCCGTTAGCAGACAACCAGCGCCGGCGAAGTCCACTAGATGTGACATTGACCCCCGAAAAGTCCACTAGACGTGACATTGACTCCCGTGGGGCCCGGGCGACGTGACATTGACTCTCGTGGGGCCCGGGCGACGACGGCGGCATTGCGTCCGCACAGCCGACTTGTCGCACGCGTACTAGGCTCGCTGCGGTGATCGAGGGACTGCAACGAGCGGACCGTCGTCGTTCGGTCGTCGACTATGTCGCGGTCACCATCGGCGGCGCAGTCGGCGCTGCGTTGCGGTACGAGGTATGGACGTGGCGCTCATCGCCGCGGTGGCTGTTGATGAGCACCTTCGGCGTCAATGTGTTCGGCTGTCTTGTCGTCGGTGCTGCGCTCGGGTATTTGTCCGGCCGGCCGGCTCCGGCGGCTCGTGCGGGGCTGTTCGGCCTTGCCTGCGGATTCACCACTTTCAGCTTGTACGCGTTTCAGGCGGTGACGCATCGCGGCGCGTGGAATTCGGTGATCTATCTGCTGGGAACACCGATGCTGGCCTTGATCGCGACGGCTCTCGGAGCGGCGATCACCAGACCGCGCACCACGCCATGACGACGATCGTGCTGGTGGCAGCCGGGGGTGGGTTGGCGGCGCTCGCGCAGTTCGTGTTCTCGTTCGCGCTCACGTCTCGGCGACGGCTGTCCGCGCTCAATCTGACGGCATCTGCGGCCTTGGGACTGGTATTCGCGATCGATCCACCGGAAGCTCTTCGATCGGTGGTGGCCGTCGGTTTCCTGGCTTCCGTGGCTCCGATGGCAGCGGTGGCAGTGGTCACTCTCCGACTCACCCGCGATCAGCAATATCGCAGCGCAGCAGCATTTTTCGTTGCAAACATCGTGGGCGGTATCGCTGCCGTGATGTTCGGATTCCTGGCATGGAAGTCCGGCGTCACGCTCTATCACAAGCTGGTGTGAGCAGGTCAGTCGTTCAGCGAGTTATCGCACGTTCCCTGGATACCTGCCTTGACGAATCCCGCGAGCTGGTACAGGTAGGTGAATTCCCACTCGACGAGGGAGAAGTCGTAGGCACGAGGCGTCGGACGCATGGTGACGGTGCCGTCGAAGCATCGATCGAAGATGAACCGTGCACGGGGTAGGTGGTAGCGCCAGGTGACGACTACGACGTGATTCCACCCGCGCTCACGGGCGAGGTTCTGGGTGAAGATTGCCTCTCCGCGCGTGGTCGACGGAGCCGGTGGAATGCAGAGCACCTCGAACTGCGAGGTGGAAGCCGCACAGTACTTCTTCATCGTCGGGTCGCTGGAACCGTACGGATCGGACAGCACGACGGTCTTGGCCACTCCCTGCTGAGCGAGTGAGATGCCGTATGCCTCTCGGCCGTCGTGCTCACCGCCCAGCACGACGATGGCATCGGCGGTAGTCATCGGATCGACGCGAGCCTTGGTGAAGGCGACGTAGCCGCCGATACCCACCAGAGACACCATTACAACTGGGATCGCGAAAGCGAGAATCAGCAGCAAGCGTCCGCGGAGCACCTCACCAGGTTAGGGAAGGTGATCCGCGGGCGCGCGATCAGAGACTTGGATCACTCACTCGCTGGGCTGCGGGATGGTGACGTTGCAGTCCGTGACCTCGGGGTTGATGCCGAAATAGTTGAGTGGTCCTGCGACAACGGTCAAGGCGATGGTTCCCGCGCCTGCACAGTTCTCGGGTCCGCTCTCGAAGTCTCCGCGCTGGTACGACGCGAAAGCGCCGACAATCAGCCAGACGAGAACGATCAACGTTACGAACCTCATGGTGCCCCCTTCAGCAGTCAGCCGCCGTTCGGCTGTCGGTAAACGAGTGTGTCCGATTGCCGCACTCTTCAAACCGGATTCACTCGTTCTGCCTGGCCAGCGTCTGCGACAGATACTCATCCAGTGCCTTTTCCTGGACGCGGTCGAGGGCTCGGGCGAGTTCCGCTTGCGCCGATGTCATCGCCAGGCTGCGCATCTTCTCGAACATCTCGGTGGTCTCGGCGATCTCGCCCGATTTCGGGAGCCAACCCGGCCCGTGTTGCTCCGCCAAGTGGTCGGTCACGCACCCCACCATCGACTCGGCGATGGCATTCATCTTCGAGGCGGTCAGCTCGTGCTGATCGAGCAACTGCTCCAGGGTGAAGCCGTACTGGCTCAGATCGACGAACACCTCGAGAAGAGCGGGGTCGAGGATCTCGCACTGGTCGCCGTCGATCCTGATCAGCTTCGCTGCGGTCAGTCGCGCAACGATGGTGTCGTTGTCATCTCCGAGAAATTCCGCGATCAGCTCGAGGGGAATGGTAGTGGTCTCTTCGGACGACCATTTACGGGTGACGATTTCCTGGAGCCCGAGGATCTCCCCCAGATCCTTGCCCTGCTCCCAGCCCGAGAAGAAATCGGCGATGTGCGCCGAGGTGAACCCCCGTTGAAGCAGCGCGTCGATCACCTTCAGCCGCGTCAGGTGATCGTCATCGTAGATTCCGACGCGGCCTCGGAGAGTTGGCGGCGGAAGTAGTCCGCGTTCCTGGTAAGCCCGCACGTTGCGAGTGGTCGTCTTGGCCTCTCGAGCCAAGTCGTCGATTCGATACTCCACCGATCTCCCTCCCTCCGCCGCGCGCCGACCCACAGGATATACGTCGACCACGCGGCGGAAGGGAGAGCCGGTTTTGAACCTCATCGCACCGGAAGCATGCTCTCGTGCAAGGCGTTCACTTGGTCAGCGATGGTGTCTACCTTATCGAGTGCACCCAACTTGGCGTCGAGCATGGTGAGAACCTCCTGTACTTTCGCCAACGTCGCCGCCACCTCGTCGAGAGTTCCATCGACGCGCCCGAGCACGTCGTCGACGTTGCCGAGTGCCTTGTCTGCCCGTCCGATCACGTCGGCCGGGTTTTTGGGGAGAAATCCCATCTTCGTTTCTTTCGTGTGGTTCAGGAGTGGGCAACGACCCGGGTGGGTTCCCGGGGTACGTCCACGCGACTCGGGACGGCGTTGTAGTCGCCCTGCTCGACGTGTTCGAGTTGGGCGACGTACTGGGTGGCGAAGCCGGGGAACATGGTGGCATTGAAACCGTCTTCGGTGAGATACCAACTGCTGCAACCGGAATTCCAGGTCGTCTTCGCCAGTTTGCGCTGAATCTCCTCGTTGTACGCATCCTGAACGTCCTGGCGCACATCTGCGCTGTGCAGATTGCCGTCCAGCACGAGGGAGATCGCCTCGACGAGGTAGTCGATCTGAGCCTCCATGTACACCAGCGCCGAGCTGTGTCCAGGCCCGGAGTTCGGCCCGAAGGTGAAGTACATGTTCGGGTAGCCCGATACCGCAATACTCTTGTACGCCTTGGCCCCTGCGCTCCATTCGTCGGCCAGCACGCGGCCGTCGCGACCAGTGATCGGTATGGGCGTCCCGGTGTTGGAGACGTCGAATCCGGTGGCGAAGACGATGGCATCGAACTGGTGCTCGACGCCTTCCACGGTCCGAATTCCCCTCGGTGAGAGCGTCGCGATCGGCCAGGTCACCAGCGTGCAGTTCGGCTTCTGAAGAGCCGGGTAGTAGTCGCTGGTCATCAACAGTCGCTTGCAGCCGGCCCGAAAACGGGGTGTCAGCTGACGCCGTAGCCAGGGATCGCGAACCTGACGACGCAGATGCACGCGACCGACCAATTCGACGATGCGAGTGAGCGGTGTTTTCCAGACGACACCGAGGGCGACGAACTCGTGGCCCCAGAACCATAGCGAACGCGCCAGGGTCTGAGTCTGCGGGACCCGCGCGTATCGACGCTTGGTGCCGGCCCGCGTCTTTCGATTGATCCGGGGCAACGTCCAACCGGGAGTGCGTTGGAACACCTTGACCGTCTCGGCGATCTTCACCAGTTCGGGAACGATCTGCACAGCGCTCGCCCCGGTTCCGACGACCGCGATCTTCTTGCCCTCGAAGTCGTAGTCGTGATCCCAGCGCGCACTGTGGATCTTGTGCCCCTCGTAGGTGTCGATGCCGCGAATGTTCGGTAGGCTGGCGTTGGCGAGCGGCCCCGACGCCATCACTACCGTGCGCGCTCGAACATCGGCCCGCCCGTCGCTGCTCAGATGCCAGTGACCGGCCGCTTCGTTCCAGATTATGTCGATAACGTTGTGCCCGAATCGAATACGCGACTCGATGTCGAACTCGTTCACCATCGTGTGGATGTAGTCGAGAATCTCGCCGCTACCGGAGTAGGTGTGCGACCAGTCCGGATTGGGCGCAAAGCTGTACGAGTACAACCTCGACGGAATGTCGCAGGCTGCGCCCGGGTAGGTGTTGTCGCGCCAGGTTCCACCGACTGCGCTGCCGCGTTCGAGGATGACGAAGTTCTCGATACCTTTGTTGCGCAGTCGGATAGCCGCACCGATTCCGGCGAATCCCGCGCCGACGATCACCGCATCGAGCACATCTTCACGCACATCGAACTCGCTCATGCGACGGGCTCGTAGGTCAGTTCCTTGGCCCAGGTCGGCTCGGAATTGAGTGTCTTGGCCGGGTACCGGCCGGTCAGCTTCACCAGTCCGTCCGCAAGGAGGTGATAGGGATGCTTGCGATTGATCACGATGCTGCCGTGCCACTGCACGATTCGATACATCGGCACGCGCAGCGCCTCCGGGCTGCGCTGCCCCACACTGCGGAATCTCTTCATCGCGGTGTAGAGCCGCTCTTCGTCGACGCCCATCTCGACGATGTTGTCGCGCATCTTGTTCAGCAGCGGGATGTACCGCAGAGTGCCGACGATGAGGGCAGGATTCATCCACGCACCGACGGTGTCGACCAGAATCTTGCGCATCCGAGAATGCCCGAGCAGCTCGATCACCGCGAAATCGACAGCCAGATGGCGTGATTCGTCCGAGTTGATCTTCTTGAACACGGCTTGACACACCGGGTCGTCGATCTCGTCCATGATGAACTTCACCAGCGCACCGTCCAATGCGACCTCGAGCATCGGAATGACGGTTCCCAGCACGGCCAGCGACAGCCCGTCGGAGTGCTTGTCCAGCCAGTCGATCACGAGCTTGACGTTGATGTTCGGCTCGGGCATCTGATCGCCGTCGAGCATGCCCCACCGACGCATGAGAGCGAGTTCGGCATTGGCATGCTTCTGCTCTTCGGCGTGGAAGTAGCGATAGATTTCGGCCAAGGTCTCGTTCGGTGCCTTCAGCGCCATCGCGGCGAAGCCTCGCGCCCCCACGTTCTCGATCCACATCAGATCGGACATGAAGGGCTTGAGCTTGGCGTGCAGTTCCGGGCTGATGGTCTCGGCCCCCGGTGCGTCCCAATCGATGTCGGCCAGCGCCCACTGCCGATCCTTGATCTTGGTCAACATGTCTTCGAAATCCATTGCCATGTCAGGCTCCTGTGGTTGTCGAGGTAAGGGTGTCGTTCTTCGTCGGCTCCTGCTCGGCGGGCATCACACGGTTGAGTAGCCCCAGAACTCGCACGTACACCGCGGGTAGCAGTCTCTTGAATCGCCATACGGCCTTGGCGTCGAACTGGGGCACGACGTAGAGCCGCCCCTTGTCGAAGGCATCGAGGGTTCCGGCAGCGATCTTGTCGGGCGATCGTCCGGTCCAGCGCATCGCCATCTCGGCCAGCCGGGACGAACTCGCGGTGATTCGGCCGTCGACCGCCACATTGGTCTTGACGAACGTGGGGCACAGAACCGATACGCGCACACCGGTGCCCGACAGTTCCGCCGCCATCGTTTCCGACAGCGACATCACTGCGGCCTTACCCACGTTGTACGGACCCATCAGCGGCGCTGCGGCGAAGCCGGCGGCAGAGGCGACGTTGATGATTCCGCCCTCGCCTGCGGTCCGGAACGCAGGGGTGAACACTTCGCAGCCGTGGATGACGCCCCACAAATTGATACACAGTGCCCAGTTCCAGTCCTCGAAACCGATGTCTCCAACGGGCTTTCCGCCGATCCCGACCCCGGCATTGTTGATCAGTACCGTGACGGGCCCGTCGAACTCGATGCCGGCGCGCAGCGCGAGCTCTTCGACGTGCTCACGTATCGACACGTCACATTCGACGGCGAATCCGATGCCGCCGAGTGCGTGCACCATCGCTACCGTCTCCTGCGCTCGCGGCAACGAGATGTCAGCGCACATGATGGCACCTCCGCGGCGGGCCAGCTCGAGCGCGAATGCTCGGCCGATGCCGCTGCCTGCACCGGTCACCACCGCCCTCGACCCGTACGACGGTTTCCCGATCTTGGTTCTCATCGATTTACCTGTTTCATCGAATTATGTTGTACGACGGGGTTGTCGAGTGTTCGGGTGATGAACTCGGATGCATGCTCGAGTGCGTGTTCGGCCTCGGGTATCAACCGTGGGAGAGCCTGGAACACATGCATCTGGTCGGGCCAAATCTCGAGTTCGCACAGTCCACCGGCCGCATGGATCATCGTGTTCAGATGCCGCGCGTCGCCGCGCAGCATCTCGGCTCCGCCCACTTGAATCAGGGTGGGCGGCAGATCGCGCACCAGTGCAAGATCGAGCCGTAGCCGAGGGAGGTCGGCGTCATGACCGTCGGTGTACAGCGCTACTAGTTTTCGAGCTGCCGCTGCCGAGATCATCGGGTCCTTCCGCGAGCGTTCGGCCTGCGCAGAGAGCCCGAAGTTCAGGTCGACGAGCGGCGAGAACAACACCATTGCCCCCGGTTGGGGCGTCCCGGTTCGGTCGTTCTCGATGAGCAGGTCGGCCGCGAGGTGGCCGCCGGCCGAGTCTCCTGCGATCACGATGTTCGCGGCCGAGTACCCCTGGTCGAGGAGCCAGCGATAGGCCGATTCGACGTCGTCGGCTGCGGCGGGGAACGGGTGTTCCGGAGCGAGCCGGTAGTCCACCGTGAACACCGGCAGTCCGGTGGATCTCGACAATCGCGAGGTCAGGCCGCGGTGCGTTCGCGCGGAGCAGATGACGTAGGCGCTGCCGTGGATGTAGAGAACCACGCGTGGCCCCGGGGTCAGCCCGGGTGCTCGTACCCACTCGCCACGTACCGGGTCGTCGGACACCAGATCCACTCGCGTTCCCTTCGGAACCGGTCCGAAGAGGTTCATCGAGGTGGCGACGAGGCGCCGGGAGAACTCGACACCACTGCGGTTCGTCGGTAGCAGGTTGGTCATCGGGCGCAGCGTCAGCCGAGTCGTCAACGCCGCCATACGAGTTCGTCGGGAACCTGCGGCGAAGACGCCCCGCGGCAGGTGGTCGCGATTTGTGGTCGTAGTCACCTCGTCACCATGATCCGCTATCCGCCATTTGTCAATGGCCTATTAAAAGATGGCGAAGTGTGCAACAGTGACGGCTGACACATTTCGAGCCCGAAGGGGGGAGCACGTGACGATGTTCAAAGGCGCACCATTGGCACAGCTCGGTACGTCTACCAGCGGTTCAGAAGCCAGAATCCTCGAACTGGAAATTGCCGAGGTGACCTACGAGACAGAAGATGCGATCTCTCTCGGCTTCGTCGTTGCCGAACGCCGAGACGAGTATCTTCACTACGAGCCGGGGCAATTTCTCACGCTCGAGATTCCCTACGCCGACAGCGATTCGATTGCGCGCTGCTATTCGTTCTCGAGTTCACCGGCACGTGGCCCATTGCCGACTGTGACAATCAAACGAATCCAGGACGGTGTCGCGTCGCACTGGTTGCACGAGAACGCAGTTCGAGGGATGCGACTGAAGGCGCTGAAGCCGTCGGGCATGTTCGGACCCGAGAACTGGGACGTCGACTTCGTGCTCGCGGCCGCGGGTAGCGGAATCACCCCGATGATGTCGATCCTCGAGACTGCGCTGTTCCAGCACGCCAACCGAATAACCCTCGTCTACGCCAATCAGAACCGCAACTCGGTGATCTTCGCGGACCGACTGACCGAGCTGCAGTCTCGCTTTCCCGATCGACTCGACATCCACCACTGGTACGCCTCGGACTCGGGACTGCCCACTGCTGCCGGACTGGCATCGCTCGACACGAGAATCCCGACCGAGTACGAGGCACTCCTGTGCGGTCCCCCGCAATACATGAACGTCGCCGAGGAATGGCTCACCCGCACCGGCACCACAGCACGCAGAACACATCGCGAGGTGTTCTCCTCCTTCGACTCGAATCCGTTTCGGAACAACGACTCCCCTCTCACCCACGAACCGGATTCGGACTCTGTCACCGCCGAGGTCGAGATCGACGGAATATCGACCGAATTCGCCTGGAATACAGGCACGAAGCTGCTCGACCGGCTCCTCGAACTCGGTCTCGATCCGCCGTACGTGTGCCGCGAAGGCACCTGCGGTGGCTGCGCTTACACACTCACAGCGGGCACCGTGACAATGCTGGCGAACGAGACGCTCGACGACCACGAACTTCACCAGGGTGTCCGGCTGGCATGCCAATCAGTGCCTGCCGCCGAACCGATTCGAGCGGTGCTCGACCGCTGATGACCAACGCGATGGGCCGGATGGCCTCGAACTACTTGCGACAGCACCCCGCTGTCGCGGTCTCCACTTTCGGACGCCAGATGGCGATGGGCGTCCGCGCGGGTAGATCGCTCACGTCGGACATAGCGCACCGAACGTTTCCGTTCTCCGAGTTCATCCGCCAATGTGCCTTCATGGCAAGCACATCGGTCATTCCGACCTTGCTGGTCGCGATCCCCTTCGGAGTCATCGTCTCGGTTCAGGTCGGTGCCATCGCCGGCCAGGTCGGTGCCACGTCCTTCGCGGGAGCTGCGAACGGTCTCGGCATCATCCGGCAGGGGGCTCCGTTGGTGACTGCACTGCTCATGGCCGGAGCCGTCGGGTCGGCAGTGTGCGCGGACTTGGGTTCGCGCACCATCAGGGACGAGATCGACGCGATGAAGGTCATGGCCATTTCGCCGCTGCAGCGTTTGGTGGTGCCGCGGCTGGCCGCAGCGATGCTGGTCAGCGTGTTGCTGTGCGGGAGCGTCTGCTTCGTTGGATTCATCACCGGCTACATGTTCAATGTATTCGTTCAGTCCGGCACACCGGGAAGCTATCTGGGCACGTTCGCTGCCTTCGCCACCGTCGGCGATCTGGTCCTGGCGCTTGTCAAGTCCGTCGTCTTCGGCGCGATCGTCGCAATCGTGGCCTGCGACAAGGGATTGACGACCAGGGGCGGCCCGGGCGGTGTGGCGAATTCGGTCAACGCGGCGGTGGTCAGTTCGGTGATCCTGCTCTTCGCGGTCAACGTGCTGTTCACCCAGCTCTACACCATTGTGTTCCCGGCTCGGTTGATCTGACATGGCTACTCGATACACTCCGCCGCTGCTGAGGCCTGTCGTCACGACCGCAACCATCGTCGTCGGCGCCCCGACTCGCGCCCTGGCCACGTTGGGCCATCAAGCGACCTTTCTGAGCCGATCCATAGGATCCATGCCGTACACGCTGAGGCGGTACAGACCCGAACTCTGGCGGCTGCTCTCGGACGTCAGCTGGGGAAACGGTGCCATCGTCGTCGGCGGCGGCACCATCGGGGTGATCGTCCTGCTCGGGGCCTTCGCCGGAGCCACCGTCGGTATCGAGGGCTACACCGCGCTGAATCTCTTGGGGATGGGTCCTCTGACCGGGGCCGTGTCCGCCTTCGGGACCACTCGAGAACTGGCACCCCTGATCGCAGCCATCGGCTTCGCCGCCCAGGCCGGCTGCAGATTCACAGCACAATTGGGTTCGATGCGGATCGGCGAGGAGATCGACGCGCTCGAGTCACTCGCAATCGACCCGCTGGCCTACCTCGTCAGCACCCGCATGATGGCCGCGGTGATCGCGATTCTGCCGCTCTACGTCCTCGGATTGAGCGCGAGCTACCTGACCGCCCAAATCGTGGTCGGAGTGCAGAGCGGACAATCCGCGGGCACGTACCTGCATTACTTCCACTCGTTCCTCTCCGTCCAGGACGTCCTGTATTCGGTGGCCAAAGCCGTTGTCTTCGTTCTGCTCACGACGATCATCCAGTGCTACTACGGGTACTACGCGTCCGGCGGTCCGGAGGGCGTGGGCGTGGCAGCAGGCAGAGCCATTCGGACCAGCATCATCGTCGTCATTTTTGTCAATACCTTGATGACCCTTGCGATGTGGGGATCCGATCCCGGCATCAGGATCTCGGGATAAGGGCGGCATGTTCGACGTGGGAGGACGGACACCATCGATGTCCGCGCTCGTAATTCGCGGCCTGTGTGTATTCCTGGTGATCAGTGCGATCGCGGGGGTTCTACTGGCGCGCTACACGGGTATCTGGCGCAACACCGTCGATGTCGTCGCGTCGATGCCTTCACTCGGCGACGGTCTGCCGCAGAATGCGGACGTCAAGTTCCGCGGAGTTCTGGTCGGCATGGTCGCCGGGGTGGACAATGATGCTGCGGGAACGAGTACGGTAGCAATCCGATTGAATCCTGCCCGGGCCGAGACGATTCCGAATACCGTCACCGCGAGGGTGGTGCCCAGCAACATCTTCGCCGTCTCCTCGATCGAGCTGGTGGACACCGGTGCAGGAACCAGCATCGAGGCAGGCACAACCATTCCAGGCGACGCATCACGGGAAACACTGGAGCTGCAAACCGCGATGACGAGTCTGCGAAACGTGTTGACGGCCGTCGACCCGGAGAAGTCGAGCTCGGTACTGAGCACGCTCGCCGACACCCTCGAAGGCCGAGGCGAATCGATAGGCACCACGGTCTCGGTTGCCAGCAAGTACCTCAGCACACTCCGTGCCGAAATACCGGACCTCACCACCGATATCGATCTGCTCGACACCTCGATCGGCAGCCTGAGCAGAACTGCACCACAGTTGTTGGACACCTTGGAAAGTTCGCTGATTCCCGCTGCAACCATCGCGGAGAAACGCTCCCAACTGACGAACTTCCTGACCAGCGCGGCCGGGTCCACTGCAAGTCTCGACGCGGCACTGGCACCCAACCTGTCCGGCGCCATCGCGTTGGTTCGCGACCTGGATCCGGTCATGGGTGCACTGGCCGTCAACGGGGACGACCTCCCTGCCGGTGTGCGAGCACTCGGACAGACTCTGGAAGGCTTCAACCGCGCTTTCACCGGCCCCAACGGTCGACTGATCTGGTCGATCGACATCACCGCTACCCCCTTCACTCCGTACACCAGGCAGGACTGCCCCCGCTACGGCGATCTGGCCGGACCCAGCTGCAGCACGGCACCGCCGTCGCGGTCCGGGGGCAACGGCACTGTGGGCACCGGCACTGTGGTCGAGGGCACTTCGGGCGACGGCACTGGGGACGACGGCCCTGTGAATAACGGCACTGGGGACGACGAGGACGCATCGGCCGAGGGTATTTCGTACTCACCGGGCAACGTCGGATCCGTCGGCAGCGATGACGAGAAGGCGGCGATCGGCGCCGTTCTGGGTAGACCGGCCGATGCCACTTCGGTCATCCTTCTCGGCCCATTGCTTCGTGGGCAGACCATCGCGATCGACAATGCCGATTCGGTCGGTGCACCATGAAGTCGATCCGCCGTCCGTTGATCGGATTCAGTGTCTTCATGGTCCTGGCCATTGCGGTGACAACGCTGATCTGGACCACGCTGGGCCGCTCGGTCGCAGGCGAAACCAACACGTACGCCGCGCTTTTCGAGGATGCATCTGGACTGCAGAGCGGCGACGACGTCCGGATCGCCGGCGTGCGAGTAGGTAAGGTGGAGGACGTATCGCTCGACGGTCACACAGCACGAGCGCGTTTCATCCTCGAGCGCGGTCAGACGGTGTACCAGAACACGACAATCTCGATCAAGTACCAGAACTTGATCGGCCAGCGCTACCTCGCCCTCGACACCAGCGGGGAAGCCACCGGGTCGGTCCAGCCCGGCTCGACCATCGGGACCGATCGCACCGAGCCGTCGTTCGATGTCTCGGCTCTCCTCAACGGCTTCCAACCACTGTTCAGCGTGCTCGATCCCGAGCAGGTCAATTCCTTGTCCGAGTCCATCGTGCAGACGCTGCAGGGAGATGGTGTCTCGATCAGCACTCTGGTCGTTCAAAGCGTCTCATTGGCATCGGAATTCGCGGAGAAGGACGAAGTAATCGGCCTCATTCTGACCAACCTGGGAGAGGTACTGGCCGAGGTTGCCGATCGCGGCGACGAAACGGTGACCCTGATCGAGTCCACACAGAAATTGATGACCGATCTCAATGCGCAGGCGGGGCCGCTGGCCACTGCGGTGCGCACGATCGGAGACACTGCCGGTCCCGTGGCCGACATGGTGGACGACGTACGGCCGACGCTGTCAGGCACCATCGATCGACTCGGAGCGACCACCGATCTCGTGAACGGAGACGGTGCGCAACTGCGCACGTCGATCGGGTTACTGCCCTCGGTGCTCGCGTCGTTCGCGCGCATAACCGAGAACGGCAGCTTCATCAACATGTACGTGTGCAATCTGGACGTCAGCTTCGCCGGATTACTCTTTTCACCAGGTGTTTTCAGTCAAGTCGGCGGCACAGCACAGTCGGAGGTCTGCCTCGAATGACATCGTTACCGTCCCGCATTCGGGCATCCCTACCGACGATGCAGCGCGACTTCTGGCGCGGCATCGTCGGATGCGCGACGATCGTCCTACTCTTCGTCGCAGTGATCGGCTACCAGCATGCCGGTATGGGCAATCGCACCGTCGACGTCCTCTTCGCTCAGTCCGCCGGACTGCAGAGCGGAGACGACGTTCGGATCGCCGGAGTCTCCGCCGGGAAGGTCGATTCTCTCGCGCTGACGGGCGATCACGTCTCGGTCGCACTCGAGGTGGACGACTCCGTGGAGCTGGGCTCCGACACGAGAGCCGAAATCAAGCTGTCCACCATTCTGGGATCGCGCTATGTCTCGCTCACGCCCGACGGCGATACCCCGCTGGGGAAGAATCCGATCGATCTGTCGCACAGCACAGTTCCTTTCGATCTGCAGAAGGCCATTCAGACCGGCACACCGGTGATCGAGCAGGTCGACGCGAGAACGGTGCGCGAGTCACTGACCACGGTCGCCGATCAGCTCGAGGGCACTCCCGAACTGACCGGGCAGGCATTGGACAGCATCTCGACCCTTTCCAGGGTGATCTCCGATCGGCGCGATCAGATAGCCGCACTACTCGACGACGCGGACCAGGTGACGGAGCGATTGTCGGAGAACAGCGCCGCCCTGACGTCGATGCTGGGCCAAGGCGCTGCACTCGCAGGATCCATTGTCTCGCAACGGGGTGCGGTGGCGAAGCTGATTGCGGCCACCGACGCCCTCACCGCCCAGCTCGACAGCGTGTTCACCGAGAACCGCGCAGCCATAGAACCGTTGATCGGTCAATTGACCGCGCTGAGTCAGGGTTTGGCGAACAACGACGACACACTGCGGAGGGTCTACGAGGGTCTACCGGTGACAGTCCGACAGATGACGAACGCCTTCGGTAACGGCCCCTATGCCGACATCGCCACTCCGTGGTCGCTTCTGCCGGACAACTGGCTGTGCTCTGCCAACGTGGTGCAGGGGTGCCGATGAGAGCCGGGATCCGCGTCGGCGCGGTTGTGTGCGTGTCAGCGGTGCTCGTGTCGACCGCCGGCTGCGGTGTGCCCCGGTCGTTGTCGTCCGTGACCGGTTCGACCATCACGATAACCGCCGATCTGGACAACTCTGCCGGACTCTACGAAGGAAACGAGGTTGCGGTGTTGGGCATGTCGGTAGGAACGGTCGACAGCGTCGAGGCGCAGGGATCGCACGTACGCATCAGCATGACGGTCGACCAGTCGGTCCAACTGCCTGCCGATCTCGATGTGGCGACGATCTCGACGTCGGTGGTGACCGATCGGCACGTCGAGTTGACCCCTCCGTACTCGGGAACCGGACCGGTACTCGAAGACGGCGCGCATGTGCCGCTGGCCAGAACTCACGTACCCGTCGAGATCGACAGAGTGCTTGCCGCCGTGACCGAATTGTCGACCACACTCGCGGACAACAGCGACGGCAATCGACCGATCGCGGACCTATTGGCGGTGACGAACGACGGGTTGACGGGAAACGGTGCCAAGATCCGGTCCACGCTCGACGACCTGTCCGGAGCCTTGGCGGTCGGGGTGGACAACAAGGATTCCTTGACTCGCCTGATCACCTCCGTCAGCGAGCTGAGCCGCGTTGCTGCAGAGAACGATACGCAGATTCGTGACTTCTCGACCGACATGGCGCAGGTGATCGGCGAAGCCGGTGATCAGTCGGCTGCCCTCGGCGATACCGTTGCACAGATCAATCGGCTGACGAGTGAGCTGACGGGTCTGATCGACGCGAACCGTGACTCGTTCCCAGCCCTGTTCGCGAACTTGAAGACTGCGGTGTCAGGACTGACCGATCACGGTCGTGAGCTCTCCGAGACGATCGACACGGCACCGACCCTGTTCCGCAATCTGGAGAACGCCACCGATCCGGCCTCCCAAGCTTTGCGCGTCCATTTCCTCACCGACAGAACGGTATTCGATACCGAATTGGTCAACGAATTCTGCCAGCGCATCCAACTGAAGTCGGAGGGTTGCAGAACCGGTCGCGTGTACGACTTCGGGCCGGACTTCGGAATCTCGGCTGCGCTGCTGGGGCTGAGTCAGCCGTGAGGTCCTGGGCGATGCCGATTGCGGCATTCTCGGCTACTGCGATCCTTGCCGGCTGCAGCACCACACTCGAGGACCTGCCGCTCCCCAGCCCTGGGGTCGGTGCCGATTCTTACCGCATCGACGCCGTCTTCACCGATGCGCTGAACCTCCCCCAGCAGGCGAAGGTCAAACTCGGCGGCGTCGACATCGGTCAGGTCCAGGAGATCGATGCGGAAAACTACACGGCGCGAGTACAGATGGCTATCCGATCCGGAGTGGACCTGCCTACGGATGTGCGAGCAGAACTGCGGCAAGCGACTCCGCTTGGAGACGTCTTCGTCTCACTGTCTTCGTCGCCGGAAGCGAACCCGGACACTCCGCGGTTGCGGCCCGGTGCGACCATCGATGTTGCCTCGACCTCAGCGGGTGCCAGCGTCGAGGAACTACTCGCCTCTGCGTCGATGGTCGTCAACGGTGGCGGCGTAAGCAGACTGCAGACCATCATCGAAGAGTTGGACACCGCAACGGCGGGCCGAAGTGCAGACGCATCGCACATCATCACCGACCTCACCGCGACGGTGACAGACTTGAATCAACGCACAGATCAAATCGATTCGATGCTGACCAGGACTCAGGAGCTCAGTTCGATTCTGGGTGCCAGAACCGAAGCCATCGACGCAATTGCGCAACAATTGCCCGAGCTCACTCAGACCCTGGCCGACAACAGCACAGGAATCACCGATGTCCTCGCAGCCGCGGGAGGTGCGGCCGACAAGCTCGGAACCTTCACCGACGAAGCAGGTCCGGCGCTGCGCGACCTACTCGTCGGCACCGAGCAGACCTTCTCGTCCGTTGCAGCGATCGGCGACGACCTCGACGTCGCCATGAAGCAACTCGAGCAGCTCGCGCCGAAGCTGGCCTCCAGCACCAAGGGCAACTCTGTCGCGATCTACGTTCGACTGTCGTGGCTGAGCCTGGCGGCGCTGGACGATCCGTCGAGCCACTGGCCGGGCGCACAGGACGGCGAGGACTTCGTCGGCAGCCTGACCGACACGTTGGACCGCGTGTACGGACGTGTCACCGGGCAGGGGCTCACTCCTGTGCCCACCGTTGATCCGCCGACTCCCACCGGCACCCCGAACGACGACGCGGCCGGCCGATGATACTGCGCCACTGGGTGAATCGACACCGTGTACTCGTTTCGAACACTGCGCTCGTACTCGTCCTCCTGATGGGGACGGCATACCTCACCATCGGAGCGCTGCGGATCGATCCGTTTGCGAACGACTACCGCGTCACCGTGCGACTGGACGGATCCGGCGGGTTACAAGCGAACGGAGATGTCTCGGTACGCGGGCAACGAATCGGGCGAGTCGTCGCTGTCGACATCACCGACGATGGTGTCGAGGCGCAGCTGGACATCGCGGCCGTTCACCGCGTTCCGGCCGACGGCACCGTCGTAGTCGCTGCACTGTCCGCTGCAGGCGAGCAATACATCGACTTCCGTCCCGATTCCGACGACGGCCCGTATCTGGTCGACGGCGACGTGGTCGAACAGGATCGCACGAATACCCCGGTTCCGTTCGCCACGATGCTGGTCGGCGTCACCGATGTGGTGAGTCAGATCGATCCCGCACAGTTGTCGTCGATCATCGACGAGCTCGATACCGCGATGGCAGGTGGCCCCGCGCAGCTGCAGGCGATCGTCGACGGCGGAGCGGCTCTGCTCGCCGGCTTGGATTCAGTTCTTCCCGAAACGATCACCCTGATTCGCACCGGCCGGACACTGCTGCAGACCGTCGGCGACATCGAGCCCGATCTGACCCGCCTGGCACTCGGCGGCACGTCGTTGGCCGAGCAGCTGGCCGCGTCGGACGCCGAGATCCGCGCTCTGCTCGACGACACGCCTGCTCGACTCGATTCCGTGAAAGCGGTCGTCGCCGACAATCGCAACACGGGTGGAGATCTACTGAAGAACTTGGCCCGCATCGCCAGGGCCGCTCGGCTGCACACGCCCGCGATCGAGGCTCTGTTCCCGGCGATGTCGGCGGGCGCAGGCGCATTCGGACTTGCAGGCCACGACAACCAACTCAACGTCGTTGCCGATCCGTACCCGAGGCCGACATGCGATTACCTCAACCCGACCGTGTCGCCGTCCATCGCCGCGATGACGCCGCCGCTGAAATACATGTACTGCAACAGCACCGATCCGGGGATTCAAGTTCGGGGAGCTCAGAACGTTCCGCGTCCACCCGGTGACGACACCGGAGGTCCACCTGCCGGGTCCACCGGGAAAGAGCGGGTAGCAGGTGGCTGACCGGCCCCCCACTCTCCAGCCCGACCGGGCGCACAACCGATCCCAGTCTTCGCCACGAAGGAGCCGAGATGACCGACCTGAAAACCGACGAACCGACAACCGACGACGAGGTGGACAAGCCCGTCGACTTGCCCGAAACAGAGCCCGCGGCAGAGTTACCCGAACCTGCCGACTCACCTCGGTCTCCGAAGCGCCTACGCCGACGGCCGTCCGCGTTGGTGTCCGCTCTCGCGGCGGCGTTGATCGGCGCAATCGTCGTTGCCGGAGTGTTCGCATATCAGCTCGAACACCGGCGATCCTTGGACACCTCCCGCACCGAGGCCGTCGATACTGCTCGCACCTTTGCGGTCACCCTGTTCACCTACAGCGCGGATAGTTTCGACACCTATGTGGAGAACGTATTGTCCGGTGCAACAGGGTCATTGGCCGAAACGTTTGCCGAGACCAGTAGTGATCTGCAAGCGACTCTCGTGGAGGCCGGCGCAACATCGACAGCGCAGGTACTCGATATCGCTGCCGAATCCACCGCCATCGACCAGGTGGAAGTATTGGTTATCATCGATCAGACGGCATCGAATGCGACCGTCACCGAACCACGCCAGGCGGTGAATGCCGTGGTGATGACACTCGAAAAGCAGGAAGACGGTAGGTGGTTGACCAGTGACGTCGCCAATCCCAGTGCCGCGCGGTGATACCGACTACGCGTCCTCCACGGGTCCCTATCCGGACGGGCCGCCGCCCGAGGCACTCGAGATCGAGTATCCGGACATCACGCGATTCGGACTCGAAGAGCTGGGCCGCGCGATCTGGATCACCGTCGTGCTGGTTGCGGCCGCAGTCATTGCCATTGTCCGTTGGCCGATCTTCTGGCTCCGCAAACGACGCCGGTTCTCGGTGGCCCTTGCCGAAGGAGTGGTGAAGGGATTCGAGGCGCTGGGGCCGACATTCGTCAAGTTGGGCCAGCTCATGGCGTCGTCGCCCGGGGTGTTTCCTCCGGTTCTGGCCGACGCGTGTTTGCGATTGCTCGATCGGGTTCCTCCCGTTTCGGCACGCAGGGCCCGCCGCGCGATCGAGCGCGACCTGGGCGGCAAGATCGAGGATCTGTTCGACTCGTTCGAGGACGTGCCGTTGTCTGCGGCGTCGGTTGCGCAGGTCCATGCCTGCGTATTGCTGGACGGCCGAAAGGCTGTGGTCAAAGTCCAGCGTCCCGAGATCCGACGGCACATGCGCGTCGATCTCCGGGTGGCGTTCGCCGGAGCCTCGTTGCTGGAGAGATTCTTCGAGTTCTTCCGTATCGCCAATGCGACGGTCATCGTGCGTGAACTCAACGACCTGACCGCCCTCGAACTCAACAGTGCAGCCGAAGCACTGCGGCAGGAGCACTTTCGCGACAATCTGTACGCGTTCGGGGACAACTCCGGTGTGATGGTCCCGGAGATCTACTGGAGCCATTGCGGACCCCGGGTGATCTGTATGGAACGAGTTCACGGAACGCCGGTCGGCCGCATCACACCGGGCGATCTTGTAGGGATCGACTCCGAGCTTCAACTCCGTCGGGGGGTGAAGGTGTGGTTGGAAGCCGTTGTGCTGCACGGCCCGTTCCACGGCGACGTGCATGCGGGCAATCTGTGGTCACTGGACGACGGTCGGGTGGGATTTCTGGACTTCGGGATCGTCGGGGAGTTGCCAGAGGAGTGGCGCGTCGTGCTGCGCGAGATGTTTCGGGCGTCCTTGTTCGACGGCAACTACACCGAAGCTGCGCGACGCATCCGCCTGCTCGGCGTCACCCAGGGAACCACATTGGGCGACAAACTGATCGGCCTGCAGCTGCGGAAGCTGTTCGAGCCGATTCTGGGCCGAGGAGCCGCCCGGATGGACCTCAGCAAGCTGGTCGCTTCTCTGGTGGAGACCGGAAAGCGCTGGGGGGTCTCGACGCCGGAGGAACTGGTGTTGTTCGGGAAGCAGCTGGGGTACTTCGAAAGATACTCGGCCACACTGGCTCCCGAGTGGATACTCGGCCAAGACCTGTTCTTGTTCAAGAACATTCTTCCGGTGGAAGTGGCCGCCGCCGCCCTTGCACGAAACATCACGCTTCCCGACTGAGCCGGCTTCAGAGGTCGGTCGTACCTCTGTTTCCACCAGCGCGCTTCGACAAATACATGAGCTCGTCTGCTCGCGCGAGAATCGACGGGAGCCAGTCGTCGGTCGCCGGCTCCGAATCACCGGAGGCAGGCTCGTATTCCGATATACCGAAGCTCAGGGTTACCGCGACGTCGGCCACACCATGCAGGGCCAGCCCCGCCGAATGGGCAGCAACGGCAGTGAATTCGGCGGATCGCTCCTCGGTGATGTTCGCTCTCGCGGGGACGAGTACCGCAAACTCTTCTCCCCCAGTCCGCGCCACGGCCGCAGGCTCGGGAAAACAGTCGACCAAACTGCGGGCGACGGCTTCGAGAACGAGATCCCCCGCAGCATGGCCGAACCTGTCGTTGATCGTTTTGAAAGCATCGATGTCGAACACGATCACGCTGATCGCTGTTCGTGACAGTCGTGCCATTCGGGCCACAGCTGACGCACGGCCGTACAGACCGCGTCTGTTGAGCAGGCCGGTGAGAGAATCGTAGTTTGCCGAGGCGGCCGCTTCGCGGAGCTCGAACACCGATAGCTGCGTAATGGTCGGAGCGAGCAGCAGAGCCGAGACGAGTACTGCTGCGAAGACCGAGACCGTTGCCGTCGACTGCTGCGGTGATGCCAGCGCGCGGACGATCAGAATGCAGGAGCTCATCAATACCCAACCCTGATGCGCGAGATACACAGTCAGGGTATGAACGCTGCCTGCGTAGCAACCGATGACCGCGAACAAGAACAGCAGCGGCATGGCGGCTACCGCCGACTCGAAGCTGAGTACGAAAACGGTGAGCATGATGTCGGCTACCCAAATGCATTCGCGTGACGCGAACCACGGTGTGTTCGGACGCAGAATCCACCAACACCCCAGGCCTACGGCTCCTGCCCCTACTGCAACGGCGATCCACTGCATACCGCTGAGCAGAGAGAATGGGTCCCCTGCGCGCAACGTCGCCGCCACCACGGCAGCGAAACCGACTGTCATCAGGCCTACCCCGAACGTCGCCCGTATCTGTTGAAAGCGCATGACCAAGCTCACATCTCGCAGTTCACGGAGCCGTGAGTGGCTCGCGAACTCGCCATGCCGGGGCCCTCGAGCGTCAACGAGTGAGGCTCCGAGCCGAAGGCCACGACCGATCCCGCCGCACGCGCAATTCCCGCGATTCCACCCCACACCATCATGGTGAGGTAGTCGATGAGCTCGTCGGCCGTCATTGTCCTGTCGAAGATCCACCAGTGTGCCGCCAATCGGACCGCACCGATCATGGCGAATGCGATCGGGATCGAGCCCTCCGTCGAGAACTCCCGCTCTCGAAATCTTTCGCCGATGACAGTGGCCAGCAACTCTGCGATCAGCTCCTCCGACGCGGTGATGATGTCCTGGTTGCCACCGACCGCATTGTTGGAATGAACGTAGATGTAGATCTCGGGATCGGTGTCGACCGTCGTGACGTAGGCGGTGATCACCGCCCGGGTGAGGGCGTACTCGTCGAGATCCTCGGAAATCGCGTCTTGGATTCGAGGCACCAACGCCGTCTCGACGTATCGCGCCATAGCGGCGTCAGTGAGGCCCTTCTTGTCGGTGAAGTGCTTGTACAACACGGTTTTCGAGACACCGTTCGACGAGGCGATCTCATCGAGACTGATGTCGTGTCCTTGCCGACGAATCGCTGCCAGAGTGCAGTCGAGCAGTTCGCGCCGACGGGCGACCCTGTGATCGCGCCACCGATGACTGCGCCCGTCGACCTTTTCCGTTGCACTCACGCCGACTGTGAGACGGTTCGCGATCCCCTCAACAGAATCGACGCCACCAGCTCCGGATCGTCCGACATCGGCACGTGCCCGAGTCCCGGATACGTTCGAACCTCCGCCTGCGGAAAGATTTTGCGCACCAACGGTGCCTGATACACCGGCAGTACCCAATCGCGACGCCCCCACGCGACGGTGATAGGAACGTCCTCGTCGACCGGGATGCTGAAGCGCGGCACTGCGTTACCAGCTGCGTCGATGGCACGATTGGTGGTAATGCTGAGCGCGTCGATGGTCGCGGTTGCCGCGGGAACTCGCCACGGCTTGGCGTAGAAGACTCCGTTGGCGATCGTGCGGCCCACGACCGAACGCATCACGGCCGGTGCGATCGGACTGATGACTCGGGACAATGCTCGCAGTAGACGAAACACCAGTAGCGCACGCGTCTGATCCCATTGTCCGCGAAAGAAACCCGCCGGAGAGAGCGCGGTGGCAGAGGCGACCGCCCCGCGGGCAGCGAGTTCGAGTGCGAAGTATCCACCCAAGGAATTCCCGGCCACGTGCGGTTTCTCGCCGTCCACGGACACGTGCTCGAGAAATCGCTCCAACTCCGCGACTATCCACGGGCCGAGGTCGAATTCTTCGGTGGGGAGGTCCGGAGAATCGCCGTGGCCCGGCAGGTCCACCGTCACCACGCGCCGGTGACGCGCCAGCGCCTCGACGACGCTGTCCCAGGCATGTTGGCGATGAACTATTCCGTGGATCAGCACCAAGGTGGGCCCCTCACCGCGGATGGTGTGCGCGAGCCCGGAGCCGTCGATTTCGAAAGTCATTGCGATCCAATCTCTTCTGGTCTACGCGGAGCGAACGTCTACTGCCTCGGGGCCGACCACCCTCGTAGGCACAGTCCGCCCGAACGTCATCGATTCCGTGAGATCGTCGAACCGCGCGTCGATTCTGTCGAGAATATAGTTCTGTCGAACCGACCAGGGACGTTCGGTCCCCGATTTCGGTAGCTCGTCGAGGGACCGGGTGACGTATCCCGACGCGAGGTTCACTACTGGGCGAGATTCCACCGGTTTACCCGCCCGGTCCGGAATCGCGTGGGTGTAGCCGTGAGATCGCATGTACAGAAGCAGCTTTGCCACAGCCTGAGCCGTCATGTCGGCTTTGAGTGTCCACGACGCATTCGTGTACCCGATGCACCAGGCGACGTTGGGCACGTCTTCGAGCATGTGGCCCTTGTAGACGAACTTGTCGTGCACTCCGAACGGCTGCCCGTCCAGGGACAGTTCGATGCCGCCGAATGCTTGGAGCTTCAATCCCGTTGCGGTGACGATGATGTCGGCTTCGATCTCGTCACCGGATTCCAGGGTGATGCCGTCGGCGGTCACCCTGGCGATCCGGTCGGTCACCACGGTCGCGCGCCGCGATCGAATGGCCTTGAAAAGATCGCCGTCTGGCACGACACACAGCCGTTGGTCCCACGGGTTATAGGTTGGGTTGAAGTGCTTGTCGACGTCGTACCCTCGCGGCAGTTGGGCTTTCGTCATCGCCCGGAAAACCCGGCGAGCGGTTTTCGGTGCGCGACGGCACAGCTGATACGAACCGACCATCAACAGTGCGTTGCGCCATCGCAGCGCACTGTGGGCAATCGCGTCCGGTAGTACCCGCTGCGTGATCGTGGTGAACGGATCCGTCATCGGCAGCGAGGCGATGTAGGTCGGCGAACGCTGCAGCATCGTCACCGACGCGGCGTCAGCCGCGAGCGAGGGCACCAACGTGATGGCGGTTGCACCACTTCCGATCACGACGACCTTCTTGCCGGAGTGGTCGAGACTCTCGGGCCACTGCTGGGGATGCACGATCTGCCCGGTGAACTCGTCCGCCCCGGGCAGGTCGGGGGTATACCCACCCGAATAGTCGAAGTAGCCGGTGCACAGGAATACGAAACGGCTGCGGTAGGTCCGCGGAACGCCGCCCGAAAGCGACTCGACTGTCCACAGATCCGTCGACGAATCCCAGTTCGCCGAGATGACCGAGGTCGAGAAGTGAGTGTGTTCGTCGATGCCGTTGGCGTAGGCGGTATCGACGATGTAGTTGCGGATGTCCTCGCCATGGGCGAGCAGAGTGTCACCCTGCCACGGCGTGTGCGGGAACGAGAAAGTGAAGATGTCGCTGTCCGAACGAATTCCGGGATACCGGAACAGATCCCAGGTACCGCCGGCTCGCTCACGACCTTCCAGGATGGCGTAGCTGAGCTCCGGTGCCATCTGCTGCAAGCGGTACGCCGCTCCGACGCCCGAAATCCCGGCCCCGACGATGAGAACGTCCTTGAAGTTGTCGGCAGAACCGTCGACCTCTGGCCATCGACCTGTGCTCTTCTTCACGCCACGCCTCGCTGTCTCGCCGAACACCATCGAGGTTCGGCCGAATGTCCAGCGAAACCGCGACTAACACCGAATAATGTGCCATTGCTGAATGGTGATGTCAATGTCACCGTTCAGCAATGGCACTCGACGCGTCAGCCGTCGACCGAATGACCATCAGCTACCTGGGAAGTCTGCGGGCAACGGCGCGAAGTCGGCCTTGATTTTCGGGCCCGGAGGAAGACCACGCAGCACCGCCGAGATCCACGCGAGCGCAGGCGGATAGCTGACAGTCACAGCGGTGATGTGCTCGGGGGCGGTGGTGTAGAAGCGCAGATCGGCACCGCCGTCCCAGTATTTCTGGACGGTGGGGAGCACTCCCGATGGCGGGACCAATTCGTCCCACACGCCGTGCCACCACAGCAGCGGACTGTCCGGGATCGCCTTGCCCAAGCTGTTGTCGGCGAGCACTCTCATGATTCCCGGCTGGGTCTCGATCGACTTTCCGGGTTGAAAGTATTCGCTCATCGGTCGGTACATCCCGGTCAGGGCGGCGGTGTACACACATCTACTCCGCAGGTCCTGCACAATCTGCCGACTTTCCGTGGTGAGCAGATCGGCGGTGTCGAACTCTTCGGGATATTCGCGAGACAGGGCCGCGAGACCGAGCCACATCAGGAACGACGAGATTCCGGTGACGCCCGGTCGTGGATACAGTGCGTACCTGGCTATTTCGGTGAGATCGGCGGGAGTGCCACCGAAGGCAGTGCCGACCAGTTCCACATCGGGCGCGTAGGACTGCCGCCGTTCGGCGGCGCGGATCGAGGCCGAGCCGCCGCCCGAGTACCCGTAGAGGGCGAAGCGCGAATCGGTGAGCCCGAGCGAGGGGTCATTCTTGACTGCCCGCAGGCTGTCGAGAACCATGTTGCCTTCGTCGAACGTGTTGAAGGTGTTGAACTTTCCGTCGAAGTCCGGCATGTTTACAGCGAAACCCTGCGCCAGCCACCCGGCCAGCAGCGCCGATTCCTTCATGGTGCCGACCTGCAGAGTATGCGAGGGATTGCACGACGAATCCGTGGCATCGATCGCCTCCTGATACGACACCACCGGGCGGGGTCCACCGACCCACGGAATCCCGGGGACGATGACCGAGGTGGCCGTCACGATCGGACCGCCGTGCACGTCGGTGCTGCGGTACAGCAATTGGCGGGTGTAGACGGGAAACGGAATTCCTAGTAATCGGGTCTGCACTTCTCGCGACCGCACGATCTGACCGGGTGCGTAGTCGCCGATGCCCGACGGGTCGTCGTACCACGAGTCCTGGTCGGGTACCGAAATCGGCAGTACGTCGTAGATCTGCGGCTCGGTCGGCAATTGGGGCAGCTGATTCTGACCGAGAGGAAACGACGGCGGGAAACCGGGATTCGCCGCTGCGACGCCGGCCCCACTCATCACGACGGCAGTCACTACCACTGCAACTATCGCGGCCCGCTTGATTCGGTACATGGTTCGTTGCCGTCCGGTCGTCCATGCGTGCAGGACTGCGCGCCGGCCTGACTGTAAGCCGCGCCACATCAAAGTGGCAATACATATTTTCGCTTTTGTGACATCACCCAAACTGCCTTCGACGCCGGTCAGTAGGCTCGACTCGTGTCCGAGAGGAAATATGCAGGCCGGTCTCCGCAGGAGCGGTCCTCCGAACGCATCGTCCGACTGATGGACACTGCGGTCACTCTGTTCGGCACGCACGGATACGCCGCGACGACCATCGGCATGCTCTGCTCCGGATCGAACGTGTCCACTCGACACTTCTATCGCGAAATCGGAAGCCGCTCGGAGCTACTGAAGAAGATCGTCACCACCATGAACGAGGAGGGCGAGCGCGCGGCGAGAGAAGCCCTGACCGACGACGGGCGGCAGTCGGCTTCGGCATCGATCGAGACGGCTATTCGTGCGTACCTCGCCGTGACCTGCCGTACCCGCATGGCGGCCCGGGTCTGCTACGTCGAAGTCGTCGGCGTCAGCACCGATATCGAGCTGTGGCGGATTCACCAGCGAGAGGTGATCGTCGAGATGTTCGGCGCGCTCGCGGAAGCTGCAGCGGCGCGCGGAGAATTGCCGGGCCGCAACTATCGACTGGTCGTTCTCGCGATCATCGGTGCCGCCAACATCTTTGCTCAGGAGTGGGCGCTCTCGGACTCCACCGATTCGACGTTCACCCCATATGTCGACACCCTGGTCGAACTCACCAAGGCCGCTCTCGCGGCGGTCACCGATCGACCGACCACCGAACCCGCCTCCACGTAGTGACCCAGAACACGCACGGTCGGACGTATGTTTCGGAGCGGCCGATTCGACTCATACTTATCGGCGTTGCATCTGACGCCCCAAGCTCCGGGTACCCGGAGACGACCTACACGAAAGAGGTACGCACCGATGGCCGACTTCACCGACAAGGCTCAGCACAAGGCAGAGGAACTGGCCGGGACTGCAAAGGAGACGGCCGGCGAGGTCACCGGTGACGACAGCCTTCGCGCCGAAGGTGCCACCGATCAGGCGAAGGCCAACACCCACCAGGCCGCCGACAAGGTGTCCGATGCCGCAGAGAGCGCCGCCGACTCCGCAGCCGGTGCCGCCAAGGAGGCCAAGCACGCCGCCGCAGACGTCACCGAGAAGGCCGCCGACGTGGTCGAAGACGTGGCCGAAGACCTCGAGGAGACCATCGAGAACAAGGTCGGCAACGTCGACGCCGAGGATGTGAAGGACAAGGCCTCCCAGGTCGCCGACAAGGCAGCCGACAAGGCCTCTGCCGTCGCCGACGACGTCATGAACAAATTTCCCCGCATCGACAGCGAGGATGTGGCCGAGGCCGCGAAGGTCGGCACTCCGGTCATCGCAGCCATCGCAGCAGCCGCCGGCGCAGTCGCATTCGTGCTGATTCGTCGACGCAACCGTCGCCGCAGCGCCGTGCACCTGTTCGTGCCCTCGAAGCGCACCACCCGCAAACTCGCCAAGAAGGCCCGCAAGCACAGCTTCTGAAGGTAAGTACACAAAAGCCCCGCCTCGATCGAGGCGGGGCTTTCGGCGTCTCTACAGCGGTTTGAGCGCACGGCTGGGCACCCAGTGCGTGACGGTTTCACTGCGGTCTCGCGACATCAGCTCGTACGTGACGCGGCCCAGCCAGTCTCCGTCCACGGTGATGGACCATTCGACCAGATCGCCCGGCACCACGCGTCGCACATCGAATCCTTCGGGATTGAATTTCGACGCGTGGTGGGGCGGCAGTGGGTAGAGGATGTTGAGGTCGATCCATACCTTCAGCGGTGGCCGGAGCAACTTGAAGGGGCGCATGGCGGACGGCGGTCGAGGGTGCGCGCGCCGTGCCATCGTTCGATCATACGTTCGATCGGACCGTCGATCCACCTGCCCCGACTACGAACAACGGCCCCTCGCACGTGATGTGCGAGGGGCCGTAGTCGTGTACGAGGATCAGAGGCCGAGCGACCCTGCCAGGAACGGCCAGGACTTGTGCAGGTCGTCCTCCCAGTAGCCCCACGAGTGGTTACCGACGGTCCGGAAGTCCACCGTCGCGGGGATTCCGAGCTGGTCGAGACGCTTGGCCAGGTTGGACGTGCAGTAGTTGGTGGCGACCTCGATGCCACCGCCGACGATGACCTGGTTGGCAAGGACAGCCGGGTCGTTGTCCAGGCGCGGGTTGGCAAACGTGTCGTTCGGTGCACCGGGCAGGCCACTGCCGGTGCTCATGTAGATCTGCGTTCCGCGGAGCTTCTCTGCGTTGAGCAGCGGGTCGTTCTCACGCCACACCGGTCCGTCGAGCGGTCCCCACATGTTTTCGACGTTGCCGCCGCCGTAGGTCTCGACGACGAGCTTGACGAACTGCTGGCCGATCGGGTCGGAGGTCTGAGCGCAACCGCTGTATGCCGCGACGCCGGTGAACTTGCCCGGATACTTGATCGCGATGTTGAGGACCGAGGTACCCGTCATGGACAGCGCGGCGAGCGACTGACGACCGTTGGTGTCGAACTGGGCGTCGATCAGCGGGGGCAGCTCTTCACCGAGGAAGGTGCTCCACTTGTTGGTACCGAGCTTCGGGTCGTCTTTCAACCAGTCGGTGTAGTACGACCACTTGCCCTTCTGCGGGGTCACGACGAAGGCGTTCTTGTCGGCGAAAAATGCCTCGGCATCGGTCTGCGACTGCCACGAAGCCGAATCCTCGCCGCCGCCTGCACCGTTGAGCAGGTACAGCACCGGGCGAGACACGCTGTCGTCGGCGGGCAGTTGCACCGTGACCGGGATGGTGCGGCTCATCGACGCGGAGAACACCTCGAGCTGAACCTGCTTGTTGTCGAGGGTATTCACCGACTCGATCCGCGATCCGTTGCTCGACTGCGTCGTCGTAGCAGGCAGTTCGTCCGCAGACGCGACGGGCGTCATCAGCGCGGTCGGAAGAATCGCCACTGCGAGGGCGACGGCCGTAGCCGAACCGATTCGCCGGAAGCCGTGTCGTCGAGATCGTGGCACGCTGTTTCACCTTTTCGTCGAGTTAACCCGGTCGAGTTCCTACATCGGCCGAAGATGAGGTGACGTTACCTCGAGCAAACCGCCCGAGCGTTATGGACCGGACGAATACGAGATGCGATCGTGATGCTCGCGCTCGCCCCTGCGAATGACGAACAGGCAACCCACGACGACGATCACCGCGACCACCACACCGACGGGAAGCGGCGAAGACAACC
Source organism: Rhodococcus sp. AW25M09 (assembly GCF_000333955.1). Lineage (GTDB taxonomy): Bacteria > Actinomycetota > Actinomycetes > Mycobacteriales > Mycobacteriaceae > Rhodococcoides. Next base: position 82,032 of record NZ_CAPS01000005.1, read on the forward strand.
AGACAACGGGAGGAACGTAGTCATCGGGCGTCCCGTCCGTCCACCCGAACTCTCGCGGCGGCACCGGAGCCGAGACCCAGAACAACGTCAGCGCGAAGGGAAGGAGGGGCGTGATGGTCGACGCCACCGTGCGCGCCGACTGCATCGATCCGACGGCCACGCCGAGGGCAATGGGATACACGGTGCAGTAGACAACGGTTCCAACGACATTGACCGAGCTCTCCCCCACCGGAACAAGACCGGTGGCCGTCACCACGGCCAACACCCCGAGCGCGGCGGTGGACAGGTCTCGCCGCAGACCCACCGCTACCGCTGCCACGAACAACGACGCGGCAATGATCAGCACCCACCACGACGCATGCGACCAACCCAACGCATTGACTCCGGACGCGGCGATCGCCAACCCCAGCATCAGGTACCGGCGGTCTCGGCCGTCCAGATCGACTGCGCCACCGTAAGTCAGCGCGGCCACGATCACCACCGCGAACAGCCACATTCGCACCGTCGACGTCGTATTGCCGAGATAGGTGTAGACGACCAGGTAGACGAACGCGAGCACCAGAACGACCACCGCATCCGCCGCCTCGAAACGAACCGCGGGTGCGCGCAGCACCACCACCACCAGAACGACCGCGGTCGCGAGAAGTACAACGAGAGGGACCGTGGATTCGACGTACATCGGACCCAAGCCATCCATCCACCGCCCGATACGCGGTGGGCGCAGTGCAGAGATCGCGCCGTAGAACAGCATCGAACGCAGCAGACCCACCGCGAGCGCGGCCGAGGGAATTCGACGTCCGGCCGCGATGCGCCCGCACACGCCCACCAGAACACCGGCCCCGATGGCGTTGGTGGTGACGGCCTGATTGGCCGCGATCGGCACGAACGAGGGCAACGCCACGATGACCGAGCCGAACACCACAGCCGCTGCCGCCAGCACTGGGGAGCGTCGAGACTGTACGACGGCCAACACGATCACGGCGGACATGACGGCGAGCGTGCCTGCCCACTGCGCGGTGACGAACGCCCCGAACCATTTCCCCGACGACTCGATGTAGTACGAATCCCAGCCGAGCGATTCCCGAATCGAATACCCGGCAATGAATCCGCCGCACACCGTTGCCACACCCGGCCCGTAGCGATCCACGGCAATCACGAGTTCACCTTAGAGGTGTTCCCCGGCATCGGCTGATTCGCACCTGATTGTTCGCTATCGTCGTCCGGCGGCGGGTTCCCGCCGATCAGCGACGACAGTGAACCGTGGGGCCCGCTCAGTTGTACGGTTTGCGAGCACTTTCCGGATCGCCGTAGGTGATGGCGCGTTCGCGTCGGGTTCCGGTGGCAAGGGTTGCCGCCCAGTTCATCAGCGTCCCGATGCGATTGCGGTTGCCGGCCAGGAACGCGATGTGGATGACGCCCCACGACACCCATCCGGGGAATCCGGACATCTTCAGCGGTCCGGCCTGTACCAGCGCGTGCCCGCGGGCTATGTAGGCCGCGGTGCCGAGATCGCGGTACTTGAAATCCGAACGCGCAGAACCGGATAGATCGGCTGCGATCGCTGAGCCCGCTGCTTTCCCACCCTGCATCGCCACTTCCGCGACGCCTGCAAGTTTGTTCAGCGACATGATATCTCCGACGACGAAGACGTTGCGGTGTCCCGGAATCGACAGGTCGGGCTGCACGGCGATACGTCCCGATCGGTCCTGTTCGACGCCCATCGCGTCGGCCAGCTGTTTCACGAACGGGACGGCCTCGACGCCTGCCGTCCACAGCACGGTGCGAGTGTCGTAGCGGGTCACGGTCTTCGGTTCGGCCTTCGCCGTCACCTCGACATCGGTTCCGGTGACATCGGTGACGTGCACACCGAGATGGGTTTCCACGCCGACGGCGTCGAGGGTGCGCTGCGCCTTGTCGGTCAGCGAATCCGAAAAGGATTCGAGCACACGCTCGCCGCCGTGAAAAAGTAGCACGCGCGCTTCCGACGGGTGGATCGAATCGAACTCCTTCGCCAGCGCTCTGGTGGCGAGTTCTCTTATCTGACCGGCCAATTCGACGCCCGTCGGCCCGCCCCCTGCCACGGTGAACGTGAGCCACGGGCGACGCTCCTCGGGCGTGGGGAGGGATTCGGCCATCTCGAAGGCGGAGATCAACTTTCGCCTGATCGCGAGAGCATCGTCGAGGGTCTTCATCCCCGGTGCCCACTGCACGTATTCATCGTGCCCGTGATACGCCTGCTGCATCCCTACCGCGACGACGAGGTAGTCGTAGGGCAGCTCGAACGTCGACCCGTCGAAGCGGCTCGCGGTCACCACTCCCCCGTCACCGTCGGCGGTCACCGTCGTCGCTTCACCCAGCACGACGTGCACGTTCTTCTGCTTACGCAACAGATGTCGGAGCGGGCTGGCGATCGAGCCCTCGGACACCAAACCGGTGGCGCACTGATAGAGCAACGGCTGAAAAACGTGGGAGGTGCCGCGCTCGAGCACGGTGACATCGACGTCCTCTTTGCGCAGACGTCGCGCGGCATGGAGTCCGCCGAATCCGCCGCCGAGCACCACAACACGTGGACGTGCCATCTGAACGTTCTCCCTCGGACCGACCCGCGAGGATGGATTCCCCGCGGGTCACACCCTACTCGAGTTGGTCGACGGGTAGATCTGCTGAAATGCGCGCTGACAGGAACCAGGTCAGCCGAGCAGCTTCTGCATCGTGTCGATCTCCTGCTGCTGGGTAGCGACGATGCTGCGGGCCATCTCCAGTGCGTCAGGGTTGGAACCGTCCGCAATTTCGACGTTCGCCATCTCTATTGCGCCGGCGTGATGGCCGATCATCATCGTCAACCACGCTCGATCGAACTCCGCACCCGACAGAGCGGTCAAACCATCCATGTCCTGACGGGACATCATGCCGCCGGCCGAGTTGTGGTCCATCTCGCCCATCTGGCCCATGCCGTTCGACTCACCCATGTCGCCCATATCGCCCATGCCGTTCGACTCACCCATGCCGCCCATATCGCCCATATCGGACTCGGGTGCGGATTGGCCCCATTCGGTGAGCCACTCGGTCATCTGATCCATCTCGGGCTGTTGCGCGGCCTCGATCGATGACGCCAACGTCCGAATGTCGGCGTTGTCGGTGCGACCCTCGACCATCGCCGCCATCTCGACGGCCTGGTCGTGGTGCGGATACATTTCCCGCGCGAACGTCACGTCCGCATCGTTGAACTGGGCCGAGGTCGACGAGGGCGAGTTCCCCGCATCCGCGGAATCCGATGGGGTGTCGCTGCAGCCGGCGACGAGGAATGCGCTCACGGTGGCAACAGCCAACGTAGCGACCAGTTTTGTACGCATGTGAATTTCCTTGCAAGAGTGTCGAACAGAGGGAATGAACTGTCTGTCGATCCGCCGGTGAACGTGCGTCCACCGGTCTCCCTGTCACACTCGCAAGGTCACCGATCTGTCCAACTCCCAGAGAGTCCAAGGCGGCGCCCGCTCCGAGGTGAACTCGGCATGACCGCCGATGCCGCCCGCGATGCCGAGCGTGACATCGACGCCGCTGCTCGTCGCAGGTACGGACAGCGCAGGCCACGACACCGTGGTGCCTGCGCAGGGATGCATCATCTGATGCGCCGACGGACAGATGGGCTCGACGGCACCCGCCGATATCGAGCTCTCGTGGTGGGACATCGACACCATTGCGGCATGTTCCCCGCTCACCATGGTCGTCGGTGTCACCGAATGCATCAGGAGCACTCCGAAAATCGACAGCGCAATCAGCACTGTCTTCGCTGCGACATGACCCCGGCGGCCGTGTCGAACCACTGAGTGCATGTCATCGACGATAGCAGTGATACCCCCCAGGGGTAATTCACGGGACTTCCGCCACCAGCCGAGGGACTTCCGCCTCTGTCGGTGACGGTCCGACCCCGCGATGCTCGAGAGGTCTTCACTCACGAAAGTCAAGGGACGGGAATTCGTCATGAATGCATCGACACGGGTCGTCGTCGGAGTCGACGGATCTGCCGCATCGTTCGACGCGGTCCGCTGGGCAACGCACGAGGCTGTTCGACGCCACGCCCCGCTCGAAGTCATCACGTCGTCGCTGTTCGCACCGGGCACCTACGGCGACGCCGTCGGCCTTCGGATGGGGGCGATTCGCAGACCCGGACGTCGACGCGAAACGGGTGCTGGGCGAGGCAGTCGATGTTGTGCGCGACGCTCTGGACGGGCAGGCGCTCGAGCTGGAGACTCGCCTCGAACACGGCTCCGCTGCCCGGGTCCTCACCCATCTCGAGGTGAAGCCGGCCATGATCGTCCTCGGATCGAAGGGACTCGGCGAATTCACCGGCGGTCTGATGGGGTCGGTCGGCAGCGCTGTTCTGACGCACGCCAAATGCCCTGTAGCAGTGATCAAGAAGGGCGGGGTCGTCGACGGACCGATCATCGTCGGCGTGGATTGCACCGCCAGTAGCCAACCCGCCATCGGATTCGCTGTGCGAGAAGCATCGCTGCGGGGCGTCGACCTCGTCGCCGTACACGCATGGAGCGATCTGGAGCTCGGCAGTGTGTTGACCCGTGACGACGACGGTCCGTGGGAAAATTCCGATTTTGCCGAGCGAACATCGTTGGCCGAGAGCCTGGCCGGATGGTCGGCCGACTACCCGGACGTGGTGATTCGCCGAGTGGTGGTTCAGGACAGGCCGGTACGAGAACTGCGCCACGCATCCGAGACGGCCCAACTGGTCGTCGTGGGCAGCCGGGGCCGAGGCGGTTTCGCATCGATGCTTCTGGGGTCCACCGCACGCGCGGTCGTCCACTCGGTCGACGTACCCGTCGTTGTCGTTCCCACCGAACGATGAGCGCTCCGTCGATCGACACCGGTTACAGCTCCGAGGAACTGGACGCAGACCTTCGGTACTGGGCGGCCGCGAACTACCTGACCGTGGCGCAGATCTACCTGCAGGGCAACGTATTGCTGCGTCACCCCCTCGAAGTGGAGCACATCAAACCACGACTGCTCGGGCACTGGGGTACCAGTCCCGGGCTGTCGATGATCTACACGCTGCTCAATCGCCTGATCTGTCGAACCCATTCCGATTGGCTGTACGTCACCGGTCCGGGCCACGGCGGTCCGGCTCTCGTTGCGAACACTTACCTCGAGGGCACTTACAGCGAGATCTATCCGGACATCTCGCTCGACGACGACGGCGTCCTGCGCCTGTGCCGCCAATTCTCCACTCCCGGAGGTATTCCGAGCCACGTGAGTGTTCAGACGCCCGGCAGCATCCACGAGGGCGGCGAACTCGGCTACGCACTGATCCACGCCGCGGGTGAGGCATTCGACAACCCCGACCTGGTGGTCGCCTGCGTCGTCGGCGATGGTGAGGCCGAAACCGGTCCCCTCTCGGGTTCGTGGAAGATTCCGGCCTTCCTCAATCCGATCCGCGACGGTGCGGTGCTGCCCATCCTGCATCTCAACGACGCCAAGATCTCCGGCCCGACGGTACTCGGCCGCAGCACCGATCAGTCGATCGCCGACTACCTGGGAGGCCAGGGTTGGGCACCGATCTTCGTCGAGGGCGACGATCCACGAGAGGTGTTCCCGGCCTTGGAATCCGCTCTCACCCGCGCCCACGACGCGATCCGGAATATTCAACACGCGGCCCGCAGCAACGAATCGCACCACGGCATCGAGTGGCCTGCCATCGTCCTGCGTACCCCCAAGGGCTGGACCGGACCGCACGAGGTCGACGGCAGGTTGATCGAGGGAACGCATTGGGCACACCAGGTTCCGCTCTCCGGTGTCCGCGAGAATCCGGCGCATCTGGCCCAGCTCGAGCAGTGGCTGCTTTCCTACGATCCACGGTCACTGTTCGACGATGACGGCGCCCCGGCGGCCTCCATCCGCGAGCTCACTCCATCGGGAGACGAACGACTCGGTGCCACCCCGTACGCCAATGGCGGCGTTCTGTTGCAGCCCTTGGTCATTCGCGATCTCGAGAACTACGCGCTCACCGTCGAGTCACCGGGGCACAGCTCGCACGAGACGACCACCGTACTCGGGGAGATGATGCGCGATATCTATCTCGACAATTCGACGCCGCACGGCGGCGGAAACTTTCGTCTGTTCTGCCCCGACGAGACGGCCAGCAACCGACTTCAGGCCGTCTTCGAGGCCACCGATCGATGCTGGCAGCTGCCGACCACAGAATTCGACGACAACCTGGCCGCCGACGGACGCGTCATGGAAGTGCTCAGTGAGCACCTCTGCGAGGGCTGGCTCGAGGCGTACCTGCTGTCCGGTCGGCACGGGCTGTTCGCCAGCTACGAGGCCTTCGCCATGGTGAGTGTGTCGATGCTGATCCAGCACACCAAGTGGCTGCAGCACGCGGGCACACTCGCCTGGCGAGCACCCGTTGCCTCACTGAACGTACTGCTGACCAGTACCTGTTGGCGTAACGATCACAACGGATTCAGCCATCAGGGTCCCGGGCTCATCGACGCGGTGATCCCATTGGCTCCCGATGTGGTGCGCGTCTGGCTCCCGCCGGACTCGAACACCCTCCTCGCCGTCGCGGATCACTGCTTCCGCAGCCGCGGACACGTCAATGTGCTGGTGGTCGACAAGCAAAGCCATCCCCAGTATCTGACGCTGGCTCAGGCCCGCGAACACGCCGCCGCGGGTGCATCGAGATGGGGATGGGCCGGCACCGAGAACACCGATGTGCCAGGCAGTCCCGAGATCGTACTGGCCTGTGCCGGCGACGTGCCGACCGAAGAAACTCTGGCTGCCGCCGATCTGCTGCGTACCTGGACACCCGGGCTGCAGGTTCGCGTCGTCAACGTCATCGATCTGATGGCGCTGCTGCCCGTCGTCGATCATCCGCACGGATTCACGGACGAGCAGTTCGTCGATTTGTTCACCGATGCAGTCGATGTGGTCTTCGCGTTCCACGGCTACCCGCGAGCGGTGCACCAGCTATTGCACGGACGCCCGAACGCTCAGCGATTCCACGTTCGTGGATTCATCGAACAGGGCACCACCACAACGCCGTTCGACATGGTGGTGCTGAACAAGATCAGTCGCTATCACCTGGCCGTGGAGGCTCTGGATCGCGCGGCCGACGCACCCGAGGGCGAGGAGCAACTCCGGCAGTTCTGCCACGACCAATTGATCCGGCACGACGCCTACATCCGCGAACATTTCGAGGATCTCCCCGAGATTCGCGGATGGAGGTGGTCGTGACCGATCGGTAGCTATCCGCGCGCGATGATCAGCGGGCAGTCGACGCGGTGGGACAGCGACCTGACGGTGGAGCCCAGCAGGCGTCCGCTGAGTCGTCCGCGTCGACCGCTGCCGATCACGACGGCCTGTGCCCGCTGGGAGAGTTCGAGAAGATTCTCGACCACGTTCCCGTGCAGCACTGTTCGCGTCACCGCCACCTGCGGATATTGTTCACCCCAGCCCGCGAGAGACTGCTCCAGAACGCTCTGCCCGGTCGAATCGTCCGGCGCGACGTGTGCGGCCACCAGACCGGTTCCGTGAAGCGCGGCTTCCTCGAACGCCAACTGCATCGACCTCTCGTTGCCGGTCGATGCGTCGACCCCCACGACCACCGTGTCGCGTGCCGATTCGATCGAGACGTTTCGCGGCACGATGACCACCGGACAATGCGCCTGCCCGGAGACCGCTGTACTCACCGAGCCGAGCAGTTCGGCAAAATACTCTCCGTTGCCGCGGGTGCCCACCACGATCAACGACGCGTCGGAGGACTGATCGATCATCGCTTGGATCGGCGGCCCCACGAGGGCATCGACGCTGATGGACAATGCGTCAGGTTCGAGCACCGAACGACGGGCGACGAGCGAGGCCCCGGCGAGAATCGTGTCTGCCGCAGCGCGCTCCTGGGTACCGATGTGCACTGGCAGCGTCACGAAGCTGGTGTAGAGCTCCTTGACCTGGTACGCGGACACCAGCCTCAACGTGGCGCCGCGGAGCTCTGCCGCTCGTGCAGCCCAACCGACCGCGTCGAGTGACGAACTGGAGCCGTCGACGCCGACGACGATTGCAGACGAACCGTCGGTACTCATGCGTGCGGGACGACGAGTACGGGGCACTCGGAGTGCCGAAGAAGCGCAATCAATGTCGGTCCCGGCACTCGATCACGCTCGTGGCCGACCACCATCAGCTGGGCAGTGTCGGAGACCGCGACCAGTTCCGATCCCGCGTCCGCCTCGGCGTAGACCGATGCCACCCGGATGTTCGGGTAATTCGCTCCGAAGGGTTCCAACCGAACGTCCATGGCCGATTCGGGGTGTAGTCCATCCGGCGGGCCGCTGAGAGCTGACGCGAGAATCGAGGAGACGGCCTGGGCGTGTACGGCCAGCACGCTGGCCCCTCTCATTGCCGCCTCCTGAAATGCCTGGGCCACGACGACGTCTTTAGCCGACACCTCGGCATCCCCGAGTGCGGCAACCACCGCGCCTCCTCGCTGGGAGTCGAAGGTTCGGACAAGGGCCACGGGGTGAGCCGAGGACTCCACGACGGTGTGAACCACCGATCCGAGAACCCATGCAGCAAGTGAGTTCTCGGTAGTGATGCCCAACACTGTCAGGCACGCCGATGCCGCCTCGGACAGCATCACTTTCGCCGGGTCACCCTGCAGAACAATCGCTTCCACGATTACGGTGGGATCGCTCGTCTTGGCCATCACCGCCGCCTGGTCCAACACCGTGCGGGCGTAATCACCGTCCACGTCGGGCGCGCCGTATACGGTTTCATGCTGCAGGTGGGGTTCGATCACGTGCACCAGCCGCAATGATGTTTCACGTCCCCGTGCCTCGCGTACGGCGAAGCGAACCGCATCGAGTGCCGCAGTCGATCCGTCTATTCCGACCACAACGGGTCCGGTGGTGTGTGAGCTGTTCATCGGGTTCCTCTCGATGGTGCGACGGAGCTGCGAGCAGTAGGCGAGATTCGCCGACGGCCTGCACTGTCATCGAGAACGCTACGAGCGCATCCTGGCTCGGCGCAGCGGTCGGAGGTCACCGAAACAGGTGACCAACGGCTACACCCGTCAGGGCAGTGGCACCGACCAGGTCACCTCCGTACCGCTGCCGGAGGATCCCGGAGCGATCGTCAGCGATCCACCGCATTCGACGGCGCGGGCACCGAGGTTGGACAGTCCACTCGACGTGGTGTCCTCGGGCATCCCGATTCCGTTGTCCGACACCACGATATCGAGGTCGTCACCGACCGACAGGGTGACGGTCACCGTGTCGCCCTGCGCGTGGTGCACCACGTTGCTGACCGTCTCGCGCACTACGGCAACAGCATGATCGGCGAGCTTGGTATCGATGACCGACAGCGGCCCGAACATGCGCACGACGGCACGAATGGGAACGTTCTCGGTCAATTCCAGTACCGCGCCGTTGATGCGTTGACGCAATCGTGTGGCCGAGTGCGATGTGCTCTGCAGGTCGAAGATCGTGGTCCGAATGTCCTGAACCGTGTCCTGCAGGTCGTCGATCGTTCGAGACAGGCGCTGCCGAAGGTCGGGAGACTCGGTGCGCTGCAAGGTGCTCTGCAAAGCCAGGCCGGCGGCGAAGATTCGTTGAATGACATGATCGTGCAGATCGCGGGCGATGCGGTCCCGGTCGGACAGCACCTCGAGTTCCTGCACCCGGCGGGTGGAGTCGGCGATCTGCAAAACCAGAGCAGCTTGATTTGCGAAGCTCGAGACGAGTTCGAGCTGGGAGTCGTCGAACGGCTCACGACTGTCCTTGCGCAGTACCACTATGACACCGCTGACGCCCTCGGCGACGCGAAACGGTGCAATCAGCGCGGGCCCGAATCCGCTGCCCAATTCCTTTACCCCGTATTCGAGTCGTTCCTTCCTCAGCGCCGTTCGGTTGTGAAACGCCATCCCCGTACTCGACCCAGCGATCGGGATGACTGTCCCCACCATCCGGTTGGCCCCGACGCCCTCACTGACTGTGACGACGAGTTGTGTCACATCCTCGAAGGGCTGATCGGCGTCCTCGGGAACTGCGATGAATGCGGCGTCGGAACCGGTCAGGTGCAGTGCCTTTCGCGACACCATCTGCATTACGTCGTCGATGTCCGTTCCGGCGAGGAGTTCGGTTCCGATGTCGCGCGTCGCTTCCATCCATGCCTGGCGTACACGTGAGTCCTCGTACAGTCGCGAATTCTCGATGGCGATTCCGGCCGCGGACGCCAGCGCCTTCGTCACGACCTCGTCGTCCTCGGTGAACTGCGTGCCGTCCTTCTTTTCGGTGAGATAGAGGTTCCCGAAGATCTCGTCGCGAACCCGAATCGGCACGCCGAGGAAGGTTTTCATCGGTGGATGGTTCGGCGGAAATCCTACCGACTCCGAGTGTGCCGTCAGGTCTTCCAGGCGTAGTACTTCCGGCTGGTCGATCAGCAGTCCCAGTACCCCGCGACCGGTGGGCAGCGCGCCGATGGCGACGCGGGTGTCCTCGTCCATGCCGTAGTTGATGAACGCACTCAGACCGTGACCGTCGCCCCGTACCCCGAGAGCGCCGTATCGAGCGTCAACGAGCTTGGCGGCCGATTCCACGATCGACCGCAGCGTCACGTCCAGATCGAGGCCGGAGGTGATCACGAGCATGGCGTCGAGCAGTCCGTCGGCCTGGACCCTGGCATCGGAGATCCTTCCGATGCGGTCCTGAACCTCGGCCAGCAACTCGGCGAGTCGTAATTGCGGCAGTGACGATGCGGTATCGGGGTGTGCCTCATCCATCGCGCGACCCCGAGTGTGGCCCGGTCGCCGGTGCAGTGTCGGCGAGTTTCGACGCATACACCGCAGCTTGCGTGCGACGTTCCATCCCGAGCTTGGCGAGCAGCCGGGACACGTAGTTCTTCACGGTCTTTTCCGCCAAGAACATTCGGGCAGCGATCTGCCTGTTGGTGAGACCCTCACCCAGCAGATCCAGCAGCGTGCGCTCCTGACTGGTCAGGTGATCGATCGGTCCGGGGGTCGCTGTTCCGGCTCGCAGTTTGTCCATCAGCGCCGCGGCAGCGCGATTGTCGAGCAGCGATCTGCCGGACCCCACCTCCTTGATCGCGCGGGTGAGCTCCATGCCGGTGATGTCCTTGACGATGTAGCCGCTCGCGCCCGCGAGGATCGCGTCGAGCATGGCCTGGTCCTCGGTGAACGAGGTCAGCATCATGGTCTTGAGGTCGGGCAGGCGATCGAGAAGTTCACGGCACAGTTCGATGCCGTTGCCGTCCGGCAATCGTACATCGAGTACCGCGACGTCCGGTTGCAGTGCCGGGATTCGGGCCAGCGCATGCGCACAGCTGCCCGCTTCTCCGATGACCTCGAGATCAGGATCGGAGTCGATGAGGTCGATCAGACCACGACGCACGATCTCGTGATCGTCCACCAAGAACACCGTGACCACGGCGACACCCCTCACCTGCGTCCACGCTGGGCGCCTCTACTTCCGAGCCTACGGGTCGCAGGCGCGGGCAACCTGACCTTTTGTCACCGAAACCGGAGACGAAAGTCCTCTGTTCCGGTGTTGTTCGCCTGCCGCGCCCGACCCGGTGGGTGGGCTCTGATGTAACTCGAACACCCGACCGAGGAGGTCACCCGATGAGATCACTGCCGACCGTCGTCGGAGTCGATGGATCAGCTGCAGCGTTGGACGCCGTGCGCTGGGCAACACTCGACGCGCGATTACACCGGTCCGATGTGGTTGTCGTCTCGGCAATTTCGCTGCCGAGAGCCTTGACAGGCGTGGGTATTCTGCCCGAACCCGTTGTACAGCAATCGAGATCGGAGATCGACAGAATTCTGGACGAGGCCCGTGCACTGGCGGCTCGCGACAACGCGAGGATGGGTGAGATCACCATCGACACCGTGTCGTCAGAAAATTCGGCAGTCGCCACGCTGCTCGAGCTGTCGGACACCTCGCGCATGATCGTCATCGCAACCCGGGGGCTGGGCGGCACCGAGCAACGATCGCTCGGGTCCATCGGCTTCGCCGTCACCACCCATGCCCGATGCCCGGTCACGGTGGTGCGCGGCTGGACAGGAGAGAGTCTCGATCACGAGTCCCGTCCGGTGGTCGTAGGAGTGGACGGAACGAAGGCGAGCGCGGCGGCGGTCGAACTGGCCTTCGACGAGGCCTATGTGCGCTCGGCCCCACTGACTGCGGTGCACTCGTGGTCCGATGCGGATCTGTCGGTGGGGGTCCCGATCAGAGGGCTCGAATGGCCGGCGAACCGGCCCGCTGCTGCAGATCAGTTGGCGCGAATGCTCCAACCGAATGTTCGACGGTATCCCACGGTGTCGGTGCGCCCGGTGGTGGTCAAGGACCGACCGGTACAAGCGCTCCTCGATCATGCGCAGGGCGCTCAGCTGGCGGTGATCGGTAGTCACGGACGCGGTGGATTCGCCGGAATGATGCTCGGTTCGACCAGCCGATCGGTGCTGGCACGCGCATCATGTCCGGTCACCGTCGTCCCGACGGCCGGCCGCCGTCTCGTGCGGACCACCGGGACATCGAACCCGGACGTCGCGTGATCCGACTCGAGTACGAGCTGCCGTTCGCCGACGTGCCAGGGCACTAATGCTCTACATCGACGGCACTGGGCGCTGCACGCTGTGTCCATGAGCGAACTCAGCGATGAAAAGTGGCCGATGAGGGCGCTCATCGCGGTGATCGTCATTCATGTACTTTCGCAGGCAGCATTCTCATCGCGGGTGTTCATTCGACCAGCACCACACACGCACCGAGGTAGATCGTGCCTGACGCGGTTAACTTTGACGGCAGTGTCTCGCTGATCCGGCCACGCCGGCAGGAAGGAGCGATCGCAATGGCACCGCGCTCGGGTTCTGCTGCCACTGCGCCGATGGGCTTGTGGGGCGCTGTCGCGATCGGCGTCGGCGGCATGGTGGGCGGCGGGATCTTCGCAGTACTGGGGCTGTCGGTCCAGATAACCAAGGGCGCAGCACCACTGGCGTTTCTGCTGGCCGGCTTGGTGGCGATGCTGACGGCGCGGTCCTACGCGCGACTGTCGACGGCCTATCCGAGCCGCGGCGGAACCGTCGCATTCGTCAACCATGCATTCGGCAGCGGCCTGTTCTCCGGCGGCATCAACGTCCTACTGTGGCTCAGCTACATCGTCATGCTCGCTCTCTACTCACAGGCCTTCGGCGGTTATGCGGCCAGTTTCCTTCCGCCCGCGTATCACGGACTGGGCAAGCACCTGTTTCTCACCGTCGTGCTCTTCGCGATCACAGCTGTCAACGTCGCGGGCACGAGCACCGTTGCACGCACCGAGCGGTTCGTCGTCGCAATCAAGGTCGTGATTCTCATCTTCTTCGTCGCAGTCGGTGTATTCGGGGTATCGACCACCAGACTGGCACCGGCGCAGTGGAGTTCACCAGTATCGATTGTTGCGGGTGGAATGATCATCTTCTTGGCGTACGAGGGCTTCGAGCTCATCGCCAACGCCGCCGAAGACGTTGCACACCCCGAGCGAACCTTGACCCGGGCCTACTACATCTCGGTGTTGTTCGTGATCGTCCTGTACATCGCCGTTGCCGTTGTCGCAGTCGGATCCCTCCCCATTGGGCAACTTGTGAACGCGCAAGACTACGCATTGGCCGAGGCCGCCCGACCAGCTCTGGGGTCCGCGGGATTTACGCTGATTGCGGTTGCGGCGATGTTGTCGACCGCGTCCGCGATCAACGCCACACTGTATGGATCGGCACGGATGACCTACGTCATCGCGACGTCCGGGGAACTCCCCGCACGATTGGAGCGGCCGATCTGGAACCGACCGATCCTAGGGCTGCTGATCACCGGTGGATCGACCGTCGTCATCGCAAATGTTCTCGATCTCCACAGTATCTCCACCATGGGAAGCGCCGGATTTCTGATCGTGTTCGCAGTGGTGAACACTGCCGAAGCACGGACCGCGCGCAGTCGCGGCGATGCGCGACCGTGGATCTCGATGGTTGCCGCGTTGGCGTGCGTCGGTGCGCTGGTCGCTCTTGTCGCGACGAGCAGCCTGGGGCAATGCCTGGTTCTGCTGAGCATGGTGCTGTTGGCATTCGGAGTGGAACTCGTTTTTCGCGTGGCGAAGCTCAGGATGCCCCGGGTTTGACCCGAGTGGAGTTGTTCCAGTGCGGGTGTTGCCATTTATCGGCACACGCAGCATCACTGAAGAGAATCTAGTAACGCCCGCGGCCCGAGCTGATGTCCTCGGTTCGCCGGTCTGCGATGATGGTCCCCGAGATTCCTGCGAGCACGTTCTGCGCATCGTCGAGTGAGCCGATCATCGCCGGATACCCTGAGGCAGAGGAGAATGCGCAACACGCTTCGATCTTCGGTGCCATCGAACCCTCGGCGAAATCGGTCGTGATCAACTCGTCGACATAGACGTTGTGCAGCGGGATTTCCTGCGCTGTCCCGAAGTGGTCGACGACAGCCGGAACATCCGTCAGAATCAGCAGACGGCGTGCCCCGCAGTCGAGGGCCATGATTGCCGCTGTCCAGTCCTTGTCGATCACTGCTTCGATTCCGTTGAGCTCACCACTCGCCGCCTCGACGACGGGCACTCCACCGCCGCCTCCGCACACCACCACGGACCCGGCCTCGAGCAACGTGTTGATCGAGTATTTCTCTATCATGCGAACCGGTTTCGGAGACGGTACCGTTCGACGCCACCCCGATCCGTCGACTGCGACCGACCAACCGTGCTGGTCTACTACGGCCTCTGCCTGTGCGCGGGTGTACATGGGTCCGACGAACTTCGTCGGCACAGCGAACGCCGGATCGTCCGGATCCACGCATACCTGAGTCGTGAGGTTGACGATCGGCTTGACCACTCCGGCGTTGCGTAGCGCCTGCGACAGCCAGTATCCGATCATTCCCTGGGTCTGAGCCACGAGTGCATCGAGCGGATACGGTCGAGTCAGCGACGTGTCGGCAGTGCTTTCCCGCGCGAGCAACCCCACCTGCGGTCCGTTCCCGTGGCAGACGATCACCTCGTGATCGGCAATGATCGGTGCGAGAGCGATTGCTGCAGAGCGGATATGGTCGAGTTGAGCTGCCGCGTCGGGCCGCTCACCGCGGCGAAGAAGGGCATTGCCACCCACGGCAACAACGATGCGCATCTCAGTTGCCCAGTGCTTCGACGAGCACAGCGCGGATGGTGTGCAAGCGATTCTCCGCCTGCTCGAACACCAGCGACTGCGGCGACTCGAACACGTCGTCGGTCACTTCTGCACCGTCCAGACCGAACCGATCGAACACACTCTGCCCCAGCGCGGTACTTCGATCGTGAACCGAGGGGAGGCAGTGCATGAAGCGCGATTCGGGCTTCCCGGTGAGCTTCATCGTCTGTTCGGTGACGCGATAGGGCAACAACAGCTCCACCCGTGACGACCACTGCTCGTCGGATTCTCCCATGCTCACCCACATATCCGTGTAGACGAAATCTGCATCGTCGACACCATCGGAGATGTTGTCGGTGATCAGGATTCGGGCTCTGCTGTCGACGGCGAGCGTTTCGGCGATGTCGACGACGTCCGCCGGCGGCCACAGCTCACGCGGTGCGACGATCCGCACGTTCATTCCGAGCAGCGCTCCGGTGACCAGAAGAGACCGGGCGACGTTGTTCCGGCCGTCCCCGACGAAGCTGTACACGATCTCCTCGACGGGCCCATCGTGATTGTCGATCATGGTCATGATGTCGGCGAGCATCTGAGTGGGATGCCATTGGTCGGTCAAGCCGTTCCACACCGGCACGCCGGCATTTTCGGCGAGCTCCTCGACGGAGCTCTGCGAAAAGCCGCGGAACTCGATACCGTCGAACATCCGCCCCAGCACCCGGGCGGTGTCGCGAATCGATTCCTCTTTGCCGAGGTGAGACCCGCTCGGGCCCAGATAGGTGACGTGGGCACCTTCGCGGTGTGCTGCAACTTCGAAGGCGCATCGTGTTCTGGTGGAGCTCTTCTCGAAGACGAGCGCGATGTTCTTACCGGCGAGCCGCTCTCGCGAGTCGTCGTCGTAATGCGCCTGCGCGAGCAGACGCGCGTCCTCGACCAGAGAGAGGAACTGCGCCTTGGTCAGGTCGATCTCCTTGAGCAAGGACCCTCGAGCGCATGCCATCAGATGCCATCGCGTTCGATGGGGCAGGTCATGCAACGCGCACCGCCGCGGCCTCGGCCGAGTTCGTTGCCCGCGATTCCGATGACGTCGATCCCGTTGTCGCGCAACATGGTGTTGGTGATCGTGTTGCGCTCGTAACCGACGACGATGCCGGGTGAGACGGCGAGGAAATTGTTGGCGTCGTCCCACTGCTCACGCTCTGCGGCTCGCGGACTCTCGTCGGCCGACAGGACAGTCAGCTTGTCCAGGTCGAGCAGTTCCGTGATCACCCTGAACAGATTCTCGCGTTGCTGAACGTGCAGTCCACCGGTGTCGTGCTCGATCACCTCTTCCGGGTCCCTCGCCGTGATCACCCACGGTCGCAGTGATGCCGGATCGAGGTACGGATAGCGGATGAAGGTGCCGTGATCGAGCATCGTCAGCACGGTGTCGAGGTGCATGAACGCGTGCGACTTGGGGAGCTGGACTGCGATGACCGAGGACGCCTGTCCGGTACGGAACAATTCCCTTGCCACGATTTCCACACCCATGGGCGTGGTCCGCTCGCCCATCCCGATCAGTACGACCCCGTGTCCGAGGACGTGGATATCGCCGCCTTCGAGAGTGGCCGGCTGATGCGAGTCGTCGTCGTCCCCGTAGTAGATCGGAAAGGTTTCCGCAGTGAAGAGCGGGTGAAACTTGTATACCGCTCGCGCATGCAAGGATTCGCGTTGACGGGCCGGCTTTGCCATGGGGTTGATGGTGACTCCGCCGTAGATCCACGCCGAATTATCCCGGGGGAAAAGGGCATTGGGCAGCGGAGGCAGCACGAACTGGTCGAGCCCCAGGGTGTCGAAGCGCAGGCTACCGACACGCAGGGGCGAGAGGTCTGCCCTGGTGACCCCTCCGACCAACAGCGAGGCGAGCGTCGCCGCGTCGCTCTGCTCGGCCAGCCTTCGCAGGGGTCCGGCAAGGGTGGGGCCGACCGACTCGTCGGTGCAAGTGCGATCGAGGACGAACGCGCGCGCTTCCTCGTTACCGAGGGTCTCGGTCAGCAGAGTGTCGAAATGGTGCACTCGTACACCGTGTGCACGAAGCGTCGCGGTGAATGCGTCGTGCTCCTGGTGCGCCTTCTCGGCCCACAGCACATCGTCGAAGAGCAACTCGTCGCAGTTACCCGGGGTGAGACGAGACAGTTCGAGGCCGGGTCGGTGGACGATGGCCTGGCGCAGATGACCGACTTCGGATCGAACTCCGAGCGAACGACTCACGGCGGTCTCCTTCTGATCGATGTGTGATGACGCGAACGAGATTGCGAAACTTCGGTGCCAGGCAATCCTCGTTCGATGGGCCGGACGCGAACAGGGCACAACGTCCCTACACCGGACGCGGAGGTCCCTGCCCGGCAACGACCTCGCCGACCGATTTCGACGTGACGGTGCTGCGCTCGGTGTGGCGGCGACGAATCGAACGCACGCCTTCGTCGATTCCCCAGATGATGAACGGGAAGGGCACGAGGACGACGAGTTGAGCGGGACCGAGCGCTGCAGTTCCGAAGATGTACTGCAGCGGCGGAGCGTAGATCACCGCAGCAGTGAAGGCGAGCTCGAACGCGATGCCCCACAGCAGTGGCCTGTTGCTCAGTAGCCCGATCGACCGTAGCGACGCACGACCGGTGCGTGCCGCGAAGGCAACGCCGATCTGACAGGCGACAATTCCCGCAAACGTCATGGTTGTGGCCTGCATGTATGCGTGATGCAAGGGGTCTCCGACACCGGTCGGATCTCCGAAAGTCCACCCCGCGCGGTGCAACGTGAACGCAAACCCCATCATCACCAGTACCGCAGAAGGTGCTCCGAGGATCAGCCACGCGCGAAAGAGTAGGGCACGATCGATGATGGGCGAGGTCTGTCGCCGTGGACGACGATCCATCAGTCCCGGTTCGGCGGGTTCGCGACCCAGCGCCAGTGCTGGCAGGGTCTCGGTGCCGAGATCGATCGCGAGGATCTGCAGCACGGTCAGCGGAAGCGGAATCGCACCACCCGATACCGCGAACACCAGGAACGGCACCACTTCGGGCACGGCGTGCGCGAAGATGTAGAGGACAAATTTTCGAACGTTGTCGTAGACCTGACGCCCTGCGCTGACCGCAGTGACGATGGTGGCGAAGTTGTCATCGGTGAGCACCACGGTCGCCGCCTCGCGGGCCACATCGGTTCCCGAGCGCCCCATGGCTATTCCGATGTCGGCGTGACGCAACGCCGGTGCGTCGTTGACGCCGTCACCGGTCATCGCCACGATCTCACCGGCCGACCGAAGTGCCTGTGCAATGCGCAATTTGGCCTCGGGAGATGATCTGGCAAAGACGATCTCGTCGTCCCCGGACAGAATGGCCGTCAGTTCACGGTCGGTCGCGTTGTCCAGCGCACCGCCGTCGACGATCCTGCCTGCAGCAGTACCGATACCGACCTGACGGGCAATGGTCGACGCCGTCAAACCGTTGTCACCGGTGACCACATGGATGCGGATTCCTGCGCGGTGCGCATCACGAACGGCATCCGCGACGCCATCGCGCACCGGGTCAGCCATGGCAACGAGCCCGACGATGCCCAGTCCGGTTTCGGCGTCCTCGCGTCGCGTCGGCACCTCCTGACCCGTCTCGATTGCCCGCTCGGCGACGGCGAGGACACGCAGACCCTGGCGGGCATAACGATCGAGCGAATCGGAGAATGCCTGTCGCAGAAAGTCATCGAGAGGAACCGGAACACCGTCACCACCGCCGAGGTGCGTGCACAATGGCAGCACGGTCTCGAGCGCGCCCTTGGTATGAATCACCGGGCCGTCAGGACCGGTGTCGACGGTCGTCATCCTCTTCAGGTGTGAGTCGAAGCCGAACGCTTCGATCCGATTCGCGGCGCGCTGATCCGGGGACACATCGACTCCGAGGACCGCCGCGAGATTCAGCAGAGCGATCTCGGTGGGATCACCCAGCGGCGATGCCCTGACTCCGGTTGCACGTTCGGCGGTGGTACATGCCGCTCCGGATGTCACCAGCATTACTGCGCCCGCATTTCGCTGTGCAACATTTGGATTCACTGGACCACTCGGCAACCAGAGCTGGGTGACCTGCATTCTGTTCTCGGTGAGAGTTCCGGTCTTGTCGGTGCAGATCACGGTCACCGACCCCAACGTCTCGACGGCCGACAGACGTTTGACCACGGCACCCCTGGCCGCGAGCTGCCTGACACCGGCAGCCAGTGCGAGCGTGATCGTGGGCAGCAGGCCTTCGGGCACGTTCGCGACGATCAAACCGATCGAGAAACTGATGGCCGCTGCCCAACCCAGCCCAGCGACCAACCCGATCGGCAGAAACGCAGCACCCACCGCCACCGCTACGACGGCGATGATCAAGGTCGCGTGTGTGACCTGGCGTTCGAGGGGACTCTTGCCGGTGGAGGGCCGTTGCGACAAGGACGCGATGCGACCGAGTTCGGTGTGCATGCCGGTGCGCGTAGCCACCACGCGCGCGTCTCCCCCGACGCAGGTGGTGCCACTGAATACCAGATCGGAGGCCTCGAGTCGCGGCACTCCCACGTCGCCGGCATCGGTGGATCTCTGGACCGGCATGGACTCGCCCGTCAACGCGGACAGGTCCACGGTCAATTCCCCATCGATGATTCTTCCGTCGGCGCTGATCTTGTCGCCTTCCGACACGACCAGCAGGTCACCGGGCACCACCTGGGCGGCAGCGATCTCCCACTGGACACCTCCCCGAATTACTCGGGCGGCGGCGGGTAAGAACTTCGACAGTGCCTCCACAGCCTTCTCGGCCTGCATCTCCTGCACGAAAGCGAAAGCCGCATTCAGCACGATCACTGCGACGACGGCGTAGGAGAGCGCGTGTGTTCCGCCGATCCACGCCAATACCGCAGCCAACGCCAATAGCACCGCGAGCGGTTGGGTGAACTGAGTCAGTAGCTCTTTCGGCCATCGACGCTCATGACTCCTGGTGAGTACGTTGGGTCCGTAGGTCGACAATCGACGCACACCTTCGGCGTCGTCGAGCCCCTGTTCACCGGTCCTGAGGTCCCTGAAAAGCTCCGCGACAGATCTGTTCGCGTCGTCGTCCGGCGCCTCTTCTGTGTGATGACGGTCGAGCCGGACGGAGTTCATCGCGCGACCGGTAGCTCGCCGTACTCCTTACGGCCCACCTTCAGCCAGATGTACACCGGCACTCCCAGCAGGAGGCAGAACACCCCGTAGTAGACGGCCTGATATCCACTGCCTGCCAGCGCCCAGAAAGAGAAGACCAATGCCACAGCAGAAACGCCACAGTCACGCACGAGATGGGGCCATACGGTGGCCCGTCCTCGGGTCAGCAGCCAGTAGAGCTGCGCCGCGGCGCTGAACAGGTACGGAACGACGGCGGTGAACACCGACAGCAGCACCAAGGTGGTGAACACCTTCTCGAAGCTGGTGTAACTGACGACGGTCAAGGCCGAGGCAAGCACGGTTGCACTGATGATGCCGAATACCGGAATCCCCCTGCGCGTCTTGCCGAACACCGTGGGAAACAATCGGTCTTTCGCAGCGGCCATGGGCATTTCGCCGACGATCAGGGTCCAGCCGATCAAAGCGCCGAGCCCGGAGACCACGGCCGCGATCGCTACCGTGTTGCCGGCCCAGTTGCCGCCGAAGATGGCATTGGCCGAGTCCGTGAACGGCGCGGTCGACAGTTGCAGGGTCGCGTTGGGGACGGTCCCGAACACGGTCACCGTGCCGAGGATGTAGACCACCGCACAGCCCAGGGTACCGAGAACCGTTGCGCGTGCGACGTTTCGCTCCGGATCTCGCACTCTTCCGGCCACCACCGAGGCGGTCTCGATACCGAGATAGCTGAACAACGCGATGGCGGAGGCCGCCGAGATGGCCCCGGCCACCGATGTTCCGCTGGCATTGAACGCGCCGAAGTTCGCCGACTTCACGAACAGCAGGCCGACGGTGGCCATGAACAGTAGCGGGACGAATTTCATTATGGTGGAGACGATCTGGGTGATCGCCATGTTCCGTATCCCAGACAGGTTGACCACAGCCGGAATCCACAGGCCCGCCAGCGCAATGGCAATCGACCAGAGCTTCGCGTGGTCGGTGTTGACGAAGACTTCGACGTAACCGACCCAGGCCACGACAATTGCAGCATTACCCGCCCAGGCAGTGATCCAATACGACCACGCATTCAGAAATCCACCGAAGTCACCGAATGCATCGCGTGCGTACACGTAGGGCCCTCCGGAGCCCGGTACCCGCTTGGACAACGCGCCGAACGTCAAAGCCAAGCCGATCGCGCCGATGGTGACGAACACGAAGGCCACCAGGCTGATCGGACCGTAGACCGCGAGCGCGGAGGGCAGCGCGAATACACCCGTTCCGATGACCGAACCGATGACGAGTGCGGTTGCCGTCGGAAGTCCGAACCGTCGATCGTCCGAGCCGGTCGAGGCCTTCGAAGGTCCGGCGCTCGGGGGTGCGTTCATGTCGGTGGTCATTGGATATCCTCGAACTCCGAGGACAGAGCTGCGCCGCCCTCGGACTCCCATCGATTCCCCGACACGATCGGATCGGTGAACGGCGGAACGTCGGTCAAGGTCAACCCCAACAACTGCTCCACCGTCTCGGCATTTCCACGCTCACCGGCACTGTGCAGAACTACCTGCGCCGCAGGCTCACTCATCATCGGCGGGACCACGACGAGCACCACACGGTCACCATCGACGGTGAGCGCACCCAACGTGTGTGGTGGCTGGTACCGATACCCGTCCAAGTGAGTAGTCCGCCCGGCCACGGCGATGCGCCTGGGCGCAGTCCGCCATTCGTCGAGGCAGTACAGGACTCGATCGATCGGGCCGAGGCGTTGCGTCAACGCTTCGATGAGCTCGGGGCCCTCGTAGTCGAGGTCGTCACTGAACGACAGCCACGCACCGTCGACCTCCCCGACGGGCCTGACCCCGGAGATCGGCGGCGTCAGTGTCAGACGCCGATCGAGATCGGAGGGCAAGGAACGGCTTACCTGATCGGCTGCAGTCTGAGTGCTGTTCGGCATGACAGTCCTTCGGTTCGGGAAATTCAGCGTCCAGTCGCACGCTATCGACCTGCGGATTCTGGACGGAAGGGTCCGAGGTACCCGATCGGTAGGGACTGTCGGCAGACAACACCCGGCCGGTGATCAGGACCATCGTGGTGACCA
This sequence comes from Rhodococcus sp. AW25M09, assembly GCF_000333955.1. Lineage (GTDB taxonomy): Bacteria > Actinomycetota > Actinomycetes > Mycobacteriales > Mycobacteriaceae > Rhodococcoides. Next base: position 104,430 of record NZ_CAPS01000005.1, read on the forward strand.
CCTTCGGCGACCTACATGGGTCCTAAGTCCCTGTTTCCGGGGCGTGCCACCGGGGAGAGTCATCGTCAGTGATGTTCACGTGCAACCACCGACAGGATCACCCGCATGACGCTTTCCCTCACAGTCGCTTTCGCTGTAGCAGTGCTGTCGTGCGCCGTGATGCGGTCCCGTGTTCCAACTCCAGCATGGGCGAGAGCGCGCACCATCGCCGGTCCCGACACGTTGGAGGAGTTGTTCGCCGCTCGTTACGCACGCGGCGATATCGACCGAGCCCAGTACACCCGGTCCGTGGATCTACTTGCCGCACAGCTGCATTTTTCGACCGCCCCTGCCATCTCGAGGAAGAAGAACCCATCATGCGCATCCTGATCGCGACGGCAAGCCGACATGGTTCCACCCGTGAGATCGGGCAATGGCTGGGTTCAGAGATCTCCGCGAGGCTGGCGGACACCGCCTCGTCGGACACCGCCTCACCGGACACGGTCGACGTCCGTGACGCCGCCGATGTGGACAACATCGCCGAGTACGACGCTGTCGTCATCGGAAGTGCCGTGTACATGGGCCGCTGGCTCGGTGACGCCCGGTCACTGGTCGACCGTGAGCAGTCCGAACTCGAGACTCGGCCGGTGTGGTTGTTCTCCAGCGGACCGATCGGCGGCAGCACTCCATCGGCGACGAAGTCGAAATGGAGCGAGGCATCCTGGGCTGTAGAGCACAAGGTGTTCGGCGGCAAGCTCGATCGGTCGACGTTGTCGTTGTTCGAGCGAGCGGTGGTGCGGATGATCAACGCCGGCGACGGGGACGACAGATCACGCGCCGAGGTCGACGAATGGGCCGGTGCCATCTGCGGCAACCTCGCTGCCTCCGCATCCGGCCTCCGGTAATGGCTATGACCGACAATTCCTCTGTTCCTCAACCTCTCTGGAAGTAATCATGAACATTGCTATGACAGTCCTCGTGGCCATCGTCGTCGTCGTCGTGCTCGTACTCGTCGCATCGATTCGTGTTGTCAAGCAGTACGAGCAAGGCGTCCTGTTCCGACTCGGACGCGTTGTCGGAGTGCGAGACCCGGGACTACACCTACTCATCCCGATGGTCGACGTGCTACACCGAGTATCACTGCGCATCATCACCAAACCCATTCAGTCTCAGGGGATCATCACCCGGGACAACGTCAGCATCGATGTGTCGGCCGTCGCCTATTTCCGGGTGATCGACGCGACGAAGTCGGTCGTAGCCATCGAGGACTTCTACGCGGCCATCGACCAGATCGCGCAGACCACGTTGCGCAAGGTCGTCGGACAACACACATTGGACGAAACACTTTCCGAGACCGACCGAATCAATCTCGACATCCGCGAGATCCTCGACGTCTCGACGGTCGATTGGGGCGTCGAAGTCACTCTGGTCGAGCTCAAGGACATTCAGCTTCCCGACAGCATGAAGCGGGCCATGGCTCGTCAGGCAGAAGCCGAACGCGAAAAGCGGGCCAAGATCATCAACGCTCAAGGTGAGTCTCTGGCCGCAGCCGCATTGGGAGATGCATCGGACATCATGATGGCGCACCCGCTCGCGCTCCAGCTGCGGAACCTGCAGAGCCTCGTGGAGATCGGCGTCGACAAGAACACCACCGTCGTCTTTCCCGCGCCCCTGATGAGCACGATCGGCGAACTCGGAACGTTCCTTTCTCGGGAAGCTGCCGCGGCGCAACCACTGATACCGGACACCTTCGCGGCGCCATTGGTGCCCGATTCGGTCCGACCCAGCTCTGCGGTCTGACCCAAACACAACGACAAGCGAATGGAAACGGAAGATCATGACCAATGACACAGCAGCTGCGAAGCGAATCGTGGTGGGAGTGGACGGCTCCCCGTGCTCGATTCTTGCGCTGCAGCGCGCACGCCCCATCGCCGATGCCTCACAGTGGGAAATCGACGCGGTGGCCGCGTGGCAGTACCCGTCGTACCTCGGAGCCGGCATAGTCGGTGAGCTGCACCCCGATGACGACGCCAGAAAGTTCCTGCACGACGCCGTCGAGGCAGCGTTCGGAAGCGATCGACCGGAAGGTCTCGAAGAGATTGTGACACATGGATATCCGTCGCAGGTTCTGATCGAGGCCAGCGCCGAGGCCGAGATGCTCGTCGTCGGCAGCCGAGGCCATGGAGGATTCGTCGGTTTGTTGTTGGGATCGGTCAGTGGCCAATGCGCCGAGCACGCGCAGTGCCCGGTTCTCGTCGTTCATTCCGGGGATCATCATTAGCGGGCCCGCGGGGCCCACACCGTCGCACATCGCCACGGTGGCCGTGGCCTCGGCTCTGATCCGGGTGCGGGAACTGGACCGATCGATCGACTTCTACTGCTCGGTATTCGAGTTCACCGTTTCGATCCGAGAGCAGGATGCAGCATTGTTGTTGGCCCGAAACGGCTTTCAGATATATCTCCACGCAGACCCCCTCTCGGTGGAGCGACCGATCACAGCTCTGGGAGTCAGTGAAATCATGTGGTCTGCCCAACGTGCTCAGTCGCTGAACGAGATCGGCGTTCGACTGCGCAAGCACTACCCGGCCACCTACATCCACACAGCCGACGAGATCAGCTATGTGGATGGGTGCGACCCGGACGGAAACAGGGTCCTGGTGGCGTATCCCAGCCCATTGCAGTTGCCGCGCAGCGTCATTGCGCATCGTTTCCGCTGAGTCACGATATCTGGACGTCCGTCACGGCCCCTGCGGTGGAAACCAGCCACGAGCATCCCGCAGGGTGCGACGGGCGACTTCGGCTGTCGGTGTTCCCGATTGTGCTGCCAACCTGTGCAACTCGGCACGGCCTTCTGTGGCGCTGCGCCCACCCGCGATGAGCACTCCGATCGCCTGATTGACCTCGCTCACAGCGGCGAGGGCGTGACTGCCGTACACGGGCAATCCTGCCTCACCGTCGATGCGCAGGTGTCTGTCGAGGACTGCTGCATCACCGTCGAGCCCGAGCGAATAGCTCACGTCGGCCGCGAAGTCCACGAGAGCGCCTGCAGTGCCGGACAGAATGAGCAGATACTTCTCGCTGCCGGTGCTGCGCGGGTCGGCGAGGGTGAGCCTGAGCGACGATGCCGGCAACCGGTCGGCACTGCCACCCGTCGACGCAGAGACCTCGAAATATTCGCCGTCGACAATGACGGTGAGAGAGATCGAGACCACGGCCGAGACGGCGGCGTCGATGTCGGCGGACAGCCTGTCGACCAGTTGTGCGAGGTCGACGGTGGAGCTGTCCAGTGCTGTGGTCAAACGCGCCAGATCGGCGAGCAGACGTGGCTGTAGTTTCATCGAGAATCCCGAGCGGCCCGACCGCCTGTTCGGTACTTGCGTAAATCCTGCCACGGTGGGATTCCACCGTCCGGTGCAGGTGCGAGGCCAGCGTCGGACTCCGCGGCTCGGATGCACCCGCATGTACGACGCTACGCGCTTGTGTACCGTTTATGTGCGTCGGCGACGTGAGCGTGCTGCCTTCATCGCGTCGGCGACCATGGATTGCGCAATCACGGCAATCTTCTTGTGCTCGGCGTGACTGATAGAGCGAAGCTTGTCGTATCCCTCGGCGTCGCTGCAGCCGGTTCTACTGATCAGTATTCCGATGGCCTGATCGATCACTGCTCGACTGCCCAGTGCTTTCTCCAGCTGCTCGGTGAGTTTCACCGCGCTGTCCAGCGCTCGCGCATTCTGCACCGAGATCGCCGCGGGAACCGCGAAGAGCTCGCCGAGCTCGGCCGCTCGATCGTCGAAGGCATCGGGTCGATGTGCGTAGACGTTCATCGCGCCCAGCACTGTCGACTTCGTCATCAACGGCAGCGACAGCACACTGTGCACACCGAGCCGGCCCACCCGCGGTCCGAAGTCGGGCCACTGGGGATCGACGTCCAGAGAACCCGACCGTACGGTGATCCCCTCTGCGGCCGCGGTGATGCACGGGCCCTGACCCAATCCGTACTGGATATCGTCGACCACACCGACGAAGTCGGCGCTGGCGACGATCGTCGCGGGCAGGTCAGGATGCAACAGCGTCAACCCGGCACCGTCGGCACCCGGGATGGCCCGCACCGCGAATTCTGCTACATGAGCAAGAGTTTCCTTCAGCGACATGGTGCTCATCGCCAAACGACCGAGCCCGGTGAGGCTGGCCCGGAAGTCGTCGTCGAGTTCGTCGTTGCCGGGTTGATCCGAGCCGGCGAGACCTGCGACCGGGCTCGCCCGATCGGGGTCACCGGTGTGCCCTGCATTCATGCCTGCTCGATTCGTTGTGGGCACACGCGCTGGTAGAGCGCGTGCCCACGACGAACCCTACGGTGTTTCGAGCCGCCTGGGTACATCCACCGGTGATGCAGTCCGGATCGACCCTCAGGCGGGAGCGTCGATGGGGACGGTGTTGATCAGTTTCTTGTTGACGAATTCCTGAATTCCGGCCGAGGACAACTCGTGGCCGTATCCGGACTTCTTGACCCCACCGAACGGCAGATCGGCCCGCGTCCACGTGGGATGGTTGACGAACACCATTCCGGTGTCGATCTTTTGCGCGAGCGCTTCACCACGTGCGATGTCGGTGGTGAAGATCGATCCGCCGAGTCCGTAACTGGAGTCGTTGGCGATCCGAACGGCATTGTCGGCATCGGCAGCTCGGAAGACCAACGCGACCGGCCCGAAGAATTCCATGTCGTACACCGGATTGTCGGCCGATATCTGGGTGATCACCGTGGGTTGCACGAACGCTCCCGAGGACGGGACTGTCGGACCTACCTCGGTGACGATCGCGCCGTGTTCCCGTGCCGTTTTGACCTGTGCCCGTAGACCGTCTGCGGCCGCCTGCGAGGACATCGGCGGCAACGTGGTGGTGACCAGCAGTGGATCGCCGGCTTCCAGTCCGGCCATCGCGTCGAGGAACTTCGCGGTGAATTCGTCGGCGATGCTCTCTTCTACGATGATGCGCTTGGATGCCACGCAGCACTGGCCGCCGTTGTTCATCCGGCCCCACAGCGCCCAGGCGACAGTCTTGTCCATGTCGGCATCGGCCAGGACGATCAATGCATCGGTACCGCCGAGTTCCATGGTCGACTTCTTCAGATTCTTCCCCGCCCGCGCCGCGACGATGGCACCGGCCTGCTCGCTTCCGGTGAGCGCAACCCCGCGGATGCGCGGATCGTCGATCATCGAGGAGAGCTGTTCCTTGGTTGCATAGATGTTGGAGTACAACCCCTTCGGTGCACCGGCGTCGAGGAAGAGCTTCTCGAACGCGGCTGCCGACTGGGGCACGATGGAGGCGTGTTTGACGATGACGACGTTGCCTGCCATCAGGTTCGGTCCGGCGACGCGGGCCAGTTGGTAGTAAGGAAAGTTCCACGGCTGAATCCCCAGCAGAATTCCCAACGGCTCACTGTGCACCACGGCGTGGCCGGCTTCTCCCGACTTCGCCGGCAATACCTGCGGGGCGAGGAAGGCCTCGGCGTTGTCTGCGTAGTACTCGAGGATCGACGCGGACAGCTCTACCTCGCCCACACTTTCGGCGTAGAGCTTCCCCATCTCGAGAGTGAGCAGTCGGGCGTACTCGGCTGCGTTGTCGCGCAGCAGAACCGCGGCACGGTGCATGATTTTGGCTCGATCGCCGAAGGAGGTGTCCTTCCACGAGAGGAACGTGGATTGTGCGTTCACCACCACGTTGTCCAACTCGTGGTCGGTGATGTCGCGGAAGGTGGCCACCGTCTGATTGGTGAACGGATTGGTCGAGGCGTAGGACATGGAGTGCTCCTGTCATAGGTTCCTGCGTCAGGCGACGAGGGTTTTGATTGCCGAGAGAAGCTGCTGCAGAGACGCTTTGGCGTCGCCGAACAGCATGGTGGTGTTGGGCTCGGTGAACAGCTCGTTGTCGATTCCCGCGTACCCGTGGCCCATCGATCGCTTCAACACCACGACGCTCTTGGCCTTGTCGACGTCGAGGATCGGCATCCCGGACACTGCGTTTCCGGGTCTGCGCGCCGCGGGGTTGGTGACGTCGTTCGCTCCGACCACCAATGCGACATCGGCAAGAGGGAACTCGGGATTGCTGCCTTCGAGGTCGTGGAGCTGTTCGTAGGGCACGTTCGCCTCGGCGAGAAGAACGTTCATCTGTCCCGGCATCCGGCCGGCGACCGGGTGAATCGCGTAGCTGACGTCGATACCTCGCTCGGCCAACAGATTGCCGAGATCGGCACACTCCCGCTGAGCGCGCGCTGCTGCCAGTCCGTACCCGGGAACGATGATCACCGTGTGGGCGTATGCGAGTTGAATTGCGACGTCGTCGGCGGAGGTTTCTCGCGCCGGTGTCCCAGCTTCGTCGCCGTTTACGGTACTGGCTGCGCCGCCGACGCCGAATCCGCCGATGACGATGGAGGCGATAGAACGGTTCATGGCCTTACCCATCAGCACGCTCAAGATGGTTCCGGCGGAACCGACCAGCGCGCCCGCGACGATCATGATGGTGCTTCCCAGTGCGAACCCAGCCATCGCCACCGCAATTCCTGTGCAGGCGTTGAGCAGTGAGATCACCACGGGCATGTCCGCACCGCCGATGGGCAGAACTACGAGTACTCCGACCGACAAAGCCGCCACGATCAAAAGGCCAAGCGGTGCCATACCGTCGGGAGTGAGTACCGACCAGATCACCGCGAGGAGTGCGATCGCCACCGCGCCGGCTTCCAGTATCCGGTGCGCCGGAAGCCGAATCGGGTTGCCGGACACAAACCCTTGGAGCTTTCCGGCGGCGATGAGCGAGCCGGTCACGGTCACCGATCCGATCAGGATTCCCAGCGCCGTGGGTACAGCCACGCTGATCGCGGCACTCGAACTCGCAGCGAGTGTCTCGTCGATGGCGATCAGGGCGGCTGCCCCGCCGCCGACCATGTTGAACGCGCTGACCAATTGCGGCATCGCGGTCATTTTCACTCGCCTACCGGTGAGCACACCGATGAGCGAGCCGATCGCGACGGCGATGACCAACACCACCGGTGCGACGGTCCACTCGAACCCGGTTTCGGCCGCACACACGCCTGCGATCACCACGGCCGCACCCATACCGAATGCGGAGATCGCGTTGCCGCGCCTGGCCGTGCGAGGTGAGTTCATCAGGTGCAGCCCCACCACGAACGCCACGGCGCAGGCGAGATACAGCAGCGACCGCACACCTGTGTCGGTTGTCGTCACTTCGAACTCCGTTCATGGTGGACCGCTGCGTCGTGATGGAACATGGCGAGCATCCGGTCGGTCACGATGTAGCCGCCCACCACATTGATCGACGCGAGCATCGCGGCGAATGCCATGAGCACGAGTCCGATTGGACTGTCCACCCGGCCCGCGATGAGGATCACGCCGACCAGGACGACGCCGTGAATTGCATTGGCACCGGACATCAGTGGTGTGTGCAGGGTGGCGGGCACCTTGCTGATCACCTCTGCACCGACGAGGACTGCCAGCACGAATATGGTGATGGCAGTGACGAGATCGCTGTTCACGATGCCATTCCGCTCGCCATGGCAGGCGTGTGCTGCGCAGAATCCTTCTGGAGCCGGTCGGTCTGCTTGCCGACCACGATTGCAGCATCGATCGGATCGTCTGTGTCGATGTTCAGCCTGTCATCACGCACGAAGTGTGCGATCACGTCGGCGATGTTGCGTGCGTACGCCGCTGACGCAGCCGAGGGCACGGTGGACGCAAGATTGCCCGCACCGACGATGCTCACATGATTGGCGGTATGAGTGGTGGTGTCCTGGACCGAACCCTCGACGTTGCCGCCGAGACTGCTGGCCGCCATGTCCAGCACCACCGATCCCGGCCGCATTCCCTCGATCGCAGCGGTCGTGACGAGAGTCGGAGGACGGTGCCCCGGGACCCTGGCCGTGGTGATCACGACGTCGAATGCCGCCAGTGCGGTGTCCATCGCCTTCTGTTGCGCGCCCTGCTCCTCCGCGGTCAGCGAACGCGCGTAGCCGTCCGAGGTGGTACTCGAGATGTCGCTCGCGAGTTCGAGGAACCTGGCACCGAGAGATTCGATTTCCGAACGACATTCGGGCCGAATGTCGTATCCGGTGACGTCCGCTCCCATCCGGCGGGCCGTGGCGATGGCCTGCAGTCCCGCGACACCGGCACCGAGAACTAGAAGTCTGGTCGGCCGGGATGTTCCGGACGCAGTGATCATCATCGGGAAGTAGCGACCGAACAATCCCGCTGCCACGATGACTGCCTTGTAGCCCGCGACGCTGTCCTGTGAGGTCATCGCGTCCATCGATTGCGCGCTACTCAGCGTCCTCGGCAACAGAGCGAGATCGATTCCGACGATGGACTGTTCGTCCAAGGTCCGAGCCAGCGACGTGTCGGTCGTGGTGTGCAGCATGCCGACCAAGATCTGCCCCGGGTGCATGGCACCGAGCACCTCCTGTGCTGGTGGCCGGATGCAGGTGATCGCTGCCGCGTCGTCGATGATTCGCTGCCGCGAGCACACGTCGGCTCCCGCTGCTGCGAACTCGTCGTCGGAGATGAACGCACCGGCACCGGCACCGGCTTCGACCAGAACGCCTACACCGTGAGTGGCCAGCCTGGTGATCGACTTCGGGGTGACGCTGACTCGCTGCTCGCCGTCGAAGCACTCTTTGAATGCACCTACGGTGAGGGAGAATTCGGCCATCAGAACTCGAAGACCTGGCGAGCCGTCACTCGTCCGGCCATCAGGTCGTCGAAGCAGTCGTTGACCTCGTCGAGCTTGCGGGAGACAGCCGAGACCGTCGTTCGCCCGGCCGCGTGCAGCGCGAAGACTTCGCGTAGATCTTCTCGGGTGCCGACGATCGACCCGAGGACCGAGATTCCGCCGACCACAGTGTCGAAGATCGGCACCGGAAAGACGCCCTGAGCGGGCATCGAGACGCAGACCAGTCGGCCTCCGCGGCGCAATGATCGGAAGGCCTGATCGAAGACGGCCGGGATGACGGCCAGGACGATCACGACATCGGCACCGCCGAGCGCCTGGATAGCCTCCACCGGGTCGGTTGTCGCCGAATTGACGGTTTGATCTGCGCCGAGTTCGGCTGCAAGATCGAGCTTTTCGTCCTCGATGTCCACTGCGATGACAGATCCGCCGGCGATCTTGGCGTATTGCACAGCCATGTGACCGAGACCGCCGATTCCGAAGATGGCGACGCGTTGTGTCGGCGTGACTCCGCCGACTTTGACGGCCTTGTAGGTGGTCAATCCCGCACAGGTCAGTGGAGCCGCATCGAAGGAGGTAATGGCGTCGGGCACGCGAACGACGTAACGAGCATCTGCCACAGCGTATTCGGCGTATGCACCGTCGACCGAGTATCCGCTGTTCTCCTGCTTCAGGCAGAGTGTCTCCCAGCCGGAGACGCAGTAGTCGCACTCACCGCACGCCGAACCGAGCCACGCGATGGCCACACGCTCTCCGATTCGATCCTTCGATACCTGCGAACCGACCGCCTCGATCGTGCCGATACCCTCGTGGCCCGGGACGAAGGGAACCGTCGGCTTGGCCGGCCAGTCGCCCTGCGCCGCATGGATATCGGTATGGCAGACCCCGCACGTCTCCATCTTCACCAGCACCTGATGGGGCGCAGGTTCTGGGACCGGGATGTCCTTGACGACCAGTGGTTTGCCGAACTCGGTGACAACAGCAGCTTTCATCGCGGATTTCCTCCAACTCGAATATCAGTGCCATTCTCGACCATCGAGCAATGCACACTGTCGATTGTGGGCGCTGCGGTGATCGGCATGTAGGGCCGGAAGTCACCGCCCATTCGGGACGCATCCCGAGTTGCCGGTCCGGATTTCGGAGGTGCAGGGCAAGGAGGCACAAAGCCTGGAGATCGAGGCCTTTCGTCCCTCGCCCATCACATGGACGTGGAACACACTCGGTTCCATGGACTCTGCTGCACACTCCCGGTCGAAGGCCTTCGGGCGATGAACCTGTGGAGAAGACACCCCGGCGTCCGAACCGGTGATGCGCTGACCACGGGCGAGCGAGCCGCGGACTGCGTCCGCAACGGAATGGGCTCGTGGCCCTTCGTATTCCTCTTTCTCGGCACCATGGCGTTATGGGCCGTCTACAACGGCAGCGATGGATTCGACCCGTACCCGTTCATCCTGCTCAATCTGTTCCTGTCGCTGATCGCGGGCCTTCAAGGAGCGATTCTGCTGATATCGGCGAAACGTGCAGACTCGGTGAGCAGTGAGGTTGCGGTACACACACTTTCGAATACTGCGCTGCTGCAGGACATGATCGAGGCGAATACTGTCTTGATCGAATCGGTGGAGCAGTTGGCGGCGGAAATACACACGCACGTCTGTCCGTCGGCTCATCGTCCCGGCGTCGGATCGACGCTGTCGGTGCCGAAATCGGTTACGCGCCCGGTTTCTTGGCCGTGAGACAAGCAAGTATCTCTCGCGCCCAGTTGCACACGAGTACCCAGTCTCGGAAGTCTCCTGCTACTGCGCCGGAGGAAGCGAAGATCTGACGCTCCCCCACCGAAAGCCGTTCTGCATCAAGCTTTCCTGTAAACGTACGATGCGAGATGGCAGTCAGAACCGATACAGCGTGTGCGGCATCGGAGGTGTCGTTGACCGGCCTGTTGCTCGAATGCAGCGGTCCACAGGAGAACAACCACACGGGAGGATGCTCCATCCCGGACACCCTGTTCACCAACTTGTTCGCTACCGGAAGCCAGCGGCCGGAGTAGACGGCACTGCCGATGATCAAAGCGTCGTAGCGACTCACGTCGTCGACGGAGTCGGGGGTACGCACGTCGACATCGGCGCCCTCGTGCTGGAATACTCGCGCCATCTCCTGCGCGAGCGACGCCGTCGCTCCGTGGCGCCCAGCCGTCGAGACCAAAATTTTCATCGGTTCGCACGTACGGTCATGCGCCACCCCTGTAGCGCGATGAGTACGCCGATCACTCCGAACAGTGCTTGTATCCAGCTTGTTTCGCCGAGCACGGCAGCCGAAATCACAACCCATGCCGCCAGCAGCACCCCGGCCATGTGCGCGATGGGACCGGACTTTCCGCCGCCCGCCAGAGCCGACGCTGCCGCCAGTCCCATCGGTACACCGACCACGAGAACCAATGCGAGGCCGGCTAGTGCCGGACTCGACATCGGTAGTCGTGCCTGCGCATCGGCACCGAGATCGATGGCCCCCGAGGCCACACCGATCGCGGCTCCGAAGGCATTGATGGACACGCCGGCGCACACTGCACCCAGCCATGGCCATCGCCTATTCGGGACGGTGAGTGCTCGTGTGGTGGGAATCATTCGTTCAGCTTCACAGCGGTACGAACAGTGGGCTAGAGCACAAGGTCCCCGCTGCGCAGGATGGTTCAGCGGGAAAAGAACGACCCTACGGATCGATGCCCCTCAAGAGGCGGCATCGACTGTTCCTGGCAGGAACAGCGGTCGGATGCGGCCACCGACGACATGACGGCGTCGACATGTTCGCCGCAGCCGCCCCACCCGGTCTTGTGGCACTTCTGGCAGGTAACGGCGTAGCACATGGTTTTCTCCTCTACTGATCGAATGAACTGTCAGGCCGAAACATGGGCGTCGGCCCAGGCGTTGTATCCGCCCAGCAAGTCCGACACGTTCTCGAATCCCTGCGCGCGGAGCAGCGACGCTGCCACGCTCGATCGCCAGCCGCCGGCGCAATGCACCACCATCGGCTTTCCTATCGGAACCTCGCTGAGCCGAGTCCGCAACTGCGCCAACGGGATCGAAATTGCACCCGGTATGGTACCGAGATCGCGTTCACCGGGGTTGCGGATGTCGATGAGCGTCACCTCGTCTGCGTCGAGCATCGCGTCGAGTTGCTCGACGGTGGTGCGTGGTGCGACCTCGACCAGCTCGGTCAGCGCCGCGGGGAATTCTCCGTCATACCCGATTCCGAGATAGCCGATCACGTTGTCGGATCCGACCCTGGCCAACCGAAGTGCGGCCTCCTGCTCGTCGCCCGGATATGCGATGAGAACGATGCGTCCGCCGATCTCCGCGACCATGCCGCCGGTCTCGGCGAAGCGACCGTCGAACCCCACATTGACCGATCCTCGAAGGTGACCGGCCGCAAAGTCGTCCACACTGCGCGCGTCGAGAACGCGGGTACCGGCGGCCAGCTCGCGCACGACATCCGCGGGCGTGAACTCAGGGATGCTGCGGTTCGGAGACAGCAGGGGATGAACCTGCTTGTTCATCGCGGCGTCAGCCGAGAAGTACGACGGTGCCGCCGGTTGACCTTCGGTGACCAAAGCAACGAAGGCATCCTCACTCATCGGCTGTACCGAGGGGTTGGTCGCTCGCTGCTCGCCGATGGTGGAGGTCAGCTCGGTGGACAGGTTCTTTCCGCACGACGAGCCGGCACCGTGAGCAGGCATGACGACGACCTGATCCGGCAGTTCCAACAGTGTGTTGTGCACGGTGCGATACATCGCCTTGGCCAGGTCGGCGGTGGATCCGTCGCCGAGATTGACCAGATCGGGTCGCCCGACATCGCCGATGAAGAGGGAATCACCGGTCAGCACGGCCCTGGGTGTGACCCCGGGATGCTCACGGACCAGCACCGAGATCGATTCCCATGTGTGACCTGGGGTGGACAGGATCTCGAGGTCGACCTCACCGAGGGAGATATGTTCACCGTCGCGCAGTCGCCGGATGGGATAGTCGGTCTCGGCAGCCTCGCCGAAGCCGATCCACGCGCCGGTTGCCTCGACCAGTTCGAGATGGCCCGAGACGAAGTCGGCGTGAAAGTGGGTGTTGATGACACCCTCGATCGTCAGACCGTACTTCGCTGCGTCGTCGAGATACTCGGCGATGTCGCGGCGGGGATCGACCACGACGGCCCGTCCGGTGCTCTGATCTCCGATCAGATACGAAGCATGCGAGAGGCATTCCAGGTAGTACTGCTCGAGGATCATGGTTTCCTCCGTCTGAGAAGTCGCCGAGCGAGTTTCGCAAGGCGGTAGACACAGTGTGCAATACCCCCTAGGGTATGTCAAGTACCCCCTGGGGGCATAAGGTTCGACCATCGATGGGAGTGGATGCACGATGACATTGGGACTGGCGCTCGCGTTCGGCGCGGTTATCGGGATTCTGCTCGGCTTTCTCGGCGGCGGGGGATCCATTCTTGCGGTTCCGGTGTCGGTGTTCGCATTGGGACTGCCGGTGGAGGAAGCGATTCCCGTCTCGCTGATCGTGGTCGGTGCCGCGTCGGCCGTCGGAGTTATCCCCAAGCTTCGAGCCCGCCTCGTCGAATGGCGACTGGCGGCAGTATTCGCAGCGACCGGCATCCCAGCTACGTTCGCGGGCAGTGCTGTCGGACGGCTGTTGCCGGACAAGGTACTACTGCTCGGCTTCGCCGCGGTGATGATTGCCGCGGGAGCGCGGATGCTCGCCGAACGTGGAGATCTCGGAACAGCCTGCAAGACATCGACATCGGGCATCAACTGGAGACACTGCGCGCCACGCTCGATCCCGGCGGGCCTGGCAGTCGGATTCATGACCGGACTCTTCGGTGTGGGAGGTGGCTTCCTCATCATTCCGGTCCTGGTGCTGATGCTCGGCATAGAGATGTCGGTCGCGGTCGGCACCTCGTTGGTCATCATCGTGGCCAACTCCGTCGCCGGTCTCTTCTCGCATCTGAGCGGCACCAGCATCGACTGGTCGCTCACCCTCGCATTCGCAGGCACCGCAGTCGTCGGCTCGCTGCTGGCCGCACACTTCGGAACTCGGCTCGATACAGCGCGACTGCAACGCCTGTTCGCATACCTGGTGTTCGCGGTGGCCGGGTACGTCATCATCGACGCGGTATTTCTGAGCTGACGGACGGGCCTTCGGTAACCGGGACGGCGACGAAAGGCCCTACCTCGCGCACGACGTGTCGGTCACTCTCGAAGGAGGTACTTTTCCCGCCCACGATCGCGAGGTAGCCGATCTTCATGACCATCACTCGAACAAGGCCGACCACCAGGCTGTTGAACGACGAATTGACATCGATCACCACGATGCTCGCCACGAGATTCCCCGAACTGACGCACGAGGACATCGACGATGCAGTCCGCGCCACGTACCACCGACTGGACTCGACCGCCCGCCTCCGAGGCCACCTGATCCCCTTGACGTGCAATCGCGCTCGCGGACTGCTTCAAGGACTGGAGTCGGGGGTGTGAGAGACGACCCCGTGGCGGACGCCCCGTACGCAATACGTCACGCCTCAGCGCAAACGACCGGCCGATGATGGTAACTGCGGTTCCGGTCGCTCCTGCAGGCTCCGCTCCTGCCCCTCCGGTCGCTCCTGCAGGCTCCGCTCCTGCCTTCTGGGCCATGCCCGTGTGGGGCGACATCGTCGTCGCGCTCGACGGCTCGCCGCAATCGCGCGGCGCACTCGCCTGGGCTGCCGGCCTGGCATCGATCACCAAGTCGCGGATTCGCCTGGTACACGCGTTGGCATCGCCGAGCACCGGCATCGGCGGCGCAACCCGGCGGGTGGTGCGATTACACGGTCGACGCCTTCTTCGAGCGGCTCGCAGTGAACTCTTCGCCCTCGATCCGGAGATCTCGGTCGATTCGATTCTGACGGACGACGCGATCGCCTCGGTTCTCGGCGCACTGTCGCATACCGCTGACCTCATCGTCATCGGTGGTCACGCGTCGGGGGCTGTCCGGGACGTTCTGTTCGGTCGCCATGCCACGCGGATCGTCGACGAAGCGACGTGCCCGGTGCTGGTCTGGCGTGCTCAGGACAAGGACTCCCTTCCGCGTTCTCCCGTGGTGGTCGGGGTGGATCACTCCGACTCCTGCTCTCGCGCGATCGACGCAGCATTCTGGTTTGCCGACGCACTCGAGGTCCCCCTGACAGCACTGCACGTCGGTTCTCCCCACCGTCGACCGGCCGCGAAAGACACCGAGCTGGAGCAGATCCGAACACTGGATTGGCTGCGCGAACGCGTCGGTGCTGCCAGTGCCGCGCATCCCGCCGTCGATGTACATCTGCACGTGCTCGACTCCTCGGCAGAGCATGAGCTTCGAGTCGCATCGGCTACCGCTCACCTTCTCGTGGTCGGCAGCAGCGAGCACTGCACGTGGGCAGGTCCACGTCCGGGTCCGGTGGAACGATCCCTGATTCACAACTCGGGTGGTCCAGTTCTCCTGGTGCGCTGAGCCTTCGAACGTGGCAACCAGCGGTCCACCGCCCCCGGCGGCTCGGGACCTTGTGCCCTTACGCACCCCATGCTCGACGCCGGAGACTCGTGGGAGACAAATTCACTTCGCTTGGGAGTAGGTGACGGGCACGTTCACAGAACTCGTGCAGCGGTGGTGGCGACGAAGTCCATGGGTCTCCAATCCGCTGATGCGGATGCCCGACCGGATCGAACGAACGGCAGTGGCCGTCGCCATCGCGGTGCTTCTGTTACTGATTCCCGTCGCAGCGACAATAGGTTCGGTGTCCTACAGCGACCTGTCTCTACGGTCACAACAACAACGCGCACAGTACGTTCGAGTCGATGCTCGAGTCGTCGACACCACGAATGCGATGTTGTCCGGTGCAGATACTGCCAGTACCGCGACTGTGGAGTGGAGAGCACCGGACGGGTCCGTGCGCTCGGGTTCGACCGAAGTGCCGTCGTCGGCACGGATCGGCGACGAGACATCGATCTGGCGCGATATAAACGGGAACCTCGCACACGCGCCCGCCACTGCTGCCGGTGCCGTCATCAGCGGGACTGCCACCGCCGTCTTCGTGTGGTTTCTCGGGGCCGTCTTCGTCGGCGGGCTGGTCGGCCTCACCGCCATGGCCAGTGAACGCTCACGCATGCGGGCGTGGGACAGAGACTGGCGACGCTTCGTCCAGTCCCGCGATCACCCCTCGCGGTAGTGCCACCGAACTTCATCCCTCCCAACATCATTCGAAGGGTGCACCATGACTGCAGCCGATTGCGCTCCGACAGCTTCGACCGGCATTGCTCCCGCGGTGGTCCACGAGACCCACAGCGCCTATGTCTTCTTGCTCGGTGACGTCGCCTACAAGATGAAGAAGCCGATAGGCACAGACTTTCTCGATTTTCGTACGGTGGAGTCTCGCCGAACCGCCTGCAAACGAGAGTTCGCGCTCAACTCTCGATTTGCACCCGATGTCTATCTCGGCCTTGCCGAGCTCAGCGATCCGGAAGGCGGGCCGGCCGAACCACTGTTGAAGATGCGACGGCTCCCCGACTCCACTCGACTGTCCACCCGCGCTGCGGCCGGTGACGACATCGGTACCGACATAGACCTCGTCGCGCGCACGATCGCACTGGCCCACAACAACAGCCCCCGGCGCACTGACATCGACGACGAGGGACGGCTGGGCGCTCTCGAACAGCGTTGGCTCAACAACATTCGAGAGCTACGCGCACTCGCGGTAGGCGTCGTCGACCACGCACTCGTCGATCGACTCGAACGTCTCTCATTGCGTTACGTCAGCGGACGTTCCCCGCTGTTCGATCAACGAATTGCGCGGCGGTGCATCGTCGACGGGCATGGTGACCTGCTCTCGGACGACATATTCTGCCTGCCGGACGGGCCACGGATACTGGACTGTCTCGACTTCGACGATCGCCTTCGTTTTCTCGACGCCATCGATGACGTCGCGTGTTTGGCAATGGATCTCGAATTCCAGGGCCGTCCCGACGCGGCGCGGCGCTTCGTATCGTCGTATCTCGAGGCGACCGAGGACAACCCACCCTGCTCCCTGATCGATCACTACATCGCCTACCGCGCAACGGTTCGCGCCAAGGTCGCGTGCCTTCGCTTTCATCAGGGGCATCCTTCATCGAAGGCCGACGCGCTCGCTCACTTGCAGCTCGCGCTCGCCCACCTGACTTCGTCGGCCGTAACCATCACGTTGCTGGGCGGACTGCCCGGAACCGGCAAGAGCACTGTGGCAGCCGCGCTCGCAGAACGAACAGGCGCAGTGGTGCTCTCGAGCGATGTGGTGCGCAAGGAGAGGTCGGGGCTCGACCCTCTGTCTCCGCATCCCTCGGCCGTCGGATGCGGGCTCTACACCACCGAGAAAACAGCCGGTACCTATCGCGAGCTGATACGCCGCGCGCATGACCAGGTCACGATGGGCCGTTCGGTGATCATCGATGCGTCCTGGAACGACGAACTCACCCGGAATCAGGCACGAATCCTCGCAGCCATGACCCACAGCGATACCGTCGAGCTCGAGTGCCGTGCACCGAAACCCATTGCCCTCGAACGCATCGAGAATCGCGTACGCGGAGCCTCCGACGCGTCCTGGGCCGTGTACGAGGCCATGGCCTGCGCCCGCCACCCCTGGCCGAGCGCGACCAAGATCGACACCGCCGGAACGCTCGCCGATTCGCTCGCCGCTGCGGGCACTCGATGACACACTCGAGCCCCGGCACCGGTACGCACGGAAAAGCCTGGCGCACCACAGTTCCAGGCTCGGTCGACGGCACCCCACTGCACCTCGTCGACGAGAGTCATCCGGTCCCCGCACCGGGGGAATTGCTGGTTTCCGTTCAGGCCTGTGGAGTGTGCCGAACGGACCTGCACGTCGTCGAAGGTGATCTTCCGGTGCACTCACCGCAGGTCGTCCCCGGACACGAGATAGTCGGAACAGTGACTGCCCTCGGAGTCGACACCGTCACGCATTTCCGAGTCGGCGACCGAGTGGGCATTCCCTGGCTTCGGCACACCTGCGGTACCTGCTCGTTCTGTGCGGCGGGACGAGAGAACCTGTGCACCACATCCCGTTACACCGGCTGGGATCACGACGGTGGATTCGCGGAATGGGTCGTCGTCCCTGCCGATTACGCCCTCGCATTACCTGATGGGTACAGCACCGCCGAACTTGCTCCCCTGCTGTGCGCGGGAATCATCGGCTACCGGGCACTGATGCTCGCCGAGCTACCGCCGCGCGGCGTCCTCGGCCTCTACGGGTTCGGCGGAAGTGCGCATATCGTCGCCCAATTGGCCCGGGCGGACGGTGCAACGGTGCATGTGATGACCAGAGATCCCGTCGCTCGCGACTTCGCGTTGTCCCTCGGTATGGACTCCGCGCAGGGCACGTTCGCGGCTCCGCCGCAGCCATTGGATGCGGCAATCGTGTTCGCGCCGATCGGCGAGATCGTGCCGGTGGCGCTCGAGGCACTCGTACCGGGTGGGACCGTCGTCCTGGCCGGGATCTACATGACCGACGTCCCGGCCCTGAACTACCAGCGGCACCTGTTCCACGAAAAACGTCTACGCAGTGTCGAGGCGAACACCAGGGAAGATGCGCGGGCGTTCCTCGACATCTGCGGCCGAGTCCGCCTCCAGGTGCAGACCACGGTGTATCCGTTCGACCGAGTCCCGGACGCTGTGCGCGATCTGAAGCACGGCCGGTTCCCGGGTGCCGCAGTCGTCGTGCTGTGACGGTAGGACAGTGCCGAGTGTCCTCGAAAAGAGGGTATTTGTGCCGGTGGCACGGCACGTGTGCAGTCGTACGCTCAGGACTGTCGTCCTGCACGTCGTCGACACGAAGTACTCACGTTCGAGGAGACGATGACATGACCGATCTCGACACCACATTCCTTTCCGCTGGAATCGATTACGAGCGCACGCTGATGTGCAGTCCGCTGGCGGCGCAGCTGTGTGTGGTCGAGCAGCTGATGCAGGCGATGATGGTCGAGCAGGGAGCACGACACCCTCGCGATCTCATTGCCTCGGCAGTGCTTCCGTCCGGCCGGCCCCCGACGCTGAGCCCTGTCTGACATCCACTCGGTCTCATGACCTTCGAGACGCTCGCCCTGTGCGCGGCGGTGGGGCTGTTCGGCCCACTGCTGACACTTCCGTCGAGGCTCCGAATACCCGTTGTGATCGGGGAGCTGTGTGCCGGAATCGCGTTCGGCTACACGGGCTTCGGGGTCATCGACCCCCACGAGCAAACCCTGAGTTTTCTGGCGCAGGTGGGGTTTGCGCTCGTCATGTTCGTGGCGGGCAGTCAGGTGCCCATTCGCGACCCACGACTGCGTATCGGCCTCGGGGTCGGCGCAGCACGGGCTGTGGCCGTCGGGCTACTGGCAACGGCGGTCGGCTGGGCCGTCGCCGCTGCGTTCGATTCACCGCACCTGGGTCTGTATGCGGTGTTGATGGCATCGTCCTCCGCCGCGGTCATCATGCCGATCGTCGAATCCACCACGATGTCGACGCCGGGGTCGATGACGCTACTGCCACAGATCGCGATCGCCGATGCGGTCTGCATCGTCGCGCTTCCCCTGGTGATCGACCCGCCGCGTGCCGGGCCGGCAGCACTCGGGTCGGCGACGGTCCTCATCGCCGCGGGCATCACTTTTTTCGTGCTGCGGCACTTCGACGTCTCGGGGCTCCGCCACCGCGTTCACCATCTGTCCGCACAGCGCAAGCTCGCGCTCGAATTGCGTCTCAACCTCATTCTGTTGTTCGGTCTTGCCGCCCTCGCGGTCCACACCCATTCTTCGGTGATGCTGGCCGGTTTCTGCTTCGGGTTGGCCGTCGCTGCCATCGGGGAGCCGCGACGCCTTGCCAAACAACTGTTCGCCATCACCGAGGGTTTTCTGGGGCCACTGTATTTCGTCTGGCTCGGCGCATCTCTCGATTTT
>NZ_CAPS01000004.1 GCF_000333955.1 Rhodococcus sp. AW25M09
CGCTTCGGTCGCGGCGTGAGACCGCACCCTCGACGCTTCCGAAGGTCGCGAAGGCGCTGTGGGCACTGACTGCAGGCCTGGTTCTCGTGCTGGCCGCCGCCATCGCGCTGAACTGGGAGGCCGTACTGTCCGCCGTCGAAACTGCGGTGTCACAGCAGGATTCGACAGCAAGTGCGACAGATGTCCGCAACACCGCCTCGGCCACACTGTTGTCCAGCGGTGCCGCGTCCGCGGTCCTGATGTTGCTCGGTTTCGTCGCGCTGAACCTGCTGCGCGGCGGCGCGACGTCCTCCAAGGTTCTGATGGGCGCGGTCGGGATCTTGACCATCGGCGCAGCCGTCACGTTCTCGACCTTCGTCTCCGACGCCTCCGCACTGCTCGGCGGGGTCCTGCAATGGGGACCCTTCGTCGTGGCCGCCACTGCCGCCGCTGCGACGATCGTCGCACTGCTGCCCCGCCGATCCTCACGCCAGTGAGGCGAGTATCCCCTCAGCGCTACGTGCGGCGATGGAGCACGACGTCGACGTGAACTGATCCAGCAGCGGATGCTCGGACAGCCCTCGCCACCGGTGCACTGCCGCCAGCGCGGAGTCGCGCTGTTGAGTGCGTCCGGCATCCGGCGGCAGATCCAGGCGCTCGGTAGCCGCGATACCGAACCCGCCGATGATGCGCTGCAGGTCGAGCAATGCACCGTCCGGGAGTTTCGGTGTGGTGGAGCGCAATCGGCCGAGCAGCCGCAGTTCGGCGAAGCCGTGCACATCGGCGAGCATCCGCCCGGCTTCGATGCGCAGCGCGTGCGATTCCGGGCGGAACTCCAGAATCCGTTGCAGGGCAACCAGAGCGGAGTGCAATTTCAACTGGTCCGCACGTTGACCGAACTGCACGTCGATCACCGACCGAAGCTCGCTCAGACCACTGCGCTCGACCAGATCGGCCGCCAAGGTGGGTGAATCGCGGACGCCGAGCCGAATCAGAGTGACCGCCATCCGAATTCCGAACAACCCGAAGCGGTCGACGATACTGGCGCGCAGCGCTGCATCGACGGGCAACGCACTTTCCGGACGCACGAAGCGATCGGCCGAGAGCATCGCCAGCTGCAGATCCTCGGTAGGCACCGTCGCCAGCATCTCGAACGCGGCGAATTCGTTCTGCCGCAACGTTTCCGCACCGAGTGCGAGCAAGCCGGCGACCGGAACCACTGCCTGGCACAACCCGGTGGCTTCGAGCTCGGAAGCGAACCGCGCGGCGACCTCCTTGGCCGACATCATCGCGTCCATCCGGCCGGAGCCGACCTCGTCGGCCCGAGAGACCACCCCGATCACGCCGAGCGGACCCGAGTCACCGCCCACGTGTGCGCCGATCTGCCCCAGAAACGACACGTCGGATGCATTGAGGGTGCGCAGCAGATACACGACGGCGTCGGCACCGGAAGAGGAGTTCTCGGGCGTCAGCATCGCCAGCGTCCGCGCCGAGACATCCCGCGACAGAGACGACGTGCCCGGGGTATCGATGATGGTCGTCTGCGCGAGCGCACTCGCCGGCCATTCCACGTCCAGTCGATCGACCTGCGCTGCCGTCAGCGAACCCAGGTCGAAGGTCAATCGGCCGTCCCGCCGTTGCACCGGCACATTCGCTGCTCGGTCGCCGTCGTACCAGGCCGTCACGGCAGGCGTGACCCCGTTGCGATACCAGGTGACGACCTTGGTGCACTCGGTGGCATCGGTCGGAGCAATATCCTGCCCCACAAGTGAATTGAGTAGCGTCGACTTGCCGGCTTTGAGCGATCCGGCGAGCGCCACCCGCAGCGGCTCGTCCAGGCGGTACAGGCACTCGTCGAGCATCCACGACGCCTCGGCGTCACCGGCGTACGTCGACCGAGCCGCCGAGATCAGATCACGTGCCCGGGCCAGAGCCGTCACGCTCATACCGCGGTGTCCTCGACGAGAGCGATTGCCCGAGAATTCAAGTCGGCTGCCACTCGCATGTCTTGCTCGAGCTGAGCAATGCGCGCGGCGCGGTCCGTGTTGTCGGCAGCGGCGGCTTCCTGCGCCGAGCGCAACGATTCGTTCAGCGAACGCAGCGTCTGCTCGGCGATCGAGGTGAAGTGATCGCGAAGTACTCGTTGAATCTGCCGCAGCCGGTCCTTCGATTCCTTGCCCACCTGAAAGCTGACGTCGTCGGTGAAACGACGAATCGCCATCTTGGCCTCGGAACGGCGAGCCTTGACGCGGTTCTCTTTGTCTTCCTTGTACGCCTTGGTTCCCAACAACACGCCGGCACCGATCGAGATCGGATTGAGCAGGCTCAGCCCGACGAAGGTGGTGATCAGACCGAACATCAGCACACCGCCGTAGGATCCGCGCATACCCACCAGGACCTTCTGGGTGATTCCGACGCGACCGGATTCCAGATCGGCCAACGACGAGACGGGTTCGAGGACGTTGTCCAGATCCCCGAGATCGAGATCGGGCAGTGCCGCCGCACCGGACGATGCGAAATGCTCGGCGACCAACTCCGAGAGCCACAGTGCGCGCTCGTGAGCCCAGACGAAGTTGTCTCCCACCGACGCGGCGATCTGCTCCTCGAGCCACTCTCCCAGTTGCGGCCAGTCCTTGCCCGGATCCCCCTCGTCGACGGTCTCCTCCGCCTCCCGGGTGACGCGACGCAACCGGTCGCGCAGGTCGTGATCGATATCGGACGCAAGATCGGCAATTCCGTCGCCGAGTGTCTGCTGCCATTGCGAGGACCGCTTGTGCAGTTCTTCGGCGGCCGATTTGGCGCGCTGCAGCCCGGCGACGGCAGCGGCGGCTCGCTCCGGATCCTTCAGCGCCGCAAGCTCACTGCCGAACGAGAGCGACAGATGCTCGGTGACCGATCGGACATCGAGGGAGACCGACGCCCGAGCCAGCACATCGGCCCGCGCCACCACATCATCACGCAAGAACGCGTAGAGCTGCTGGAAACCGGACTCGGCGTTGAGCTCCTCGTCGTTCAAACGCAGTGCGTGCGAACGCAACAGAGAGGACACCGGCAACATCTGCACATCGATGCCCGCGCGGTCCAGGTGTCCGCGGTTGGCCTCGACGATCTGCCGCCAGTGCGGATACAGATCGATCTTGGTGATCAGCACCGCCACGGCCGGGCACAGGCCTTGCACCTGTCGGAGAAAAGACAGCTCCGGCTCGGTGAATTCGCGGGAGGCGTCGGACACGACGAGCACCGCATCGGCCGACGGAATGAGACCCAATGTGCCCGCAGCATGCGGGTTTCCGTGCCCACCGACACCCGGCGTATCCACCAACACCAGACCGTCGGCGAGCAGTGGACTGGGCACGCCGATGTCCAGGCGCAACACTTCCCGGCCCTGAGCTCGGGGGCTCTCCGGGGTGACCGTCGTGATCTCCTCGGCCGGAACGTCGACTCGGATGGGATCGCTGCCGGGATCGGCCAGAACGAGCTGCGCCGAGAAGCTTTCGGCGTTGGACACGACCGTCGGGATGGCGGTGGTCTCGTCGTCGCCGACCGAGCACACCGTCAGATTGAGCAGCGAATTCACGAACTGACTCTTGCCCTGTTTGAGCGGTCCGACCACGATGATGCGTCTGCGTGGATCCAACACGCGCGATCGCGCCGCCTCCGCTCGATCCACCAGATCGGATCGTCCCGCCGATGTCGCCACGGCCGCAGTGCGACTCAGCAGCTCGGCCAGCTCAGTAGATTGCCCGTCCATACGCTTGTATTCACAACCCATTCTCGTCGACGTCCGCACTACGAACTCTAGCTACGACTCGGCCCCGACGTGTGAGGAACACTCGGGGCCGAGTCGCAGGGTTCTCACCTGATCACAGGCGTAGCGATCAGGGGTGCAGCGGGTCGATGTCGTGATCGACGGTCACTGCATGACCGAGGGAATCGGCTGCCGAGTCCACCGATCCGTGCAGGCTGCTGCTGGAGTCACTGAACAGATCCGTGTGGCTCTCGCCCTGACCGAAGACGTCGGAGTCGACGCTCGACCAGCCCGTGCCGCTTGCGCTTGCACTGGAATCGAACGAGCTCGACTGCTCGAAGGATCCCGAGGCCGCCGACGACAGCGAGCTGCCCGCCTGAGCTGCACCCTCTGCACCGGACTGCACAGCCCCGGTGAACGTACCCGCGGCCTGGCCGCCGACCTGCGCAGCAGAGTCAAACCCGCCGACCGCGGAAGCCGCAGCGTCGGCACCAGCATCCAAACCCCCGCTCACCATGGAGCCGACGCCGCCACCGAGCGAGCCTCCTGCATCCAGCCCACCGCCGAGGTTCGAGGCAATGTCACCGCCGAGGTTCGAGGCAATGTCACCGCCGAGGTTCGAGGCAATGTCACCGCCGACGTTCGAGGCGATCTCGCCGCCCACCGAGGTTCCCGCGTCCACCACTCCGCCCACGGCACCGTCGAGGCCACCTGCGACGGATCCTGCTGCATTCGCGGCTCCGGCCAGGCCTGCGCCCGCGGACGCTGCTGCGTCTACGCCGGTGTCGACGGCTCCGGTCACGGTTCCCTCGAGTCCGGCCCCGGCCTGAGCTGCGGCATCGACGCCGCCGGACACTCCGCCGGCAACTCCGCCAGCGATGCCGCCACCGAGGCTGCCGAGTCCGGCGAGCCCTCCGGTCAGGCCTGCGCCCGCGTCGCCCAAGCCTGCAAGTCCGCCGGTAAGTCCTGCGCCTGCATTGCCGACGGCCGCGAGGCCACCGGTCACATCGGCACCCACGTTCCCGACAGCCGCGAGGCCACCGGTCACATCCGCACCCACGTTCCCGACAGCCGCGAGGCCACCGGTCAGACCGGCCCCCACTGCACCGACTCCGGTCAGACCGCCCGAGAGATCTGCACCCACTCCCCCGAATCCGCCGAGTGCTGCATCGACGGTTCCGGTGAGGCCTGCTCCTGCTGCTGCGGCTGCATCGACGGCTCCGGCCAGTCCTGCGCTCAGGTCGGCTCCGGCACCGAGTACTGCTCCGACGTCGAGGGCCGAGCTGGTATCGAGCACAGTTTCGAGCGCGGTGCCGAGCTGGGCGCCTGCGGTACCGCCGACGCCGAACGCCGTTCCGAGGAGTCCTTCGAGGTTGCCGGCAACTCCGCCTGCAACTCCACCGGCAAGTCCGCCTGCGATGTCGCCGCCGATGCCGGCACCTGCGCCGATGGTCCCGGCGATTGCGTTGTCGATGGCTGCGGTGAGTCCGCCGACCGCGGTGGTGTCGAGGTCGAGTGCGGTACCCAATGCACCCCCGACGATCGCACCGACGTTGCCGCCCGCAGCCAGCATGGCGTCGACATCGAGATCCGCGAGCACACCTGCGTCCAGAACAGCTCCGAGTGCGGTTCCGAGGGAGCCGGCAATGGCACCGTCGGTCGCGAAGAGCCCGCCGAGGCTTGCGCCGACTCCGCCTGCGAGGTCGCCGACCAGCGCACCACCGGCACCGAGCGCTCCGTCCAGTGCGGTTCCGACGTTCGCCGTGAGATCCGCGCCGACGCTGCCGAGTCCGGCGAGTGCGCCGCCGATGCCGGCGGTCAGTGCTGCGCCGAGGTCACCTGCGAGGTCGAGGCCGGCTCCGGCACCGAGAACAGCATCGAAGACTCCGCCGAGTGCGGTACCGAGCTCTGCGCCGACGGTGCCACCGACTCCGAACATCGCGCCGAGCGCGCCGCTCAGTCCACCCTGGATGTCGGCCAGCGCTCCGAGGTCGACAGCACCCGTCGCACCGAGAGCGGCGTCGAGGG
>NZ_CAPS01000003.1 GCF_000333955.1 Rhodococcus sp. AW25M09
GAAAGATCGAGGCTAGGTACCACCAGACCGCCATATGCTTGGGGCCGGGATATCTCCTGTGCGCTAATGCCTTCGAGTCCGTGAAATTGTACGGCGAACGCCTTTTGTCCGCGAATCCCTCCTGAAGAGTCGAGTGAAATTCCAATCGGAGATATGCAAGAAATAGCTCATTATTCTTATCCACCCGAACCTCCTGGCAAATACGCCGCTGTCGGCGCATTGTCGATAGAGCGATTATGCCAGTGTTTCGATCGCTAGTCACGAAAGGGCAGGTTGGAACAGTCCGGTAGTCCCATCTACCGCCAGTATCAGGCACTACCGGCCACCATCCGGCAGTGCCGATCATTTCGGTAGTTCCCGACAGTGCCAGTAGCCGCCTATACCGAGCACTTACAACCCCTGAAATCCTTTCGCTGCAATTACTCGATCCACTACAAAGGAATAAGGCAACCAACGGCGGTCAGCCTGAAATCCTCTTCGAACGAGCCTCGACTTTCGGACCTATCGGAATATCGGGAAAGTACGGAGAATAATTCGCACTCGAAAGGACATTTCCATGGAGAACACGCCTGTGAACCGTCACGACAATTGCAGTGCATGTGGCGGTGGTGGTGGTGAGATCGCCCTGTCGCCGGCGCAGACGGCTGAGGTAGTCGACCGACGTACGTTGGCCATCGACGAGGCACTTCGCCTCCGTCTCGTCAAGCGAGTCGAACAGGACTACGAGTTCAACGCTCGCGTATCCTCGGAGATCCAGGGTGAGCACCGGACCGCGGTGGCGGAACGGATCGTGCACCAGACGATCGGATTCCTGACGCTGGTTGCGAAGAACCCCGGAATCGGGTTCTCGCCCAGTTCGCTCGTCGACATCGGTTGGCACAACTTCATCCTGTACACACGTGAATACACCGCGTGGTGCCAGGAGACCGGTGGCCGCTATATCCATCACGCGCCGTTCGACGAGGCCGGAGTCGACTACGGCACCGGTCATTCGCACCGGACAGTCGATGCTCTGCGTGAGTTCGGATGGCTCGTGGACGAGGAGTTGTGGGCGAGCAAGTTCGTCTACGACTGCGGTACCTGCAACGTCGGCGGCTACGACTGCACGTCGACCGATGGCGGGAATGTTCCCCCACACGCCCCGCATTCGGTGGCGCTGCGAGCACCGAACAACGGCAATTGCGGTAGCCAGGACTGCAGCGACGCGTGCGGAGGTCCCGACGGTCTCGTTGGGCGCGCGCGGGCTGCCCTGGCCGCGCCGAACAACGGCAGCTGCGGTAGCCAGGACTGCAGCGATGCGTGTGGAGGGGGCAGCACGGACTGACCGCGCGACGTCGGCTCCGCTGCTGGACGGCCCTGACCACCATTCCTATGGAGTGGTGGTCAGGGCCATCTTCTGTTCGGACAACCTATTCAGATGCGTGGGCCGCGGGTCGGTCCGGGTCGCCGGGCCTGTTGTCGTAGTTGTTCGCGGCGTTGGGCTTTGTGTTGCTCGGCGAGGCGGCGTTGTTCTGCCGCGCGTTGCTCGGCGGCCTCTCGTCGCGCGCGGTCCGTGTCGACGATCGGATCGGGCCTCGCGGGTTGCAGGGACGGTGCCGGCTGCTGTCCGGGGCCTGCGTGTGCGGGCACCGCTACGGGCGCGGTGACTGTCTTGATGCGGGCGTTGACCTGATCCCACGCGCGGGCCGCTTCCCCGTGTTCGGGTCGGTCTCCGATAAGAGTGCGATCGGTGTCGATGCCGAATTGTTCTCGATAGGCCCCGACTTGACCGGCAGTGACCTGCCAGCGCAGTCGGGCACCGCCGGAGTCGGGAACCTCGCCGAGGTGGCGGGTCCAGGCGGGTTGTTCGTCGATGGCGTGCTGTCCGAGCTCGCGGGTGCGTTCGGCGATCTCGGTGTAGCGGCGGCGGCTCCAAGCGACGAGTTCGGGGTCGATTCCCTCGCGGTCCTGCATCGGCGGCAGCACCCAGCTCGGGGCACTGTGGTCGCGTGCCTCTCGGCCGAAGGGCCAGCGCCGTTCGGCTTCGTCGAGCAGATCCGCTGCACTCGGGTCGGGGTCGGTGACACCGCGCCGCAGTTCCACGATCGCGGCGTGGGGGTCTTTGCCTGCGCGTTCGGCATTGCGTAGATGGGCGGCGAGGTCGGGCCACGCCCCATCGTCGCCGAGGATGGTCTCGGCGTGCTCACCGAACTGTGTCCGCAGCGCCGGTTCGATGCTCTGCGTCCACGCGTGCATCTCGTCCGCGCCGTTCTCGATGTGCTTTTCGAGTCGCCAGTGCATGACGGCGGAGACGGAGTCTGCGCTGGCGAGTTCTCGCTCCGAGCGTGCGGCGGCGAGGGTGTGGGCGGCGCCGAGGCCGAGCTGCTCGGCGCGGCGGTATTGGTGGACGAAGGTGTCCCATTCGGCTTCGGCGATCATCGTGTTCGCCAACTCCGGACCCATGTTCTCGCGGACGATCGCTTCGATGCGGTGCGCGTCGATGAGCTCTCCCGCGTACTCGTATCCGCCTACGTTGTAGTCGAGCTTGCGGTGCGCGACTGCGGCGTCGCGTTGCTGTTCGGTCGCCGAGACGTCCGCGCCGTCGCGGCCGATGATGGTCCGCACGACTTCGTCGGCGATCTTTTTGTCCGGATGCACGTGGATCAGGTGCGGGTCGACGATCCGGTCGATGGGCACGTACAGCTGACTCCTCTCGCGGCCGCGGGTGAGGGCGACGTAGAGGGCTTGACGGTTCATGGTGTCGTCGACGAGAACATGGACCTGGTCGACGGTCATGCCTTGCGACCGGTGGATGGTGGCGGCGTAACCGAGCTCGCAGTGCTCTTTGACGTAGTCTGCCGGCAGTCGGATGCGCCCGCCGTGTTCGAGGTGGCGCACGGTCAGCGATCCGTCGCGGTGCGCGGTCTTGACCGTCCACAGGTCGCCGTTGCGCACGCGTTCCCCGCGGGTTCCGGTCACGCGCAGGCTGGTGTCGTTGCGGCGGGTGACGATGAGATCCCCTGCGCTGGCGCGAAGTCCGTCGGAGAGGTCGTTACCGCCTTTCTTGACCAGTCCCTTGGCGAGTCGTTCGGTGCGGGCCCGGTCGTTGAGGTCGCGGACGGCGTGGTTGCTGTTGGCGATCATCAGCGACGTCGTGTCGGTGTCCGAGGTCTTCGCCCAGGCGATGAAGACTTTCTCGGCGAGGTCGTCGGCCATGCCGTGCTGCACGCGGTCTTTCGCGGCGTACCAGGCGGCGACGGAGGTGTCACCGTCACGTAGACGCAGGGAGATCTCGGCTTCTTCCTTGTCGCGGAAGCGGTGGACGTCGACCAGCTCCGGTGCCGCGCTCGATCGGGCGACCAGGCGCAGTGCGCCGCCCGTATCGACGGCGGCGAGCTGCTGTGGGTCGCCGAGCAGGCGGACCACTGCGCCGTGCTCGGCGGCGATATAGGTCAGCCGGTCCAAAATGTGTGTCGAGGCCATGCCTGCTTCGTCGACGAGGATCATCGCGCCCGGGGTGATGCCGGTGTCGAGTTCGTTCTCGTAGCGGGTGAGGACGTCGTCGATGGTGCGGCCGGTGACCCCGAGTTCGGTGCCCAGGACGTCGGCGGCTTTCGCGGACGGTCCGAGGGCGATCACGTCGTATCCGGTACTACGCCAAGCGTCGACGACGACGCGCATGGCGGTGGTCTTGCCGGTTCCGGCCGGACCGACGCCGGCGGCCAGGAGGGCCCCGGAGAACAGGAAGTGCTCCACGAGTGCCTTCTTGTCCGCGCCGACGTCCCAGCCCTTGCGTTGGGTGTGCGCGGCGAGGGCTGCGGTGTAGGCGTGGGCGGGTGCCAGCACCGCGGTCGGGGTGCGGGCGGCACCGACGAGGCGGTGTTCGGCGGCGAGGATCGCTGCGCTGGTGTACGTTTCGTTGCCGTGAACGGTCAGGATCGACGCACCGTCGCTGCGCTGCAGCGCTGCCGGGATCGCGTCGACCTGGCGAGTCAATCGGATGGACTCTGCGCCGAGGGCGGCTTCGGTGACCTTCTCGGCGACCGCGTCACGCTCGGCCGCGGTGCCGAACACCAGTGGCCGCAGTTGTCGTTGGACTTCGGCTTGGATGTGCCAGCGGTTCCAGCTCGAGCGTTGCTGTGCGATGCGTGCGACTGCGGTGCGGGCGATCTCGCGGTGGTCGATCGAGGCGGCTTCGGTGACGGTGATCGTGTTCCCGGTGCTCTTCTTCAGGGCGGAGTTCAGGGCGCGTCGGCCGACGACGTCGAGTGCGCGTACGCGCCATTCCGCGCGTTGGGCACCGAGCGATTTCGGGGGTGCTTTCTCGTTGCGGGTTTCCAGAGTCGCTTGGTCGGCGAGTCGCATCTGCGTCGCGGTCGAGGGGTCTTTGCCGTGGGTCTTGCGGTAGTCCGAGACGAGCTTTTCCATGCGTGACTCGATGGCGTCGCGGCGGGAGAACTCGCTGAGCAGTGCAGTGGGGATGCCTTCTATTTCGCGGACGGCGCGTTTGTTGATTCCGGTGCCGGGCCGGTTGGCGAACACGGTGCCGAGCTCGCGGGTGACGTACTCCTCGATGAGGGTGTTGTAGCGCTCGGATGCGGCGACGGCGAGCTTGTGCAGCACGCGGCCATCCAGGCTGCGCCATTTGCCGTCGACGCCGTGCACTTTGGTGGAGATCGCGACGTGGGTGTGCAGGTTCGGGTCACCGTTGCGATTGTCGCGGTGATCGAACCGGGTGTACATCAGGCCGGTCGATTCGATCTGTCCGACACCGGCTTTGCCGACCCGGGTGTAGGAGGCGTTGTCCTCGACCCAGCCGATGGCGTCGCTCACCGCGGCGCTGTGTGCGCGCTCGATCGCGACGCGGGTGTCGTCGTCGCCCAGGCCCCAGAGAACGGACACCGATTTCTGTGGAGTGAACACGCAGTCGTAGCCGGCGACGGGTTGGCGTTCGCGGCGCTGCTGCGAGGCGATGTAGCGGACGAGCTCTGCTTCGCTGGCCGGTGATCGCCCGACTTCGCGGTGGAATTCGTCGGCTCCGACGCGGTAGCGGATCTGCTGGCACTGGTCGGCGGTGAGCGGTTTTCCGCCGGCGGCGCGGTCGTTGTCGATCTCGGCGCGGATGCGTTTCATCAGCGGCACCTCGTTGCGGAAGCTCGCGAACTTGCGGCCGAGCCGCACGCTCTCGATGGCCGCGTTCGCCTTCGTGCCGTCGAGGACGGCGGCCTCGATCAACGCTTGGGCTTCAGGGTGCAGGCCCTCACCGAACAGCGCTTTCATCTGGTCCTCGCGGACGTACCCGGACACCCCGAGCTCGGCCGAGGCCCGCCCTCCCCAGATGCCCGGCTCGGTGCCTTCGGCCGCGTAGTAGTCGGTGAGGTCCTGGCCGCGTTCGCGGCGAATGTCATCGCTGGCGACCTCGCGGGTGAGGTAGGTGTAGCCGTCGCCCGCGTGCAGCGCGTGAACAGTCATCATCGCGGGCACTGCCGACGAAGAGGTGGTGTGCGACGAGATCTCACGGGCCGATCTCGCTCGAAATCTGCTTCTGAATCGCGCGGCACAGTCGCGATAGTACGCAGATTCCGCCCATGGACACTAATAGTGCAAGAGGTGTGTAGCGTTTAGTTTGTTATTTCGCAAACGGTTACAGAAAATCCGAAGTTGACAGCATCTGCATTCCGGACGAATTAGAACGTGCATGGACGGTGAGGGACGAAAGTTGTAGCGAGACAGCTCGATCAGGGCGACGCTGGGTGCGTATGACCCTTTCGCCGGCCATCATGTTGGCAGTAGCCTGTCTCGTATGACTCCCTCGAACAATGGACCGGTCAGTGCTCGGGAACGGGCTCGGCGAGCGAATGCGCAGCGGCTGTCAGAGGCACAGTTGTGTTTGAAGAATCAGGAGCAAGATTTGATTTCATATTTCGATGCCACCCGCGACGAACAAAGGATCAACGACGATGTGACCTCGAGGATCGAGCGGTTGCAGCGGGACGCGGAAGCCAAACTTGCTGCGGCGTATGAGAGACGCGCTGGAGCACTCGCGAAGCTCAAGAACCGCGGTGAAACATACGCCAGTATCGCTGCCTTGGTGGATCTCTCGGTGCCGGAGGCGACGCGGTTGGTCAAGTCGACGATGGTGTCACGTGCGACCGCCATGCCCGATGTTCATCCGGATGCAGAGGATGACGCGAGTGGATCGCGTAGCACCGAGGAGAATGTCGAAGGCCGTCGCGATTCTGCACCAACTGCGACTGTAGAGCTGTCGGTGGATGGAGACGCGGGGGCGGATGGAGAGGGCGCGCGCAGCATCGCCTGACAAACGAGCGGAGCTCACGCCGCAGGCTTCACGCCTGCACACATCGAAGGTTCTAACTCAGTGCCACACAACGGTTGTTCGAGAACGCCATGAGAACGCGCGCCCACTGCACATCGTTACGGCGGAATATTTATGTCGTTGTCTTGGTGTTGAAATCGACTCGAGGTAGGAGGTGAACGATCGTGATCGCACTTATTATCATCGGCTTGATCGTCGTAGGAGCGCTGTGGCGCGCTGGGAAGTCCGAGTCAGGTTGGCGGTTCGCTCCCCTGCGGGCAACGGGAGTCATCGCCAGCGGCGTGTTTCGCATCGGCTTGTTTATTGCGTCGATCATGTTTGCCGTAGTCGTTACTGTTGCCATCGGCGTGTTGCGCAGCACCTCCCAATAGATCGTCGAAGCTTCATCACGTGGCGAGCTTGCGGCATGATCTGACTGTTTCTCGACCCGCCTTCAAAGCTCCGCGCCATCTCAGCCTCGTAGCGTCTGCGCAGATGCGCGTTTGGTGTTCTACGGTCGAGCTGTGGCGTGCGTGTCAGCTCGGAAGGCCATCCGTTCAGGCGCACGCCAAGCGAAGCAACGCAGGTGCGCGAAACGGTGCCGTAGCCAATTGCCGTGTCGCTGAAGAGCGCGGATATCGGCGCTGGTTACGCTCATAGATAAGAATGCGGTTGCGCATTGCGAATGTGTCGATGAAAGGTTTTTCGGCTGTGGCAAGACGAGTGACAACCCAATTGGTGGACGATATCGACGGGTCGGTCATCGACGACGAGTCCGGCGAAACGATCGAATTCGCGATCAACGGCGTCGAGTACTCGATCGACCTGAAGGCGAAGAACGCGAACGAGTTTCACAGGAAGCTCGACTACTACGTCGGACACGCGACGCGAGTCGGTGGCCGCAAGCGCAAGCCCACCCCCGCTGCCGCGTCGGCCGCGACAGCGGCCGGCGGATCGGGCAAGCGTGATCCGGAGCAGACGCGGGCGATTCGGCAGTGGGCATTCGATCAGGGCTACGAGATCAGCGAACGCGGCCGCATCCCGGCCGACATCGAAGAGGCGTACAACGCCGCACACTGACAGGCGGGTGAGCCGCCTGCGTCGACGTGAGCGGGCGGCTCCCTGTTCGCTCTGATTTGCCGCGAGTGCGGCGCGCTGCGCAGCACCCGTTGACAACTCGTCGAAGTTTCGGCGAGAGGCCGAGTTTGCGGCGCGGGCCGAACGTTGCTCGGTGCACGGGTGCGCTCTGCTTCAGCGACGTAGCAAGTTCGCTTCGATCTGTGCCGGTCGATCTATACCCTGAATTCAGACCAGCAGTTCATGTGCCCACTCGTACACCCAGTGCGGCAACGCGGGTGCGTCGAACGGTGCGGTAGCGAATTCTGATTCGGTGCGAACTGCGCACTCGGGAATCGCGTCGACGGTGCGGGAGCCGAAGGATCGAGCAGCGACGATCCACTGTCCACGGTGATGCACTCGGATTGCAGTCGACACTGTGCACCGCCCGCCGGAGTATCCGGCGGTCAGCTTGTGGCAGTCCCATTCGACGTGCTGGTTCTGTCCGAAGAAGTGTGTCAACGTCTCGGCGAAGGATGGCCCGTAGAGGGTCCCTCGGTCTGTGTCGATGCGGATGAAGTTCATGGTGGCGGCCTCTTCGAGTCATAGCGGCAATGCGAGGTGTGCGTGGAAAGTTGCTCAGAACAGGGGATTCTGGTTGCGCGCCGCGAGAATCTCGCGGAACGCTCGGAACTTGCCTAAAAGGTCTGAGGCGACGGCCTCGGTGTAACCGATGGACAGCGCGACGTCACTCAGTGTGTTGCCGGCGGCCAGCGCGTCCTCTACCTCACGCCCGACAGCGAGGTCCTCGACTGCGTCTGGATCCAGATGCTCGACATCGACGGCGGCCAATCGTGCAGAAGCGACAGCAGCTCGACGCCGCTCTTCGCCCGACTCTGGCCCTTCCCGCGCGGTCATCGTGTGCTGCCGCTGCGGAAGGCGTTCAGGCGGTTCGTCGCTTCACGTTGCGCCCTTCCGATTTCGACGAGCTGGTCGAACAGGAATTCCTCCGGCGCTTCCTCGGCGAGCTGCTGAATTCTGATTCCGGCGTCGAAGAAGCTACGTCGGTAGCTTTCCGACAGGACCATGCCGGCGTATTCGTTTGCCGATGCTCCGCATGCGTTCGCTGCGGTGACGTCGGTCAGTGTTCGACGCAGCCGTGCACCGCGGTGTCCGCTGGCCCCTGACCGGACAAGGACGCCCAGAACACTCGCGGGGTCGTGTGGGAGGTTGTCGATGATCAGCTCCTGCACGATGCCGTACAGCTCGCGATAGACGGGATCGTGGAAATCGTTGGCCTGCAATGTTGCTGAAATGCGGGCAGCCTCTTCGGTGTCCTGCAGCCACATCAGTGCGCAGATGACCAGTGCTTCCGGTGCCGTCTCCGGATGGTCCGTCAGATCAGCGTGATCTTCGTCGTCGGCGGGTTCGACTGCTCTCAACGGGGTCATCTGTTTGCCTCGTTTCTCTTTGCGGGTCTGTTGCGGGAGAACTGGATTCGATAGTCCGGTGGCGCTTTGCTTGGTCCTGCCGCGTTCATCGTCATTTTGCGGAGGTGTAGGTCAGATGTAGAGAAGGTTCGGTGGCGCAGAGCCGTCGAACTGCTCGAGGCTGTCGAGGACGGCGTTGTAGTTCTCGGGCCTGCAGCTTCCGAGTCCGATGATGAGGGCACAGGTTCCGTCGAGTGTGACGAGGTAGGACGGCGGGCTGCCGTTGTCGGACGATGCGTGCTCGCGTGCGTCGAGGAGGGCGATACGGACGGCATCGGCGGCGGCGCGTTTCGCAACTTCGAGGTTGGGTTCCGCTCCGGTTGCGGTAAGGATCTCGGGGTTGTCCTCGGGGTGTGTGGTGACTGTCCAGGTGATCATCGTTGGTTCCTTGTCGCTCGTGCCGGCCCAGTTGCTTGTCGTCGAGCGTCACACGAGGTCCGCAACGATTCGTTCGATGCGGAGACCGATCAGGCGAGGCTGTGGATAACTGTGGCGTCGAGTCAGCCTGTGGATAAACGACGTTCGGCCCCGGGGTTGGGGCCGAACGTGTGGTATCAGACGTCGTCGAAGACATCGAGGAGTTTGGCGGGGTCGCGGCGGTAGCGTCCGCCGTCGAGAAAGACACCAACGGCAGCACGGTGAACGCGTCGGAGTTCGGCCATCAGGGTGTCGTAGCCGACGCGGTCGGTGATGCGCCAGGTCACAGGTCCCATATGCAGGTCTACCCAGTGGATGGTACGACGTTGTTCGGAGCTGTAGCGGTGGTGCGGCACCGCAGTGTGTTCGGGGCTGTCGAGCCACAGGACAGAGATCGCGGCGGCGCCGAATTCTGCGCCTGGTTGGGCGGGATGGGGGGCTTGTCCATCGGCTCCGGCAAGTGCGGCGCGGACGGTGGCGAACCCGGTGATGACCGCGGAAACTGTTTCGGCACTTCGGAAAGTCATCATGACGTGACCGAGTGCGACGATCATCTGCGCTTCGTCGGTGGCCGCGGAGGTAGCGGTGATAGTGGCCTGCTGGGGTCCGGCGACCAAAACCGTGGTGTGGGTGACAATTCCGGTAGTCCGGGCATTGTGTGCGGCAGTGGTCCGTCGTCCTGTGCTGGAAGCGTTCTGCGGCATGTCGGGCTCACTTTCTGTTGCGGGACCGGCTCCCCCGGCCTTTTCGCTCTGCCAATTTCTTTCGCCGTCATCTGGCTCGAAGGAGAGAAGGCGGCGCACTGGACCGGCGTCCTGGCCCTGATCCGCAAAGTTTTCAGCCGCAGGCGCTTTGAAAAGTTTTCGGAGCCCACCGGGCCGGAGCAACGCGGAGTCAGGGTTGGGTAAGACGGGTCAGGGTGTTGCAAGCTCGACCGGAGCCAGATGTGCGAAAGAAATAGTTCTTTCTGCAGGGCGAAGCGCAGCAAAGCTCAATCCGGAGACCGCCGGAGGTGGTCCCAGGGCAGCACACGTTTCGACGCACGCTGAACCACCCGAGGCGACAACCTCCCAGCCATCAACAGTCTGGGGCGATTGTGCGGGAGCAACGGAGAGCAACAAGGCTCGATGTCGCGGCAGCACTTCTATTCTGCAAACATGCGATCACGCTCGCTGGCTGGCTTGTCACCCAGCTCGGATTCCCCGTCCTGGCGGCCCTCGACGATCCCGGCGGTGACTTCTTCCCACTTCCGATATCGGCGCATCGCGGTCGATGCAACGGAGCCGTCGGTTTCTCTACCGATTCGTGCCCACGACCATTCACGGTGTGCGTGTCGAAGCCGCGCTGTCTCTGCAACTTCCGGGGTGAGGGCGTCTACTGGTCGTCGGTGCGTGTCCGCCGCGTCGACCTGTTCTCCCCACGAGCCGTCTTCGCCCTCTGAATTATCCCCGCTCAGGCTGTGGCCTTCGTGACTGAACTCTGCATCTGTCCAATCCACCACTTCTGTTGCAGCACTTAGCCCGGACTCCTCCCCTGCGGCCCCGCGAGGCGCACGAAGGATGACAGCCAACACTTCAGTCATGGCAAGGAGCGCGATAGGTGCAATGGTGGCAATACCCGCCGAGACCACGGCCGGAAGCAATGTCGCAGTCAACACCGCGTGGTACGAGTTACCCGCAATCGACGCCGATGCGGCAACACGCAAGATCGTGACGACGAAGCGACGGCCCTTGATCGTGCGGTGGTCCGTGTGATTCGACAGCGCAATGGCTGTCACTGTTGTCGAGACGATTGCGCCGTCCAGCACGATCGGAATCACCCAGGCTTCACCGGGACCTATCCCTGCCATCACCGCGAGATCACGCAACACAGCGAAACTGAGCCAGAAGGACGCCCCGGCGATGCCAACTGTCAACGCAACGGCTGTTGCGAGAGCCCACTGCAGAATCGCTGGATGTAGCGCAACGACCTCTGACGGCTTCGTTGTCAACGGGGTTGCCGCGGAGTGTGATCGGCTCATCGGATTCTCGGTCCTCGTGCGAGGGGGCCCGTTCGTTGCGGGAACGGCGCACCGTCGTTGAATCTGTTGCGCAACGACTCCAAGTAGTCTTCGATTGCCGCATTGACGAGATCCGACGGGCCCCGCGGCGCGCCGGGCGTTGCGGACAGCGCTTCGGCCGCGTTGAGAAGATCGTCGACGGTGGACTGGTAGAGGTAGTACGAGCGCTTCTGTTTTGTGTTGTCCGGTGACGGTTGCGCACCGGTCTCGGCCGACGAAACAGTGTCGTGGGGCTGCCGCGAGTTCTCCGGCGGATCGACCGGGCTCGATCCGGCGAGTGCGCTCTTCATACGTTCGGGCCGGGCCATCACAGGTGTCCCTTCGTGAGCAGCGTAAGAGTGTCGCGATAGATCGTGGACAGGCTGCGAGATTGTGTGGTCCCCCAGTCGAACAGGCTGGTTTGGGCCTCCATCGAGTCTTTGATGACAACCCGCTTGGGAACGGCGTCACCGAGGACGTTGATGCTCGCGGCGATCTCGACCAATTGTTCTCGGCCGCTGATCGTCGCGATCTCGTGGAGGTTGACGATCGCACCGAGCATGTCGAGGTCCGGGTTGTAGCTGCGCTTGACTGAATCGATGGTGCGCAGTAACCGCGCGAGTCCATTGGCTGAGAACAGCGCGGACTGAGTCACGACGACGGCTGCGCGCGCCGCAACAAGGGCGTTGATGGTCAGCAGATCGAGGCTGGGTGGGCAATCGATGAGGACCACGTCGTACACGCCCCGTACGACGTCGATTGCGTCGCGAAGCCGCCGTTCTCGGCCAGCGCCGGCGACGACCAATTGATCGCGGACATAGGCCAGGGACTCGTTTCCAGGCACCGTGGGTACCAGGTCTACGCCAGGCCAGATGGTGGGGACGACAGCGTCGGCGATGGTCGCGTTCGACGACTCGGCGAGAACGTCGGCAACACCGACATCGTCGCTCTCGAGCTCGGTCCTGGTCAGGACTGTGCTGGCGTTGCCTTGCGGATCCACGTCGACAACGAGCGCGCGCTTCCCCGCTTGGGCGACGGCGTAGGCGAGGTGAAAGACGGTGGTGGTCTTGCCCACCCCGCCTTTCTGGTTGCAGAACGCAAAGATGTCAGCGGGCATGGTGGGTCTCACTTTCCATGGATGAATAGGACGAACTGGCGGTATAGCGGGAATGGGATGCAATGCACGCCTTGGAACCGAGGGATGAGTCGCACCCTGTAAAAGTGTTGGGTGAATTACAGGTAAGGGGCGCGATGCGTGAGTCGCGTGCCATAAGCGAAAGACGCTCCATAGTGGCATGAAAAGCATTTACCAACAACACATCCCGAGCTTGACTCTCATCCTTTGCAGGCATTGGAGGTATGGCCACTGCGGGATGTTTGACGCCCGTCGCCAGCGAGTCATCTGAGGCACTCTTTGCGGGTAATTCAGGCATGGGACTGGCGGGCAACGCCGCCGTACCGCTAGCGGGAGCGGCCTGCACCGGCGGGCTGTTGCGCTCGTGCCCAAGCAACCAAGTGTGTTGCTGTGGTTGCATCTTCGAGCATTTTGCGTACACAACGGATACGAGCAAGAGCGCGGCAAGGATTGAAAAATCGAGGTCTGAATGACGGTTCGCCATGCCAGGCAACTCAGTGATGTCAGCATTGCAGATGGATCGAAAGCTCAACTGATACCTCCATAGTGGTGACGTATGAAAGACAAGGGACTTCGTTCGTTCCCTTCGGACCCCCCATGGCCCCTGAGCCAATTTCCGCACCCACGTTGTCCGCTCCACGCCCGATAGCCCCGCGCCTCGGCGGGCGCGTGGCTAATCGGTATCGCCACCTGTTCGATGATCAGTCGAGCTGGTGGTGCCTCGGGGCCGGTCTCCGAGGATTTACAAAGGGTGCACAGGCCGGCGGCAGGCTGGTGTTACGTCGGGCTCTGCCAGAAAACGACGCTGCTTCGGCACATCAGGCCTTGCTAGGAAGCTCCGTAGCCAAGGTTTATGCGGCGCGAGCAGAAGAACTCGACCGCGCTGTCGCGGGTCGAGACATGCGTCATCGCCCGCTTGGCCCCTGACCGAAATCGAGGGCGGAGAACGGTGACTCGGCGAAATGTCTTGAATGACTTATCAAGACGCTCTATGATCGGTGACGAAGCTCCTTCCTCACGGGTTGTGGTTTCGACGCCCTCGGCCTCAGTGCTGGTAACACTGAGATCTTCCGGGGGCGTTTCATTTTCCTGAGGGACAATTGGCTCTGGGCCTCACGCGACGCCTGAGCTGGCATCGGATTGTGCCTCGAGACCTTCGATGTACTCGTCGATGGCCGTATCCGGGATCAGCCGGCGCTTGCCGACCTTCACGCTCCGGATTTCTCCCGACGCGATCTTGTTGAAGAAGTTGGAACGTCCAAGTCCCGTGCAAGCCATAGCCTCCGGGACAGACAGCAACCGTCTGGGCATCTTCAGCACCTCCACTGAATTGTGTAGTAGAGCCACATTATGCAGGACATTTCTGGTCAGTCCACGTGGTTCCACCACAGAGTAACAAGTACGTAGCCATCCCACAACGGGGAGCCATTCTCCGCTAGACTGCGTAACCATGACGCAGTCGTGGGCGGAATCGATCGTTGCCCGGGTCGCCTCGGAAGTGCGCCGACTTCGAGGTAAAGACCACTCCGCTCTGTCCGCAGCAAAGCTTGCCGACAGGACGGTTGACTTCGGGTGGGGGATCTCGCGATCTGTAGTCGCGGACTTGGAGACCGGACGCAAGAAGAGCTTGGACGTCTCGGAACTCTTGATTTTGGCTGCGGCACTGGGAGTCTCACCAGCACAACTGGTCTATCCGGACCTCCCCAAGGGAAGAGTCGAAGTACTCCCAGGGCTCCAGCAGGAGTCTCACGATGCCCTTCGCTGGTTCAGCGGGGAGGCTGGGCTGATGCGGCCGAGCTCCGAGTGGACCGAGGAGGAATCCGACGCTCCTTTCGGGATGTGGGTACGTGACACCTTCGACCCGAAGAACGATCGCGTTGGGATCACTCGTGAATGGCTTGATGCGTTGAAGGCGATGCGGCGTGCTCGGGTGCAGCTCCGAAACGGCCTTTCCAAGAATGAATCAGCTGAGCACATCGAGTCGATGCAATACCTGTACGAGGATGCTCGACGGCGTTCGGAAGAGCTCTTTAGACGGATGACCGAACTGGGCATGAACACGCAGGACGAAGAGGATGGCTAGGCAGCAACTGCCGCCACAGATCAAGAAGATCTACGTCACCAATCGGTCTACAGGCAGTACCGAGTTGCGGTATCAAATGACCGTCGACGCTGGTGGTGCCGACGCCACCGGCACCCGGGCGTCGAAGCGGACGCAGTTGCGTCGTCGATTTCTTACGGAGAAGGACGCTCGCGCAGCCCTGTCCAAGGTGCTCGAGGAAGTCTCGAAGGGGACATTCGTTCCCTCCTCGACCACCACGGTCGAGGAGGCTTGCGCTGAGTGGCTTGCCGGACGACGCGTACGAGAGTCCACTAAAGCCGCGTACACCCATGCCCTTCAACCGCTGCGCGATACTTACGGCGCGCTAGCGGTGCAGAAGTTGACCAAAGGTCACTTGGACGCTCTGGTGAACGATCTGTTAGCCGGCAGCTCGGTCAAGCCCGATGGCCAACTGCGACGTCCGTGGAAGGCCACTTCGATCAATCCGATGCTTAACCTTGTAAGCGCAGTCCTCACCGGGCTGATGCGAGAAGGGCGATTGGTACGAGACGTTGCCGCGCTCGTCGACCGCGCGCCCCGTGTGCACGTCGAGATGCAGACATTCACGGAGGACGAAGTGCAACGCCTCCTGGAAGCATCGGCGTGCGATCGGAACGGCCACGCTTGGCTGCTTGCTCTGAGCGGCCTCCGACGCGGTGAGCTATGCGGGCTTCGATGGAACGATGTCGATCTTCACGCCGGCAGCCTGACAATCAACAACACGCGAGTCTCGGTCAATGGACGTGTCGTGGAGGGCCCTCCGAAGACAGAAAAGTCCAAGCGCACGCTTCCCCTCACACCAGCCCTAAAATCCGCACTCGAAACTGCACACCGCTTGCAGGGTGTGGAACGAAAGAGCTTGACCTACGTCGGCCCCGGCACCTACGTCGTGTCCGACGCTGTTGGGCGACCTTTTCATCCCGATACGGTCAGCGACTATTGGCGCAGGCTATGCATCAACAGCAAGGTGTCCGACATCCGCCTCCACGACGCCCGCCACACGTGTGGGACTCTGCTGCACCTTCAGGGCGTGCCGATTGCCGTCATCTCGGCATGGCTCGGGCACTCGGACAATGCATTCACAATGCGCACCTACGTCCATTCTCAGAACCATGCGCTACTGGGCGCAGCCGACACTTTGCAGTCACTCGTCCGGCGTCGCGACGAGCCATCCGACGATGCGCGTTGACCGGCGTTTGTCCGCAACCGTCCACATAGGAGCAGGCAGTCTCACCAGCCGCTGTTCCGGCGAGTTCTGCGGCACTTGTGACATTCTGTGACACTGAGCTCGCCTCATCGGCAACGAATCCCATTATAGATAATACAAAAGGCCAGTTCAGGCCCTATTTTCAGTGGAGCCTCCTAACGGGATTGAACCGTTGACCGCTCGCTTACAAGGCGAGTGCTCTACCGCTGAGCTAAGGAGGCAGTGAAGCGAGACCATCGTATCCGTTCATCGGGCGCTCAGTGTCAACAGGTACCTTGTCGGTGGATCACCCCAGCAACAACGTAAAGACGGTCATGACTTTCCTGCAAGACCTGACGGCTTCGCTGAGCCGTCTCACCGGTGAGCGTCGGGCCACCATCGATACTCCGACGGCAGCACCGTCACCCCTTCGTCCGATCGATCTGACCGACGATGCGTCGGTGGCGGAGGTGCTGGACCTTGCCGTTCGCGTCGGTGAGGTGCTGTTGGCCTCGGGAACATCAGCGGTGGACACCGCGACACAGGTGCAGTACATCGCCGCGACGTACGGCCTCGCACGCTGCGATGTCGACGTCACGTACAACTCGATCACTCTCAGTGCGCACCGCGGGCCGACGCGTCCTCCGGCATCGACGTTGCGCATCGTGAATTACCGATCGATGGACTTCACCCGGCTGGCCGAGGTCGACCGTCTCATCCGCGCGGTGCGCGTGAAGATGCTGCCGCCGAGTGCTGCACTCGATCGGCTCGAAGAGATCACCAAAGCTCCGCACCCCTACAACCGGTGGATCGCAACCCTCGCGTGGGCCGGTATGGCCGCCGCCATCAGTGTGCTGCTCGGCGGTGGCCCTCTGGTGGCCGTTGTCAGCTTCCTGACCACCATGGTGATCGATCGCATCGGACGTGTCCTCAACCGGGCCGGTCTACCGTTCTTCTTCCAGCAGGTCGTCGGCGGCTTCGTGGCGGCTACACCAGCAATCACGCTGTACAACTTTCAGGACCAGCTGAACATCAACATTTCGCCGTCGCAGGTCATCGCTGCCGGCGTCGTCGTGTTGCTGTCGGGCCTTTCGCTCGTCGGTACGTTTCAAGATGCGATCACCGGTGCGCCCATCACCGCGTCGGCCAGGTTCTTCGAAGTGTTGATGATGACGGCAGGAATCATCGCCGGTGTCGCAACCTCGCTGCGATTGGCGTCGTTGATCGGTAGCGACCTTCCGCAGATCAGCAACCTGGCACCACCGGACATCTTGGAGGTACCGACGAAGGTGCTGGCGGGTGCGGCGGCGTCGTTGTTCTACGCGCTGGCCAGCTACGCCGAGCGGCGTGCGCTGACGGCAGCGTTCATGGGCGGTTTCGCGGGCTCACTCGTGTACTTGCTGTCTCAGACACTGACCGTCGGACCGATCATCGCCTCGGCTATCGCGGCGACCGTCGTCGGCTTCGCCGGTGGCCTGCTGGCCCGTCGCGCACTGATCCCGCCGTTGATCATCGCCGTAGCCGGCATCACGCCCCTGCTGCCCGGTCTGGCGCTCTACCGCGGTCTGTACGCGATCCTCAACGACCAACTGTTGCTCGGAATCAGCTCGCTGTTCGCGGCGTTGGGTGTCAGCTGCGGCCTGGCCGCCGGCGTGACCCTGGGCGAATGGGGTGCCCGCACGCTCCGTCGACCCCGCATCATCGCGCGCACCGAGGAACTACTTCGCCCGACGCTTCGCCGGACAGAAGAACCGCGCCGACCGACGGTTCGTCGGCGGCGCGGTTCGAGTGCTTCGTAGAAGGCGGAACTCAAGCCTCGGTGCTGGGGGTTCCCTCAGCAGAAGCGCGTGCAGCAGCATCGGCCTCCATGGCCTCACGCAGGCTGCGCGGACGCATGTCGGTCCAGTTCTTCTCGACATACTCCAAGCAGGCGGCGCGGGTGTCTTCACCGAAGACGACACGCCATCCCTGAGGGACCTCGGAGAACGTCGGCCACAGCGAATGCTGGTCTTCGTCGTTGACCAGCACGAAGAAGCGTCCGTCTTCGTCATCGAACGGGTTGGTACTCATCTCGCCTCACTCGTCGCGAACGTTTGATTTACAAGTCTGCACCGTGAGGTGCCACACGACCCTAGCAACGCAGGACCGGCCTCGGTGCCGTCAGGCCTTCAAGAAGCCGAGTAATTCTGCATTGACTGCCTCGGGGCGCTCGAGATATCCGTAGTGCCCGGCATCGGCGATCTCGACGTAACGGGCCCCCGGAATAGCGTCGGCCAGCTCCTTGCCCAGGTACGCCGGGATCATCCGGTCGTCGGCGAACCCTACGGACATGCACGGCACAGTCACACCGCGATAGGCGGACGTTCGATCGAAATCGTCCTCCATGCCCAGCTGAGCGCGGACTCCGGCCGAGGGCGAAGACGACGAGAACTCGAACAGATCGAGCCAGTCGCGGGCACTGCGCCCGTCACGCAACGTCGCAGGCGACAGGTTCATCACGGCCGTCACCGCGGCCGAATACGTGCCCGGGAGTTCGACGCGCTTGTCGTACAACGCTCGTTCACCGTGTGCGAGGGTCTTCTGAAACTCGTCGACTCTGGCGTGACCAGCAAGGAACACGGCCTTGCGCACCAGGTCAGGCCTGCTCAGGGCCAGCTCCTGCGCGACGCGCGAGCCCATCGACGTTCCGACGACGAAAGCTTTTTCGCCACCGTTGCGGACGAGTTCGATCAGGCCGGCAGTGTCGGCGACCATCGCCTCGATCGTGATGCCGTGAGCGCTCTCCGACGACGGCGCGATCCCACGATTGTCGAACGTGCACACCCGGTAGCCCGCTGCTGTGAGAGCGGGCACCTGGTGCAGTTCCCACACACGACCGGGGCTGCCGGTACCCATGACGAGAACAACCAGGTCTCCGCTGCCCTTGACCTGGTAATTGATGTCGATGCCGTTGATCTTGGCGATAGGCATAGGTCTCCTCACTGGCTGATACGTCCGTCGGCGATCGTATCGTTCGGTACGGACCAGGGGTTACTCGTGCAGCCAGTGGGTACCTGCAGTTACATGACTGACGAGAACGTAGCGGGCGAAGCACGCAAAGGATTGCTCGACGGAATCAAGGGCAAAGCCAAAGAGGTCGCCGGCGCGGTGACCGGCAACGACTCGTTGACGGCCGAGGGCCAGTTACAGGCCGCTCAAGCGCGCGAGCACAAGGAGGCCCAGGCCACCGAGCGGGTAGCGGAGGCGCAGGCCACCGAGGCCGGCGAGGAACTGGCCGACGTGCGCACCGCAGCGGAGAGTCGACGCGAGGCCGCAGAAGAGAACGCCGCCGTCACCGAGGCAAATGCCGATCGGGTGCGGCAAACACAGGTGGTCGCAGCCGAGCAGAACAAGCGCGATGCCGTGACGCAGGAGCGCGCTGCCGCGGAGGTCGAGGCGACGGCCGAGCAGATCGA
This sequence comes from Rhodococcus sp. AW25M09, assembly GCF_000333955.1. GTDB lineage: Bacteria > Actinomycetota > Actinomycetes > Mycobacteriales > Mycobacteriaceae > Rhodococcoides. The sequence goes on from NZ_CAPS01000003.1 coordinate 19,174, forward strand.
AGCCGACGAGGAGCGCCGCATCGAGCAGGCCGCCGCCGATTCCGACGAGATGGTGGCCGCGCAGAAGCACCAGGAAGCACTCCTTCAGGCCGAGGCCGATCGCAAGAAGGCCGAAGAGCTTCGCAACCAAGCCTGACCCACCACTACATATCAGGAGTTTCGCTACATGAGCGTTTCAGCCCTACCACTGACCATTCTTCGAATTCAGTACAAGATCGCTCGAATTCCGTTGCAACTCATCGAGACCAACGTCGTAGAGAAGATGAGCGCGGAGTCCCCCGCTCGCCTGGTGTACGAGCACACACTCGGATCGCTCGATCGCGCCGTCGGAAACTTGCTGGGAGACAAAAGCCTGTCCGATCGAGGTGAGACCCTCGTCGACAGCACCGAGAGCCGCGCCGAGGCAGCGCGATTGGACGCCGAGGCCCGTGCAAAGAAGATCGCCGCGGACGACGAGCTGAAGGCAGCGCGCGACACCGCCGAGAAGGACCGCCGCGCAGCCGACGCTGCCGCTCAGGAAGCTGCGCGTGACGCACGGCAGGAGGCCGAGCAGCGCAAGCGCGAGGCCGCTGAGGATGCCGAGCGCAAGGCGACCGCCGAGAAGAAGAAGGCCGACGAGCAGGCGGCCGCCACGGCCAAGGCAGCCGAGGATCGCAAGAAGGCTCAGCAGGCTCAGGTCGACAAGCAGGAGAAGCAGGCTGCAGCGCCCGCCGAAGCCGAGCTGGCAACGGCCGCAGAACGTTCCGAGGAAGCCGAGAGCAAGAGGGACGAAGCGGAACGCATCGAAAAGCTGTTCCTTGCGGAGAAGAACAAGGACTAGTTGGTACGAATCGGTTCTACAACAACCTCTTCCAGCCCCGCACCGTGTTCTCGGTGCGGGGCTGGATTGCGTTGTGGGTGGCCGGTTCAGGTGATGTGGGGGCCTGCTCGGGCGTGGGATTGTCGGGGTTGTCGGTGGGGGTCGACGGTGGCCGGGGGTATGAACCAGGGGTGGTTGTCGGTGCCGATGAACACTTCCCAGTCCGAGTGGTGGATCAGGCGGTGGTGGAATCCGCAGAGGAGGACGAGGTTGTTCATGTCGGTGGGGCCGCCGTCGGCCCAGTGCCAGATGTGGTGGCCTTCGGTCCAGGCGGCGGGTTTGCCGCAGCCGGGGAAGGCGCAGCCGTGATCGCGCGCTGTCAATGCTCGTTTCTGTTTGGCGGTGACGGTGCGGGCGGTGCGGGCGAGGTTGAGTGGGTTGCCGGTGTCGTCCATGACGATGGCGGTGAGGACGCAGTCGCAGGCGAGTTGCCTGGAAGTGTTGCGCGAGAGCGGTCCCATCCAGGGCAGCCAGCCGACAGAGGTGCCGTCACCGAACAGGTCCCGATAGGCGCCACGATCAGCGGCCGGTCCGGCAGCGCTGTCGCAATCATCGCCGCTGCCGCTGGCACCACCATCGCCGCTGCCGCAGCTTCCGCAGTCCGGTTCGGTTGCGGTGCCAGTGTTCTCGCCACTGCCACAGCCACCGCCACTGTCATTGCCGGCTGCGCTTGCTGCGGTGCCGCGGAGGTCGGTGAGGTCGCGGAGGTTGATGTGGAGGTTGACGTGGGGTTTGTCGCCGCCTTCGTTCGGGCGGTCGCTGGAGGCGAGGTAGTGGTCGAGGATCTGCCCGAACGCGTCCGCTCTGCGCTTGGCGGGGCTGCGGGGGTCTTGGGTGCCGTCGACGGCGGGTCTCGGTTCGGTCAACGGTGAGAGTGCGGTGAGCAGTTTTTCTCCGGTGACGGCGTCGAAGTCACCCTTCAACGCCAGGCGTCCGTTCAGGGTTTTGGAGGCGAAGAGTTCGTTGCGGTCGGTGTCCTCAGCAGGCGGCTTGTTGCCGCCGTAGAGGTCGTTCAAGCGGGTGATCGCCGCGCGCAGTGGGCCGGTGCGGGCGTCGGGTCCGGTCGCGGCTTTGATCAGCGCTGCCCGAGCCATATCTCGCCCGACCTGCGGTAGGTGTTCGGGTGGGGTTTCGGCGAAGTCGAGGATCAGGGTGGCATGGTCGAGGGACATGACACCGGTGTTCACTGCGTCGGCGATATCGGGGAAGTTCTTCAACCCGCGGGCGAGGGCGAGAATCTTGTTGGCTTTTCCCGCCGAGAGCAGGGTGGTGGAGGTGAGCCAGCCGGCGGGGCCGGGGAAGCCGAGTTTGTCTTTGCCGACGCGGGTGTCGATTTCGGCGACGAGGGCGATACGGCGGGCTTCGAGCAATTGGATTTGGTGGGAGACGTCAGCGGCGGCGGCGAGGAGTTGGTCCTCGCTCAGTTGCCAGATCGCTGTGGTCATGCCATGAAGTGTATCGAACGTGCGTTCGACTGGCAATGATGATCGAATCCAAAACTATTGCCGTGCTTAACTATTCGACAAGACAATCCTGTCGGTAGGTTGTGCTAGGCACATCAACTGCCGATCCTGAACGTCGCCCGATATGCACTGGGCGAGACTCCCAACTCCGCGGCAAGCTGGTTTCGCAGCGACGTTGCTGTGCCGAATCCGGTGTCGTGCGCGATGCGTTCGATGGTCAGGTCCGTGTTCTCGAGCAACTCCCGAGCCCGCTGGATGCGTTGCGCGACGATCCAACGGGCGGGCGGAACACCGACTTCGGCCGCAAATCGCCGTGAGAACGTCCGAACACTCATCGCCTGGTGCCGTGCCAAATCCTCCACCGACAAGGCCGTATTCAGATTGCGCAGCGCCCATTCTTGAGCGTCAGCCGTGGACGTCCCGTGCGTACGGGGCACCGGACTGTCGATGTACTGCGCCTGACCACCGCTGCGATGGGGTGGCACGACGGTTCCTCGGGCCACCCGATTGGCCACCGCCGCACCGAAATCCTGACGAATCATGAACAGGCACAGATCGATCCCCGACGCCTCCCCCGCCGCGGTGAGTACGTTGCCGTCCTCGGTGTAGAGCACGCTCGGGTCGAGCAACACCTGCGGGTACAGCTCGGCGAACCGGACAGCCGACTTCCAGTGTGTGGTGGCGCGTTTGCCGTCGAGCACCCCCGATGCGGCGAGCACGAACGATCCCGTGCAGATCGACGCCAGCCGTTGGGTCGACAAAGCGTCGAACAGCGGTGATACCGCACGACCATCGGTCTCGTAGTCTTCATCGGAGGCCGGAACCATCACGGTATCCGCCTCGGCCACGGCGTCGAGCCCCCGTTCGACGAGTATCCGCACGTCGGAATCGGTCCTGATCGGGCCAGGCTTGTCGGTGCAGGTGATCACCTCGTACAACGCGTCGCCGGACTCCGATCGCGCCTGCCCGAACAAGCGATGCACGATGCCCAGCTCCATCGAGAGGAGGCCGTCGCGCACATAGACCGCGATGCGATGCGTCATAGCTGATTCCTCTCCTCGTGCGCCTTTTGCATACCCATAGGGGCGCAAAAGGCGCACGAGGGAGCGCAGCGACGCGTGTGGCCGAATTCTTTCATATGTTGTCATTTCTGCCACTGTTTCCTGGGTCCATCGTGGCCCAGGATCGAGTGCATGAACATCCTGTGGGTGTACGCCCATCCCGAACCTCGCTCGCTCAACGGCGCTCTTCGCGACGCCGCGCTGAAACAACTCCGCGTCGACGGCCATACCGTCGAACAGTCGGATCTATATGCAATGCAATGGAATCCGGTGGTCACCTATGAGGACTACGGCCACGATCCGACGAAACGGTTCCACGTGGCCTCAGCGTCGAGCGCAGCCCTCGCTGCCGGCGCCCAGGCCCCGGAGATCGCGGCGGAGCAGCAGAAACTACTGCGTGCCGACGCCGTCGTGCTGCAATTCCCGCTGTGGTGGTACTCGATGCCCGCGATCATGAAGGGCTGGGTGGATCGAGTGTTCGTGGAGGGATTCGGCTACGGCGTCCGGGCATCGGACGGCAGCACCCGGCGCTACGGGGATGGCGTTCTCGCCGGGAAGCGCGCGATGGTCGTCGTCAGCATGGGCGGCAGCGAACACACCGTGTCGCCGCGCGGAATCAGCGGCAGCCTGGATGAGCTGCTGTACCCGATTCAGCACGGCATCCTGTTCTACACCGGAATGAATGTACTGCCGCCGGTACTCGTGGCAAGCGCCGATAGGATGACCGACACCGATTATGCCGCAGCAGAATCGGATTTGATGCAGCGAGTGAAAGGCCTGCAGACCGACGAGCCCATTCGCTACCGCAGCCAGAACGGCGGCGACTACGATCGCCGCTTCATACTTCGCGAAAACATCGACGCCGACGAGACCGGCATGCGAATACACACCGAACGCTGATCAGGTGAGAATTGCGGCAACGTTGCCCGTGAGGTCGTGCGCCTTTTGCGTACCTATGAGTGCGCAAAAGGCGCACGACGGAGCGCAGCGACGCTTGTGACCAAAGCTGATCAGTCCAGAACGCGGGCGAGGAACGCACCGATGTTCTCTCGCACTGCGGCGGTGCGGTTTTCGACATCGAAGTCTTCCTTGAACTGCCGGCCCAATGCCGGAGTCTTCTTCTTGCGCGCATAGAGCGAGCACGCGAGGTCCGAGCAGAGGTAGGTTCCGACGGTATTGCCGCGCCTGCCGGATTCGCCGGCCTTTGCAGCAGCCATCAACGACACCCCGCCGTTTGCGTGCGTGGTGAGGCAGATGCTGCACATCTGCGCGGTACGCGGGCCGCCGGGCTTGTAGCGGAGCGCAACCCCGCGTAGTCCATCATGTTGCGGGACAACGAGATAACTCTTTCCAATCAGCTTGGGGTCGACCCAGCCGAGGAAGTCCAAATCGTCCCACGGTACGAGCTCGAACGCATTGGGGAGGGTGAGCCGGTTGGCGTCGCCCTTGGACGAGTTGACGAACGACGACCTGATGTCGCGCTCGGAGATGGGTTCCATTGTCACTGCCTCCACTGCTGTAAGAGAGTATCGATTCCGTCGAGAATGCGGACCCAGGACTGCTGCGAGTCGGGTGCGCTGTGGCTGAACGAGCCGGATGCGTCGAGGCTGGCATAGCCGTGAAACAGGCTGCCCAGCAATCGAACAGCGTGAACTTGGTCCGCCTCGGTCAGGTGATAGCCCCGCAGGATGGCCTTCATCATCGCCGAGTGCCGCACCCCCGCACTGGCCATCGCGGTCTCGTGATCGAGCGGAAACTGCGTCGCAGCATAGCGACCGGGATGCTCGCGCGAATAGTCGAGATACGCGTTCGCGACGGCCACCAGCGCGTCCTTGCCTGCGCGGCCGGCCAGTGCCTCCGACACCCGGTCGGCCAGTTCCTCCAACGCCAGCAACGCGATGCCGACGTTCAACTCGTGCGCATTCTTCAGATGCGAGTACAGGCTCGCCACTTTGACATCGAAACGCCTGGCAATCTCGCTCGCGGTCACACGCTCGAAGCCGACCTCATCGGCCAGGTCGGCTCCCGCACGCACGATGCGTTGCGCGTTCAATCCGGCACGTCCCATATCGGCCTCCTCGTTCGAGGACACCGTATCCAAAACTAATACCTATAGGCAAATAGCTACATCCATCAGCGCCCCTGCCACGCCTCCCACAACTGTGCATAACGCCCACCGGCAGCGACCAACTCCTGGTGCGGACCCTCCTCCACGATTCGGCCGTGCTCGAGCACCACCACGCGGTCGGCCGCAGCGGCCTGCGTCAGACGATGCGCGACGATCAACGTGCTGCGCCCCTTCGTCGCTGCCTCCGCGGCCGCTTCGAGATCCCGTGCACCGGAACTGCCGGCCTCCGCGGTGGCCTCGTCCAACACCGCAACGGCCGGGTCGGCGAGAACCAAACGCGCCAATGCCAATTGCTGTGATTGCGCCGCGGTCAGCTGGTGTCCACCCTCGCCGACGGCGGTGTTCAGCCCGTCCTCAAGCGCATCGACCCATCCCCATGCCCCGACTGTGCGCAGTGCGGACTCGACATCGGCGCGATCGGCATCCGGCGCGGCGAGCAGCACGTCGTCGATCAACCGGCCGGCGAACACGTGTACTTCCTGACTGACGATTGCCACGTGCCGCCGCAATCCCGCACTGCCCAACGCGTCCAGCGTCGCGCCGCCCACGCGAACGGTCCCCGAAGTCGACGGTATCGAACCGGCCGCGATGGCCGCGATCGTCGACTTGCCGGCGCCGGTGGATCCGACGAGCGCCACGGTCTCCCCCGCGCCGATGCGCAGACTCACTCCGTGCAGCACGTCGTGGCCGGTTTCGTACGCGTGCCGAAGATCTGCGACATCCAGGGTGGCGTCGATGGGTACGGAACCGTCGCCCACGGGCCGTTCGTCGGGAATATCGACGACGCCGACGAGACGGGCCAACGAGGCACCGGCGGACTGGATGTCGTCGAACGTGAACAGCAAGGTACCGATCGGATTGAACAGACGATGAAACAGCAGGGCGGCGGCTGTCGTCTCTCCGACCGTCACGTAATCGCCTCGTACGAGCAAGAATCCGGCCAACAGAATCACCGACAAGCCGACGCATTCGGCGCGATTGTTCCGCGATGCGAATCGAGTGAACAACTGGAACACATCGACGCCGATGTCGCGGGCCTTCGCCGACGCTCGGTCGATCTCGCCGAGATGCGCAGACTCGAGTCCGTACGCGCGCACCGTCTTCGCGCCCTGCATACTGCTGACGAACGACTGCGCCCGTGAACCCATTGCAACACGTTCGGCCGCATACAGCGGAGCCGAACGCGGCAGGTACCAGCGCAAGGCGAAAATGTACATCGGTAACGCCACCAGCCCGGCGAGGCCCAGGCGCCAGTCGATGCCGAGCATCGTGATCATGCTCAGGCACACGAGCAGGAATGCGCCGACGAGCTGTGGAATGACCTCGCCGATCGACTTCGCCATCACCGCGACATCGTCGCCGACCCGGGAAAGCAAGTCGCCCTTGCCCACTCGCTCCAATGTGGCTACCGGCAGATGTAGTGCGCGACGAACGACGGCCTCGCGCAACGAGGCCAGGATCCCCTCGCCGAGGGTGCTGATGAGATAGCCGCTGAAGCCGGTCACGATCCCGCCGAGCACGGCAGCGACCGAGATCACCACGACGACACCGACGATCGCCTGAGGGCCGGCTCCGTCACGGACACGGTCGACCAATACCCCGAGCACATACACGGGCACCAGTGACATCGCGGCGGCAATCGCACCGAGCAGCAGCGTCACCGCCGTTCGGGCCTTCCGTAATCGCAGCTGTTCCAGCAGCCATCGACCCGAGCGCGCACCGGTGGCGATCGGGAGTAGTTCGGGGGTGGTCATCGCAGCACCGTCTCCCGGTAATGCGCGTCCGAGGACGCGAGATCGTGGTGAGTCCCCTCGGCTACGACGCGTCCACCGTCGACGACGAGAACGCGATGAGTCACCGACAGCAATGCGGGGCTCGTGGTGATCAGGATGGTCGTCTGAGCGGCACTGCCGGTGTGCCGAAGCTCGCCGATGCCGCGAGCGATGTCGTGTTCGGTGACGGCGTCGACCGCGGTGGTGGGGTCGTGCAACACCAACACCGGCGCGTCGACCGAGAGCGCCCGCGCCAACGCGACTCGTTGGCGTTGCCCGCCGGACAGGCTGGCTCCGCGATCGGTGACGGCATGGTCGAGGCCCGCCTCGTGCAGTTCGACGACGTCGGTGGCCGCCGAGGCCTGCAGGATGGCGCCGAGTTCGGCGTCGGGCCGCTCCCGCCCGGCGGTGACGTTGCTACGAACGGTTCCGGCGAACAGGTCGGTGATGTGCGGCTCGACGAGAACGGTCTCGCGGGCTCGCCGAAGGTCGATCTGCCCCGCCGGGATGCCGCCGATCCGCACTGTTCCGGTGAAATCGGCGTCGGAGACCTGGCCGGACAGCAGGGCGGCAAGGGCTTCGCCGTCCTGTGGCCGATAGGTGACCACGCCGAGTAGTTCACCCGGTGCGGCCCGAAAGCCGATGCCGTCGAGAGATCGAAACCGAACCTCGTCCACCTCAAGGTCGGTGCCTACCGGAAGAACCGAATCCGACTGCGGCAGAACGTGTTCCGCTCCCAGAACCAGGGCGAGTCGATCAGCCGATCCACGCACCGTCGCCACCACACCGGGGATTCTCGACAGCCCGGTCAACGGTTCGATGACGAACTGCGACAACCCGATGACGGTGATCAACTCGCCGACCGAAATGCGTCCCTGCAGCGCGAACCAGCCGGCCGTTCCGGCGATCCCGACGGCAAGCAGCGCGTTGATCGCCGCCGCGAGGCCCTGGTAGACGTTGTTCGCGCGGGCGAGCTTCAGCGTCGCAGTCAAGGCCGAACGGCTCGACGTCACGAACCGCTGAGTGGCAGCGTCCTCGGCACCGATGCCGCGCAGAGGGCGCACTCCGCTGACCAGATCCGTGGCCATGCCCGATACCCCGGCCACCCGGGCTTGTTGCTCGGTCGCCGCGCGAGTGAGCAATGGGGCGAGATGCTGCAGCGCAATCAGAATGACCGGGGTGCCGATGACGACTGCCAGCCCCAAGGGAACGTCGATAACCAGCAACGCCACCGCCGACGCGACGACTGCCACCGCCGATGCGAAGACCCGGGCGATCAGATCGAGAATCCAGGACTCCTTCTCGGCGTCCGATGTCGAGACCGTCAGTAGCTCCCCCGCGGACAAGTCGGTGCGCAATCCTCGGGGATGGAGGACGCGTCCGGCGACCTCGACGCGCACCAGATACGACTCCCGTTCGATCGCGACCACGATGATGCGGGCACCGATGCGCCACGCATAGGACAAAGTGACGAACAGAGCCGCCAGCCCGATGAGCGAGACGATCATCGCCGTCACATCACCGGTGTCGATGGCGCGCGAAACGATCAGACCGATGGCCACCGGGACCATCGTTTCGCACAGCTGATGGACGCCGAACAGCAGCGACGAGACGATCAGACGGGTGCGATGCCGTCGTACGGTCCGGCGCAGAATCGCAGTGCCGGTTGCCGCAGAAGGTGCCTCCACCACCGCCCGAGCATCGCGGAGCAGTACAGAATCGGTCATTTGCTGCAGCCTAAGGCATCGGGAACTGGCGATGGGGTGCCACATTTACATAGAGTCGGGGCCAGAGAACACCGAAAAAGTCCAGTAGAGAGTACGGAGAACACCATGCCTGCCAAGACATCGACCGACAACGACATCGCCGACGAAGACATCGTCCCACTCGAGTACGAGACGGCCAGCCAGGCTCAGCGCGTCGTCGCCGCATACGCCACCGATGCAGACGAATGCCGCATGTTGTTGTCGATGCTGGGTATAGACCCCGTAGCGAAGACCGACTGACGGGTTTTCGCAAGGCCGAACACCCAGAGATCTAACAAGCGGATTGGACAGTTGTGGCTGACGCCTCGCAGGGTTCGGATTTCGTCGTCGTAGCCAACAGGTTGCCGGTCGATCTGGAAAAGCTTCCGGACGGAAGCACGAGATGGAAGCGAAGCCCGGGCGGTCTGGTCACCGCCCTGGAGCCGATTCTGCGCGCCAACAAAGGTGCCTGGGTGGGATGGGTCGGTGTGTCCGACGTCGACGTCGAGCCGTTCGTCGAGGACGACTTGCAGCTGCGGCCGGTGCCGATCAGCGAGAAGGAATACAAGCAGTACTACGAGGGCTTTTCCAACGCGACCTTGTGGCCGCTCTACCACGACGTCATCGTCAAACCGGAGTACGACCGCGACTGGTGGAACGCCTACGTCGAGGTCAACCGTCGTTTCGCCGAGAAGACGTCCGAGGCGGCGGCGCAGGGCGCGACGGTCTGGATCCAGGACTATCAGCTCCAGCTCGTCCCCAAGATGCTCCGGATGCTGCGGCCCGACCTGACCATCGGGTTCTTCCTGCACATCCCGTTTCCGCCGATCGAGCTGTTCATGCAGATGCCGTGGCGCACCGAGATCGTCGAAGGCCTGCTCGGTGCCGACCTGATCGGTTTCCATCTGGCCGGCGGCGCGCAGAACTTCCTCTACCTTGCCCGACGCCTCGCCGGGGGAACCACCTCTCGCGGCACCGTCGGGGTGCGGTCCAAGCTCGGCGTCGTGCAGGTGGGGTTCCGAACCGTGCGCGTCGGAGCCTTCCCGATCTCTATCGACTCCGGCGAACTGGACACCAAGTCACGCTCGAAGGCCGTTCGCGATCGAGCGAAACAGCTCCGCAAAGATCTCGGCAACCCCAAGCGCATCATGCTCGGCGTCGACCGACTCGACTACACCAAGGGAATCGACGTCCGGCTCAACGCTTTCCGCGAATTGCTGGAAGAGGGCAGGGTCGATCCCGCCGAGAACGTCATCGTGCAGTTGGCGACGCCCAGCCGTGAACGCGTCGAGAGCTATGTCGCGATGCGCGGCGAAATCGAGCAGCAAGTGGGCCGGATCAACGGCGAGTACGGACAGGTGGGCCATCCGGTGGTGCACTACCTGCACCGGCCGATCCCCCGCGACGACCTACTGGCCTACTTCGTCGCCGCCGACGTCATGCTGGTCACCCCACTGCGCGACGGCATGAACCTCGTCGCCAAGGAGTACGTGGCCTGCCGCAGCGACCTCGGCGGCGCGCTGGTGCTCAGCGAATTCACCGGTGCTGCAGCAGAATTGCGACAGGCATACCTGTGCAACCCCCATGACTTGGACAGCGTGAAGGACGCGATCATCTGGGCGCTCGAACAGGAACCCGAAGCAGGCAAGCGCCACATGCGCGCCATGCGTCGACAGGTGCTCGCGCACGACGTCGATCGCTGGGCCCGCTCCTTCCTCACCGCACTTGCACAACCCGCAGAGGGCCCGAGCCCCGCGCAGAGGTAAATCGCTTTCCTGAAACCGTCGACGGCTGCTAATTTGCCGTCGACGGTTTTTTCATGCATTCGAGAAGCGAGGAGGTGGGCATCGTGGCCACCTGGACGAGCGCGTACCCGAGCCCACGTTCACCCCTCCCCGAAGGATCTCTCGCATGTTTACACTGGACCGGTACGGCCTCGATCAGCACTGGCTGACAGAATTCGAAAAGCTTTCTCCAGGATCAGTTCTCGCCCGCGTCGTCCGAGTCGACCGCGGTGAATTCGATGCCGCCACCGCCGACGGCATCGTCCGCGTCGCCGGCACTCACACCTGCGCCGGAGACTGGGTCGCCCTGCACCCGCACTCCGGGCACACCTTCGTTCTCGCCGAAATACTGCCTCGCAGAACGGCCATCGAACGCGCATCCGCCGGATCCACCTCCGAGATACAGGTTCTCGGGGCCAATGTCGACACCGTCGTGGTCACTGTCGCGTCGGACACCGCCCTCGATCTCGGTCGCGTCGAACGCTACATCACCCTCGCCTGGGGCAGCGGTGCCCTTCCCGTCGTCGCGATCACCAAAAGCGACAGGGGCAGCGTTGCCGAAGAACAGGTACTGGCCGCCGCGCCTGGCGTTGCAGTCTGCCGGACCAGCGCACTATCGGGTGGCGGAATCGACGCGCTGACAATGCATCTGCGCGGCACAGTTGCGCTGATCGGGCCGTCGGGCTCGGGGAAGTCGACACTCGGCAACGCGCTGCTCGGCGGCACTGCATTTGCCATCGGTGACACCCGTGAGGCAGACGGCAAGGGCAGGCACACGACGGTGCATCGGGAACTGGTGCCGATTCCCGACACGAAGTTGATATTGCTGGACACACCGGGACTGCGGTCGGTGGGCGTGCAGGGATCGGAAGACGCTGTGGCGAGCGCATTTTCCGACATCGAAGAACTGGCCGCACTGTGCAGGTTCGGTGACTGCGCGCACCGAAGCGAACCCGGCTGCGTAGTACTGGCAGCCGTCCACGCGGGCGAGCTCACCGAACGCAGACTCGGAAACTACCGAAAGCTACTGCGGGAGAACGCCTGGGCGACGTCGAGGCACGACGCCCGAGCCCGCAACGAGAAGCTGCGGGAGTACAAGCAGATCTCGAAATCGCTGCGCCGGAAGTACGCGGTCGATCGGAAACTGCGGTAGGTCAGCTCTCGTCGAACAGCGAGGGACTTTCGCCCTCGGCCTCGGCCTGCGGCGTCGACCCCCCGCTGCTCGACGCCTTGCGCACTACCTCGACTGTGGTGGTGCGTACCGACAGTCGATGCCCGTCGTGATGCTCGAGCAACGCCAGACCCTGACGAATCTCGACCACCTTCCACGGTCCGGCGTGCCCGGACGCCTGAACCAGGTCTCCTGGTGCGATCTCGGAAGCCACTGTTGTTCTCCATTCACAATTACAGCAAGTATGTGGCCCACACCCTATCGGGCAACGCCTGGCCGCATCTCACTTGCTCGTCGAACAAATTAGGAGTACTCATGTAATAGTTGTAGATATACAAGTAATTCACGGGAGGTGGACGTGGCCGAGTTGACTCGACGACGCCGGTATCTGGTACTCGGCATCTGCTGCCTGAGCCTGTTTCTCGTCAGTACCGACAACACGATCGTCAATGTCGCACTGCCGTCGATGCGCACCGACCTCAACGCGTCGGTGTCCGGTCTGCAGTGGATCATCGACGCATACACACTGGTCGTGGCATCACTGCTGATGCTCGGCGGCTCGATGGCCGACAAGTTCGGGCGCAAACGTTTCTTCCTGATCGGCACCGGGACGTTCGTGCTCGGGTCCCTTCTGTGCAGCATCGCACCGTCACTGGGCTGGCTCGTCGCCTTCCGCATGCTGCAGGCCGTCGGCGGCTCGATGATGAATCCCGTCGCGATGTCGATCATCACCAACACCTTCACCGACCCCAAAGAACGCGCCGGGGCCATCGGAATGTGGGGTGCCGTCGTCGGGATCTCGATGTCGGCAGGTCCCGCCCTCGGCGGCATCCTCGTCACCGGGGCAGGCTGGCAGTCCATATTCTGGATCAACGTGCCCGTGGGCATCTTCGCGATGGCCATGACGTTGAAGTTCGTCCCCGAATCCAAAGCCGAGCACGCGAGAAAGTTCGACCCGGCCGGTCAGCTACTCATCCTCGCGTTTCTCGCGTCCCTGGTCTTCACCATCATCGAAGGTCCCGCGAAGGGCTGGGGATCGCCGCTGATCGTGCTCACCGGTGCCGTTGCCGTCGGCTCCCTCATCGGCCTGGTGGTGGTCGAGTCGCGTCTCGAAGAACCACTGATCCAGCTGAAGTTCTTCCGTAGCGCACCGTTCAGCGGAGCGACGGTGATCGCGGTGTGTGCCTTCGCCTCCCTCGGCGGATTCCTCTTCCTCAACACCATCTACCTGCAGGATGTGCGCGGCTACTCACCCCTGCATGCCGGTCTCTACACTTTGCCGATGGCCGTGATGACCCTGATCTTCGCGCCGATCTCCGGACGCATCGTCGGCAACCTCGGCGCTCGCATTCCGCTGCTCGTGGCCGGAATCGGATTCGTGACCTCGGCACTGATGCTCACCCGACTCACTCCGACTACCTCGTTCGCGTGGCTGGCGACCGCGTACGTGATCTTCGGAATCTCCTTCGGCATGGTCAACGCCCCGATCACCAACACCGCGGTGTCCGGAATGCCGCGCAGCCAGGCGGGAGTGGCGTCCGCCATCGCGTCGACCAGTAGGCAGGTGGGCCAGTCGCTCGGAGTGGCCGTAGTCGGTGCCATCGTCACCGCGAGCATCGTCGGTGCGATCTCCGACGGTTTCACCGCCGCCGCCGTGCCCGCATGGTTCGTCATCGCAGGCGCAGGCGTGGTCGTCACCGTGCTCGCACTGGTCACCACCGGCCAGTGGGCCCGATCGACCGCCGAGAACATCGGCCGTCCGGTGCTCGTATGACCGACTCCGAGGCGGCGCACGTCTGGCGGGAGATGCGCGCGTTGATGCTCGAGAAACACGACACCCGACGAGCCGTCGCCGAGGCAACCGGCATGAGCTTCCTGCGCGCCAAGCTGCTGACCAAACTGCTCGCGGCGGATCGGACGGTGACCGAGCTGGCCGACATTCTCGCGTCGGATGCTCCGTACGTCTCGCTCAACATTCGCGAACTCGAAAAGCGAGAACTGGTGATCCGCACCGAAGATCCCGACGATCGCCGACGCCGCATCATCGGACTCACCGATGCCGGACGCCGCCTCGCCGAGAAAGCCCGAGCCATCGCCGACGCCCCGCCGCCGGACTTCACGACCGTATCTGCGCACGACCTGGCGCAGCTGCGACGCATTTTGCAGCTCCCCTGATTCAGCGGCTCCCGTGGTTCAGCGGCTCCCGTGGTTCAGCGGCTCCCGTGATTCAGCGGCGGATGAGCTCGGCTGGGGTACCGGACTCGACGAGTGCGCGCATCGTCGCCGCTTCCATACCCGGCGATCCACACACCAGAATCTGCCGATCCGAGAAGTGGCCCTGCGCGGCGATCACGTCGGCCACACTCCCCTCCCAACAGTGCTCTGGCTCGAAAAACTTTGCGGCCGAATCGACGTCGGCACGAATTCGGTCGTTCCAACGATCCGACGCCCAAGGCTCGTGCAGCTGGTCGACCACCGGTACGACGGTCAACCACGGCAATTCTGACGCCATCAACCACAGCATGTCCCCGGCATAGAGATCGCGCGGAGACTTGCCGCCGACGAAGAGCGTCACGTTCGGCGGCCGCTCCCAGCGCGTGAGGTCGAGCAGAATTGCGCGCAACGGGGCCAGTCCGGTGCCGCCCGCGATCATCACGACGTCGCGCCCCGAATCATCGACGTGCAGGCCACCCTGCGGATCACTGATCTGCCAGACGTCACCGGGCCGTGTCTCGTTGACAATTCCGCCACTGACCCAGCCGGCCGGAACCGCGCGGACGTGGAACTCCAGCTTGCCGTCGAGCGACGGCGGCAATGCGGGCGAGTACCGCCGCGTCAGAGCAGAATTCTGGGGAACTGCCACCGACACCGACTGGCCTGCCTTGAACGGCACCGCGTCGCCTTCGAGTCGAATCACCGCAAGGTCGTTCCGAAGGCGATGATACTGAACGACTGTCGAACTCCACGCCTGCATGTCGACCAGGATAGGGGCTGCGGGTCTCACTCTCCGCAAACGCGTGCGCGTTCGCCGGACGGTCGGCCCCGAGTCTCGCTCTCGGGGTACTCAGTCGCCGCAAATGCGCGCGCGATTGCCAGACGCGAGCGAAGTAGTGACCGATACGGGCACGAGAACGCGCGCACCTGACAAGTGCGCGCGCGTTTGCCAGACGCGAGCGAAATAGTGACCGATACGGGCGCGAGAACGCGGGCATCTGACAAGTGCGCGCGCGTTTGCGAGCTGCGGAACCCCGTAGCCCGACCGACGCAGGGCACAAGACCCGAAACTCGACCCCCGCGCGCGAGACCCCAGCGCGCGAGACCCCAGCTCAGCACCTGGCCCTGAGCCCCCTCCGCATCGCACTCCCCGCAAACGCGTGCGCGTTCGCCGGATGCGAGCGAAGTAGTGGCCGATACAGACACGAAACGCGCGCACCTGACAAAGGCGCGCGCGTGTGCGAGCTGCGGAGTTCCAGTAAGTCAGCGCTGGTGTCGCGGCTTCCAGACCACCAGGGCATTGCGTTGAATCGGCACCAGGTCGCGGCGATAGCTGGCGTGCACCGTGGCCAGTTCCTGAGCCAGTTCGCTGATGCGCGACTGCAAGGCCTCGACTTGATTGGTGAGCTCGATGATGCGCTTGATTCCTGCGAGGTTGACGCCCTCGTCCTGGGACAGTCGCTGCACTTCACGAAGCAGTGCGACGTCACGCGGCGAGTAGCGTCGACCGCCACCGGTGGTGCGGTGTGGGGTGACGAGTCCGAGTCGATCGTAGGTGCGCAATGTCTGCGCGTGCATGCCGGCAAGCTGCGCGGCGACCGAGATCACGAAGATCTGGGCGTCGGGATCAGCTTGTGCTCCAACGGCTTTCGCGGCACCACCCTCGGGAGGGACCGACATCACACACCTGCCCACCCGGCCCGCGGGTCGAATCCGCTGGCCTTCTCGGCTTCCAGATAGCTTTTCAGAGCGTCGGTAGCAGCATCGTCCAGTTTCTGCGGGACGGCAACTTTGACGGTCACCATCAGGTCGCCGGTGCCGGATTTCTTCGGTATGCCGCGTCCGCGCACGCGCAGCACTCGACCGTCGACGGTTCCCGGTGGAACTTTCACTCCCACTCGGCCTTCCAGGGTGGGCACCGACAGCGTGGTACCGAGCACCAGCTCGCCGTAGCTCACCGGGACGGTCACCGTCAGGTCGTCGTTGGTGCGGCCGAATACCTTGTCGGGCTTGACCCGTACGGTCACGAACAGGTCGCCGGACGGCGCACCGCGCAGGCCTGCTTCACCTTGACCGGCAAGTCGCACCTTCTGGCCGTCGCTGATGCCGGCCGGCACGCGCACGGTGATGGTGCGGGTGCGGTTCTGCACTCCGGTGCCGCGGCAGTCGACGCACGGGTCGTCGATGATCGATCCGCTACCGCGGCAGTCGTCACACGGCTCGCTGAAGCCGAACGCGCCCTGATTTCTGTTGACGACGCCCTGGCCGTTGCACTTGGGGCACACCCGCGGGCTCGTTCCGGGCTTGGCACCGCTTCCGTGGCACGTGGTGCACGAGGACGGACTGGTCAACCGCAACGGGACCGTCACACCCTGTGCTGCCTCTCGGAACTGCAGCGAGGTCTCGGTTTCGACGTCACTACCGCGTCGAGGACGGTTGTTCTGCGGTCGCTGCGCCCCGCCGCCGCGATTGAACAGGCCACCGAACAGGTCGCCGATTCCGCCGTCGGCACCTCCGCCCTGGCCGAAGATGTCGCCTACGTCGAAGGTTTGACCTCCGCCGCCGCCGAATCCACCTGCGCCGGGTGAGAATCCACCGCCGCCGCGACTACCGAAGCCGCCCGAGGCGAACAGCCGTCGGGCCTCGTCGTATTCCTTGCGCTTGGCCGGGTCGGCGAGTATCGCGTGTGCCTCGCTGACCGCCTTGAACTTGTTCTCGGCCGATTCGTTGCCGGGATTGGCGTCGGGGTGGTTGTCCCGGGCCAACTTTCGGTACGCCTTCTTGATTTCTTCTGCAGTAGCGCTGGAGGAAACGCCCAGCTCCTTGTAGAAGTCCTTCTCGATCCACTCCCGCTGGCTCACCGGGCGTTTCCTCCTCTCGCGCTATTTCTTTTTACTGCTCGTCGGACGCAGGTGCATCCGATTCTCTCGTTGCCGTGCCCTCGTCAGCACTGTCCACGACACCGACCATCGCGGTACGCAGAACACGCTCGCCGAGCTTGTAGCCCGGACGCATCAGTGTTCCGACGACCGGACTGCTGCCGTCGCCCTCGTGCGAGACGGCCTCGTGAATGGCCGGATCGAACGCGTCGCCCTCGGCCCCGAAGGTGGTCAGGCCGATGTTCGAGAACACCCCTGCCAACTTGTCGGCCACCGACTTGAGCGGTCCGGTTTCGAGATCGCCGTGCTGGCGAGCTCGCTCGAGGTCGTCCAGAACCGGAAGCAACTGCGACACGACGGACGCCTTCGCGTTCTCCGCACCACTCTGCTTCTCACGATCGGTGCGCCGCCGGTAGTTGGCGTATTCGGCCGAGACTCGTTGCAGATCGGCAGTGAGTTCGGAGACCTGAGTATCGCGAGGATCCTCCACGACCTCCGGCTCGACCACCATCTCGCTGTCCGTCCCTTCCTCTACCGAGCCGGGCTGGGGCGCAGAGCCGGTGCCCACGAGGGGCTCCGGAACTGCGTCACCTTCCCGTACTTCACCGGTCTCGGGATCGATCTTCCGCTTGTCCACGAAAGTGACCGGTTCTTGCTCGGAGTTACCCGACGTCACTTCTTCTCCGCGTCGTCGGCGGGCTCGTCGACAACCTCTGCGTCGACGACACCGTCGTCAGCGGCCTGAGCCTCGCCTTCTGCGCCGCCCTGCTCCTTGGCCTGAGCCTCGTAGATGGCGGTGCCGAGAGCCTGCGACTCGGTCGAGAGCTTCTCCACGGCAGTCTTGACGGCCGAGATGTCGCTGCCCGCAAGAGCCGTCCTGGCGTCGGCGATGGCAGTTTCGACGCGTCCCTTGAGCTCGGCGTCGACCTTGTCCTCGTTGTCCTTGACGAACTTCTCCGTCTGGTGGACGAGGGACTCGGCCTGGTTGCGGACCTCGGCCTCTTCGCGACGAGCCTTGTCCTCGTCTGCGTGAGCTTCGGCGTCGGCCACCATGCGGTCGATCTCTTCCTTGGACAAGCCGGAGCCGTCCTGGATCTTGATCGTGTTTTCCTTGCCGGTGCCCTTGTCCTTGGCCGTGACGTGCACGATGCCGTTGGCGTCGATGTCGAAGGTGACCTCGATCTGGGGCACTCCGCGAGGAGCAGGCGGCAGCTCGGTCAGCTCGAAGGAGCCGAGGAGCTTGTTGTGCGAGGCGATCTCGCGCTCACCCTGGAAGACCTGGATCTGCACCGAGGGCTGATTGTCGTCAGCGGTGGTGAAGGTCTCGGAACGCTTCGTCGGGATGGTGGTGTTGCGCTCGATGAGCTTGGTCATGACGCCACCCTTGGTCTCGATACCGAGAGACAGGGGCGTGACGTCGAGGAGCAGAACGTCCTTGACCTCACCCTTGAGGACACCGGCCTGCAGTGCGGCACCGACGGCCACGACCTCGTCCGGGTTGACGCCCTTGTTGGGCTCGCGTCCGCCGGAGAGTTCCTTGACCAGCTCGGAAACGGCGGGCATACGCGTCGAACCGCCGACGAGTACGACGTGGTCGATGTCCTTGACGGCGATGCCGGAGTCCTTGACCACTGCCTGGAACGGCGCACGGGTGCGGTCGAGCAGGTCGGAGGTGATCTTCTGGAACTCGGAGCGGCTGAGCTGCTCGTCGAGGAACAGCGGGTTCTTGTCGCCGTCGACCGTGATGTACGGGAGGTTGATCGAGGTGCTCTGCCCGGAGGACAGTTCGATCTTCGCCTTCTCGGCAGCCTCACGCAGACGCTGCAGCGCCATCTTGTCCTTGGTCAGATCGATGCCGTTCTGAGCCTTGAACTTGTCGACGAGCCAGGTCACGATGCGCTCGTCCCAGTCGTCGCCACCGAGGTGGTTGTCGCCGGACGTCGCGCGAACCTCGACGACACCGTCGCCGATTTCCAGCAGCGAGACGTCGAACGTGCCGCCACCGAGGTCGAACACGAGAATGGTCTGCTCTTCGTCGCCCTTGTCCAGGCCGTACGCCAGAGCTGCCGCGGTGGGCTCGTTGACGATGCGCAGGACGTTGAGGCCGGCGATCTGGCCGGCTTCCTTCGTGGCCTGACGCTGTGCGTCCTCGAAGTACGCGGGGACGGTGATGACCGCGTCGGTGATTTCCTCGCCCAGGTAGGCCTCGGCGTCGCGCTTGAGCTTCTGCAGCGTGCGCGCGGAAATTTCCTGCGGGTTGTATTTCTTGTCGTCGATCTCCACGGTCCAGTCCGTGCCGATGTGGCGCTTGACGGAACGAATCGTGCGATCGACGTTGGTGACCGCCTGGTTCTTCGCGGGCTGGCCGACCAGCACTTCACCGTTCTTGGCGAAAGCGACGATCGACGGGGTGGTGCGTGATCCCTCGGAGTTGGCGACGACAACCGGTTCGCCGCCCTCGAGGACGGACACGACCGAGTTGGTGGTCCCGAGGTCGATACCGACCGCACGAGCCATAATGTTTCCTCCTGTTGTTGCGTGGGTTCCAGTCCCTGGGTGAGCGAACTCCGCTCAAGTTTGCACAACGCGATCTATCGCGTCAACTTCCAACTTGAGCCTCATCCACTCAAGGCTGCTGACCTGCACAACGGAGGGTGTGGCGAATTTGTTCCCGAGGGAGCGGCTGCGCCGCATGTGAACGGAAATTCGGTGCCTGCTACGAACTTCTACTCACATGGGGCGAAGCCCCTCCACAGCAGTACGCCGCGACGATCAGCAGGGATCGTCGCGGCGCAGCGGGAAGAAAGCTCGTGACTCGAATTACTCGGTGGGCTCCTCGGTGGGCTCCTCGGCCGGCGCGGGGATGCAGCTGTAGCTGAGCAGTCCGGCGGTGATGTTGTTCATGAAGTCGGCATCGAGCGCAGTGGCGAAGGCTGCAGCACCGGCGGGACGTGCGACCCATTCACGATCGACGGAGGGAACCGTGTACGTGGCCGCCTCGCCTGCCTTGATGGTCGTCTCGGTGTTCTGCCCCTGCACGCCGGGCAGCGCGCCGTAGTTGACGTTCACGTTCGACGCGTCGTCCGCGCCGATGTTCTCGACCTTGACCTGCAGTGCGACGACTCCGCCCTCGGGTCCGTCCTCGACTGTGGTGTCACAGACGGTGGCCATGGTCACCACCAGGTCCGGGCTCTCGAGAACCACCGAGCCGAGCGGGCCCACGGGTTCCGGTTCCGGTTCGGCCGAGGCGGCCGGTGCGAGGGCAACCGCACCGATGGCGGCGGCCAGAGCGGCCGTCGAGGCCAGGATCGATGTGCGGGCAAGACGTCGCATGAACAACTCCTGTAGCTGAGGGGATGTGACCCATGAGTCTGATGTGACTCATGGGACTGTTGGTACGTCTTTCACTATGTCCTATCGGAATCAGACATTCCACACCAGGCGGTCTCGATTCGATGACGTTCGCATATCGAAGGAAACGCCCAGCGACGAATGACATCGGTGTAATTCGGCGGAGGTTTCAGCGGTCGGCGCGCTAGGTTTCACCGCTCGACTATTAGGGGAACCACAACCCTGCGGATCGGCCGCGCCCTACGTAGGGTTGAAGAAAAGCGAGGCTACGGAGGCACATGGATCCCGAAGTGCAGCACGAACCGAGCGAGATCACCTACGACGAGAAGTTCTATCCGGCTCGGCCCAAACCACTTCGCCCTTCCGTGCGCCGCGCGAATCGGAGCAGCAGCCCCACGCCCAACAGCGAACCGGTGGCATCGAACCCCGAGTACGTGGACTGGCTCACCGAACAGTCGATGTTGCGGGACGCGAAATTGATCGCCGAGCAGCTCTCGGGCAAGGGCAGCATGTGGCAGAACCCGTATGCCGATCCCGATCCTCGCGCCGCCGTCGAACGTGCGCCGGTGTGGTTCACCGCCTACCCCATCTCGGTGATCAACGCCCCGCACACGAGCTTTCTGAGCACCCTCGGCGACGAGAAGCTGTGGCAGGCGTTCTCCGAAATCGGAGTCACCGCAGTGCACACCGGCCCGGTGAAGGTGGCCGGCGGCATCCACGGCTGGCGTCCGACCCCGTCGGTCGACGGCCACTTCGACCGCATCGGCATGCAGATCGACCCTGCGTTCGGCTCGGAAGAGGAGTTCCGACGCCTGTGCGTCGTGGCCTCCGCGTACGACGGCATCGTCATCGACGACATCGTGCCCGGGCACACCGGTAAGGGTGCAGATTTCCGGCTGGCCGAGATGGCCGTGGCCGACTACCCCGGCATCTACCACATGGTCGAGATCGAACCGCAGGACTGGCATCTACTCCCCCGGGTACGCGCCGGTGCCGATTCCCAGAACATCGATGCCGACGCCGAGGCCAATCTCGCTCGCGCCGGGTACATCATCGGCCAGCTGCAGCGCGTGATCTTCTACGAGCTCGGCGTCAAGGAAACCAACTGGAGCGCAACTCCTCCCGTCGTCGGCATCGACGGAGTCGAACGCCGCTGGGTGTACCTGCACTACTTCAAGGCCGGTCAGCCGTCGATCAACTGGCTCGATCCTTCCTTCGCCGGAATGCGGCTGGTGATCGGCGACGCATGTCATTCGATCGCCGATCTGGGCGCGGGTGCACTACGTCTGGACGCCAACGGTTTTCTCGGAGTCGAACGCCGGGCCGAGGGACCGGGATGGTCCGAGGGCCACCCGTTGTCGGAGGCAGCCAATCACCTGATCGCCAGCGTCGTGCGCAAGATGGGCGGGTTCACCTTCCAGGAGTTGAACCTGACCATCGACGACATCAAGGCCATGGGCACCAACGGTGCCGATTTGTCGTACGACTTCATCAACCGTCCGGCCTATCAGCATGCGCTCGTGATGGGGAACACCGAATTCCTCAGACTCACCATGACTTTGGCCCGTGATCACGGCGTGGACACTGCTTCGCTGGTGCATGCGCTGCAGAACCACGACGAGATGACCTTCGAGCTCATCCACTTCGCCACCCTGCATGCCGAGGACGAGTTCTCCTACGGCGGCGAGACGGTCAAGGGCTGCGATCTGGGCGACCGTATTCGCGGCGAACTGACCGATCGACTCACCGGACGCTGGGCACCGTACAACCGAACGTTCACGACCAACGGAATCGCTTGCACCACAGCAAGTGTCATCACCGCATCGCTCGGCATCCGAGATCTGGACCGGATGGACGATGACGACATCGAGACGGTCAAGCGAGCCCACCTGCTACTCGCGATGTACAACGCGCTGCAGCCCGGTGTGTTCGCGCTGTCGGGCTGGGATCTACTGGGAATCCTGCCCATCGACGCCGATGAGGTGGACGACCTCATCCGCGAGGGCGACACCCGCTGGCTCAACCGCGGCGCACACGATTTGATGGGGTACTTCCCCGAGGCCGTGCGCTCGGAATCGGGCATACCCCGCGGACGCAGCCTGTACGGCTCACTTCCGGAGCAACTCGCCGACCCGCAGTCGTTCGCGCGTCAACTGGCGCGAATCATCGAGCTGCGCAAGCGGTTCGGTATCGCCACCGCCCAGCAGATCGATATTCCCACGGTCTCCCACAAGGGCCTACTGGTGATGGTGCACGAACTGGGCCAGGGAACCATCCAGGCCACGGTGCTCAACTTCTCGTCCGATGAGATCAGCGCGACGATCCAATCCAAGCACCTGGTGCCGGGTACCTGCGCCATCGACGTGTTCGACGACAACGAGATCGCCACCGTGGACGAGCTGAACAGCTTCCCGATGACACTGCGTCCGTACGAGGGCGTCGCGGTGGTGCTGCGCTGAGACGAAGCACTTACCGCCGCGGCGTGCGGTCGACATGACACCGAACAGAGGAGGCGCTGAGCAGCAGCGCCTCCTCTGGCAGTTCAGGTGCCGTCTCTACGATGCTTGCCCTTCGGGCTGGGAAATCTTGGAAGCGGCCGTCTCCTTGGGCCATCCGGTGAAGTGGGCCGGCGTCAGAAGTGCGAGGCTCACCAGCGAGATTGCCACGAAGCACATCAAGTAGATCGAAATCGAGATGGACGTGCCGGTTCTCTCGATCAGCCACTCCGCGGTAACCGGTGCAAAACCTCCACCGATGATTCCGCCGACGGCATATGGGAGCGATGCGGCGGTGTATCGGATGTGTGAGGGGAACAGAGCAGCGAACATACTGCTCTGCGGTCCGTAGGACAGCCCGAGTCCCACCGCCAGGATGTTGACGGCGACGGCGAACGCAGCCGGGCTGCCGGTGTCGACCAACATGAAGAGCGGGATTGCCCACGCCCCTATCAGCAGATACCCCCAGGTCATCACCGCTCTGCTCCCGTACCGATCCGCGAGCGAGCCGCCGAGCACGGTCGTACCGATCCACAAGAATGCAGCAAGGGTGAGAAGAGGAAGGACCGCGCTGGCATCCATGCCGACATTCGTTGTGCTGTAGGGCAAAAGGTAGCCGATCAGGAGCAAGCCCGCGAGAATGTTGGCCACGAACGACCCACCGGCGAGCACCATTCGCCAGGAGTATCCGTTGACGGCCTCGGCCAGGGGAACCGATGCCTCGGCGTGCGAAGCCTGCACCTCGGCGAACACGGGACTCTCGGAGATCGATGTCCGCACCTTCAGCCCGACGAGCACCAGAACTACGCTGAACAGGAACGGAACTCGCCATCCCCAGCTCTCGAACTGCTCGGGTGTGGTGGTGATCTGCAGAACGAAGAACACGGCCGTCGAGAGCACGAAACCCGCGGGGGTACCGATCTGCGAGAACACGCCGTAGAAACCGCGTTTGGCCGGTGGTGCGTACTCGACGGACATCAGGGCGGCCCCTCCCCACTCGCCGCCGGTGCTCAGACCTTGAACGAAGCGGAAAGCCACCAGGAGTATCGGAGCCGCGACGCCGATCTGATCGTAGGTCGGCAGCAACCCCATTCCGAGGCTGGCCAAGCCCATCAGAACCAAGGTTCCGATCAGGGCTGACTTGCGTCCATGGCGATCCCCTACGTGACCAGCGATGACGCCGCCGAGGGGACTGGCCACGAAGCTGGCGGCGACGGACCCGAGGGACACGATCAAGGCATTGGGTCCCAGCGCACCGAAGTACTGCTGGCTGAAGATCAGACCTGCGGCGGAGATGTATGCGAAAGAGAGGTACCACTCGATCGTGGAACCGATACCGCTGGCCAAGCGGACCTTCATCAGTTCTCGCCGTGTCGGTGTTCGATGACCGGTTGCTGCGGTGTGGCTCATGGTGTCCTCGTTCTATCGGGGCACGGCCGATCCGTGCTGTCCTGGTGGATGGGTGGTTCGTCAGTGCCCGAGAGCAGCGAGTCGGATGCTGCTCGGGCGGTGGGGCCGGGCGATGTGGCGTGACACCTCCCCGGCCACAGCGAGCAACGTGTCGTCACGGCCGGGAGGCGCGGACAGCTCGATTCCGACGGGCAGACCGCTGGCCGTACCGAGTCCGATCGGTACGGAGATGCCGGGTAGTCCGAGCACTCCTCCGAGGTCGCCGTGTCGGATGATCGTGGCGAAGGTGGGCACGCGGCGGCCGGCGAGTTCGATCGTGTCGTCCTGACCGAGGAGCGGAGCGACTACGGGGGTCGTCGGGAACAGGAGGGCATGGATCCCGGCGCGCCGGCAACGCTCGGTGAGCTCGGTTCGAAGTCGGTCGCGGGTGGCGAGCGCTCGGCGATGGAGGTCGCTCGTCACGGAATCGAGCCCTCGAGCGATGGCGTCGGATACGTCCGGGCTCCGTACCGCGTCGAGAACGCCGTCCACGTCGCTGATGTGTCCCGCCGCCAGGTACCCGCTCAGCGCCGCACGGAATTCCCCCCACACCAGCAGTGGCGCGATATCGAATGCCTCGGCTACGAGGTCGTCGATATCGACGAGAACCGAGGTGGCACCGAGCTTCTCGAGATCCCGTCGTGCTCTATCGGTCGCCTCGGCGACGTCAGAATCGAGGTCGGTGAAGTGCACGGGAGTGAAACCCAGTCGTATTTCAGCGATCGCCGGTGCCGGCTGTACCGAGACACGTCGAGCGAGAACAGAGTCGAGAACGACGATGTCTTCGAGACTTCGGGCGATCGGGCCAGCGGTGTCGCGCGTGAGGCAGATCGGGACGATGCCGTCGTTGGGATAGCGTCCGATCGAGGGGCGGAAACCGAACACACCGCACAGAGCTGCTGGCACTCGGACGGATCCTCCGGTGTCCGTGCCGATTCCGGCGGGCGCGATGCCCAATGCCACTGCCGCCGCAGTGCCACCGCTGCTCCCTCCGGCCGTTCGTCCGTGTTGCCACGGATTGTGGGCGGCCCCGTGCAATGGGTTGTTCGTCGTGGCCCCCAGCGCCAACTCGTGCATGACGTTCTTCCCGGAGACGTGGGCACCGGCTGCGACCAGCCCTCGCACCACCCCGGCGTCGCCCGTCGCTACGTTGGCGATCAGGCCTGGAGTACCTGCCGTGGTGGCCGCCCCGGCCACGTCGATGTTGTCCTTCACTACGATCGGAATGTGCTGGAGTGGTCCTGAAGGTGCGCTGGGCGGGGCCGCGACGAAGGTGACTGTCGTGTTGTACGCAGCCGCCTGCGCAGCTCGCTCCCGTAGCGCCACTCGGTACTGCTCGGGCGTGACCGCCCCTGCAACCAGCATCCGACGCGCTTCGACGACGGTGAGATCGAAGAGAGGCACATCGGTTGAGTCATCGGGTGTCGTTGCTGCACGGGAAGATCGCATGTGGCTCTGCCTTGTCGGGAGAGATCGCCGCGGCGACCGGAAGTGGGATCAGGGTCATACTGTCGACCGCCGGGCGCGACAACCACAACGCGTTCTCTCAACATGCGGAAAATGCGCGTATTTCCATCGGACAATGCGACCGAATCAGCCCTGGAAGTAAAGAAAATGTTCCGGTCACCGAAAGTGATGGTGTTTTCACGCAATATGAGCGCAGAGAATGAGGGGTTCACAGCAGCAGCTGGTCACGACTCGACAGCGGCGTAGCGGTCGACCCCACCCGATGAATACCGTTCCACCGAGCGATGTCGCGTCGTTCCCGGTAGATCGTGCAGATCAGTTGGCCCGTGCACGCCGACGGTGCGACCGTCACAGCCCGATAGACTCCTGCATCGTGGCCGAAGAACAGAACGACCCGACATCGCAGCCGCCTCGTCGACCGCAACCGCCGCGTCCCGAGG
>NZ_CAPS01000002.1 GCF_000333955.1 Rhodococcus sp. AW25M09
TTGACGGCGCTCGCTGAAATTCCCTAGTTTCGCTCATCGAAATTCCCTACCCGTGTGGCACCGCCAACGAGGGCGGGTCTCCCACGAAGCTGATGGTCTCTGACCACGCACCAGCTATCGAAGGAGACCCGCTCCTCATGCTTACACAGGAGGAAGATGTGGAAATACAGGCCCTGAAGAAACGCGGGTGGAGCACCGCGGCGATCGCCCGACACACCGGCCGAGACCCGAAAACGATCCGGTCGTATCTGAACGGCACCACCACCCCCGGACTGCGCAAACGCAACATCGCGGACCCGTTCGAGATGTTCCTCGCCTACGTCACCGCACGTCTGCTCGACGACCCCCACTTGTGGGTGCGCACGCTCTGCGACGAACTCGAAGACCTCGGCTACGCGATGTCGTACCAAACGCTCTCCCGCAAGATCCGCGAGTTGGGATTACGGCCGATCTGCCACGCCTGCCTGACCGCCACCGAAAGACCCAACGCCGTCATCGAGCATCCGCCGGGTGAAGAGACACAATGGGATTGGGTCGATCTGCCCAACCCACCTGCCTCGTGGGGATGGGGATCGATGGCACATCTGTTCGTCGGAACCCTGGCGTGCTCGGGGAAATGGCGCGGAATCCTCGCACCGAATATGACCCAACCACGTGTCGTTGACGGACTCGACCGGATCTGCCGGGGCCTCGGAGGCGTCAGCCGAGTATGGCGGTTCGATCGAATGGCGACGGTCTGCCATCCGGAGTCGGGCCGGGTCACTGCCAGCTTCGCCGGCGTCGCCAAACATTACGGAGTGTCCGTCGCGATCTGCCCACCTCGACGCGGGAACCGCAAAGGTGCAGTGGAGAAATCCAATCACACTGCAGCACAACGCTGGTGGAGAACCCTTGTTGATGACCTGACCGTCGAGCAAGCCCAGGCCAGCCTCGATCGGTTCTGCAGTCTGCGCGGCGACACCAGGCTACGGCCGACGAAAGACGGCAAGGCATCGGTGGCGACGATCGCCACCGCCGAAGGGCTGCACCCGATGCCGGCAGCCGCGTATCCGGCGATGGTGACTACCGAACGCGTCGTATCTCGCCAAGCGTTGGTCTCCTATCGAGGCAACCGCTACTCGGTTCCACCCGAGCTCGCTTCGGCCGCGGTGACCGTCACTCAGGTCCTCGGGACCGATGTCATCGACATCGTCACTACCTCGAACATCACTATCGCCCGCCATCGTTTGGCTGCCGACGGCACCGGTGCGATGGTGCGCGATCACGGCCACATCTACGCCCTCGAACAGGTAGCGATGGCCGGTGCGAACACCGGCCGACCGCACCGCCGCAAAGAACGGATTCCACCCGGCTCAGATGCAATCACTGCAGCGAACACACTCCGAACCGTCACCGGCACAACACCTCTCGAATCCGGAGGCACTCCCGTAAACGTCAGTACTGCAACAGAACCCGGCACCGAAGGTGCGGTCGTCTACGACCTGTCGATCTACGAACGTGCTGCACACGGAAGGAACACCCTGTCATGACCGACAAGAAAACCGTCGACCGGATGCCGGCACCGAATACCGCCGAAGCTGCGAGTCTCTACCAACGCCTCCGCGGTCATCTTGCAGTCCTCAAACTCCACGATGCAGCCGAAGCATTGCCGTCGGTCCTCGACCAAGCCGCGGCCGAGGAACTGTCCATGACCGCTGCGCTGGACCGGTTGCTCTCCATCGAGGTCGAGGCCACCGAAGCGCGTCGGTTGACCGGCAGATTGCGGTTCGCGTGCTTGCCGACACCGGCCTCGCTCGAGGACTTCGACTACGACGCCGCAGCTGGCGTCGATCGCAAGCTCATCGAGGAACTCGCGACTTGCCGATACCTCGAAACAGCGACGAATGTGCTTCTCATCGGCCCTCCCGGGGTCGGCAAGACGCATCTGTCGGTCGGGTTGGCAAGGGCGGCAGCTCATGCCGGGTATCGAACATATTTCACCACCGCAGCCGACCTCGCTGCCCGCTGCCACCGGGCAGCGCTGGAAGGAAGGTGGGCGACGACGATGCGGTTCTATGCCGGGCCGACACTGCTGGTGGTCGACGAGCTCGGCTATCTCCCGTTGCCGGGTGAGGCGGCATCAGCGTTGTTTCAGGTTGTCTCGCAACGCTATATGAAGACTTCGATCGTGATGACCACCAACCGTGGCGTCGGCTCGTGGGGTGAAGTTCTCGGCGACAACACCGTCGCCGCGGCAATGCTCGACCGACTCCTACACCGCTCCGTCGTACTCAACCTCGACGGTGATTCCTACCGCCTGCGAGACCACAACGCCCGATCGGAGAACCTCCGCAAAGCCACCACCGGAACCCGCCGACCACTACAGTGAAGACCGCTCACAGGTAGGGAATTTCACTGAGCACGATCGGGGAATTTCGATGAGCGCCGTCAGCGCTTCCTAGCATGACGAGCTCGACCCTCGGGCGGCTACAAGTACCCATCCTGGCACTACAAACTCAGCGCGAGATCGCAGCATATCTTGATTACGAGACCGGAAAAATAGACAGGATGATTGCCAGCCTCGACCAACTGACGCGGCAATTGCGGCATCGCCTTTCACAGGTGGCCACGCACCTCGTGTTCGGGCTCAAGCGCCATGAGGGTCGTCAGAGCCTCCATACGCAGTCCGTGCTGGACGGTATCCCGGATCGCTGGCGGCGCACCAAGTTCGGCTACGACTTCGCTGAGAGCATGGAACGCAACGGCGGGGACCCGCCCGGGCCCCTCCTCTCGATCTCCGAGTACAGGGGTGTCGAGTTAAACACTCGTACCGAAGGTCAACAAGCTTCGCTCGACGTCTCGAAATACAGGGTAGTGCGGCCGGGGCAGCTCGCAGCTAACATGATGTGGCTCAACCACGGCGGGCTCGGGGTGTCGTCTCTTACCGGGTACATCAGCCCCGACTACAAGGCGTTCTGGATCTCAGACCGGTTCGAGTCGCGCTACGTTCACCACCTATTCCGGAGTTCACGCTACATCGACTACTTCGCCGCCATCGCAAACGGCGTGCGTCCTAACGCTCAGAGGGTGACAAAGACCGTGCTGGACGCAACACCGGTGCCGCTCCCACCTCTTCACGAGCAGGTTCAGATCGCAAACCGGCTCGACAAAGCCACCACGCACGTCGACGCCATGCTGACGAAAGTCGCCGACCTCAAGGCCTTGCTCCTGGAACGGCGCTCGGCGCTCATCACCGATGTTGTCACCGGTGGGAAAGAGGTCGCGTGATGGGCGATGCACAGCTCATGGAGTCGGAGTTCGAGCTCAACCTCTGCGCAGAGCTATCGGAGCGCGGGTGGTTGTACGAAAACGAGGGCAAGACCACCGGTTGGGACATCGGCCTGGCGATGGTCCCCGCTGACGTACTGCACTGGCTCGCAACCCATCATGCCGACGAGTATGAGAAGGCCATACCCGCGGACCTTGTAAGCGAACAGAAGACCGCAGCCCAGCGAAAGCTGTTGCAGCACATAGTTAAAGAGCTTGCCAAGCAGACGAAGATGGACTCTACCACTGGTCATCCTGTCGGCGGTCTGCTCGGCGTACTGCGCAAGGGCTTCAACTATGCCCAGGTCGGTCGCCCAGCAGCGAAGTTCGGACCGATGATGGAGTTCCCGCCTGCGAACCCCAACCTCACCGAGGTGGTAGAGGCCGCCGACTCGGTGCGGCTGCGCATCTTGAGGCAGGTGCGTTTTGACACGGCGACCAACGAGACGATCGACGTGGTCCTCACGGTCAACGGTCTTCCCGTCGTGACGATGGAGCTAAAGACCGACAACACGCAGTCGGTCAACCACGCGATCCGCCAGTACAAGGAGGACCGCCGGCCCGGAAGAAACCGGGCACTTCTCGCGCCTGGTCGCGCCTTGGTGCACTTCGCCGTGTCGAACGACCTTGTGTACATGACCACGAAGCTGGAAGGCGAGGACACCGTGTTCTTGCCCTTCAATCAGGGCAACGAAGGTCACGAAGGCAATCCTCCGTCGGGTACCGGCTCGTCGACCAACTACCTATGGCGGGAGATCCTCGCCCGCGCGACCTTCATGCGCGTCCTCAAGGATTTCGCGTTGTTCGAGCCGAGCAAGTCTGGCAAGAAGGACGGGCGGCTGGTGTTCCCGCGCTTCCACCAGCTCCGCGCGGTCGAGCGTGTCGTTGGTGACATCGCGGTGAACGGTACGGGCGGGCGCTATCTGATCTGGCACTCGGCTGGCTCTGGAAAGACGAAGACGATCGCGTGGCTTTGTCACCGGCTGATTCGGCACATGACCGAAGACTCAAAATCGACTTTCGACTCAGTCATCGTCGTCACTGACCGCAACGTGCTCGATGAGAACATCCGCCACGACATGAACCTGGTCCAGTCTAGTAAGGGCTTGGTCGTCAGCGTTGGAGAACAGTCCGGGGCGAAGTCGCCCCAGCTGAAGAGGGCACTCGTCGAGGGCGACCACATCATTACCTGCACCCTGCAGACCTTTCCCGAAGTCATGAAGCTGATCGAGGACACGAATGAGCTGCGCGGCCGGCGGTGGGCGGTGGTTGCCGACGAGGCGCACTCCTCTCAGTCGGGTTCCGCAGCGAAGAAGCTCAAGGAATTGCTGGTCGACGTCGAGCTCGGCTCAGACCACGAAGACATCAGCGCTGACGACCTGCTGCTGGCCAAGGACTCGGCCATAGCCGCATCCAGCAACATCACGTTTGTGGCTCTCACCGCCACCCCGAAAGCAAAGACGCTGCGACTTTTCGGCACCGAGCGTGACGGCCGATGGGAGGCCTTCGACACGTACACGATGGCGCAGGCGATCGAGGAGGGCTTCATCCTCGACGTGCTCACCAACTACTCGACCTATGACATGTTCCTGCGGGTGAGGAACACACTCGAAGGGGAAAACGAGATTCGGGTCATCACCGGGCAGGCGGTCACCAATATTGTCCGGTTCGCGCGGCTGCACCCGACGGCGATAGCGCAAAAAGTGCGTGTTGTAATCGAGCACTTCCGACGGAATGTAATGGACGTGCTCGGCGGTGAGGCAAGAGCAATGGTTGTAACTAGCTCCCGCATGGAGGCGCTGAGTTGGTCGAAAAAAATGAACTCTTACCTTGCAGAGCAGGGCTTCACCGACATGAAGACCTTGGTCGCCTTCTCTGGTTCGATCGTCGATGAAGATACCCGCGAGTCCGTCACTGAGGTCTCGCTCAACAATCGCAGCGACGTCGCCCGTGCGTTCCGCGAGGAAGACGATAGCCGGGTGCTGATCGTTGCCAACAAATTCCAGACGGGGTTCGACGAGCCGCGGCTCATGGCAATGTACGTCGACAAGAAGCTCACCGGTGTCGCCACTGTCCAGACGCTCTCAAGACTCAACCGCACCTACCCAGGCAAGACCGCCCCGATGGTTGTTGACTTCCGGAACTCGCCAGCCAGCATCCAGAAGGACTTCAGGCTCTACTACTCCGATGCCTACGTCGAGGGAGATGTAGACCCCAACGCGCTGTACACGCTCGGAGAGCGCCTGGACACCGCTGACATGTACACGCCTGACGAGATGGGTGCCGTCGCCGACGCCTTCCTCGCCGACTCGGGTGGAGAGACAATCGCCAAGGTCCTCGCCCCGATAAAGAACCGCTGGAACGGTCAGATGCGACAGGCCGTGCTGAGCAAGGACAAAGCAAAGCGAGAGGAACTTGAGCAATTCCGTGCTGACGTGATCAGTTACCGAAACGCCTGGCAGTTCCTCAGCCAGATCGTCGACTACGAAGACTTGGATCTGGCAAGACGTGCAATCCTCGCGACATTGCTCGCCCGCAATCTTCACTCTGACGGCGAGGACTACGACGACAGCTATTTGGAGGGCGTTCAGCTCTCGGGCGTGAAACTCGTACCAGCCGCTATCGGTGAGGACCACTCGCTGCGCGAAGGCAGCAGTGAAGGAATCAAGCTGCCCACCTTTGATGCGGAGCAAAACAATGGCGGGGCGACACCGCAGCGGGGCCCGCTCGACGAGGCCATCGACAAGGTGAACGAAATGTTCCAGGCCAAGGGTGTCGACGTGAGCCCGGAGAGTGTGTCTGGGTTCATCACGACCTTTTGGGGGTTCCTCGACGCGAACGAAGAAGCCGTGGCGATGGCGAAGAACAACACGGTCTCGCAGCTCAAAGCTTCTGAGGGATTCAGCGGTGCTGTGGGTCTGGCGGTGCTAAAAACGGTCAGCGAGGCGCAAGAGATTCAGTCGTACATGACTGATCCGGCCTTTCTCCAGGCAATCACCGACATTGCCGCAAACGCCATCCACACGCAGTACCGCAGACCTCCACGCGTGCCAAGAGACCCCGTCCAGTCCGAGGATGCGCGAGCGGCCCATTTGGCTCTTGGCGCGCTGGCCTTCCTTGAGGAGGGCTGGGTCGACGGTGATGCCGGGGAGATTATCTCCAGAGAGGTGATCAGTCGAAGTAGCCAAGTCATAGACGTGATGGCGGACCTCGGCAACGTCCCGGGATCGGTTTTCCCAACCGAGCAGGGCGGTGTGCGTTTTTACTGGCCGCACGCCGGAAATCAACTGACGATCGAGGTCGAGCCCTCGGGCGCGCTGTACATCCATACCGCCGACGTGGCAGCGGGAACGTTCCAGGACGAGACGGTGCCCAAGGACGCTGACCTTGGAGAGCGACTTTCAACGTGGTTGGTCCAGGAGGGTAACCATGAGTGACGACGCAACAGCGCCGAAACGTGTGCGGATGGACGTCGGTGACATCGAACTCCTGCGCACTGTCAATAGCTCCTGGGTCAATGCCGCCGGTATCGTCGATCCGGCGGCGTTCGACCTCAGCACGGCCGACAGGACGGACCTCAATCGTCTGTCCATCGCGCGCGGTGACGCAATAACCCCCGAGCAGGCGTACGCGGATCGAGCAGCCGTCATTCAGGCTCGGTTCAAAGCGAAGGGGAAAAGCCACAAGCCTCCAGCCGGTGTTTTGGCGGTGACCGTGGACGAGGTCGAGTCTGCAGAGGTCAAGTCATCGGAGGGAAGCCGAACGCCGCTTACGGTATGGGACGACTCGATGAACCGCAATCGCTCCAACTACCACGGGCACATCGACTTCAACGAGGTTCCAGCCGACAACAGAGGTCTGTGTCTGCTGGTTGCCAAGACTATGGTCGCGCAGGCGCAGGACAGAGGCTGGAAGTTCCGCCCCGTGGAGCCCGTGGAACAGCGATGACCGAGCCCGTGAGTCTCGCGTCCGTAGGTGACGCCGTGCGGACCGCCCGACGTGAGCGAGGCTGGTCGCAGACGAAACTAGGCGAGGAGGCCGGGGTGTCTCGGCCGACAATTGCTCGCATCGAACGCGGCGACGACGCATCGGTCGGTACCCTCGCGAAGGTGACTGCGGCGGTTGGGCTGGCGATCAAGATCGAGGCGACGCAGTAGGGCCGTCATCCCGCTGCCCATCGGCATGCCCGCGTAACCGGGAAACGCTCACATGGTTCTGGTCGACGCCGCGACAGGGGTGTGTCCGTGTCGGAACAAGCTCGTTCTTGCCGCTGACGCCTTATGCGCTATTCGACCGTGATTGTTCGGCCCGCGCCCGCATCTTCTTCTGGTACCCGCGGTACTCATCTCGTAACCTGTCAAAACGCTGGTCAGTGATTGAGGAGATGTGGGAAACTGCCGCTCCAGACCAGACATGGGTGGTCGCGTTGCTGTGTTTCCAAGCATATTTCTGGTTATCGCGCAGCGACTCTTTCCAACAGATTGTCTGAAGATCGTAGCTATTCAACTTCCGCCCCGAACGCTTCTTGTTCACGCGCTCTATTAGCTCCGTGGCGCTGTAAGGATGAGTCAGGTTTGGATCGGTCTTCTGGATGGCGACTTGCCCGTCTGCCGTCGACGACACTGCGACAACGAGGTCAGCGCTCGTCATCTTCTTCTGAGATTGCAGGTGAATGTCATAGACGACCGCCAGCCGACCCATATCGGCCCCTTTTGCCTCGGCGTTGTCCATCAAGTTACGCAGCTCTTTGATGAACTCCTCGACCTCGGCGACCATCGTCGAACTTTTATCGGCTCTCATGAATTGAACCGCGTCGGCGGGGGCGGTCGCACCAAGCGGCAGCAGTTGCCAGGTCATCGAATCGGCGAGATCTTTTTTGAACTTGGCCAACACGAAGTCACGGTAATTGAGCACGTTCTGCTGCAGGAACGGGTGGATCACCGCTCCGAGCCCCTGAGCGTTGTACAGGTGGATCGCACGATCTCGGTATTCTGTAAGGGCTTTGATGTTCACGGTCGTCGCAACACCGTCTACCTCTTCCGGCCAAAGGTTGCCCGCGTTGACGCGGCCCAGCGCATCGTCGATCGACACCGACAAATACCGCTGACCGAGCTTTTTCGGGTAGAAGATCGACTGCCTTTGCTGTCGCAGTACAGCTTTGAGGGCAAGCTCCCATGCATTTACCACCAGCATGACAGTGACCTCGTCACGATAGGTCATCTGCGGCTTGTTGTAGACCTCGACTGCCGCGAGCATGGCGGCAAGCGAGTTATCGATCAGGCGTTTGATTGACACATACGGCGCGCTCACGGCACCCTCCGCTCCATTCGCACCTCAGCGTACTGGTCCGGCTGTCAACAACGACCTGAAGATTGTCGGACGCCACCTGGCCTACGCTTCCCATCAACGAGACCCGGCAGAGAGATGCCCAGCAAACCCGCGACCGAGCGCGCAGCAGTGACACATCACCGGAAGCGACCACCATGCCCGACTTAAACAACCTTGACGGTGAACACGTAGACAATGCCGGCCTCGTTCCACTGGACCAGGCTCCCCGCTTGGTTGTGCAGATGATTGCCCGCTTCGCCAAGGGGCTATCCGAACCAATCGTTATCGGTGAGAACGGGCGGCCGGTGGCGGCCTTGATCCCGATAGAGGACTTGTTACGGCTGCGCGAGTACGACCAGCAAGCTCTCGATCCGGAGGACTCGTTCTACTTCGAGCTCGACCGAAGGCTGCATTTAGCAGACACCGAGCAGACGGTGACAGACCTTTCACACCTTCGAAAAGTTTTTCGGGCCGAGCAGAGATCGGAAATCTCCATGACGGGCAAAACATGAGCGTCATCTGCACGTCGCGGAGCGACGGCGGCTCCGCTTAGTGCTGCCGCGCTAAGTTCAACTCGACTCTTATGAGCCACGGCATCCGCCACCGCAGCACTTCACCATGCCCACTTGACGAACTTTCCTACAAATCAGCTGAGGCGGCTTATTCGAAGCGTAGATCGGCGTCGGGTGGCGGCGTATCGGCGTCCCACACATGTTCGAAGGATTGTTCGACTAGTGGCCACAGGTGCTGTTCGCCGTCGTACACGGAGTTCACGACGTCAGCCCCGTCACCCAAGACCACGAACTCGTGAGGGATGACTCGTCCCGCTGCGTCTCGTCGCCCCCCGGGTCCGGGAATCGCACTGCGACCACTTGTCCGCTTCGGTGCCACGCCGCGGGTTCGTCCCCGAGTTCGGCGAATGCACGCTCGTATAATGGAAGCGGATCGCCCTTGCCTGCATCGAGCAAGAATCGAAAACCCCAGTTCCGGCCTCGAGTCGCCCAGATGAGGTGTGACCGAGTCACACCTCTCACAGTCACTTCTGCTTCCTGAAAACGTTCTCGGTCACAGCTTGGTCGAGGTCAATCTTGAACTGCGTGAGCATTGCCCGCAGGTACAGATGCTTCGCGCGCGCGTCCTCGTTCATCTCCTTGAGTTTCGGGCCGACAATCTTTATCGCAGCAGCGAAAGCCGCAGGGAGAACTTTGGCCACGAACGCGGCCTGCGCATCGTTCTTGGTGACCCTTCGCAGGAGCTTCTCGAACCCTGTGAACTTGACACCAGCCATGGCTGCTGCAATCACGTCCGCCCCGTCAGCGAGCGTGTCAGCCACCTTCCACGGGAGCTTCATCCTCTCCTCCCACAGGACACGGCGCTCCAGCGGCAGAAGCGATGCGATGGGGAGTATCAGGTCTAGTCCGATGCGCTGTTTCAGGTCGATCTCGACCGGCTCCGCGCTGTCCGCCTTGAGTGCGAACTTGGCAGACGAGAGGAGCATGAAATCCTCGCCGATGGACAGCGCGTCCGGCGTGACGATCATGCCCGCGATTGTCGAGCGAAGATGCTCGATATCGTCAGCAGCCTTCAGGATGACCAGATCACGGAACGTATTTACGTCCCAGTCGGGGAACAGATCGGCCTTGGATAGCGACAGGATCCAGATTCGAGGGAACTCGATCAGCGGACCGTCTTCGCTAAGGAGAGGGCCCTTGACTCGGACCAAGGCCTGGCGAAAGTTGTGGAAGACGGACTTGAGGTATCGCTCTTCCTCGCCGCGGTGGTCAAGGAGTTTCTGTCCATCCACGAGGAGGAGGGCAACGTCCGAACTGAGCAGAGTCCTGAATGTGTCGATCCGGTGCAGGTTCTCTTCCTCGCTGCTGGGATCGTCCTGGAACCACTCACCCGGGTAGTCATGCCATGCCAGGCGCAACTCGTCGAATGGACGGGACTTTTCCTCATCGCCTTCCCCTGCCTTGAGCTTGACCGAGAAGTCGTATGTGGTGTTCAGAAAGTGGTTTGTCATGGGCGTCTTTGCGCTGTCTCGCATACCGAGGTAGTTCTGGTACAGGCGATTTCCTTGCCCACCCTTGTCGGCGACGAGATCCCATAGGTCGTTCTTATGGGAGCCCTCCTGGGTGCGGCCGTAGAACGATGACACCAGCACGGTCTTGCCCGACCCTGACTCACCAAAGACTGCGATGTTCTGTTGCCGAATTCTCGGATGCTTCGCCATGTCCGGAAACCTATCCCAGCCGTCTGACGCGATCGGTAGGGACGTGTGTACTTCGGCCGGGGCGAGGCCAGAAAAAGTCGCATAGTCGCGCGTCAAGCCTCATGAAGCAGGCCAACCGGCCGGTGCGGGTTGCGGCTGTGATGCCGCAGCGCCGCAGTGACGTTGTCGTGGCCGGCCAAGCGGAGGACGCCAACGATGGTGTTGCGGACCGTGGCCATCACCTGCGGACCGTGGCCGGTCCGGACGGCGGAGCGGGTCCTCGTCGAACGTAAATTCCCCAAGCTGGGAGTTCGACGTCTGGACTGATACATCATGACTGTCCGCTTGGCCACCGGCTTACGGACACCGGCAGATCGGGGGCACAGCGAACGAAGTCGTCAGCTCGGTGCGGCCTCAGCGCTGGCAACGCCGGCGTAAACAGCGGCGACTACCCGTTTAGCCCGCTGTTCGAGCCATTGCGCGTATGTCGAGGACGTCGCTTCAAGCTTCCATTCGAGCTTCCCATTAGAGTTTCGTCCGAGGACAGCTGCTGATGCCGCGCTTGCACTCGAGAACACCTGATTGTGTGTGAAGGTGTACCAGCTTCCGTCCGCGGTGGGTACCAGTGTGCCGTCATTGAACAGCTTGTTTTGCAGGCCGGCGTAGGAGTGCGCTGTCCCTGACCAAGGCTTAGCACGAGACCCTTCAAGGACGGTGAACTCGCCGTCGACCTCATGGGCTCGCGCCCACGTCTCGCCTTTGAGGCCGGTGACGAACACCGTTTGGGCGGTGTCCTCAAGGGTCGAGGTGTCAGCGTTAGCTAGATGCACCTGGGAAGAGGAGCGGAATACATTCACCTGTAGAACGGGAAGCACGATCGAGGCTTGGGCGAGGTAGTGCTCCATGTCGGAGCGGTCGGCCTCGGGCAAAAGGTTGTCGCTGTTTGTTCCGCTGTTGCCGTTGGTGACCTCGGAGCGTTTCGTCTGGCGGGCCATCGCTATCAACCGGGCTTCGAGGTAGCGAACATGAGCTTTAGTGAGGTTTGAGTCCTTACTGGTAAGAACGACCACCCGGTCCCAAAAGTCCTTTTTCCCTTCGTGGTCTTTCAGACGACGGGAGACGTCGTCGCCCTCGCCGACGTACACCTGCTGGCCGCCCAGGCTCTCGGGGCTTTCTCCAATTAGCACGTAGACGCCGGTACGGGAGGATTCGGGCCGCTTGAGCAGTTCGCGCAGCCCGGAGCGCTGAACAGCGAGAAGATGTCCGGTCCAGTTCATGATTTCTGCGGTGACCAGACCGCCCATCGAGCCTTCGGCCAGAAAGAGCCGAACACTTTTACCCTCGCGCATCGGTTCCTCTCAAGGTTCTGGATGGACTGATCGCGGTCAGAAAGACATGCCAACAGAAGGTACGCGACGCGGTCCAAGGACCCGGTGTGCCATGCCGACTGCGGAGGCATAAGGCAGGCGATCGCCGATCGTCGTGGACGAAGCACAGATCCAACCGGAGGTGTGGAGCTCTAGGTGGCGTGCAATGGCCATCAGTGGTCATTCGGGCTGCGAAAGGTTGAGACCAGTGTGCCAAAACGGTTGTTTCTGTCACACCAGAGTCGACCGACTTAGATCATCGCGTCCGTAACAGTCGTGGGTGAGACCTAGATAATTGAGTAATTCAATTCCCGTCCCCAAGGATTGCCGGTGTCCGATGATCACTCGAACTTCAATGACCAGACGCAGTATCAGCCTCCGACCCGAAATGCAGGCATGTCGAGGTGGATGTGGATCGGCGTCGCGATCATCGTTGTCCTGACCATCGCTCTGGTCGGCGTCACCACCGCCTTGGTGGCCACCAAATCGGACGAGTCCAACGAGACCGCATCAGCCACCACGCCCGCGCCGTCGGCAACGCCGGCTCTCACATCCGAGCCATCGCCGTCGGCAACGCCGCCTCCCGCTTTCCAGCCCGTGCCGACTGCCTACGTAATGGACGCGGCGGGATGGCAGGGCTCGTCGGCTCGCTGCGGAGCTCCCGAGAGCGCGGTCGTGACGGCCCGAACGGTCGACTCCCTCGTGGTGGTGTGCTCGGGCCAAGCCGGCTTGGTCTACCGAGGCGTCTGGCTTGCCGATGCCAGTCCCATCACGATCGAGCAGGTGGGAGTGGTCGGCCGGGACTATGTGGCCACCAATTCCACTGTGCGACATCAGGTGAGCGCAACCCAATTGACGGTCAGTTCGGGTAATTCGATCCTTACTCAGTCGCCGTTCGTGGAGTACCGAGGTGGCACCCCGTCTGTCGGAGCCCCGGCAACGACAAGCCTTCGGCCCACCACCCGCGGAACGGTTCCGCAGCAGCCCGGTAGCTCACCTGAGCAGCAGGACAGCCCTGGCCCGTGTGCCTACAACGGTTGCGACGAGTTCGAGTCCTACGGCGAGTACTCTAGCCACTTTCAATGCGTCGTTTTCAACGTCAGCAGCGACGAATGCCGCAGGTTGATCGAAAAATACGGAACCGAAACAGGCTGAATCAGATTCCAAGTTCGATGCCCTGATGTAACTCCCACCGGGAGTCTGGAGAACCGGCCCGTGGCGGCACTGATCCCGGTGGAAGATCTCCGGCGGCTTCGTTAATACGGCCAACGAGAACTCAATTCGGAAGACTAGTTCTACCTCGAGCTCGACCAAAGGCTGCATTTTGCAGACATCGAGCAGACGGTGACAGACCTTCACGCCTTCGCCAAGTCTCTCGGACCACGCAGAGATCAGGAACGTCCGTGACCCACAACCGCAGGAGCGTCTTGCACGTCACGGAGCGATAGCCGCTGGCTACGCAGCTCCGTACCGATACCCCATACGAGAGCGTTCCCACTGCTACGCTGACGCGGCGCCGGGGAGGGCGCGACGGGACTTACCGGGGGGAATTCCGATGTTGAAGGTCGATCTTGAGGCACTGCGGGCATTGGGGAGGTCTCTCTCAGCTACCGCTGCTTCGGTGGGGTCGTTGGATCCGGTTGCTCCCATTACGGCTGCGGCCGATGCAATGCCCAATTCGGCGTTCGGCGCTGTTGCCCGGTCAGCTGCGATTCCGACGCTCGCCGCCTACCGCGGAGTGTCGGTACGTATTCGAGACATGTCGTCTTTATCGTTGGCCTCAGCGGACAGTTACGAAGACACCGACCGAGCTTTTCGTGATCAGCTCGAGCGTCTGAACGGCGATCGTCGATGAGCGTAACGGTCTCCCAGGTTCGCGGCTGGAATCCGATTGCACTCGTCGATCTTGCCTCCGATCTTGCAGCGGTGAACGCAGAATTCGACGACTTGGTCAGCGACGTCGGCCGCGCCACGAAGGATGGGCTGAGCCAGTGGGAAGGTGACGCGGCAACAGCGGCATCTGCTCGAGCTTTGGCTGATCGGCTGGCCGCGACCCACCTCGTCACCGCCGTCGACAGTGAAGCAACCGAATTCGTTACAGCGGCAGGTCGACTGACCGAGGTGCGGACATCGACGCTTGCCGCAGTCGATGCTGCAGTTGCCGGCGGATTCACCGTCGCCGATGCAGGTTCGGTCACCGCCCCCATCTGCTCGACCGGCGACATCGTCGCAGACCTGTTGGTGCAGAGCAGTTTCGAGGAGCAAGCGCGTGTCCGCGAGGCCGCAGTGCGTTCTCTGTTGAACGCCGCAGCCGACGTCGACCGACAGTGTGCTGCCTCGCTGCAGCGCGCGATCGATGCCATCGCAGAGATCTCCGAGTCACCCGGTACGCCGGACCACTACAGCGACGGCGTCCGAAACATAGTCGACGGCAACGCATTTCTGCCGGATAGTCCCCACGAGCTCGCTCAGTTCTGGGACGGCTTGACGCCGGCCGAGAAAGACGGTCTCGCGGCCTGGGACCCCACTATCGGCAACCGGGACGGACTGCCGGCCGTGGACAAGACCCGCTTGAACGACGACTTACTGGTACCGATCACGGCAGCAGCGGAAAGCAATCTCGCCGCGATCGAAGCCCGTCATCCGGATTGGGCCAGAGGCGAGAACTTACCGCCGAGCGATGGGCTAATTACCGAAAACCAGCAGGCCCGTCACAAGGACTGGTTGGACTGGACCGACGAACGCGAGCAGGCGACCAGTGCGGTGGCGGGTTTTCACGAAGTACGCAACCAACTCGATAGCGACGACAGAGTTCCCAGATTCCTGATGACTATCGACGATCAGGGCCGAGGCGTGATTGCGCTGAACAACCCGGACACCGCTCACAACGTCGCGACGTACGTTCCGGGGACAGGTACCGAATTGTCGAAGATAGGCGGGGACATGACGCGGGCCGACCACTTACTGGACGAGGCCAACAAACTGTCACCGGGAAGCGAAAACTCGGTGATCATGTGGATGGGCTACGACTCTCCGCCCGGCTTGTCCGACGCCGCGCGGACAGCATTTGCCGACGCCGGAGCTCCGCGGTTGGACAGTTTTCAGGACGGGTTGCGTGCCGCGCACGACGGCCCTCCCTCGCACAACACTGTCATCGGTCACAGCTACGGCAGCACTGTCGTCGGGCATGCTATGAGCGACGGTGGCTCACTCGATGTCGACAATGTCGTGTTCGCGGGTAGTCCCGGGGTGGGGGTAAACAGGGTCGATGAGCTGGCGCTCGACGGGGTCGCTTCGGAACGGATGACCGATCACGTGTTCGCTACCGCTGCCCCGGCCGACCCGGTGACGTGGATCGGGGAAATAGCGCCCGCAGTAGCTCACGGCGCAGACCCGACCGGCGATGCGTTCGAAGCGACTGTCTTCGAGAGCGCACCGGGCAACGACTCGATCCACATACCTGTGCTGGGTGATGTCGGGTTCGACCCCGACTCGCACAGCAGCTACTTCGAGCCAGGCACACCGTCGCTGCGATCGATGGCACAGATCATCACGAACACGGGAACACCGAATGACTGATCGAACCGTCCAGGTCAAGCCCAGAACATCCCTCGCGATCGCACTGACTGGTGTCCTTCTCACAGTCGGGTGCACTCAGAACGGAGCAAATGACGTGGATAGCGCACTGTCGCAAGAGCAAGCCCAGAATCGAACGGTCGAAGTGCTGGGTCGCTCTCTCTCGGTATTGCCGACCGGGACACGGCTCGACGTCGAGAATCCGACATATCCGCAGTCGGATCTTTCCAGGGGTGGATTCGGACCCTGCTACGACGACAACACCATCGACTACGGGCCGCATCAATTCAGTGCCGGTTATTGGGTGGTCAGCGATGGGGCGCATCGAGGCAACCTCGAAGTGCTGGTGGCCAGCTGGGGCGAATGGGGCTGGACGATCGAAGACGACAGCAAGGACGGTGGTAAGACGGCGAGAGCAACGACACCGGATGGGTATCGAATAGCAGCCGAGCTGGGCACACCCGAGTATCTGAGCGTAACGGGGGTGTCGCCGTGCTTCGCAATCGAGACCGGGCAGACCCCTCCGCGCGCAGTTGCTCCTCCGGTGATCGAGCAGCGATGACCTACCGTCCCCAGGCTGAGGTCGAACAGCTCACGGTCAAGGCCGCTCGTGTTCACCAATCCCTGGTGCAGCTACGAGGCAGGGCGATATCTAGTGACGGCGACGTGACGATCGAAGTCTCTATCGACGGCCGCATCACCGATATGGTTGTTTCCCAATGGTTCTCGCAGGCAAGTCCAGGTAAAGCCTCCGCCGCGATCGTCCTAATCCACAGCGCAGCATTGGCCGACGTGGAAGCAGCCGCGGCGGAAATCCGGCGGGAACTGACCGAGGACTATCGGGTCGCCAGAATTGTGGATCGAATAGTCACCGAACGGCAGACGCGTCATGTAGACAACAACCCGGCCGATGACCGAAAGTCCATCTACGACAAATGGTAACGAGATCGACGGACTGTGTCATGCCACCGGCTCCCCGGGCCGATCATTTCCGGGTACAGCGTACGTGCACGGGTTCTCGTAAGACGTGCAATCCTCAAAGCTCTTCGTCGGTGACGGTGATTTCGTGTGTAGCGCGGGCGGCGTCCCTTCGCCGTAGTGGACATCCGGCCAGAACTGACGAGGGAGCTTTGACGGCGCTCATCGGGTGCTGTTCGTCCCAGCGAGAGCCGAGAAGCCTCGGTCAGAGCGTCGCACTCGCCGACTCATCAAGTTTTGCATCACGTGTACAACCTCGGCGAGCTATGACGCGAAGGGACCCGGAACGATCGCAGATCGTTATCTGCCGAACAACGCCCGCTCAATCACGCCGGATCAATACCGGACTCATCTCCGCAATCGGCGGCCAAGTCCAAATCGCGCGAGGACCTCTCAGACGGTCCATCGGCCGTCCACAGCGACCGGCGGTAGGCACATCGTGCCGAACCAGCGATCATCGAGCGTGCTCTACTGCGAAGGCACACTCCGCGCTGTTCACACGACCCACCACCACTCTGACGACGGAAAACCATCAAGCAGGCCCTGGCGTTCCATCCTTGTGGTTCATCACGCCGGGGTTGCCTGTTGCGGCAGAAGCTCGATATTCGGGTCTGCGATCATCGGGTGATGAACGCACCCGAGTCGTCGGCCGGTCCCGGTGAAGTGAAGATCAATCTCGATACTGAGATCAAGCTGATGGTCCATGACCGTCTCGATCGCAAGCAGTACGCTCGACGCGTTGCGCAACGAATTCAACAAGCTGGGACCGGGTCGAGTGTCGTCTTCGGGCTTGCTGGCCCATGGGGAACTGGCAAAACTTCGGTCCTCAACATGATCACCGAGGT
Organism: Rhodococcus sp. AW25M09; assembly: GCF_000333955.1. Taxonomy (GTDB): domain Bacteria; phylum Actinomycetota; class Actinomycetes; order Mycobacteriales; family Mycobacteriaceae; genus Rhodococcoides. The sequence continues at coordinate 17,613 of NZ_CAPS01000002.1, forward strand.
GATCACCACAGAAAATGCGGACAGTTGGTCCGTCGTCGCTTTCACACCATGGTCGGCCGGTGACAGTTTGACTCTGGTCGAGGAGTTCTACCAGGTCATCGCAGGGGCGATGCCCACCAGTACCGAAGGCAAACGTGTGAGGCGAGCATTGGCGGCCGCTGCACCGGTGGGCAGCGCAATCATCAAAGCCGTTGGAACATCGGCAATCGAGAAGTGGATCGGCGAGGGAGGCGTTCAGGACGCATTACTGGCTGGGAAGGATGCGTTTGCGGAGAAGGTAGGCGACTTCACCGCCGCCATTGAGCCGAACCCATTTTCCGAACGCTTCAGGGCAGTCTCCGACGCTATCCAAGCAGCAGGAAAGAACGTCCTTGTCATCGTTGATGACATCGACCGGTTGCATGCCGACGAGCTTTTGTCGGTCATGAAGTCTGTCCGGCTCCTGGGGCGATTCGACCGAGTCCACTACCTACTCTCGTACGACGAAGAAACTGTGCTCGACGTGCTGGAAAAGACCGACCTGGCCTCGAACAACAGATCCCGGGCTAGAAGGTATCTCGAAAAAATCATCCAGTATCCCTTCGCGTTACCACCCATCCAGCAGGTGCATCTGGCAACAGAATTTCGTGAGCACCTCAACGCGATCATCAAGGCGCATAGCGTCATTCCTGCTACGAACAGCGTCACCCTCACCGACGAAGACGAAGACGAAGACGAAGACAATATGAACCGCGAGAGCATCCCCGACCTTCTGTTGGGAGTGCTACCGACCGAGCTGCTTACGCTCCGCAGCATCTATCGACTCTGCACTCAGGTCGACATCATGCTGACCCTGGTCGGTGGCAACAGCGAGCTGGACTTCTTCGACGCGACCGTCATTACGTTCATTCGACTTCACTATCCCGCGTTATACAAGCAGATCCCCCGTTGGCGGACAGAACTGCTCGGTTCGGGAACACCGACGATTGGAAAGAAGGAGGTCACTGCCGAGGAGAAGCAGGCTGAGGTCGCTAGGTACACAGATACAAAAGACGACTTCGAGAACAAGAGCGTGTACGTCCTGCTGGTCAGCCTCTTCCCTGACGCGCTTCCCCGGCCCAAAGGTTCCTACACACCCACACGGCACGCGCACTGTCAGATTCGCGACGCCAACTACTTCGCCCGCTATTTCGCTTTCGGCCTACCGGCACAAGACATCCGCGACAGCGACGTTCGCACCGACTTCGAGCGCCTGACCGATACCGGTGACTGGTCCTCGACCTCTATCATTCGAGAAGCCTTGCCGATCCAAGAGCGCAGACGGCTGGTTCGCGGCAAGATCATGCAACAACTCGATGTCATCGCTGACGCCAGTCCACAGATGTGTTTCAGTGCCGCCCATCTGCTTACGCGAGAGATCCCCACGGATGGTGCTGATCTCGTGTTCAGCAGGTGGTCCGAGGTTCTGTACGCACTGACAGGACACGCAATGTCGAGAGCAGAGCCTGACGCGGCACGAGACCTGATTAGCGGCTACCGCAACGAATTCGGCCTGTCCACCACTGCCGATGTACTCGCGCGGCCGATCGAACTTTTGGGCATCAACCAAGCCAAGGTGCTAGCCGCGACGTCAGAGATCCGCCAGCAGGTGCTCGAAAGATGCATGACGGATTTGACGACTGCCATCCCGAGAGACCAACGCGGAACGCACTCAATTCTCAGCTTCATCCACTACCTAGACGACGATCTGTGGCAACAGCTCAGCGAGCAGGCGCAAGCGCTACTACACAATGGCGACGTCTCCGTGTCCCTCGCCAGTCTGGGCGCGCGATTCGTCTCCATGTCCGAACGAATCGACAGCGACGGCAACCTCAAGGTCGTACACCACCGCTTCGAGTCCAATGATTTCGCGAAGCTCATTCCACGCGACCTCTGGAAGACTGATGAGCTCCCCATCGTCACACAAGCCGACTTGCGACCGGATGACACATCGCTTGAGAACCGAACGGTGTACGCCACGCTCGCTTTGCGTCAACTCGTCGACCGCGCTGAGAGCTAACACAAAGGCACGCGGTGCCCGGGCCGAGATTTAGCCCCATCAAGCCACGAACCTTGATCCAAGGATGTTTCGATATGTGGACGCTCCCGTCGCACACGGCCTTCTTGACAGCGTGTTGAACGTGTCCCCCCACCAGTATCTGAAACAGCACCCGGCCGCTGTGGGCACTTCTCATGAGCGCCGTCATTTGCCTTCGACCACAAACGAGAGGCCCCGGCACGCGTACCCCTTCAAACACCGACGTCGCCATGTAGAAGACGAAACCCAGCCTCGGACCCACAGGCTTGAATCGGCAGGCAGCACTCAGCGCGTCGAAAGATCGAAGCTACCGAGTGTTCTCGTATGAGATGTGCGTGCTGAGGTGGCCTTTTCGCGTAGACGCTGCGGGAAACAGAATTCTCGTTAGCAACCACGCGTTCATCGGGAGTGACAACGCAGCGAAGTAACGGAGGTGGACTTCGGTGTGCGATCGACGACTGTTCAGCGCCGCGACGCGCGAGGATCGATGGCTCACCTACCCAGTGCAGATGCGCAGTCGGCCACAGGGAATAAGACCGCGATCTGCCCTGATGAGCGTTTGAGCAGCCGACGCGGTCGGGCGAGGGGTCACGCGACTGGCGATGCCGCGAGATCGACCTCGGGGAACGACTGCACTCCGCTTCCGCCAAGGTAACGATGTGCAGCCGGAAGTCGATCAAACAGGTCGGGTCGGCATCCTCTCGGACGGAGAATTTTGAGCAAGGCAACGAACGACTCTCTCAAGCGTGAAATGGTCCTGGGTGGGCTATTTCTCGTGACCATCGCGGTAGTCTTGATCGTCGGCTCGAACTGGCAATCGATCAAACCTATCTTCGATGACCACCCGAGTTCGTCCGAGTTGGCTGCCAGCTCTTCCGAAATCGCGAAGAACATGGCGGATTATGCCGCAGCGGCGGCCGAATCGTCGGCTCGGCGGCCTGCACCTACGGCTCCCACTTACACAGCACCGTCGACCGCGGTCCCTCGTGCTTCGTCAGGATCTGGATCGTCTTTGGATGGTGCATTCGTGCAGACACTCATCGATTACGACATAAGCTTCTCGTCCTTCTCCCAGGCGGTGTCGACTGCGAAAACGACGTGCCGTGTTATTGGCGATTCGCCTGATCCCGGCGGCGCAATCGTCGCGGCATCGGAAATCGCCCAGCAGACCGGTGGCTACACGCGGGCGGACGCAAACGACTTCGTTGGAATCGCGGTCACCGCATACTGCCCCGAATACAATTCGTACGTTCAGAATTAGCGTTAGATCGCCCCGGACGGCTCCACACCCTGACGATTCAGAGTTCCTTGTTCAATTGACCGCCAGGGCTCTGGCCGTGACGCGTACAGGCTGACGAGCGTGGTGCTCACACCCAGCGAGAATCCCACCTCAGTAAAGTCAAAGACGTAATGAGGATGCGGGGCACGTAGCTATCGGCAATGTTCTCGCGCGACCCAGCCCCGGACGGCGTTTCCGTAACAACAGCACTATCGATACCGCTTTCAAGACCCCGGACCACGCGATCCGAACACACGCCAGATCGCGGCCACCAGCTGAAGTCGCCGTATATGCCGCAAGTGCCCCGGAAATCGGTCGCTTTTCGGCCGGACTACTTATCTGGCCACCGCCAAAGCGATTGAGCAAGCCGCCCACGTGATCAGGCCGCTAATTGGGTATTGGCAGACGGAGTCGGTGACACTTCCACCGCCGCCCAGTAGCTCGGCTACGCCATCAGCTGAAGCGCGGCGCGGATTTTGCGCAAGTAGCCAGCCGCCAGTTGTGCCCGATACGTTGTCGATGGACCTCGCGCGTCCACGTTTTACCCATAGGAGAGTACCGCTGTGTCCGATCTCGAATATCCGCCGACCGCACCGCACGTACCGAAGGGCCGACGGAAGTTGCCGTGGGTTACCGGCGCAGTGCTGTCCGTCTTGCTGATCGTCGGTTGCGTCGATCAGACGGGGACCACGGACAGCGCTGCGCAGGCCGCAGTGGTGACCTCCGCAACAACGACCGGCACCTCGATCGTCTCCACCAGCAGCTACGCGCCGCCGGCAGCCGCGAGTTCCGACCCGACGACACCCGGGCCGACACTAGATAACACGGACACCGTCACTGCGGCGCTGCGCATGCTGGCCACCCTGCCGATCAAGGGACGCGCCCCGAAAACCGGGTACGACCGAGACATGTTTGGCCAAGCCTGGACCGACGACGTCGACGTCGACGGTGGCCGCAACGGCTGCGACACTAGGAACGATCTTCTACGTCGCGACCTCATCGACATCACCCTCAAGCCGGGTTCCAACGGGTGCACGGTGCAGTCCGGCACCCTGGCCGATGTCTACACCGCCGCCTCCATCAGCTTCGTCCGTGGTTCCGACACCTCGAGCGACGTCCAGATCGACCACATCGTGGCGCTCAGCAACGCCTGGCAGACGGGTGCGCAGCAACTCGACCAGGCCACCAGGGCGAACTTCGCCAACGACCCGCGCAATCTGCAGGCCGTCGACGGCCCCGCCAACCAACAGAAAAGCGACGGCGACGCCGCAACGTGGCTGCCCAGCAACAAGGCCTACCGATGCACCTACGTCGCTCGGCAGGTCGCGGTCAAAGCGGCCTACGGGCTGTGGGTCACCCCGCCCGAGCACGATGCCATCGTTCGAGTCCTCAGAGACTGCGGCGCAACCGCTGCTGTCGAGACCGCGGCACCGTCACCTGTACCGGCGTCGGCAGCACCAGCTCCGAAGCCAGCTCCCGCACCGAACCCGGCTCCGTCGGATGTGGTCTACAAGAATTGCAACGAGGTTCGTGCAGCTGGAGCCGCTCCCATCCGGACCGGAGAACCCGGATTCAGCACCAGGTTCGACGGTGACGGCGACGGCGTCGGCTGCGAATAGCGCCGACGGTGTGCATTGGGTCAAAGCTGTTGAGCGCGCCAGAGATTGCCATCTCGAGGGTGCTCCGGGACTCTCGTGGGCCACAGTCAAAGGTCGTACGATGACGTCATGATCGCGTTGTGGCGTACTTCCCAGCACTATTGTGAACGCGATTCGATTCCGGACATCGCGGCCGATGATGTCGAGGAGCTTGCTGCTGTTCGGCACACAGTGCCCAGGGTCGGACGATTCCCTTGCCTAATGGCGGAGACTCTTGGCGGTGCGAGGAAGACGCTGGGATTGATGGCCCCGTCGACCGGCGAGTTGACGAAACAGCGCAACGACCCCGACAGGTACGACAGTGGGCGCGTCAACGGTGTTCCCGAAGGGTCGTGGCCGGGCACAGTATTGGGCGACAAAGAGCATCCCAATTCAACGCGGTGGGTGGGTAAACAGGCTCCATAAACCTGATGCCAGGCCGTCACAGTCCAGGCAATCGCCGCTGGACTCGACCGCCACGTTGGGTCGGCTCACGGGTCCACCGAATAGTCGATTCCTCCTTCGGGTGTCATCGCCGATCGCCGAAGATTGCGCTGAGGCTTGTGGCGCGCCGACGCCGCCACATCCGGACCGGACAACCGAAATTCAGCACCGGATTCGACGACGTCGGCTGCGATCAGCACTCAGGTCAACACGGTGAGTTCGGTGTCGTCGACCTGGGACACTTCACCGATGACAACACCGAACCCGGCTGGTACACCGACCCCGACCAGTCCAACGCCGGTGGACAACGACACTGGGACGGCGGCCAGTGGACCCAACACTCCGCACCCGGCACGCCCCGCCCGACACGGCAACCCACCCCGGGACAGCCTGCAAGTCAGGGTGGCGGCAACCGAGGACTCAAGATCGTGCTGGCAATCGCGGCCGTTCTGATTCTCGCAGTCGGCTTCGGATCGATATTTGGCTCGGACGAGGGCAATGGCGAGCCTGATCCGGCTTCGGCGACTTCGTCGGACTTGCTGACCGCGACGACAACCACCCGTACCGGCTGTGGTCCCCTCGATCGCGCCGCGCACACCGGTGCGCCCGCTCCGACGACAGCTGAGGCGACGCCGGCGGCCGGCTGTCTCGACGTCCCAGGCGACGTCCTCTCGGCCCTCAACGCATCACTCGAGCCGAGCGGGTACGAGCTGGGATCGCCCGCGGCGTACGACGACGGCGACACCCTCTATATCGCCGGTGAAATCGTCGAGCTGCAGGACGGCGGGATCCGCTCACGCGACGACGTGGTCGCCCAGCAAGGACCGATACTGACTCCGGTGACGGTCACAGCGCGCAACGAATACACTCTGCTCGACAGACATGACCAGCTCGAACTCGAATTTTCGGATCCAGCGTCGCTCTTACATCTGCCCGACGCGTCTCCTGCTCACTCCGGTGCTTCTTTCCCGAGCAGGAGAAACGCTAGAACTGTCATCCTCACCACGATCGACCGCGCCGCCCTCACACTGACTTCGTTGCCGTCGGACCCGGCGCAGTCGCACGAGATGTGGTCCACGCTGTCCCCGGCCGACAAGGATGCGCTGTTCGCTCACGGCAACTACATCGGCAACCGCGACGGCCTACCCGTCATCGATCGTGATCACTACAACCGAATCAAGCTCGACGACGAGTTGTCTCGCGCCGAGGCCTGCGGCCTGACCGTGTCTGATCGGCTCGTGGACCTACAGGCCGTCCGTCGAGAAAGATCCCAACCGGATGCTGATGCTCAGTGTGCGCACAAACCCACGCGGCAGTAGCCGTCGGCAACCCAGACACCGCTGGGACATCGGATCTAGTTTTAGACGTTGACCAAAACCGACCGTCGTGCAGGATCCGGCGGCGAGACTTCCTGCGACAAAGTCAGATTCACACCTAGAGCATGCCCGTTTGAAAGCCTCCGAGCCACTAGATACAAACAGAAATACAGACCAGCTGGTTGCTAGCGCGGCTGTCGACCGTTCGTTACTGTGCCTAGTTACCAAGGGCAGCGAGTTGTGGGAGGCGAGGTTAGATGCCAGGGGAATGGAGAGCGGCGGTCACCGGCGCAGGTTCTGGAGTCGGCCGTGAAATTGCGTTGCAGCTCGCGGGCCAGAACTGGTCACTTGCTCTCGCGGACTACAATTATGATGCACTGCTGGACACACAGTCCCGATGTGCTGCTATGAACGCAGTCGCGCGCGCGACTCAAGTCGACGTGGCCAACCGGGCCGAAATCAGTTCGTGGGCAGCAACTTCTCGCTCAGCATTGGGCGGTATCGATGCAGTCTTCAACGTCGCAGGCGTTCTCTATAGCGGCGATGTCATCAACACTCCCCCAGCTGACTTCGATCTGGTGATGGCGACCAACTTCGAGAGCGTCGTCAACAGCTCTCGCGCCTTTCTACCTGATATCTTGAAGTCACATCGAGGTCGAATCATCAACGTGTCGTCCGCATTTGGGGTCATGTCCGCACCCGGCTATTCGGCGTACAACTCTTCCAAATTTGCCGTTCGCGGCTTCACCGAGGCCCTGAACCAAGAATTGCGCCTAGCGTCACGGACCGCGCGTGCGACATGTGTGATCCCTGGTGGACTCAAAACGTCAATCGCACGGACCGCGAGGGCCGCACCCGGCGTCGATCGTGCGCGGACTGCCGATTTTTTCGACAGCCGCATAGCCCGAACCACCCCTAAAGTGGCCGCCCAAAAGATCATTGCGGGTGCGTGGAAGGGAAAATCACAGGTGACGGTGGGCAACGACGCACGCCTCGTCGACGTGACCGCGCGCGTGCTCGGACCTCATTACCAACATCTACTGCCTGCGCTCCAAGCACTGCGGCGACTCTGACAATCCGAAACCTATAGACAATCCACTCAACAGACCTGCGGGGGTCGGTCAACTATGTCGAATAGCTGGATCCTGATAGAGACGTTCGGAGACGAAGAGCCGTCGGTCATCGGAGTTGGGTCTTCGCCCAAGTCCTTTGTCTCACCTCGTAATGTTCTCCGCAGCTCTGGCAGCCGCAACGAGGCACTGACCGCGGTAGCGGAGGCGCTTTCCACAGGAGCCGTGGTGGATCGGCTGTGCAAAGACCGCTACAGGCGGGTACTGGCCGAACCACTGCGAACCTTCGCGGGTCGCACACATGGTGTGTGGGTGTGGCTCGGCCAGCGCGACGAGACTCCACCTCGACGAGACGCCGCTGGGGCGTGGCAGTTCAACCTCACCAAGAGCACGGCAAGCGGGAGCGGCGATCTACTCGACCTTTACCGCGTTCCGCAAGACGAGCGAGAGACCCAGCGTGCACTCGCCGGAGCGTTCACCCGACTGGTCACCAACCGCGACGAGAGCGAAGCGATGGCCAAGATCGTGCAATCAGCCCCGGGCACCACTCATCAGGCGGTTTGGACCGTGAGGCGGGACGACGGTGAACTTCGAGCAGCGCACTTCTCGTGCCGGATGATTGCCGAAGACGGGGTTTCGGGCACCGAAGTTATCTTGAGGGGTATCACCCACGACATCGGCCCCGCAGGGGACATCAATATCGCTCCCCCACCTACGATTCTCGAACATCGCGTTCTGGAGGCTTCGACCAAGGAGGGCGAGTACCGCGCACTGGTCAACCTCAGAACACTCAACTTGTTGCGCTGGTACAACTCTGACCCCGCACCGAATATCTGCTGGGAAAACCTTCCTGACGAACCGGTACCGGCGATTCATCCGGACGACGTTCCAATTGCGAAACGAATGTCGAACGCACTCGCACGCGAACGCACCCACGGTGTGCTTCGCTTCCGAACTCTCGACGGAAATTGGAAACCGATGACGATCGACGCGGTATTAGTCTCGCTCAATCAGCACACTACGGCCGCACTCGTCACTCTGACCGAATTGTCCGAGGAGTAAATAAGTTCGCGGATCCATACGGATCCACACAGCCCATTGCGGACTGAGTGCAGTTGACGCGCGAACGCTGGAAGTGCGTTTAATAGTTGCGTTGTCTACAAGGACCGCGCGCGTGTCGTGCGGGCATCACGCGTTCGACTCCACGCAGCCGCCACCGTCCGAGTCGATACGCCATACGCTTTGGAAAACGACTCGATGCGCTCCTCGTTCTCGGGCTTGCGCCCACGTTCGATGTCGGCGAGAACGGTGGTCGACATCCCGAGCAGCTGCGCAGCGTCACCCTGGGACAGCGCGGCGTGCACCCTCAAGTCGGACAATTTGAGCTGAGACTCCGGGATCGGAACCAGCGCCGCGACCGACGTATGCAGGGCGTTCGCGATCCGACCAAGCGTCGCAGGCGGTGGCGTTGAGCGCCCCGTCTCCCAGGTCGATACTGCCTGTCTGGTCGCGCCCACTTTCGCCGCGAGGTCGTCAGCACTGAACCCCGCACGTACCCGTAGCTCCCGCAACCGGTCGGCGCGAAACCCACGAACTCCGCTTCGCGGCACTATCCCAACTCCCTGTCGACCCTTCAAGACAGTCCCATCTTCCTCGATCGACGATGCCCATGAACTCTTGTGCGTTTTATAGTTGCGCGCTATTGTTGCACTCATGCGCCAATACGAGTCGAGTTCCGCGAAGCTGAACCGATTGCGCGGTGCACCTAACCTGTTCTACAGTCCTGATGCGCGCCCAAAAGGGAATCCTCGGTGCTTGTCTATCTCGGCACTGCTTGTAGCGCGGGACATCAGGTCGGTCTGTTCACAGGGTCCGTCCGATCATTCCTGTCGGGAGTTCTACATGTTCGCGTCGCTCGCCCTTGCCGCATCGCAGTTGCCGTCGACGACTGAAACCAGCATTTACCACGCTCGAAGTTCAGCGTTGGGCCATCACGGACGGGGTGCGACGGCAGGTGCATTCACCCGACATCGCCGCTTTCGCCTCGGTTACGGGGGCAAATCGAAGTGAGTGCCGCACGGGATGCAATAGCACCAAATCTCCTCTCACTGAATCAGTTCTGCGCATCAATCGTCGTAAATCGGACACATGGTGACTTGATTGCGTGCTCGCTCGACCACGAGCATTCCGGTCGCCACCAATACATCGGTGACGACGGAGCCCTGCTAGCCGAGTGGGGTCCATCCAGTTCCTGTAATGAGCGGTCCATTCTTACCCGCAAGCCGTAGGCCTGGCAGTTCGGACTGCAACCCGACCCGAGTGGGCTGTCGCTGATAGTCCCACTCGTGCGCTGCAGGAGCTCCCCCGCGCGCCCTGCAGCTCGACCGGTGGACCGGTGGACCGGCGCGAGGGTCGCGCAGTGAGCGCATTTCATCATGTTCAGCGCTGCGCGGCCCCGCCGGGACATCACACCTCGGACTCACACCCGTTCGCACAGAAAGGATTCCGATACCCGATGTGGATTTTCCAGCAGCCATGGTTTTGGTCGGTTGCCTTCGGCTGGCTCTGAGCCTCTAGCACGTGATGGGTGCGTGCGACTGGCCCACAACCTATGGATCGCACGCACCCATCCACTTCTGTCGACCGACTTACCTAAAACCAATTGTCGCCAGAACGGTTGCTCCGCAATCGCATTCACCAGCACGACCCGATCGCCGGGTCGCACCAGGAAGGGATCGACACCAATGCCAGCACCACAGGACACAGGACACCACCGCTCATCAAAGAAGCGAGGGCGGGTGATCACATCGCTGCCCGCCGTGGCCGCGGTGACGATCGCCGGCCTGACCATGCAGGCCGCTCCTGCTCAGGCTGCACCATCGCAGCCGGGAGTGACCAGTCCTCGAGGATCACAACCGGGGGTCACGAGCACACCGCAGACGGCACCGGCCACCCTGCCGCCTCCAGCGCCGGAACCGCGCGTGTATTTGGACGGCTACCAGCCCTCACCTCGGGTGCAGCAAACCCCGTCACGTAGCTACGACGACTACCTGGCCGGTAATCAGCAGTCCTCGAATTACCAGAACACCTACTACGAGCCCACTCCCGCGCCGCAGGCCGCTCCGAGCGACGCTCCCCCGGCGTTGCAGGCGACTCCGCCGCCCCCGCCGCCGGTCCCGACGGTGCAGCGCAGGGTCATTGCACCGATCGAGGCACCGCCCGGAACGTTCATCGCCGGCGGCACGTTGGTGCCGGTCGATACCAAGATCGTCGACCAGAATCTGCTCACTCGAATCAACAACACGTTGCAGGCTGTGCAGGCGGATGGCGGAAACTGGCTCGTGGACAACGGGTTCGCCGATTCTCCCCGTGCCGACCGCATCGCAGCGGGTACCGCGACCGGCGTCATCGCAGGCGGAGCGACCGGTCTCGCGGCATCGGTGGTCCCGGCCGCGGTGATCACCGGAACCGCAGCCGCTATCGGCGGCGGACTCGGTGTCGCCGCCTCCACAGGCACCGGTGCTGTCGTCTGGGGAGGACCAGTGGGTTGGGTCTTCATCCCTGGAGCGGCAGCACTCGCGGGAGCCGGCGTCGGCGCAACACTGTCGGCACCGATCGTGCTGGGCCTGACCGGTGCTGGCGCTGTCATCGGCGGCATCCTCTGTGCCACCGTTCTCGGCGGCGAGCAGCAGATCATCGAAGAGCCGGCCCCTGCCCCGGCGGTTGTTCCCCCGGCGGCCGACAGCGTCCCGACGATCCCTCCTGCCGCAACCGTCGATCTCCCCGGACCCGTCGGGCAGGTTCGCGACACTCTCGCGTCCGACCCGAACGGCCGCCAGGTGCTCGCGGCGGCCGACACAGCCGTTCAGAACGCGGCTCCGATCGTCGACAAGGCCGTCAGCGATGCGTCGGTGTGGACCGCACCGGCGGCCTCGGCAGTGCAGGGCTTCACCTCGAAGGCCCTCGAACAGCCGCAGGTGGCGCAGACCGTCGAGACGGTGCAGGCGGCTGCAGCTCCTCTGGTCGATCAGGCCACTGCCGCTCTCGGCGGCTTACAGGCGGCGTTCGCACCCGCCTGAATCGCCCTACAGCCAGCTAGTTGAACCAGCCAGGAAGGACATATCCAAATGATTCGCCGTTCGACGACATCTCCGATTGCCAGTGCCACCGGTCCAGCACGATCAGGGGTGCCGTCGAGCTCTCCCCGTGTGCCGCGATCGCGCCGACGCGCGGTCGCGGCAGCCGGGGCTGCTGTGGTGTCCGTGGCGGTCGCCGCCGCTGTGTTGTTCAGCGGTGGCGACTCCGAGCCGGACACGACAGCCACCGATACGACCGTCTCTTCCTCGGTCGCGCCGACAACTGTTGCCGCCGGGCCGGATTGCTCAATGCCGACCGGTGATCAGAACAGCGGCCCCGGGGTCATTGCCGCGTTCGAGCACGCCTACTACGTCCAGAGATCGGGCGCGGCCGCGCACGCTCTGGTCTCACCGAACGCCCCGGCGAGTGCCCCGTTCACCGTCGAAGCGAACCTCGACGCAGGTATCGCCACCGCGCCGGCCGGCACCACCTACTGCCTCGATATCGACCCGCTGCGCACCGGTTCCTACACCCTCACCCTGACCGAGAGTGGCCCGAACGGGCCTGGGACGCAGTACCGCCAGCGGATCACCACCGATCAGGTCGACGGTCGCTACGTCATCGCCGCCATCGAGCAAGCGTGATCACCCACCGCCGCCACAGCGCGAGATCGCCGCAGCACCGCGGCGAACAGCCACCACGAAAGGAACGCCAGGACATGAGCGATGCAGCGAGCGAATGGGCCGAGGCCGCCACCGCAGTACGACAGGCACGCGAGACCCTCGAGGCGTCGACCGCGAGCGAGATCCGCGCCTGGGCCGAAAAATCGGGGCTGACCGACTGGTCGATGTGGCAAAAGATCAAACGAGAGCTCTACAAGCAGCTCGACCTCGACTACGACGGATTGCGCGCCAACGAAGCCGAGCAGGTCACCGACGCGGTCGCCTCTGCGGCGTCGGCCGCACCACTGGTCGAGCTCTACGCCGCAGGCGATGAGCGCGGCAGCTTCGCCGTGGTCGGCGACGGTGACGAAACAGCCTGGTACGGAACATTTCACGCTAAGGACGCGGTGTTCCGGCAGGGCGATCAGACCTCGGCCGACGACTCGGCGGCCGGCAAGGCAGCCTTTCTCGCCGGCAAGCTACGCGAAGAGCTCGACGCCCCCGCGATCCGGCTGATACTGCATATCTCCAACCCGCACCTCGACGGCGCGCGGCTCGCCGCTCTCGCCGCGCGATACGGAGTGCACCTCGAACGCCTCGACATCGACGACGAGAACCCGGCCACCGTGTGGTGCGAGGTTCCCGGGCACCGTCCGTGGCAGGCCATCCGGCTCTCCGATCTGCTCGTCGACGATCAAGCGGAGGTCGGCTGATGGCCGAACAGCACCCGCGCCCGGACGACGACAACCCCGTCGCGGGCTACGAAGCCGAGGACACCGTCAACCTCCGCGCTCAGCGCCTGCGCCGACCCGAATCCGAACCGGACGAACAGCCTGTAGAGGAGTCGGCCGACGACACCGCACCGGACCCGTACGGGGTCGGGCAGGACGCACTGGCCGCGGTCGAGACACCCGATGTCGACCCCTCAGCGTTCTACCGCGCACGACTGTTCGACCGCCAGGAAGAAGACCCGACCGCCGAGCCCGCCGAAGCAGGCCTGCGGGGCCGGATCAACGCCGCCCTGGGAACTCATCTCAAGCCCAAGCCCACATCGGCCGAAGTCAGACTGCGTCAGTCGATTCGCGTTGTGCAGCAGCCACTTCCTGGATGCTCGGTGGTCTCGGTCATCAATCCGAAGGGCGGAGCGGGCAAAACTCCGACATCGGTGATGCTCGGTTCGACGTTCGGCAAGCACCGTGGCCACGGGGTGACGGTCTTCGACGCGAGCGAATCACTCGGCAGTCTCGGCGATCGCGCCGCCCGCACCACCGATCCGGAGCTCACGGTGTGGGATCTGCTCGACCATGCACACGAGCTGGCGTCCTCGTCGGCGGTGTCGGGATCGCTCACTGCGTTCCTGCGGCGTCAACCGACGATGGAAGACATTCTCGCAGCAGATAATTCGGCCGACCGTGAGCGCAACCTGGGGTGGGACGAATGCGCCGCGGTGATGGCAGTGCTGCGCCGACACCGGGACCTGATCGTCATCGACACCGCCGCCAATCCCTTGGCCGAGAGCTGGCAGTGGGCCGTGCAGCATTCCGATGCCCTGGTCGTTCCGCTCCCGCTACGCCTCGACATCGCCCGGCAGGTCTATCAGATGCTCGAGGGCATCATCGCCCGCGGCTACGGACACTTGCTGGCGTCGACGATCGTCGTGACCTGTGCAACACCGGATTCCAACCCGCAGTTGGCGTCGGCGGTCTTCGAGGACCTGCGCAATCTCGGTGTCCAGGAAAGCAATTTCATTCAGGCCCCGTACGAATCAGCTCTCGCCCGCGGCGATCGGATCGTCTACAGGGGCCTCCCGCCCGCCACGATCGAGGCCTACACCAACGTCACCGCCCTGGTCGCCGACAACATCGCCGCGGCACGAGCCGGCGTCGCCTACCAATTCACCGATCCGTATTCCCCGCAGCCGGTGAACCGCCAGCCCGACAGCGCACCACCCCCACAGCTCTCGCAGTGGGAGCGGCGCAGCCGCGACCGTCGCGGAGCCTGACCCGTCCCCACCCCGCTCGACGCACACGAGGAGAAACACCATGACCGGCCAGAGAACGCACACCACCCCGCGGCGACGACAACGCCGGACACTGTCGGCGCTGACCGTCGTCGTCTCCGCGGTGGTCCTGGCCGCGGGCACCGTCCCCGCACACGCCGCACCGGCAGCGACGGCGGCGACCTCGTGCGCGAAGTACGTCGCGATCATGGCCCCGGGAACGTGGGAGACCAACGCCGCCGCGAACCCGACCGCCCCGGTCGGGATGCTCGCCACCGTCGGCAACGCCCTGAAACAGAAGTACGGCAACGATATCGAGGTCTACTACCCGGCGTACGCGGCGTCGGCGTTCGACAAGGGCCGCACCTACGCCGACAGCAAGGAAACCGGCAAGAGCGCCATCAACAACATCCTCACCTCGGCATGCGCGACGTCGAAGTTCCTGCTCTCGGGCTACTCCCAAGGCGCGGACGCCGCCGGCGACATCGCCGCCGAGATCGGCAACGGTCGCGGCGTCGTTCCCGCGGCCCGGATTCTCGGCGTCGGTCTGGTCGCCGATCCGCACCAGGGCACCGCCGGCGGCACCGTCGTCGGGCCGAAGATCGACGGTCAGGGCATCGGCGGGGTCCGGCCCGAAGGCTTCGGCTCTCTCGCCCCGGTGGTCAGGCAGCTCTGCAATCCCACGGACCTGTACTGCTCGACGAACGCCGGCAAGGACGGTCTGCTCGCGGGCCTGGGCAAGGTCCTGGCGAACAAGCCCGTCGACCCGGGCGAACAGGCCGGAACCGGGTCGACCCCAGCAGCGTCGAATACCGCGGTTCCGTCGACGACCGCGCAGGGCGGCGTCACCGGTGCCGAGACACAGCCCGGCACGACGCCGACACAGGCCGGAGGGGTCAGCGATTTCTCGTCGTCGCTGGTCTCTGACTTCTCCCGCGTCGATCTGGCGGGCGCCGCGAACACCGCATCGACTCTCGGGGAGCGGGTGGCCACCCTGCCCGACTCGGTGGGAACCAACCGCACTCAGTCACAGGTCGCCAGCGTCGGGGCCTCGGCGACATCGCTGCTCAACACCCTCGAACCGGTCGCCGACGTGCAATCGGTGATCGCCGCGAACCCCGGCATCCGCTCGACCCTCGACACCGCACCGGAAGGATCCCCGGAAGCGAAGACGTCCACGGTTCTCGACGCACTCGACCAGATCGACATTCCCGCAGTGCTCAGCACCGCGACCTCGATCGCCGACACCGCATCATCGGTGCTGGGCGGCACCGGCACCACCGCAGGCCTGACCGATACGGCCGCAACGCTCAGCGGGCAGGTCGCACCGCTGCAGTCCGTGTCCCCGGACGCGCTGACCTCGGCAACGCAGGTGCTCTCGCTGCTCAAGCCGAAGACCGTGGTCAACCAGGTCGTCAACGTCGCGACCGGCTTCACGAGCCTGGACTACCAAGGCATCGTCGACAACCTGATCGCGCTGCCGCAGAAGGTCGCCGCACTCGACGTCGCGGGATCGCACAAGATCGCCGGGGACCTCAACAACCAGTTCGAACCGATCGTGAAAATGGCCGCAGGAGTGGACCTGCACACCCTCGCAGCATTGGTGGCGATGATCCCCGACCCCAGCGGATCGGCGCAGATCGCCTCCCTGGTGCTGAGCTTGCTCGGCAACGTCGACGTGATCCGCCTGGCCAACGATGTCGGCGCGATCCAGGAAGTCGCGTGGAAGATCCTCGAAACCGGCAACCTCGCGGCCGCCGCCGAACTGCTACCCATCGGGCTCGACCTCGCCTCGGTCGCGGTCGGAGTGCTCACCGGATCCTCCAAGACCAGCCCCGACCAGCTCGGCGCGCAGACCCAGGTCACCGGACAGTCCGCCGCGATCGGCCAGCAAGCCTCCACCGGCGATTTCGCCGGTCTGGCAGGCAGTCTCATCTCACTGGCCTCGTCACCGAGTGCAGGCGATGCCGCCGAGCTGGTCGGTGCCGGTATCGACGCCGCGACGTTCTTCGCCTCCGGTGCGCACCAGTCCTATGGCGACTTCAAGGTCGACTCCACCGGCCGCAGCGCACTGCAATGGCTCATCGACTTCTTCACCCAGAAGATCGGGGGCTGACCGGCGGCCACCGATCGGGCTCTGCAGCCGGGCGGGCATGACGCAGAGCAGCCGAAAACTACAGCACCACAAACGAACTACGCGTACCACCACAGGTGTCCGGGCGGGCACTGATCATCTTTTCGATTCGTGAGGACATGCACCGATGGCAGCATCACAGCAGGGCACCAAGGGCAGTGCGGGCGCACTGAGCCTGTTGCTGATCGCCGCCGTCGCTGCGATCGGCATGTTCGGTGTCCTCTCGGGCGATCGCACACCGCCGGTCGACGAAGGCACGTGCCTGCCTGCCGGCGCGGCCGTGGTGGCTCCGCACTCGGGCACGGTGGTGATGCCGCTGAGTGAGGGCACATACCAAGCCACGAGCGGTTTCGGTGCCCGCACGAACCCGGTGACCGGCGAGGCCGAGGGACACCAGGGCCAGGACTATTCCGCCCCAATCGGGACCCCGATCTACGCGGCGACCGACGGCACGGTCGTCAAGGCCGAACACGCCAGCGGGTTCGGCAACTGGATCATCATCGACACCACCGTCGACGGACAGTCGCTCTCGACGGTCTACGGCCACATGAACGACGACGGCGTCGGGGTCACCGCTGGCCAGACCGTCAAAGCCGGTGACCCGATCGGTGCCGTCGGCAACGCCGGACAGTCCACCGGGCCGCACCTGCATTTCGAGGTCTGGCCCGGGACTCGTCTCGCGTCCGGATCGAGCCCGGTCGATCCCGTGGCCTGGCTCGCCGCCGCCGGTGCCACCGCCCCAACCGCGAGCGCGGACGTTCTCGCGGCGGGACCGGCCGGCACCTCCGCCGCGATCCCGACCACCAGCACCAGCGGTGTATCGAGTCGATCGGTGAAACTCGCCGCCGCGATCAAACCCGGCTGCGGAGTCCCGGCCGGGTCGACCGGGCTGCGACCGGGGTCGGTGCCGGCGGACTTCGAGCCGTGGATCGTCAAGGCCGGCACCGTGTGCGCTGAGGTCACTGCTCCGGTCGTCGCCGCGCAGCTCGAACAAGAGGGCGGCTTCGACGTCAACGCCCACAACGCAGGATCGGGCGCGGACGGACCGGCACAGTTCATGCCTGCCACGTGGGCGGCGAAAGGCGTCGACGGTGATGGAGACGGCCGCAAGGACACCCGCAGCATCGCCGACGCGGTGATGAGCCAAGCCGCCTACGACTGCGAGCTGGCCGGCATCGCCAAGGACTCCCTCGCCGCCGGCAAGGTCAGCGGCGACCTGACCGAGCTGTACCTGTCGATGTACAACTGCGGCCCCGGCGCGACCCTCTCGCAGGGCCGGGTGTGCCAGAACGCCGAAACCCTCGACTACGTCGCAAAGATTCCCCGCCGCGCAGCAGAAGCGTTCTCCGTCGCCGTCCCCCAGGCCACACCGGGCATCGTCCCCGGTGGCCCCTTCGGGCAGAACGTCGTCGCGGCCGCGATGCGCTGGCTCGGCACCACCTACGCCTGGGGCGGAGGCGACCGCAACGGTCCCACCCGCGGGGTCAGCGACGGCGGCGGCCGCGCGGACATGATCGGCGACTTCGACAAGGTCGGCTTCGACTGCTCCGGACTGGTCCTCTACGCCGTCGCACAAGCCTCCGGCGGCGCGATCGTGCTCCCCCACCAGGATTCGGCGCAGATCGCCGACAGCCGCGGCCGCGTGATCGCCACCCCCGGCGAGCTCGCACCCGGCGACATCATCCAACCCCACTCGGGCCACATCTTCATCTGGCTCGGCGGAAACAAGGTCGTCGAGGCCCCGCAGTCCGGCGACGTGGTGAAGGTATCGGACTGGACCCCGCCCGCGAGTGGACTGACAGCACGGAGATTCGGATGAAAACCAACAGACGTACCGCCGTGGCCATAATCCTGACCGCTGCAACAATTCTCACTGCCTGCGGTGATGAAAGCACCGACAACGGCAGTGACGTCCCGTCGATCCCGGCGCAGCAGTGGACACCGGGTACGCCTCCACCGAGCGGCAGCGATCCCACCCGTACCCCGCCTCCGGCCGCGACCACGCTGCCCGACATCGCTGCAGGGGTGGACCGGCAGGATCCGGACTCGGTGGCCACCGCGGCGTTGACGGTCTGGTTCACCTGGAACACCGCCGTCGACGCCGGACCCAACGATGCCGCAGCCCGCACCGCACCGCTGCTCACCTCCGAGTACGCGCGCGAGATCACCTCCACCACAGCGCAATCGAGTCCCGGTGCGCAGTGGCTGGACTGGGCCGCCGACGGCGCGGTCCTGACCCCCGACCTCGTCGCCGACGACGAACCCGTTCCCCCGCAGACCGATTCGACGGCCTACCGCTCCTACCGCGTCACCCAACGCATCGACGGTGTGCCGGTGAGCGAGAGGGTCGTCGCGATGATCCTGCGGCGCGGCCCCGGCGGCTGGGAGGTGAGCCGCATTCAAGACAAATAGCTCCGCCTCATCTATCCGCTGGCACTGCAGAACACCATGTTTCGGAAAGGAACCCCCGATGGACACAGAATCCGTCACCATACCCACGACCCGCACCGCACGCCGAGCTCGTCGTGTGCTCGGCGTCCTCGCCCTCACCGCCGCGCTGACCGTCCTGGCCGGCGGAGTCGCCTCCGCTCAGGCGGTCAACCCGTTCGACGGGGTCAACCCGGATATCGGATTGTTCGGGCCCGCTCTGAACCAGACGTGGAAGCGCCTGCTCGCGGCGATCTGGGGAGCCAGCATCGCCCTCGCCGGCCTGTGGGTGCTGACCTCGTTCCTCAGCTCCCGGAAGGCGCGTAAACGCAACATGTCCAGCGATCTGAGCGAAGCGGGCGAGGATCTCAAGCTCTCCCTCATCATCTTGGGCGGTGTGGCCGCTGTCTCTCCGATCGTCGGCGCGGTCCTGCTCCTCGTCCAGCCCGGCGCGTAGCCGACCCGGCTCTACCCTCCATTTTCTTTGCCCCGACGCGGCACTGTCCGCAGAATTGAGCACTCATCATGGCCATCGACTACCGCAATGTCGGTTCCGAACCCCCCAGCTCCCCCAACACCGGCACTGTCTCCGGTGATCAGCACTCCGACAGCAAGTCCGGGTCCAAGCGTTGGATCGTCCTCGGTGCCATCGCACTGGCGATCGTCGCCGTCGTCTCGGTGATCGTGGTCGGTCTGTCGGGCGGCTCCGACGAGACCGGCGGCAGCGATGCCATCCGCGCAGTACACGGGCCCACGACGGTGAACAACGGTGTCCCCAGCGGATACACCCGCGACACCCAAGGCGCATCGACGGCCGCGGTGAACGTGCTCCAGGCGTTCGATCAGGCCAGCCAGGGCCGCATCGACATGAACGATGTCCGCTCGACGATGATCGCCGCCGACCCCGGTGCCGAACTGGCCCGCGAGATCGAACTCGGCAGCAACCGGGACGAGAGCAGCGACGTGATGAACACCCTGCCGGCCGCGGTGCACGTGTCCTCGTTCTCCGCCGACGCCGCGCAGATCTCGGTGTGGTCGATGACCACCACCCAGTCCGACATCAACAACACCGGCACCGTCGCTGTGAGCACTCTGTGGGCGACCACCGACATCTCGTTGATCTGGCAGGACGGGGACTGGAAGGCCAAGGACTGGTCCTACCGCCAGGGCCCGCGACCGGAGGACGCCTCCTACCCGGCCGCTGATTCCGCGCTCGGCGGTCAACTGACCGCAGGGTACTACACCTTCTACATCGACTAGGAGAGAACATGATTCGCCGTCTCGTTCTCATCGCGGTCACCGCCGCACTGGTGGCACTGTTCGGATCACCCGCTGTTGCGCTCGCCCAGCCTTCCGCCGTTCCCGCCCCCGCACCGGGTGCGGTCACCGCCCAACAACCGGCATCGAGGCTGCCCGCGCACTTCCCGGACGATCTCAAGAAATTCATCGGCGGCACCGAGGAATTTCGGAGCGGGCCCTGGTTCACGGGGAACTGCGCAGACCACGGCGGCGACCTGGGAACCTATATCTCCCAAGCACTCACGAACGAAAACCGGCTCCTGTACTGGACGGCATCGGACGAGAACAAAGCCGTCATGCTCGGCGATGCGAGCGCAGTCGGCTCCGACCCGCAGGCCCAGGCCACTGCCGAGATCACCCGTCAGGCCGTCGCCGACGGGACCGAACCACCCGCCGACGCTCTGCCGACCGTATTCCCGGCCGGGGACACCAGCTTTCACCCACCGACCGGAACCTGCGCCGAGGACCTCGCCCGGTGGGGCACCAAGGAATGGGGAACGTGGGGCTTCGCCTGGGCGCAGAGCCCGGACGCGGACTCGCTGACCGCGATCAAGGCACTGCCCGGTGCCGACAAGGTGCCCGACGCCGCCTGGTCGGACCCCTGCTCGCAGGGCTCGGGCGACCAGTACTGCATGCACGCCTTCTTCGTCGACTGCTCGAAAGCCGAACGGGCAGATGCGAGCCGCTGCCAGGACTGGAACCTCTCGATCGGACGATTGTTCGCCGGCACCGCAAACTGGATCGACAAGAACACCTCGTTCACCGAACGCCTGGACGACACCCTCGGCAAAGTCATCGCGGCCACCCCGCAGTACAAGCTCGGCAAGGCCTACCTGCAGGCATTCTCCTGGATCTCGGGGGCCGCGAACGACGTCGTCGACTTCGTCACCGATCCGACCACCGTCATCGACGACTGGGTCAACGCCACCAAGAGCGGGGCCCTCTCCCTCACCGACGCCGTGCTCCGTGGGTTGACCTCGACCGGCGACTTCGATCCCACCCAGCAATGGTTCGTGACCTATTACGCCGGATCGACGGGTCTGGGAATCATGGTCATGTCGCTGGCGGTCCTGCTGGCGATCATGCGATCACGGCACAAGGGCTCACCGTCGGAGCTGGTGGCCAACGTCTTCGGCTACATGCCCGCCGGGGTGGTGATGATGCTGTTCTCCCTCGCCCTGGCCCAACTGGTGATCGAGTTCGCGTCAGTGCTCACCGAGGGCATTGCCAGTTTCAGCGGCTCCACGATCACCGAGATGGTGCAGAACATCTACGCCACGATGGGCACGCTGAACAAGGACACCGTCGTCGGCGGCTCGATCGTCGGCCTGGTCTTCTTCGGCATCCTGCTGCTCGGCGCGATGTCGGTCTACCTGGGGCTGCTCATGCACCAGATCGGGCTTCCGCTGACCGCGTGCGTCGCCGGAATCGGCTACGGCATGTGGGTGCACCCGACGTGGCGGACCAAAGCTCTGCGGCCACTGTTCACGTTCGTCGGCATCGTGCTCAGCAAGCCGATGCTGTTCCTGCTCATCGCGATCGTGCTCGCCGGGGCCAACAACGCTCTGCTCTCGGGCGGCGGCGGCTCGGGAGATCTCACCTCGCTCGGCGCTCTCGTGCTCGTCGGTGCCTCGATGGTCGTCGTCGGCCTGGCACCGTGGGCGATGCTCAAGTGGGCACCGATCCTGCCGACCAAAGCCGACTCCGAAGGATTCGGCGGCGGCGGTGGCTCCGTCGCCGGTGGTGTCATCGGAGGCGTGGGCAGCTCGGCCCTGTTCCGCAGCCGCAGCGGCGGAGGTGGTGGCGGCGGGTCGACCGTCACACCGCGCTCGACCCGCTCCGGCGACGGCGTCGACAAGGCCACCCGATCCACGCATTCGACGCCATCGACCAACTCCACCCCCGGCCACACCAGCGCGGCCGCCCACAGCGGCGGCGCCGACAAGGGCGGGGCGTCGACACCGAAGCGCTCGACCATGGGAATGGCCGGCCGACTCGGCGGAAAGCTCGCGACGGGATCGGCCGCGACGGTCGCCTCGGCCGGGGCAGCGGCGGTGCCGATCGCCGCGCAGTCCGCAGCGGCGGCGATGAACAAAGCCAAATCCAGTGCCGAGTCCGCACCGTCCGAAGCCGAAGGCGGGTAAGCGATGTCGACCGAGACCGTCGAGCACGACAGCGAGCAGAGAACCTCCATCCTGGGCGGTGAGATCGCGCGCCGCGGCATGACCGGGATCTCGGCACCGGTGCTCATCACCTGGACCGCCGCTCTGATCATCGGCATCGTGTACTACTTCGCGGCCGGTGGCGGCGCGATGACCGTCGGGCTCGTGGCCGTGTTCTACGTCGGGGTGTTCGCCTCGACGTACGAATTCGGCGACGCTTCCCTGGCGGCGCGGCAGTTGCACCGGTTGCGGAACTGGTCGCGGATGCGGCGCGGGGAGCACGTCTACCGCAACGCCGACGACTCTGCCTACGGGATCACCGAGCTCGACCCCGGCTGGGAGTACCCGGTGCCGCTCGGGCGGACCGCCCCGCTCGACGTCGCCGGCACCGGCCTGGACGAGATGTTCATCGTCCGCACCGCCAACCCCGGCGAGCGGGCCTATTACACGGTCGTACTGTCCGTGCAGGGCCTGGCAGGGGGGCTGCGCACCGACGCGGCCTGGGCGACGACATCGGAGAAATTCGGTCTGTTCAGCGCCTCGATGGCCCGCAAGACCTCGCTCATCCGCGGAGTGCAGCTGATCCACCGCTCCATTCCCGCGGATCTGACCATGCACGAGGACTGGGTCGAGCGGGAGGTCGAAAAGCTCGGCGACATGCGTCTGCGGGCACCGGTGGAGTCCTACGGCGACCTCATCGACACCATCCGGCCGCACTCGGAAGAGCACCGGGCGTACGTGGTGCTCAAATTCCCCCAGACCGACCACTTCGAGGCCGAAGCCGCGCGGGCTGCAGGCGGGAAAGGTGCCCGATTCGAAGGCGGTGTCGCCCAAGTGATCCGCGACGAGACGATGCGTGCTGTGAGCAAACTCGTCGCCGCCGGCATGGGCCGCGTCCAGGTCCTCGGTGAGCAGCGCACCTGCGCGCTGATCCGCGCGTTCGTCGACCCGTCGAACCCACTCGATCGCCACCAAGGGGCGCGGTGGTCGAACTGCTGGCCCTCCTACGTCGGTGGCCACGACTCGGTGGTGGTGTCCGGCCGCTGGCACACCCGTGTCGGGTTCCTCCCGCCGGCGAGTATCGAACCCATTCCGCTGGGCCCGCTGTGGCTTGCGCCGCTGCTGACCGGGGTCGCCCCCGACATCGGCGACGACGAGAACCCGCCCTCACCGACGATCCGAACAGTCAGTGTCCGAGTCGATTTCGTGCCCGACGCCGTCGCCCGGGAAGCGGCCAGCCAAGACTTCACCCAGGACCGGGCCTCGCAGGAAAGTGCCGCACGCAAAGGCATCACCGGCGACGGCTCGGCCGAAGTGATGGCCACCGCGTCCGGGCGTCGACGCACCGATCTGATGCCGGGCTCGGGCCATCACGGCACCATCTACTCCCTCGCGGTCGCGGTCACCGGCCGCGACGAAGACGACCTCGAGCGGGCCTGCATGCGCGTGGAGGAAGCCGCCGACGAATCGGCAATCAAAACCATCACCTGGCAGGACGACACGCACGACGTCGCCCTGTTCACCACCCTGCCCTTCGCTCGCGGTCTCGCCGTGACGCGCTACACCAAGTAGCCCAGGAGATTTCGATGCCGCAACACACCACCCGTCGTCCGTCCACCCGACCGGCCGCGACCGAGCAACCGGTACGCCCGCGGTTGCTCGGCGGCGATCGCGAACGACTCGGCGACGCCGTCCTCGAGGCCGCGCAGGCGGTCCCGAAGCGGATTGCCCGCCGTAAGCCACCTCGGCGGTTCGCGCTCCTCGACCGCTACGGCTGGTACGAACCCCGCTCCGAAGGCGCGTGGAGCACGACCAGGCAGTCCGAAGCGCTGAACCTGGCCATCAGCCGCCGCAGTGCCCGCCACCAGGGAGCGGTGACCGGCCTGAACCGGATCTCCCAGGATCTGGTGATCACCGATCCGTTCGAGCTCTACGGCACCGACATCTCCAACATCAACGTCTGCGTCGTCGGGGACATCGGCAAGGGCAAGTCCTCGATGATCAAGACCGCATTTCTGTGGCGGCAGATCATCTTCGGCCGACAGGTGGTGGTCATCGACAAGAAACGCCAGGGCAGCGAAGGCGAGTACTCCGTCTTCGCCCGCACCCTCGAGGTGGAATCGGTCCGGTTCAAAACCGGTGGCGGCGGCGCCAGACTGAACCTGCTCGACCCGGCGATCACCACCGGCGGTGAACACGCCGGCGGCCTCGACGGTGTCACCCCAGCCGGTCAGGAAGCCCTCGTGCTCGCCGTCCTCGCCGACACGATGGAACGCCCGCTGACCACCCCGGAGAAGAGCGCCGTCGGCCGAGCGTTGGAGCTGGTCAACGCCGACGCCGCCGCCACCGGTCGCGCACCGGTACTCAAGGATCTCGCCCGCCGCCTCGTCGAGCCGTCCACCGACGACGGCACGTACTTCGGTGACCGCTGGTCCGAGCGCTCCCTCGAATGGGGCTACGAGCCGGGCCTGGCCCTGCTGCGTCTGGTCGACCGGGACCTCAAGGGCCTCGTCGACGCAGAAACCTCCCCGGAGGTCCGCGCCGCGCTCGAGCACCCGTTCGCGCACTTCGACGTCTCCGCGCTGCCGACCGAAGGGCCTGCGCTGCGGGTGGTGATGACCGTGATCAACACCTGGCTGGCGAACCTGCTCGCGGCACGCTCGTCGGTGTCCAAGCAGACCATCCTCATCGTCGAGGAAGGCTGGCACGTCGCCGAAGGATCGACCGGCGCGGTGTTCCGGTCGAACATGAAACTCTCCCGCGGACTGGGCCTGTCGACCGTCTCGGCCTTCCATCACCCCTCCGACATGTCCCACGACTCCCCCGCCCGTGCCCTGATGCAGGAAGCGGGAATCGTGTTCCTGTTCGCGCAGGAACGCTTCGACGACGCCCGCGAGACAGCCGAGATGTATCACCTCCCGCCCGGGTCCATCGACATCATCATGGGCCTGGGACAGGGCGAATGCCTGGTCAAGATCGGCTCGTCCGATCCGATCCTGATGGAACACGTCCGCTCCCCGCAGGAGATCGCCCTCACCGACACCGACGCCGCCGTCAAAGGAGTCAAGCCAGCATGAGCACCTCATCGCCCTCACCGTCAGCGGCCCGGCGTTCCCGCACCATCGACGTGTACGTGAGCTCGCCGGCCCCGATCGGGTACGACGACACCTGCGCGAGCGGGGAGAGGCGGTTCGTATCCCTTTCGGCCGCAACACGATTCGCCGTCAGCCATGCCGCCGCCATCGACGCCGGTGTCCCCGGGATCACCGTCACCATCGCTGCCGAGGGACACGACGACGTCTGTGTGTCCGGCACCCCCGGCGAGATCACCTGCGCACTCGCCACCATCCCGGCCTACACCGCCGGCGTCCGCACAGCGCGGATACCGGCACCGGGCTACCTGCGTGCCGCCGTCGACGAGGTCACCCTGCCGATCCAGTGGCAGGGCAGCGTGGGAGTGGAGGCCGGCGTCGATGTGCGCGTGCTCTCGACCCGGCCCGACCCGCTGCCGAACTCGACACTGCTGCTCGGACAATGGGCACCGGACCTCGCGCACCGCCTCGCGCACGACCTCGCCCGCTCGATCACCGAGCGCAGTGGCCAACGGAGCCCGGCCACCGTGACATACCTCCCCGACCAGGGGCGGTACGAGATCACCCATCCCGCCCCGATCTCCGATACCGACGCCGCCGCGGTGGCCCGCTACATCCGGATCACCCGACTTCGAGCCAACCTCGCCGCCCTCGACCCGGTCGCCGACGCGGACTGCGCCGTCGGTCTCGCCGCCGAGCTGCACGTGCTCGAAAGCTACTCCCGCCGTGTCCCTTTTACCGACGACAGGACAGTTCGATGAGTGCGATGCAATCCCCTCCCCGTAGGCCCAGCGATCCGTTCGTTCCGTCCGAGGTCTGGGTCGGTGCCGCTCTGATCGTGGGTCTGGTGTTCGCTGTCGCCGGCGGCGGCATGGTCTCCTCGCTGGTCTCGGGCACGGTGATCGCGATGCCCACCAGCTTCGGTGAGCTGTTCTCGATCTTCCGCGGGTTGGCCACGAACCCGTCGGACCCCGCGGCCGCGTGGCCGGCGACCGCGCAGCCGGGTCCGGCGTGGGTGACCTGGGTGTGCATTCTGGTGCTCGGTGCGCTGTATACCGCCGTGGCCCTGTGGATCAGCTCCGAGATCGACGACTGGCAGCACCACCGCGGTCAGGCGCAACGTGGTTTCGCCGGCCGACATGAGCTCGCCCGGGCAGGCATCGACGAGAAGAGTGTCCGCACCGCTGCCGTCGCCACCCGTTCCTCGTTGAAGGGCACGCGGGCCTCGAAGCTGGACGCGAGCGAGGTCGCGATCGCGTTGGGCCGCAACATGGTCGACCCCGACAGGGTCGTCTACATCAAACAGAACGACTGCATGCTCGTCGAGGGCGTCACCGGCTCGGGCAAGACCTGGCGCGTGGCGTATCAGCGCTGCATGGACGCACCCGGTGCACTGCTGGTGACCTCGACGAAAGTGGACCTGATCTCGGCGACGTACGAGCACCGCGCCGCGCTCGGCCGAGTATCGATCTTCGATCCGGACAACATCACCGGATGGCCCGACCCGATCCGCTGGTCGATCCTCTCCGGATGCCAGGATCCGGACGTGGCCATCCGCCGCGCACAGAGCTTGGTGTCGGCAATGCCTATGGGAGACACCAAGAACGGCGGCTACTGGGAAGACAAAGCAGTGGTTCTGCTGCGCTGCTACCTGCACGCGGCCGCGATCAGCGGCGCGAACCTGGCCACGCTGCGCGTGTGGGTGAACTCGCGTAAAGGCCGCGAACCACGCGAGATCCTCATGCGGACGATGCCCGGCTGGGAAGCCGAACTCGGCCAAATCCTCGACTCCGGATCGGACTCCTCCGACGACATGATCGGCGCGGCCAGCAGACTCCTCGCCCCGCTCGCCTCCCCCGCACTGCTTAGAGCCGTCGACGTCCCGATGCGCGAGTCGTTCGACATCGACGAGTTCATTCGATCCGGCACGGACACGCTGTATCTGGTGTCCAAGGGCAAAGACAATTCTGCGGCACCATTCATCGCAGCCCTGGCCAGCGAAGTGCACTACCTAGCCGACCGCCACTCACAGTCCCTGCCCGGTGGCCGCTTCGATCCCCCGATCCGATTCGAGCTCGACGAAGTCAACAACGTCGCCCCGATTCCCGGACTGCCGGATCTCATGTCGGACTCGGGCGGCCGCGGCATCACCATCCACGCCTACGCCCACAACGAAGAGCAGAACAAGCTCCGCTGGGGCGCGGTCGCCGGCAAGATGTTCGCCGACAACTCCCCCGCCCGCCTGATCCTTCCCGGCCTCAAAGGCGACGAGCTGCAAGCGATCTCGAAGATGCTCGGCGACCGATACGAGTGGCAGCCCTCCGGCAACGCCCAGTCCGGCCCGACGCTGCGAGAGGTACCGGTGATGTCGCCGGCGCAGATCCGCCAGATGGACCCCGACCAGGGTCTGTTGATCTACCGGACCGCGCCGCCGATCCTGGTGCATCTACCGACGGTGTGGGACGAAAAACCATCACGTGCCGCGGTGCTGCGCTCGCAGAAGGTGTTCGACGAGATCGTGGCATCGGGCACCGCGCCTTGTACCAAGGTCCGGTCCGGCGCGGTGGTGCTCGACAAGGTCAGTGACGGGACGACGCTATCGTGACCGCACCGGGGGCAGAGCAGGAAGAATTGGTGCCGTCGCGGTTCACCTGGCGCTACCTCGATGCCGAGCAGGCGCGGGCCCTGTGGTCGGAGCTGATCGACTGGACCACGTGGCTGCGCGAGCGCTACGAGCTCGGCACCAAGATCCCGCCGTGCTGGTACCGCCACGATCCCGTCGTCGAGGAACTGAGCGCCCTGATGGCGGCATGGACCGATGCCTACTACCGCGGTGACGAGTACCGGGACGACCTCACCGCCTGGCACACCCAGTGGTTCCGGCCGCTCATGGCGCGTGTCCGTGACATCTCGGACTTCGACAGTTGCACCCACGATCGGTGTGCGCACCGGCCGTCGCCGCCGGCCACGCTCGCCGGCATCGAGGAGTTCGTCGACGCCGACGTCGACGCCCGCCCCGAACCATCACCAGCCCCGCCGGCACCGGTCGTCGACGTCACCGCGGCCGAGGAAGTGCGCACCATCCCCGCCGACGACATGGACATGGCCATCGACTCCGGCCTCGCCGAACCGCTCGACCCCGCCGACCCCGACAGCCCCGTGAGCTTCGAGGGCATCGAATGGACCTTCAACGCCCGCATGGGTGCCTGGGTTCCTTACACCTGACCTCATCCCCTTATGAAGCTGCGGACCTACATCGCTCGATCGGCCACTCGTCCGTACATCCCGCCCGGATACGGCAGGGTCGGTGCACGATCACTGTGGGTCTGCCGAGCCCGACCACCGATTACACGTCAACCCGCCCGGCGTGTAGTCGGTGGTCAGGGTGAGTGGTTCCGGTTCAGGCGAGAGAACTCGGATTGTCCGCTCGCTCCGAGCGTCAGGTCGCGCACTTCTTGTCGACCGAGACGTTAATTCGACGAATAGCACTGTCCATGAGCGGGGCGTTACGCATGTGAAGACTCGCTTCAATCTTAAGTTCACTGAGGCCACACGGAAGCAGATACGTTCGGATACCCAGTTCCGTCCCGGCTTCTGCGACGGTGTCTCCGTGCGCCCAGCCGACCTTCATGTTGGCGCCGAACTTCCACGGCTGGATGGGCCCCGAGTTCTCGACTACTGGCGAGACCCACCACCCTTTTTTGGTCGGCAGGTCCCAGATCCTCTCCACGTCACGGTCGGCCTCAAGGGCATAGACCGTCTGCGGAGGGTCGCCCGGCTTCCTCTGAAAGACCTCCACATTGGCGCTGAGTTCGATCGGTGGGAGCCCTGGGTTCTCTTCAACTGCCGTCGCCGATGCTGGTGGCGCGTGAAAGATGATGCGGATTGGAACGATGCCGCCCTCGTGTCCGTCCTGGGTGAGGTTCGCACTGGCGTCGACCTGAAGATTGAGGACAGGAGCTTCATCGTCCTGGTCGGCGATGACCGAGAAGCCGATGTCGTCCACCGTGAACGGATCCGTCGCGGGATCGTCGCCCTCCCTCGGAAACGCGACCAAAGCGACGTTACCGAGGCCGGGGTCGTAAAGCCCCGGGCCGGGTGCCGAGGCGGCGGTGCGAGAGGACCCTAGTTCAGTCCATGTGTACTGCGCCAGCGCTACGGCCAGCACCAGCACCATCGCAATGAACATCGCCGCGATGACCCGCGGCGGACCGCCAAAACCGAAAATAGAGACACTGAAGGTTGGTCCCTCGGGCTCGATGATGTCCGGCTCGCGGGCTTCCCGGAGTCGCGCGTAGATAGCGTCTGTACCAGCTTCCGTCGCTTTACTTCCGGACGCCCCGGTGAGGCCCATCATGAACGATGTCTGCGCCTCGTCGGCCCGGAGTCCGGTACAGAGGTCGCGCATGAGACTGGGCTCCATCGCTTCGATCCCGTCGATGTAGGCCCCGATCTGTGCCGATGTCTTTTCGAGCGTTCGATAACCGGCCGACTTACTGGTGGTCTCCTTGAGTGCGTCGGCGAGGGTGGAGCCCTCGGGCATGTGCG
>NZ_CAPS01000001.1 GCF_000333955.1 Rhodococcus sp. AW25M09
CTGCGACCTTCGTGCTCGCCCGTCTACCGTGGAGCGGGGCAGGGCCGGGCATTAGGTTTGCCAATCCTCTAAGTACCATGGCGGCGGGGACGACCGGAGGTGGTCCGGTAAATGCGAAGGACGGACGATGAGCAAGCGGATCGAACTGATGGCGGGCCTCGCACTGGCGACCGCAGCACTGTTGACGGTGTCGGGGTGTTCGAGCGCTGAGTCCGACCCGGGCGGGGACAACCGGATCACCGTCTACAACGCCCAACACGAGTCGCTGACGAAAGAATGGGCCGACGCGTTCACCGCGGAGACCGGCATCGAGGTCGACCTGCGCCAAGGGAGCGATACCGAACTCGGCAACCAACTCGTAGCGGAGGGTGACCGATCGCCAGCGGATGTGTTCCTCACGGAGAACTCTCCGGCGATGACGCTCGTCGAGAACGCGGGTCTGTTCACCGACGTCGACCAGGCCGTGCTGGCCCAGGTTCCGAGCCAATACCGCCCGTCGAACGGCAAGTGGACGGGTATCGCCGCCCGCTCGACCGTGTTCGCCTACAACACGGACATGCTGGCACCCGATCAGCTCCCGGCCTCACTCCTCGACCTGCAGGACCCCGCCTGGAAGGACCGCTGGGCAGCATCGCCGTCGGGAGCCGATTTCCAAGCCATAGTCAGTGCGCTGCTCGAGTTGAAAGGCGAGGACGCTACACGCACCTGGTTGGAGGGGATGAAGAACAACGTCCGCGCCTACAACGGCAACGGCACGGTGATGAAAGCCGTCAACGCCGGAGAGATCCCCGGCGGCGTGATCTACCACTACTACTGGTTCGGCGATCAGGCCAAGACCGGCGAGAACAGCAGTAACGTCGCCCTGCACTACTTCAAGAACGAAGACCCCGGTGCCTTCGTCAGCGTCTCCGGCGGTGGCGTCCTACAATCCAGCGCGAAACAAGATGCAGCACAGAAGTTCCTGGCGTTCGTCACCGGACCGAAAGGCCAGCAAATCCTCAGGGACGGAACGTCGTTCGAGTACTCGGTGGGCAGCGCAGTGCCGGCCAACGCGGATCTGGTTCCTCTGATCGAACTGCAGGCACCGCAGGTGGACCCGGCGACGCTCAACAGCCCGCAGGTCACCGAGCTCATGACCGAAGCCGGTTTGCTCTGATTCCAACGACGAACGGTCGAGAACAACGGGGGCCGGCCGACAAGCTGCGTCGCTCAGCAGGCCGGCCGCGTATGCCCTTGCCTCTGGCTGTCACCGCAGTGATTGTCGTGGCGATCTCGCTCATCCCGCTCGGGTACGTGATCGTGGAGAGCGTGGACACCGGCTGGGCCACCGCGTCGGCGCTGCTGTTCCGATCGCGGGTCCGCGAATTGTTGGCCAACACCGTGATGTTGGTAGTGATCACGGTGCCCATCTGTGTCGCAATCGGCGTCGCGGCTGCTTGGTTGGTCGAGCGCACACGAGTATTCGGAGCGAAGGGTTGGGCGGTATTGCTTGCCGCGCCGCTGGCTGTCCCGGCGTTCGTGAACAGCTACTCGTGGGTGACGGCGATCCCTTCCCTCGGCGGACTGGGCGGCGGCGTTCTGATTGCGACGCTCTCGTATTTTCCGCTCGTCTACATTCCCGTTGCCGCGACGCTTCGCAGGCTCGACCCCGCGGTCGAGGAATCGGCGCGAGGACTCGGAATCGGACCGTGGGCAGTGTTCTTTCGCGTCGTGGTGCCGCAGTTGCGGCTGGCGATCGCCGGCGGAGCGCTTCTGGTCGCGTTGCACCTACTCGCCGAATACGGTGCCTTCGTCTTCATCCGATTCGACACCTTCACGACAGCGATTTTCGAGCAGTATCAATCGACGTTCAACGGAGCTGCGGCCACTATGCTCGCCGGGGTGCTGGTATTGCTGTGCCTCACGCTGTTGGTGATCGAAGCGGTTGTGCGTGGCAGTGCCAGGTATGCCCGCATCGGCTCGGGTGCAGCCCGCCCGGCCGTGCCTGCAGAACTCGGTTGGCAGTACTCGCCGATCGCGCTCGTCTTCCTGGGGATGTTGATCGCACTGTCTCTCGGAGTCCCGATCGCCAGTGTTCTGCGGTGGCTTGTCATCGGCGGCAGCGCGGTGTGGGAGTGGGACGAGGTCTCTTCCGCGCTGCTGCAAACGCTCGGGTTCGGAATTGCCGGTGCGGTCATTACGTGTGCACTCGCGTTCCCGGTCGCGTGGATCTCGATTCGCCACCGCGGACGGTTCAGCCGTGTCCTCGAGGGCGGTACCTACATCTCGAGTTCGTTGCCCGGCATCGTCGTTGCGTTGGCGTTCGTCACCACCGCCATTCGGTACGCAAATCCGCTGTATCAAACAGTTGTCGTCGTGATCGCGGCCTACGCATTGCTCTTCCTGCCACGCGCATTGGTCAACCTGCGCGCCGGGCTCGCGCAAGCGCCCGTCGGGTTGGACGAGGCGGCTCGGTCACTGGGTCTGTCACCGCTGTCGAGCTTCTTTCGGGTGACTCTCAGATTGGCTGCACCGGCCACCGCAGCGGGCGGTGCGTTGGTGTTCTTGGGGATCGTGAACGAGTTGACCGCAACATTGCTGCTGGCACCGACCGGAACCCGCACGCTGTCGATGCAGTTCTGGTCGCTGAGCAGCGAGATCGACTACTCGGGGGCTGCTCCGTACGCGTTGATCATGATCGTGCTGTCGCTGCCCATGACCTACGTTCTCTTCTCCCAGTCGAAAAAGGCGGCAGGACTATGACATACGCGTTGGAGGTGGATGGGCTGGACAAGTCGTTCGGTCCTGTGACGGTGCTACGTCGAGTTGAGTTCGCTGTCGAGGCTGGATCCACCACAGCCATCGTCGGACCGTCCGGTTGCGGTAAGACGACGCTGCTGCGTCTGATCGCGGGTTTCGACAGACCCGACGCAGGCACCGTCGCACTGACCGGGAAGGTCGTCGCGGGAACCGGCTGGACGCCTGCGCACCGAAGGTCCATCGGGTACGTCGCCCAGGACGGGGCACTGTTCCCACACGCCACGGTCGGCGCGAACATCGGATTCGGCCTGCCACGCCGTGCCCGGACCGTCTCGAAGATTACCGAACTGCTCGAGATGGTGTCGCTGGATTCGTCCTACGCGTCACGTCGACCTGACCAGCTTTCCGGCGGCCAGCAGCAACGGGTCGCCCTTGCGCGGGCGCTGGCGCGTGAACCTCAATTGATGCTGCTCGACGAACCGTTCTCCGCACTCGATGCCGGCTTGCGGGCGAACACCCGACGGATCGTCGCCGACGTCCTCGCCAAGGCCGCGATCACCACCATCCTCGTCACCCACGATCAACCCGAGGCCCTGTCGTTCGCCGACCGGGTTGCGGTGATGAACTCGGGCAGGCTCGCACAGATCGGTACACCTCGTGAGGTCTATTCCCGCCCTGTGGACGTCACCACCGCGGAATTCATCGGTGACGCCGTGATCTTGACGGCCCACATAGAGAACGGCCGTGCCCGCTGCGCCCTCGGCGACGTCGACATCGCCCCCTCCTTCAACGCCATCGAAGGCACAGCCCGAATCCTGTTGCGACCAGAGCAAATCGAGGTGGCACCCGACGGCATGGGTGCATCGGGGACCATCGTCGACGTGCAGTACTTCGGATCGGAGATGCTGCTCGGGATCCGCCTCGACACCGCGGACACCGCCATGGCCCAGCGGATCACCGTACGTCGCTTCGGCACCACGGCTCTGACGCCCGGCGACAGAGTCGCCATCTGCGTCATCGGCGACGCCGTCGCGTACGACTTGTGAGAGAGCTACTCAGTGTGAGGCAGCCTCTCGCGTCCTGCTTGATCATGCGAACAATGTGCGTAGGTAGTGGGCAGACTTGCACCATTCAGACTGAGGCAACGCCCCGAAGGCAATCACGTCTCGACCCCAAGCATGCAAAGGGCCGGCATCGACTG